>NZ_CP125619.1:1616666-2362500 GCF_030053115.1 Pseudomonas svalbardensis | reverse complement strand
CCGCAATGCCCGCTGATGGGACTCCAGTGAATAGGCTTCCAGTTGTTCGCGGGACAGCCCCCACTTCTCGGCAATCATCTGCGCCGAACGGAATTGAGTCGGCGGTTGTGCGCCATAACGCCGGGCCCAACCTTCGGAGCCGCTGAACGGATCACTGAAGCCCAGTGGTTCGGCAGCGATCATGGCTGAGAAAATAGGAATCTGGGTCATGGTTTGCACGCCGCCGGCGACGACCACATCCTGGGTGCCGCTCATCACCGCTTGGGCGGCAAAGTGCACCGCTTGCTGGGTCGAACCGCACTGGCGATCGATGGTGGTGCCGGGTACCGCCTCCGACAGGCCGGCGGCCAGCCAACTGGTGCGGGCTATGTCCCCGGCCTGCGGGCCGATGGTGTCGACACAGCCGAAGATCACGTCGTCGTAATCGTCATCGGGGATGTCGTTGCGCTCGACCAGCGCACGCAAGACGTGGGCGCCCAGATCGGCTGCATGAATCTGGCTCAAACCACCCTTGCGCCGCCCGGTGGGCGTGCGCAGGGCGTCGACAACATAGGCTTCAGGCATGGAGTACCTCGGGGTAAATGTTGACGTCAGGCACAGTCGCCATCAGAAAGTTTTTCCAGCACCCAGTGCTGGATTGCCGTCGAACAACGCCGCGCGGATCCGCCCTTTATGATGGCCGCGGTCACCCCAGACCTTGTCCAGCGCCCAAGCGCGCTTCATGAACAAATGCAGGTCGACTTCCCAGGTGTAACCCATGGCGCCATGGGCCTGAATGGTGTTTTTCGCGGCGAGCATGCCTGCTTTCGAAGTTGCCAACTTGGCATGGGACACCAGCATTTCTTGTCCCGGTTGCTGCTCGGCCAGTGCATAAGCGGCGCGATACAGCGGCCCTTTGGCGAACTCGATCTGCACCGCGACGTTGGCCATCAGATGCTTGACCGCCTGGAACGAACCCACCGGTTTGCCGAACTGTTTGCGTTCAGAGGTGTAATCCACCGCGAGGTCGACCATGCGCTTGGCCAGCCCCAGCATTTGCGCGGCACAGCCCAGCGCGCCACGATTAAACGCGGCGGCGTTCGGCAATGATGTTGCGCTGGATCTCGTTGGTGCCGGCATAGATCGGTCCGGCCTGGGAAAACAGAAAACCTTCCAGCCAATGGCCGACGTCGCCCGCAGCAGGTGCTTCGGGCAGCAGCTCGCCACGCAAGCCGAGAATGCTCATGGCGGTGTCGTGCATGCGCTGATCGAGTTCCGACCAGAAGATTTTGTTGGTCGAAGACTCTGGCCCGATCTTGCCGCCCTGCACCAGTTTCGAGGCGGCCATGTAGGTGCTCAGGGTGTAAAACCGAGCAACGCCATCGCGATCTTCCAGCCCTCGCCCGGCGCGCCAATAATATTGGCGGCGTCGGTGCAGGCATCATCGAAGAACACTTCGTTGAACTCGCAGGTGCCTGTGAGCTGCTCGATCGGCCGCACGGTAATCTCCGTCTGGACCATGGGCACTAGCAAGAAGGACAAGCCGCGATGGCCAGCGCTGCCCGGTTCAGTGCGGGCGATCACAAAACACCAGTCCGACTCATGGGCCAGGGAGGTCCAGACTTTTTGTCCGTTGATCACCCAGGTGCCGCTGGCTTCATCAAGCACCGCGCGGGTCTTGACGTTGGCCAGGTCGGACCCCGCACCCCGTTCGGCATAGCCCTGGCACCAGAAGGACGTGCCGTTGACGATGCCCGGCAGAAAGCGCTGTTGCTGCTCGGCAGTGCCGAACGCGGCAATGGTCGGCCCGGCCAGCCCTTCGCCGATATGCCCGCTCTGGCGTCCCGGGCCGCCAGAGCGGGCGTACTCTTCGTGGAAAATCACTTGCTGGCTGATCGACAGACCACGCCCACCGTGCTCCGGCGCCCAGCCGACACAGGTCCAGCCGCCCTCGGCGAGTTTGCGTTCTCAGGCTTTGCGTTCACCCGGATACATATGCCCATCACCCGGGCCACCCCGAAATCGCAGGGGCTCGAATTCACCACACAGGTTCGCGCTCAACCAGTCGGCCACTTCCTGACGGAAGCACTCGTCCTGCTCACTGAAACTGATTTTCATGGCTGCTCTCCAAGAATCACTGCGGCAATCCGCTGGCGATGCCAGGCAGGTAGCCCGAGAAAGCTTTCGCTGCCACGGGCGCGTTTGAAGTAGAGGTGCGGGTCGTATTCCCAGGTGAAACCAACGCCGCCATGCAACTGGATCGACTAGGACGCGCAGTGGAAATAGGTTTCAGAGCAGTGCGCCTTGGCCAGCGCCGCCGCCAGCGGCAGCTCGGCGGCCACCTGCGGATCGCCTTCAGGATCGAGGACTTCCTGGGCCACGCAGGCCGCGTAATAACTGGCCGAACGTGCGCATTCGACCTGCAGCATCATGTCGGCGGCACGGTGTTTGAGCGTCTGGAAACTGGCCTCACCGAGCAGGCAGTCAGCGCTGAGGTACAGCCCCTTGAGCTGAACCCGTGCCTGACGACGGGTCTGGTCCATGGTCGGCAACATTTGACGCTCGATCCCTGCCCAGTCCGCGTCCACGGCGAACAGGCTGATGCCCGCCTCGCCGGTCGATCCGGGAACCCGTGTGGCGATGATCAAGACGTCAGCGCTGTGCCCGTCGAGCACATGATTAAGGGTTCCGTTAAGCACAAAACCCTCGCCCTCGGTCACCACCGTGGCCTGAACATCCTTGGCCGCCCAGCCGCTGGCGCTGCTGAAGGCCAGCGTAGCGGTGAGGCTGCCGTCGGCGATCAACGGCAGCCAGCGTTGTTTTTGGTGTTCGTTGGCGGCCAGCAACAGCGCGGGTGTGGCCATGCAGGCGGTGGCGAAGAACGGCGAACACAGCAAGCGCCGGCCCATCTGTTCCAGCAGAATCGACAGTTCGACAAAGCCCAGTCCCAGGCCGCCGTACGCTTCTGGAATATGAATCGCCGGCCAGTACATTTCGCGGCACAGGCGCTGCCAGAGTGCCTCGTCAAAACCTCGCTCGCTGACCATCGCCGCTCGCACGGCGGCAGAATCCGAGACATCGGCGAGAAAGCCCTCGGCCGATGCGCGGATCATTTCCTGTTTGTCGCTGAATGAAAACTCCATCGCGGCGCCTTCTGCTCGTTAGGCGGGGCACGCATGAAGCGACACCCCTCTGGCCTTCGAGTTTGGTGCCAGCGGCACACAACAGAAACGTCAGCCCTGCCTAGTCCGAATGGGCGATGCCGAGGCCGATCCGCCGGGGATCGAATGCCTGGCCCATGGGCGGCCGACCCCATCACTTCTGATACCAACCCTGTAGCACTCGGTAACATCCGGCCCTGTTACGGGGCGTCTTTTCAACGACTCGACATCACGCGCCCCGCCCTGCAAGGCCAAAACAGCCATGGCGCAAATTGTGCATCTAAACGCAATCCAATCCTGCTTGAAGCCGCCATGCGCCCCAAGGAACTGAAACTCTGGACTGCCGGTGTTGCCCATTTACTGGACCTTCCTCCCGGGCATGCGCGGTTAGCAGGCTTGAGTCACTGGTTGCGGCAAATATGCCCGGTCGATCACTTCGTTCTGTTCGTCTACGAAGGCAATCATCGGCCGTTGGCGCTGTTCGACACCTTCGCAGCCGACAAGCGTGCGGTGTATGTCGATGACTATCAGTGCGGGCCCTATTTACTTGATCCGTTCTACCTGGCATGCACTCGCGGGCAAGCGCCTGGACTGTGGCGTTTGCGACAGTTCGCACCCGACCACTTTTACCTCGGCGAGTATTACCTGACGTATTACCAGCAAACCGGACTGGCTGAAGAAGTGGCGTTTTTCGTCGACCTCGGTCGCGGCGCCATGGCCGTTCTGTCGTTGATGCGATCCACCGCCAGCTGTGCTTTTGGTCGTGACGAGATGCAGTTGATCGAGTGCGCGCAGGCCGTGGTTGAACAGGTCATCAATGAAGCCTGGCGTTTGCGTCAAGCCCAGCAACCGCGCCCGGCGCAGGACCTGGACTTCAAGATCCGCGAAGCCTTCGATCAGTTCGGCGCGCACATCCTCACCCACCGCGAACAAGAGATTGTCCAGTTGCTGCTACGCGGTCACTCCAGCGCCTCGGTCGCCGAACAACTGGGCATCAGTCCTGGCACGGTGAAGATTCACCGCAAGAACATCTACGCCAAACTCGGCATCGGCAGCCAGTCCGAATTGCTCGGGCTGTTTATCCGCGACCTTACCGGCCAGGAACTGGTCGTCGAAGCCTGACACCTGAAACCGACTCTATCCCCCAAGGGATATATACAGCGCAAAACCCCGATTGCTAGTTTGGCCCCCGACGCACTGATTCATCACTGCAAGGGAGCCCACCTCGTGAACAACAGCGTGAATGACACTTCGCCAAGCGATATCGAATTCTGCAACGTGGTCAAACGCTATGGCGAGGTGTCAGCCGTCAATGGCCTAAACTTCGCGGTGCGCCGCGGCTCATTCCATTCCTTCCTCGGCGGTTCCGGCTGCGGCAAAACCACCACCCTGCGCATGATCGCCGGCTTCGAACAGCCCAGTAGCGGCGAAGTGCGCCTGTCGGGCAAGAACGTTGCCGGAGTGCCGGCGTTTGAACGGCCGGTGAACATGGTGTTCCAGCATTACGCCCTCTTCCCGCACCTGACAGTGGCACAGAACATCGCCTATGGGCTGCGTTATCGCACCCCGCGTCCCGACAAAAAAACCCAACTGCGCATGGCTGATGAGGCGTTGGAAATGGTGCGCCTCAGCGGCTTCGGCCAACGCAAGCCGAGTGAACTTTCCGGCGGCCAACAGCAGCGTGTGGCCCTGGCCCGGGCGCTGGTCAACAAGCCGACCGTGTTGCTGCTGGACGAGCCGCTGGCGGCGCTGGACCGCAAGCTGCGCAAGGAAATGCAATCCGAGCTGCTGCGCCTGCAACGCGAAGTCGGCATTACCTTTGTGCTGGTCACCCACGATCAGGAAGAAGCCTTGTCGATGAGTGACAGCATCAGCGTGATGCACAACGGTTCGATCATCCAGACCGCCACCCCGGAACAACTGTATGAAGCGCCGGCCAGCCGTTACGTGGCCGACTTTATCGGCGAATCCAATCTGTTCAACGGCACGGTTCGCCAAATGCAGGGCGATTCAGTTGTGCTGCGTACAGAGCAAGGACTGGAACTGACCAGCCCACTGACGCCCACCGGCAAAGCCTTAAGCGCAGGCGTCGCCGGTTGCATCGCGGTGCGCCCGGAGCTGATCAGCATCGCCAGCGCCAACGCCGACATGACCCGAGAAGTGAAGCTGCAAGGCCACGTGGAAGACCGCATCTACCTCGGCAACTCCACCGAATACCGCGTGCGCACCCAAGCCTTTGGCGTGGTTTGCGTGCGTGTGCCGCGCCAGCAGGATCACGGCGCCAATGCATTCGAACACGGCGCTGCAGTGAGCGTCGGCTGGGATCACGCCAATGGCCTGGCCATGGCGTTGTAAATCATCGATTCGTTTGATCAACCGAATGTGGAGCGTGCTATGGACCAGAAGACGTTTATCAAAACCCTGCGTAGCTGGCAGAACGGCTCGATCAGCCGCCGCGAGTTCCTTGGTCGCACAGGCCTGGGAATTGCCGCAGCGGTGGTCGCAACCAACATGCCCGGCCTGCTGATCTCCACCGCCGGGGCCGCCGAGCAGGCCAAGCTGGGCGATCGCCTGTCGCTAGCGACTTGGCCGAATTACCACAGCCAGGAAAACCTCGACACCTTCGCCAAAACCACCGGTGCGCGCGTTTCGATGAGCGTGTTCGGTTCCAACGAAGAGATGCTTGCCAAATTGCAGGCCGGTGGCAGTGGCTGGGACGTACTGGTGCCGACCAACTACACCATCAGCACTTACGTTAGCCTGGGCCTGATCGAACCATTGGACCTGTCGCGCATTCCCAACTTTGAGGCGTCGGCGTTCCAGCAAAAATTCATGGCCCAAGGAACGGTGGACGGCAAGGTGTATGCGGTGCCGAAAAACTGGGGCACTACCGGCATGCTCTACGACGCCGGCAAACTGAAGAACGGCCCCGCCAGCTGGAAAGAATTCTGGGCAGCAGCTCAAGGCCCCGCCAGCGGCCGGACGATGGTTCACGACTACCAACTGACCGCCATCGGCAACGCGCTGAAAAGCTTCGGCTATAGCTTCAACTCCCTGGACCCGAAAGAACTGGCCGATGCCGAAAAGCTGCTGATCGAGGTCAAGCCGCACCTGTTCGCCATCAACTCCGACATCCAGCCGTCAATGCGCAGCGGCGATGCCTGGCTGGCGATGTCCTGGACCGGCGATGCCTCTCAGTTGCACCGCGACAACGCGCAGATGCAGTTCGAACTGGGCAAGGAAGGGGGCGAACTGTGGAGTGACTTCTTTGCCATTCCCAAAAGCTCGGAGCACAAGGACGCGGCCTACGCCTTCATCAACTACCTGCTCGATCCGCAGCACAACAAGCTCGAAGTGTTGAGCCACGGCTACCCGAGCGGCGACAAACGCGTCGATGCGTTGCTGCCCACCGCCATGCTCGACGATCCGATCATGTACCCGGCCGCCGAAGCGCTCAGTCCTCTGGAATTCGGTGCCGCGGCGACGCTCACCAGTCCGGCGCGCGCCGAACTGATGGCTCGCTTCAAGTCCGCCTGATCGCCTGGCCATGGCCAATGAGGAGTCCCCCATGAACGCCACCACCCACCCGCAAACGGTGCAGCCGGGCAATGCCCTGTCGTTCGAGGTTCGCCAACGGCGCAGCCTCGGTCGGCGGATCACCCTACTGATGCTCTTGCCCTCGACCTTGTGGTTCCTGCTGCTGTTGTTGATGCCGCTGGTGATCATTCTGGTCTTCAGTTTCGGCGAGCGCAGTGCCGTGGGCGGTTACGCCGGTGGCTTCACGCTGGCCAACTACCTGAATCTCGGTTCCCGTGGCACGGCGTTCAATAACACGCTGATGCTGGCGCCGCTGGGCACGCTGGTGTGCCTGGTGGCGGCTTACCCGCTGGCGTATTTTCTGGCAGTCAAGGTCAGCAAGAACCGCTCGCTACTCCTGACGCTGGTGATTGTGCCGTTCTGGACCAGTTTCCTGATCCGCACTTACGCCTGGATTTTCATCCTCAGCGGCAAGGGCATTCCGGCCTTGCTCGCAAGCCTTGGCCTTGAAGACGTGCGGCTGATCAATACGCCGTGGGCGGTGCTGATCGGCATCGTTTACGGCTACTTGCCGCTGATGGTGTTTCCGATTTACGTCAGCCTGGAAAAACTCGACAAGCGTCTGCTCGAAGCCTCGGCAGACCTGGGTGCCAGCGCTTTCGAAAGTTTCCGGCGGATCACCCTGCCACTCTCCGCGCCCGGGATCATTACCGGGGTGATGTTGGTGTTTATCCTGTTGATGGGTGAGTTTCTGATCCCGGCCATTCTCGGTGGCGGCAAAGTGTTCTTCGTCGGCAACGCACTGGTCGACCTGTTTCTGCAATCGCGCAACTGGCCCTTCGGCAGCGCGCTGGCGATGACCTTGGTGGCGATGATGCTGCTGATCATCGGCGTGTATTTGAAACTGGTGGCGCGCTATGGCGGCCGCCCTGCCGACGGAGGGTTGTGACATGTGGCTGCGCAGCTATTCGACTTCGCTGTACCTGTTTCTCTACGCACCGATCGCGTTGATCGTGCTGTTCAGCTTCAACGCCGGGCGCAGTGGCCTGGCGTTCGAATGCTGCTCGGTGCAGTGGTTTGGTCGCGCGTTTGGCAACCCGTTCATCATGGAGGCGCTGGGCCATAGCGCGTTCATTGCCTTCACTTCAGCGGTGATTGCCACGCTGTTCGGCACGCTCGCGGTGTTCGGTTTGCAACGTGCCAGCGCCAAAGTGCGGTTGCTGTTCGATGCGCTGACCTATTGCGCAATCATCGTGCCCGGGATCGTCATCGGCATCTCGACACTGATTGCGTTCATTAGCCTGTTCGACCTGATCAACCCGTTGCTGGCGAGCTGGATACCGAGCGTGCCACGGTTGAACATGGGCTTCTTTACCGTGATCGCCGCGCACTCGCTGTTCACCATGGCATTGGTCATGGTGATCGTGCGCAGCCGCGTCGACTCACTGGACAAGGCCTTGCTGGAAGCCTCGGCCGACCTCTACGCCCCCCCAATGCAAACGTTCTGGCGGGTCACCCTGCCGCAGATCAGTCCGGCGATCATGGCCGGGTTTCTGCTGGCGTTCACCTTCAGCTTCGACGATTTCATCATCGCGTTCTTCGTCGCCGGTTCCGAAACAACCTTGCCGATCTACATCTTTTCATCCATCCGCCGCGGCGTGACCCCGGAGATTAACGCGGTTTCGACCGTCATCATCTGCGCGTCGCTGGCGCTGCTGTTCACTTCCCGTCACCTGCAAAACCGCCGCACCGGCGTCCAGGAGTCTCACCATGCGTGATCAGCTTTACATCAACGGCGAGTGGGTCAGCCCGGATCTGGGCGGCTACCTGGACGTCATCGACCCGGCCACCGAACAGGCTTTCCATCGGGTAGCCGCGGGCACCGAAGAAGACGTCGATCATGCGGTGCGCGCCGCCAGACGAGCGTTCGATAACGGCTGGAGCCAAACCACTGGCGCCGAGCGCGCGCAGTGGCTGGAAGCGTTGGCTGATGAACTGGACAGTGGTCAACAGGCGTTGGCTGAACTGGAAGTGCGCGACAACGGCAAACCGTTGCCCGAAGCGCTGTGGGACGTTGGCGATGCGATCGGTTGCTTTCGTTACTACGCCGGGTTGGCCCGGGAACTGGATCAACAGCAGGACCACCCGCTGGCGCTGCCGGATGAACGCTTTCGCTGCCGCATCCGTCATGAGCCGATCGGCGTTGCCGGGCAGATCATCCCCTGGAACTACCCGCTGCTGATGGCCGCGTGGAAGGTCGCGCCCGCCTTGGCCGCCGGGGCCACGCTGGTGTTGAAACCGTCCGAACTGACACCACTGACAGCGCTGGAACTGGCCGCGGCCGCCGACCGCATTGGTCTGCCGGCCGGGGTCCTGAACGTCGTGACCGGTCTTGGAGCCGACGCCGGCGGTCCGCTCACCGAACACCCTGGCGTGGACAAACTGGCCTTCACCGGGAGCGTGCCCACCGGGGCAAAAATCATGTCCGCGGCCGCTCGCGACATCAAGAACATCAGCCTGGAGCTGGGCGGAAAATCTGCGTTGATTGTGTTCGACGACGCCGATGTCGAAGCGGCGGTGGAGTGGATTCTGTTCGGGATTTTCTGGAACCAGGGCCAGGTGTGCAGCGCCACTTCACGCTTGCTGGTGCAGGAAAACATCGCCTCGCGGTTGATCGAACGACTGGTTGAGGAAACCCGCAAGATCACCATCGGCCCAGGGCTGGAACCCGGTGTGTTGTTGGGCCCTTTGGTCAGCCGGGGTCAACACGACAAGGTCCTCGGCTTTATCGATCAGGGACTGGCCAGCGGCGCACGCCTGCTCACCGGAGGTCGGCAACCGGCGTATCTGCCAGAGGGTTATTTCATCGAACCGGCCATCTTCGACGAGCCCGGACACAGCAGCATCCTCTGGCGCGAAGAGGTGTTCGGCCCGGTGCTGTGCATCAAGCGCTTCAAGACCGAAGAGCAAGCCTTGCAAATGGCCAACGCCAGCCGCTTCGGCCTCGCCGCCGCCGTGATGAGTGCTGATTTGCAACGTACCGCCCGCGTCGCCAACCAACTGCGCGCAGGGATTATCTGGGTCAACTGCTCTCAACCCACCTTTGTGGAAGCACCGTGGGGCGGCATGAAACACAGCGGTATTGGCCGGGAACTCGGCCAATGGGGGCTGCACAATTATCTGGAGGTGAAGCAAGTGACCGAATACGTCAGCGACCAGCCATGGGGCTGGTATCTGAAATAGCGGTGCCCTATTGCCAGCCAGTGAAGAAATCCACTGAAACACGCCCCTGCAGCTGGCGAAGCCTGCGTTCGGCTGCATTCGGCTGCGTAGCAGTCGTGAAATCAGGCGACGCGGTGGATCAGGAAGACTGCACACTCAGGTCTCACGACTGCTACGCAGCCGAACGCAGGCTGCTACAGAGCGTGGGGTTAACAGGCGCTTCAGCCCAGATACCAACCCCCACGCTTCGCCGTTGCATCGGGTTATCTGATTGGTTTCGAGGTAGTTGTTGTAGCCCCACTCAAGCCCATGACACCGCCATTGCAGAAGCCGACTACTTGCGGACTGGCGTCCTTGGCTTCGCGGATCGCCAGCAAGCGCCCCTCTTCGAGCAGACCAAGCCCTATCTCGATCCACGGCTGGACCTGTCTCATGTCGCGGCATCGACTGGCTACACACGCAACCAGATCTCGTTCTTTCTCAATCAGGTTCGGGGGCAAACGTTTTATACGCTCCTCAATCAGCTGCGCCTGGATGAAGCCCTTTCACGCTTGAATGCGCAACGCCACGCCTCGCGCATTGACGAGATTGCCAGCGCCTCAGGCTTTAACTCGCTGTCCACGTTCTACCGTTGCTTCAAGCAAAAAACAGGGTGTTCGCCGAAGGCTTATTTGCAGCAACTGTCTCGTCCTGAATAAGGTTTACACCTTCTGGAGTGGCGCGGTCGACCCATCCATCAGCCTTTAACTGCCCCTCCAAAACCTGCACAATTGCCGGCTTTTTTCGCGACAGGAAGTCCTCATGCAACGGATTGTAATTCTGGGCAATGCCGGTAGCGGCAAGTCCACCCTCGCCCGCGCCCTCGGCAAGCGACTGAGTCTGCCCGTGGTGCACCTGGACACGCTGTTCTGGGAGCCCGGTTGGGTCGAACCCGACGCCGAGCAGTTCCGCGCACGGGTCCGCGAAGCGGTCGCACCGGATGCCTGGATTTGTGAAGGCAACTATGCGCGGCGAACCTTCGACCTCCGCCTGCCCCGTACCGACCTGATCATCTGGCTCGATACGCCGCGGCTCACCTGTTTCACCCGGGTGATCATGCGCAGCGTAATGAACCGCCCTCGCCCTGACCTTGCAGCAGGCTGTACAGAGAAGCTCGATCGGGCGTTCCTGACCTTCCTGAACTTCGTGTGGAATTTCGATCGTGGCTATCGCCCAGGTATCGAGGCGGTGCGCCTGGCAATAGGCCCGCAAACTTCTACGCTGCACTTGCGCGGTACCCGGCAGATTGCCGCATTTCTCGATAGCTTGCCCGTAACGCCTGGAATCTGCCTTGAATAGATGGAGGGTGGCTTTCGCCATCCCGGCCGTCGATCCGCGCAGGCCCAGCAGGGGTTGCGAGAGAAAACCCTCGGGTTCGCGAAGAAGTCCGTGTGTCGCACAAAGTAGAGTCAGGTTTCGATGTGGCTTTTTTACGACTACATTTATCCGTCAGAACTACCTCTGCTTCCATAGACAAGCAGCTAGCGGCACGAGTGCTTACAAATACATGCTCCCCACTTCGAGGATCAGACATGCATCCATCCTTTCTGCAGCGTATCGATGAGCTCGGCGCCCTGCTCATCCACTCCAATGCAGCACGCGTCGATTTCTTCCGGCGCATTAATCGACTGAAGTCGCGCCGCGGTGTTCGCTTCCAGGTGGTGACCATGAAGCTCGGCATCTTCCAGGTCGTCGAGCGATACACTGGCAAGACCTGGGCCTACCGTTTCAACTACCGAGAGGCCATGGATTTCGCCATCCAACTCGAGGAAAAGTCCAACCGTCGGAAGGGAGTTGCGCGGTGTTCGGCGAGCTGATACCGCATTCGCGAGACGCGGTGATCGCCGATTCTGACTGTCGAACTGTTTCTAAAACGTTTTCACACAGCCTGGGTCGTAAGCAGCCATTCGTGACGTACTGCTTTCACCCCCTCGGTCAGGCTGTAAACGCCCCACCATGACGCGTTAAGCCAGTTATGTCGGAAGGAGTCCCGCCTCTTGATAGCTCTGAACAAGTTCGTCGAATAAACCGATATCGAAGCGAGTTCGGGCAATCAATTGAGCGCGTGCAACGGCGGTGTAAATGGCGCGGGCACGTCGCTCGCACACTTCAATGCCGTTAGCAGAGAAAGGCCTGCTGTCCCGGATCGAGTTTGTACCGGTCAATCTATGGACAGGCGAGCACAAGAAACCAGCGTTTCTAGCCAACTACCCCGGAACACTTCCCGTCCTGGAGTTGGCCGACGGTACGCTCATCGCGGAGTGCACCGCTATCACTCAGTACCTGGATGTTCTGGATGACAGCCCTGTGCTCACCGGTAAAACGCCCACTGAGAAAGGCATCATCCATATGATGACCAATCGTGCGGAAATTGAATTTCTGGACGCTTTCAGCGCGTACTTCCATCGCGCAACGCCGGGGCTTGGGCCGGACGTCGAGCTTTCTCAGAACCCTGAATGGGGTGAGCGGATACGGGATAAGGCCGTAAGGGGGATGCACTGTTTCAACAGCGTCCTGGAAAATCAGCCTTTTGTGGCGGGCAATGCATTTTCGATGGCCGACATTGCGGTACTGGGCGGCATGATTTTCGCCTCGCTGGTGAAACTGCCTATACCTGATGAATGTGAAGCATGCGTGCATGGCATGCCAAAATGCACGAGCGATCAAGCGTCCAGGAATGGCGCGCTATGGTGAAACAAGGCGGGCCAATAAACTGAGAAAAAATACATCTGGGTATGACTCACCCACATAGGTAACAAAACAGTTCAAGCACATAGGTAACAGTTTTTAACTGGCACTGGTAACGACCGGCGCGACATAGTGCGCCGATCACTTCCACCACCCCCAATTCGTATAGCTTCGTATAATTAACCAAAAGAATCGTAAAGAAATCGTAGATCGCCTTGAGTTCTGCAGAAGATATTTTATCCTCCGGATCAAATTTCGACGGGAGAATATTATGAGCAGCTCGGACTTGGGCATTATGGTCATTTCAATTATTGGACTGTTCGGACTTGCATCTTTTGTTTTTGAGTATTTGAGCAGCAACTACTCAACCAAAAACAACAAGCAGAGACGCCCCATAGTAAAGCGACAAAGAGAAGACCTGCCCAAGAAAAACGCCCTTCACTAAACAACTACCCCTGATCTAACCGCACTATCTTGGATCTTTATAAGATCTTTATTCTTTCGCCCCCAATCCTTTTAACAATTTATTAGTCGTCAAACTAGGCTTCTTTCATTGCTGGAGGAAATACCATGGACTCAACTTTTTAGTACTCGGAGCGCTGCTTTTTATCAGTCTGGTGGGACTGGCGCGCGGCTGTGCGGCGCTTAACAGGAGGCGGTCATAACGGGCTTCTATCTATTCGGCAGCCTGATAGCGGCCGGGTTGCTGGTTTATCTCGTCTGCGCGTTGCTGTTTCCGGAGGACTTCCTGTGACTATTCAAGCCTGGGTCCTGCTTGGGGCTTTTCTTCTGACGCTCGGCATTCTGGCCTGGCCTCTTGGCCTTTGGCTGACCACCGTGATGGAAGGCCGGTTAACCTTCGGTTCGCGCATTGAGTCGCCGCTGTATCGCCTTGCCGGGGTCAAATCTGAAATGCAGATGAGCTGGCTTCAATACGCACTCGCCTTGATCGTATTCAATGCGCTGGGTTTGTTGGTCGTTTATGCACTACAACGGTTGCAAGGCGTTCTGCCATTTAACCCGCAAGGAATGGGCGCCGTGAGTCCGGACTCGTCGTTTGATACTGCCCTGATTCGCAGATTCGCGCGCCAACAGCGCGGACAGCATCGGCAATGCCTGGACCGATCTCACGCGCATTACCTTGTGGGTGCTGTTACCGCTGTCGCTGATTTTCGCGTTGTTCTTCGTCAGCCAAGGCGTAATCCAGAATCTTGACCCCTATAAGGAAGTCACGACGATGGAGGTCATGCTGTACCAGGTTCCGGCGCTCAATGACGCCGGTCAGCCGACCCTTGATGCGCAAGGCAATCCCGCATTGAAAATGCATGAACAGTGACAAGCAGACCATTGCCATGGGGCCGGTGGCGTCACAAGAGGCCATCAATATGCTGGACTAACGGTGGCGGTGTCTTCAACGCCAACTCGGCCCACCCCTATGAGAACCCCATCGTCATTACCAACTTCCTGCAGTTGATCGCGATTTACCTGATTCCAACGGCGCTGTGTTTCCTGTTTGGCCATGTCGTCAGCGACATACGCTAAGGCTGGGCGCTGCTGGCGACGATGACGATCACCTTCTTGATCGCGGTGGCGCGCGGGGTCCCATCGTTGAACACTTCATCATGATCAAGTGAGATCACGAACATGAGGAGTTGGTCAGAGGTGCCGATCATTGTGTTGTCTGCCCGTGGCGCGGAGTCGGACAAGATCCTGGCCCTGGACACTGGCGCAGATGACTATCTGGTGAAGCCGTTTGGCACCGGAGAACTGCTGGCTCGTGTCCGCGCAATGCTACGCAGACACGTAAAAGATACCGAGAACCATGCGGTCCTGGCCTTTGGCGAGGTGCGGATTGATATGGAGCGGCGTATCGTGGAGCGCTCTGTCGCCCCTCTACATTTGACACCGCTGGAGTACCACCAGCTGGTCCATCTTTGCTCACATCCGAACCGGGTCCTGACACACCAGCAACTACTCAAGGCTGTGTGGGGTCATGCGCACACCACCGATACGCCTTACCTTCGAGTTTTCATGGGGGGCCTGCGTAAAAAAGTCGAAGCAGACCCTTCCCAGCCACGACACCTCATCACCGAAACCGGTGTTGGGTATCGTTTTATTCCTTGAGCGTAGGGTTACCGGAGTAAGCGGCCTGTTACCGCTACATCTCGACCTGTGTGCCCAGCTCAATCACCCGATTCAGCGGCAACTTGAAGTATTTCAAGTTGCTATTGGCGTTCTTGAGCAAAAACGCGAACAAGGTTTCTCGCCAACGGGCCATACCGATGCGTTTGGTCGGGATCACGGTCTCTCGGCTGAGGAAATAGGTCGTTCGCATTGGACTGAAATCCAGCTCAGCCAAGTGACAGAGACTCAACGCCAAGGGGACATCGGGCTCCTCGATAAAACCAAAATGCAGACTGACCCGGAAGAAGCCTTCACCATAGGCTTCGACCTCGAACCGCCGTTCAGCACTGACGCGAGGGCTGTCTTCAGACACTACGGTTAGCAATACCACTTGCTCATGCAAAACCTGGTTATGCAGCAGGTTGTGCAACAGCGCATGAGGAACAGCATCGGCCCTGGCCGTCAGAAACACCGCCGTGCCTTGTACGCGATGGGGAGGTTGAGTACGGATGCTGCCGATAAATAGCGGTAGAGGAAGCGCGGTTTCATCCAGCCGTTCAACAATGATCTTCCGGCCCCTTTTCCAGGTGGTCATCAAAATGAACAGGCCAATGCCAGCAATCACCGGGAACGCACCGCCTTGGAAGATCTTCGGTGCATTGGCCGCGAAATACAGACCGTCTACCAGCAAAAATCCGAGCAACATCGGGACGGCCAACCAGCGCGGCGTTTTCCATAGCAGCAGGACGACAGCCGAGGACAGGATGGTGGTGATCAACATGGTCCCCGTCACGGCGACTCCGTAGGCGGCGGCCAACGCACTGGACGATTCGAAACCAATCACCAGCAGCACGACACCAACCATCAACGCCCAGTTAACCGTACCGATATAGATCTGTCCCTGCTCCTGGCTGGAGGTGTGTTGGATAAACATGCGAGGGACGTATCCCAGCTGGATGGCCTGGCGCGTCAGGGAGAAAGCACCGGAGATTACGGCTTGAGAAGCGATGATGGTAGCCAGAGTGGAAAGAGCGACCATCGGCAGCAGTGCCCAGCTAGGCGCGAGCAGATAAAACGGATTGCGCACCGCCTCCGGATTCTCCAGGATCAAGGCACCTTGGCCAAAGTAATTGAGTACCAGTCCAGGCAACACCAAAATGAACCAGGCGCGGGCAATGGGCTTGCGGCCGAAGTGGCCCATGTCGGCATACAGTGCTTCGGCACCGGTCAAAGCCAATACGACAGCACCCAGGATGGCGACACCGATTCCCGGATGAGCGATAAAAAAATGCGCTCCCCAGTATGGATTGAGCGCTTGCAGTACTTCCGGGCGCTGCAATATGCCATAGATCCCCAGCGCACCTAACACGACAAACCACAGCACCATCACTGGGCCGAACAGGATACCGATGCGAGCCGTGCCGTGCTTTTGGATCAAGAATAACGCCACCAGCACGACCACTGACAAGGGCACAACCCAGTGCTCTATTCCGTCAAACGCCAGCTGTAGTCCTTCAACCGCAGAGAGCACTGAAATCGCCGGGGTGATCATGCTGTCGCCGTAAAAAAGTGCTGCACCGAACAGGCCAAGCAGAACGAGTACTTTGCTCATGTACGGATAGGGGGCTGCCGCACGGCGGGCTAACGCCGTCAACGCCATGATGCCGCCTTCGCCCTGGTTGTTGGCTCGAAGGATGAACAGCACGTACTTTATCGAGACCACCCAGATCAACGACCAGAAGATCAACGACAGAATGCCCAGCACGCCATCGTGGTTGGCCTGGACACCGTAGTGACCGGAAAACACTTCCTTAAGCGTGTACAGGGGACTGGTGCCAATATCTCCGTACACCACCCCAACAGCAGCGACGAGCAGTCCTACCGCTGAAGTTTTGCGATGGGGTTCTTCAATTGCATGGGTCGCTGTTTTGCTCACTTTCTACGTCTCGAATATTGAGGGCCGAAAACGCATTCCGTGAGATTTCAAGGCCGTTGTGGACTTCACTGAAACTGCCATCAGATTCAAATGAGTAATAAAGACAGTAGTCCATGCACAGCCAAGTGATCACTCTTTCTGAAGGGCCTGCGACCGACCCGCACCACCTTCTGCTCCCCTAAAACAGCATTGATCAGTCCAAGGAAATCTTGTGGGAAAAACCGAAGAGATTGAGGGTTGCAAGGCATAAAAGCACTGTCAATTTTGCCGGCCAGTATCGTTGCGAGCAACAAAACCCACCGTAAAAAAAACGTAAATTTTTTTGCGCCTTACCCATAAAGAGGCTGCCAAATAAGACATCAATTCGAACGAACACAGTGAGGATTCCACCCTGAGCCAGTCGTTTTGTGTGGGGGGAAAAGTAGGGGGAACCCATTTCATGGCCAAAATCACCATCAAAGAACTCGAGTCGCTGACCATCAGTGATGCCGGCCGAATCCTGCCGGTTTTCGCCTGTGCCGCAGTTGTTGCTGTTGGTGGCCGAGCAGCGGGGGTGAGTGCCATATAGGCGCCTACTCCAGGTGCCGACAGCGGGGGGTCAGTTTGCACGCAGCATTGATGGCGATCACAGCAGCCATGAAATTTCGGACGATTAGATAATTCGATTTGGCCGTCGGCTGCGCGCAGCAGGCGTAACCGAGAAAGACCGCAAGGCTCTTCTTGGCCACAAGAACGGCAGCATCACCAGTCACTACTCGGGCGCTGAGCTCGGGCATCTGATTGAAGCTGCGAACATGGTATCAGCAACCGATTCGCGTGGACCGGTCCTGGCAATATTGAAGAGAAAGCAGGCGTGAAAAATTAGAGGAGTCACGCAAAATTCACGCACATGAAAAAGCCCAACCTGAAAAGATTGGGCTAAGTCATTGAAAAATATGGTCGGGACGGAGTGATTCGAACACTCGACCCCTAGCACCCCATGCTAGTGCGCTACCGGACTGCGCTACGCCCCGACTAGGCGTGAAACTCGTTCCTCATCTCAAGGAACGATCAAGAATATATCGCAAGCTTTTGAAAACTGGAAGTATTCAAAAGCAGGAAATTATTTCTTGAGGACCACCAACACATCTTCCAGCTCGGCAATCATCTGCCGAATCATTTGTTTGTATTGGGTCGTGTCGTCTTTGGCTTCATCGCCGGACAAACGCAAGCGTGCACCGCCGATGGTGAACCCCTGATCGTAAAGAAGCGCGCGGATCTGCCGGATCATCAGCACGTCTTGTCGCTGATAATACCGGCGGTTTCCGCGGCGTTTGACGGGGTTGAGTTGAGGAAACTCCTGCTCCCAGTAACGCAGCACGTGCGGTTTTACCGCACACAGCTCGCTGACTTCACCAATGGTGAAGTAGCGTTTGCCTGGGATGACGGGTAGTTCGTCGTTATGACTTGGTTCCAGCATAAGCCTCAACTCGGGCCTTCAACTTCTGCCCTGGACGAAAGGTGACCACACGGCGAGCCGTGATCGGGATTTCTTCACCCGTTTTCGGATTGCGGCCAGGCCGCTGGCGTTTGTCCCGAAGGTCGAAATTGCCGAAACCGGACAATTTGACTTGTTCGTTGTCTTCAAGAGCGTGCCTGATTTCTTCAAAAAACAGTTCGACCAATTCCTTGGCTTCCCGTTTATTCAGGCCCAGCTCTTCATACAGACGTTCCGCCATCTCAGCTTTCGTCAAAGCCCCCATACGTCACTTCCTTAACGTGGCGTTCAACCTTTGTTCGAGCGAGGTGAGGATATTTTGCGTCGTGTTATTCACCTCATCGTCATTAAGAGTGCGCGATGGATGCTGCCAGGTCAAGCCAACTGCAAGGCTTTTTCTATCAGGATCAATGCCTTTACCCTGATACACGTCAAATAGCCTGAGGTCCGTCAGCCATTCCCCTGCATTTTCACGGATTACGTCCAGTACGGCGCTGGCGGCGACGTCTTTTTCGGCAATCAACGCAAGGTCACGTCGCACTTCAGGAAAACGCGATAACTCCTGGAATTTAGGCATTTTACCCAATGCCACTTCGGCCAGAACCAGCTCGAAAACGAAGACCGGACGGTCGAGACCGAGGGTTTTCGACAATTCAGGGTGAATAGCGCCGACGAAACCGACCAAGCGACCTTCACGTTCGATGCGTGCGGTTTGACCCGGGTGCAACGCAGGGTGTTTGCCCGGTACGAAAGTGAACGAATCCAGTGCGCCGGCAAAGCCCAGCACCGCTTCTACGTCGGCTTTGATGTCGAAGAAGTCCACGACATCGCGACCTTGCGCCCAGCCTTCCGGCAGGCGGCTACCGCAAACAACACCCGCCAGCATCGGCTCTTGCTTCAGATCTTCCAGCTGACCGACAAAACGCAGGCCGCTTTCGAACAAACGAACGCGATCCTGCTGACGGTTCAGGTTGTGCTGGAGCGCCTTCACCAAACCCGGCCACAAGGACGAGCGCATGGCCGCCATGTCGTTCGAGATCGGGTTGGCCAGCAGGAGCGGCTCGACACCCGGATTAAACAACTCGAACTGTTTCGGATCGATGAAGCTGTAAGTGATCGCTTCCTGGTAACCACGAGCCACCAGCAGACGGCGCAGCTCTGGTAGATCACTACGCGCTTCAGCCTTGGCTTGCGGCGCCAGACGAGCTTGCGGGTAGCGAACCGGCAGACGGTTGTAACCATACAGACGAGCCAGTTCTTCGATCAGATCGACTTCCAGGCTGATGTCGAAGCGATGGCTTGGAACTTCAACGCGCCACTGCCCTGCCCCATCGGCAGAAATCACCAGACCCAAGCCGCTGAGCAGTTGCTCGACTTCGGCCGAATCCATTTCCATACCCAGCATCTGAGTGATGCGTTGCGCACGCAGAGTAACTGGCGCAATCGACGGCAGGTGCTGCTCGCTGACGGTTTCGATGATCGGACCAGCTTCGCCGCCAGTGATTTCCAGCAGCAGGCCGGTGGCGCGCTCCATCGCTTCACGAGCCAACTGCCAGTCCACGCCACGCTCGTAGCGGTGCGAGGCGTCGGTGTGCAGGCCATAGGAACGGGCCTTGCCAGCGACAGCAATCTGATCGAAAAACGCGCTTTCCAGGAAAATATCACGAGTGGTCGCGGTGTTGACGCCACTGTGCTCGCCACCCATGACGCCGGCGATTGCCAAGGCGCGGGTATGGTCGGCAATCACCAGCGTATCGCTACGCAGGCTGACTTCCTGACCGTCGAGCAGTACCAGCTTCTCGCCTTCTTCAGCCATGCGCACGCGGATGCCACCATTGATTTCGGCGAGATCAAATGCATGCAGTGGTTGTCCCAGCTCCAGCATCACATAGTTGGTGATGTCGACGGCAGCGTCGATGCTGCGCACGTCGCCACGACGCAAGCGCTCAACCATCCACAGTGGCGTCGGCTTGGACAGGTCAACGTTACGGATCACACGACCCAAGTAACGCGGGCAAGCAGCCGGCGCCAGAACTTCAACCGAACGCACTTCATCGTGCACGGCTGGCACAACAGCAACCACCGGACGGGTGACTTCAGCAGCGTACAACGCGCCGACTTCACGGGCCAGGCCGGCCAGAGACAGGCAGTCGCCGCGGTTCGGGGTCAGGTCGACCTCGATGCTCGCGTCGTCCAGACTCAGGTATTCACGAATGTCCTGACCAACCGGCGCATCGGCCGGCAATTCCATCAGGCCATCGTTACCTTCGCCGACTTGCAGCTCGGCTTGCGAGCACAGCATGCCGTTGGACTCAACGCCACGCAGCTTGGCTTTCTTGATCTTGAAGTCGCCCGGCAGTTCGGCACCGATCATGGCGAACGGGATCTTCAGGCCCGGGCGGACGTTAGGCGCACCGCAAACGACCTGGAAGGTCTCCGAGCCATTGCTGACCTGGCAAACGCGCAACTTGTCGGCGTCCGGGTGCTGTTCGGTGCTCAGCACCTCGCCCACCACCACACCGGTGAATTCGCCGGCGGCCAGCGTAACGCTATCGACCTCAAGACCGGCCATCGACAGACGAGCAACCAGCTCGTCACGACTTACCTGCGGGCTTACCCAGCCACGCAGCCATTGTTCACTGAATTTCATCCTGCTCTCCTAAGAATTCGTTACGACTAGCGAAATTGCGCGAGGAACCGCAAGTCGTTGTCGAAGAACAGACGCAAGTCGTTCACGCCGTAACGCAGCATGGCCAGACGTTCAACACCCATGCCGAAGGCAAAGCCCGAAAACTCTTCCGGGTCGATCCCGGACATGCGCAGCACATTCGGGTGAACCATGCCGCAGCCCATCACTTCCAGCCAGCCAGTCTGCTTGCAGACACGGCAGCCTTTACCGCTGCACATCACGCATTCCATGTCGACTTCAGCGGACGGCTCGGTGAACGGGAAATACGAAGGACGGAAACGCACGGCCAGTTCTTTTTCGAAGAACACGCGCAGGAACTCTTCGATGGTGCCTTTCAGGTCGGCGAAGTTGATATCACGGTCGACCAGCAGGCCTTCAACCTGGTGGAACATCGGGGAGTGGGTGATATCGGAGTCGCTACGGTACACACGGCCTGGGCAGACGATGCGGATCGGCGGCTGTTTCGATTCCATGGTGCGGACCTGTACCGGCGAGGTATGGGTGCGCAGCAACATGTTGGCATTGAAATAGAAGGTGTCATGCATCGACCGGGCCGGGTGATGGCCTGGGATGTTGAGCGCTTCGAAGTTGTGGTAGTCGTCTTCGACCTCAGGGCCTTCGGCAATACCGTAGCCGATGTGAGTGAAGAACTGTTCGATACGTTCCAGAGTGCGAGTAACCGGATGCAGACCACCCGAGGTCTGGCCACGGCCAGGCAGGGTCACGTCAATGGACTCGGCGGACAATTTGGCGGCCAGGTCGGCCTCTTCAAACAGTGCCTTGCGCGCATTGAGAACCTCTGTGACACGCTCCTTGGCAACGTTGATCAGGGCGCCGACTTGCGGACGCTCTTCTGCCGGCAAATTCCCCAGGGTCTTCATCACCTGAGTCAATTCACCCTTTTTGCCAAGGTAGTGAACCCGGATTTGCTCCAGGGCATTGATATCTTCAGCGCTTTGCACAGCCTCTAGAGCTTGAGAGACGAGCGCATCCAGGTTTTCCATGTACAGACTCCAGATACAAAATAGGGGAAGAGCTTGAAGGCTCTTCCCCTATTTATGACGTTTAACACCTGACCCCACAGAGGTGAGGCCGGGTGACTGTCGGGGGTACTTAAGCCAAGGTGGCTTTAGCTTTCTCGACAATCGCAGCAAACGCCGCTTTTTCGTTCACTGCCAGATCAGCCAGAACCTTACGGTCGATCTCGATGGACGCTTTTTTCAGGCCGGCGATGAAACGGCTGTAGGACAGACCGTTGATACGTGCACCAGCGTTGATACGAGCGATCCACAGAGCGCGGAACTGACGTTTTTTCTGACGACGGTCACGGTAGGCGTATTGGCCTGCCTTGATTACCGCTTGCTTGGCAACACGGAATACGCGCGAGCGAGCGCCGTAGTAGCCTTTAGCAAGTTTCAGAATTTTTTTGTGACGTTTACGGGCAATGACGCCACGCTTTACACGAGCCATGAGTTACTTCCTCTATTCTTGACTAAATTAACGAAGGCGCAGCATGCGCTCGACTTTTGCCACGTCACACGGTGCCAGCAAGCTGCTACCGCGCAGTTGACGCTTACGCTTGGTCGACATTTTAGTCAGGATGTGGCTCTTGAAAGCGTGCTTGTGCTTGATACCGTTAGCAGTTTTCAGAAACCGCTTAGCAGCACCACTTTTAGTTTTCATTTTTGGCATGTTCGGATACTCCGCATTCAGTTGATAAACATAATCAGAAGGCCTGCCGTGCCCTATTGATTATTTCTTCTTTTTCGGGGCGATGACCATGATCAGCTGGCGTCCTTCCATCTTAGGATGCTGTTCGACCGAACCGTACTCGAGCAAGTCACCTTCAACTCGCTTGAGGAGTTCCATCCCCAGCTCCTGGTGGGCCATCTCACGGCCGCGGAATCGCAAGGATACCTTGGCCCTGTCCCCATCACTCAGGAAACGTACCAGGTTGCGCAGTTTTACCTGGTAATCCCCTTCCTCCGTCCCTGGACGAAACTTGATTTCTTTAACCTGAATCTGCTTCTGGTTTTTCTTGGCCGCGGCAACCTGCTTCTTCTTCTCGAAGATCGATTTGCCGTAGTCCATCAGTTTGCAAACAGGGGGTACTGCATCGGCGGAAATTTCCACCAGATCCAGTTTGGCCTCTTCAGCCTTAAGAAGCGCGTCTTCAATTGACACAATCCCAAGCTGTTCACCTTCAGCCCCAATTAACCGAACCTCGCGTGCCGAGATATTCTCGTTGATCGGGGCTTTCGGTGCAGCTCGTTTATCTTGTCTCATTTCACGCTTAATAGTAATTACTCCGAATCTGGGCGACCACGCCGGGAAACCGCTTGCGCGAGAAACTCAGCGAACTGGGCGACGGGCATCGAGCCCAGGTCAGCACCTTCACGAGTACGCACAGCGACAGTCTGCATCTCGACTTCCCGATCTCCAATAACCAAGAGATAAGGAACCTTGAGCAAAGTATGCTCGCGGATTTTAAAGCCGATCTTTTCATTTCTCAAGTCAGACTTGGCACGAAATCCGCTTTCATTGAGAGTTTTTTCAACCTCAGCAGCAAAATCGGCCTGTTTATCTGTGATGTTCATGATCACTGCCTGGGTCGGAGCCAGCCACGCGGGGAATGCACCCTCGTAGTGCTCGATCAGGATTCCGACAAAACGTTCGAAGGAACCGAGGATCGCCCGGTGCAACATCACCGGGTGCTTGCGACTGTTGTCTTCAGAGACGTATTCGGCTCCCAGACGGACAGGCAGGTTAAAATCGAGCTGAAGGGTACCACACTGCCAGACGCGGCCAAGGCAATCTTTCAGCGAGAACTCGATCTTCGGACCGTAGAACGCACCCTCGCCCGGCTGCAGATCGTACGGCAGGCCAGCGCTATCAAGGGCTGCAGCCAGGGCCGCTTCGGCGCGATCCCACAGCTCGTCGGAACCGACGCGTTTTTCCGGACGAGTGGACAGCTTCATCTCGACGTCTTTGAAGCCGAAGTCGGCATAAACGTCCATGGTCAGCTTGATGAACGCAGCGGATTCGGCCTGCATCTGCTCTTCAGTGCAGAAGATGTGGGCGTCGTCCTGAGTGAACGCACGCACACGCATGATGCCATGCAGCGCACCCGATGGCTCGTTACGGTGGCAAGCACCGAATTCGGCCAAGCGCATTGGCAACTCACGGTAGCTTTTCAGGCCCTGGTTGAACACCTGCACGTGGCAAGGGCAGTTCATCGGCTTGATCGCGTAGTCGCGGTTTTCCGACTGCGTGGTGAACATGTTGTCGGCGTAGTTGGCCCAGTGCCCGGATTTCTCCCAGAGACTGCGGTCAACGACCTGCGGAGTCTTGATCTCCAGATAGCCGTTGTCGCGCTGAACCTTGCGCATGTACTGCTCGAGCACCTGATACAGAGTCCAGCCGTTCGGGTGCCAGAACACCATGCCCGGCGACTCTTCCTGGGTGTGGAACAGGCCCAGACGCTTGCCGATCTTGCGGTGATCGCGCTTCTCAGCTTCTTCGATGCGCTGGATGTAAGCCGCCAGCTGCTTCTTGTCTGCCCACGCCGTGCCGTAAACGCGCTGCAATTGCTCGTTCTTGGCATCGCCACGCCAGTAGGCGCCGGACAACTTGGTCAGCTTGAAGGATTTCAGGAAGCGCGTGTTCGGCACGTGCGGACCGCGGCACATGTCGACGTATTCTTCGTGATAGTACAGACCCATGGCCTGTTCGTTCGGCATGTCCTCGACCAGGCGCAATTTGTAGTCTTCGCCGCGAGCCTTGAACACTTCGATCACTTCGGCGCGCGGAGTGACTTTCTTGATCACGTCGTAATCTTTTTCGATCAGCTGCTGCATGCGCTGTTCGATGGCGGCCAGGTCGTCCGGAGTGAAAGGACGTTCGAAGGCGATGTCGTAATAGAAGCCTTCGTCGATGACCGGACCGATGACCATCTTGGCCGCCGGGTAAAGCTGCTTGACCGCATGGCCAACCAGGTGGGCGCAAGAGTGGCGAATAATCTCCAGCCCCTCTTCATCCTTTGGCGTAATGATTTGCAGCGTAGCGTCGCTGCTGATGATGTCGCTGGCATCGACCAGCTTGCCATCGACCTTGCCGGCCACGGTGGCTTTGGCCAGACCTGCACCAATGGATGCGGCGACCTCGGCTACGGATACCGGGTGATCGAATGAACGTTGACTGCCGTCGGGAAGAGTAATAGTTGGCATGGCGCCTCCTCTCCTAGTGGTGACCCCTACCAAAGGTCACGTGGGTTGGGATGAGCCAGTACAAGATCCGATCCAGGCCATTCAATGACGAACGCCTGCCTTACAGCGGCAGGAGCCTTGCGGCCAACCGGAAAACCGAACCAGAGTGACTGGGATTCAAATCAGGGTTATTCGCACATTTGCCGCAACCGGGACTGAAGGTCATCCGGAGCCTGCAAACGCCCGAGCGAGGCATGCTAGCACAGATGAACGGTCGTCGATGCACCGAGGTTTTGCCTTGGGGCAAATCAGGCATTTTTATGCCAGAGTGCTGAACTTGAACCCCGCTTTACCCCTCAGATAACTAGACATTGACCCACAAGGAGCATCTCAGCATGCGTCTGAATCGTTTGTTCGCAGTAGTCGCCCCCATCGTTCTGCTGCTGCCACTGGCCGCCCACGCCGATTGGCCAAAAGGCGAGCGCGAGAAATACATGGCTCAGTGCACAGAAGCGGCCACTCCGCAGATTGGTGCTGCAGCAGCGAAGGCTCACTGCGCTTGCGGCGCCGATGCCATCAAATCGTACCCTGCCAAAGACATCCAGTCCCTGATGGACAACACCGCCAGTGATGCCCTGAAACAAAAAGCACTCACCCAAATCTCGTCCTGCAAAGCCGATAACAAGGCGAAAAAATAAGCCCGATCGAACGCTTTTTGAGCCTGCAACGACAGCAAAAAGCCTCTGAAAACTGCTTTTTTGTACAATTTACTCAGGTTTTACAGGTTTTTTTATTGTCTTTATTTTTGGCTGAAAGCCTTTTAAAACGGGGCTTGCAGCCAAACAAAGCAGCAAACGAAACGCGACTGCAGGGCAAACGGCACGTCCGGGGGGCTCCCAAAGCGAACATTTCGACTATGATACCCCAGTGTGCCCAGTTGGCCTGAGCAGCACAGCACTACTGAAAATATATGTTTCTTGGAGATACACCATGTCTAATCGCCAAACCGGCACCGTTAAATGGTTCAACGATGAAAAAGGCTTCGGCTTCATCACTCCTCAAGGTGGCGGTGACGACCTGTTCGTACACTTCAAAGCTATCGAAAGCGACGGTTTCAAAAGCCTGAAAGAAGGCCAGACCGTTTCCTTCGTGGCTGAGAAAGGCCAAAAGGGTATGCAAGCTGCACAAGTCCGCGCTGAGTAATTTTCAGCCGCACTAAAAAAACCCCGTCCACGTGACGGGGTTTTTTATGGGCGAAACAAAAGCCCGAAGCGATCAACCGCAGTTGACGCGGGTGACGACCCGATTGGCATCGGTATTCAGATTCAGGCGATCGGAGCGGTACTCCAGGGTCACCATGTCGGTGGGCAAGAGGAACCGTGCATTCTGCGCACCTGCGCGAGTACGCGCCTGCTCCAGCAGTTCAGGCGAAGCCTTTTTGCCAATGGTGAATTCGGCAGCCTTTGCCTCACAACGGCTGTGACCCGTGTCAGTCGTCGTGACAGGATCTGTTGTCGACTCGGTGGAGGTAGTGCTGCAACCGGCCAGCATGGCAACGGCCAACAAAGTACCCAATGACGCGAGCTTCCAAGGCATGAAGCCTCCTTTTTTCAATAGTTGAGCTGAGATCGTGCGACCGCCAATCTGGCGCTTGGTTTCACAGGGAGTACTAGCACCCTGCCCTCTATTCGGACACGCGGCGAGTTTGCCTGAGCATCGCTCTGCCGTTTACCACTCAATCGTGACTGAATATGAATAGCGTTCAATAGACGTCAATGTAGTCGAACGGCGGATTCGGCCAGTTCTCTTTCAGCGCATTGAAAATCTGCATGACCCAGACCTCGTCACTGGCCGCGACCCATCCGACATAACCGGAACCCTTGGCCCACGTCTCCAGACGAAACAACAGCCCGCTGATATCAGTGCCACCCACAACGCCTGACGAAATGTAGGCGATGCCGCCCTTGGTAACTCGCAATTGAGTGTGTTCATCGTCGCTGGCAGAGGCCAGCAGCTGACGCACCGCCTCAAGCGTCAAGCCGTCAGGAGTGTTCAAATCGATCTGCACAGCACTGTCCTTGAAAATTCGTCAAAGACCAAGTGTCGCATAGCCCTACCCTCATGCCTAAGTCGGAGTGCCAAAAGCCGCGCAAAATGGTTAACTCGACACTCAGACTTTCCCGACTTCACGAGCGCCATCATGACCACCGTAAGTATCGACGCCGACATCAAAGCCAAGTGGCCACAGGGCCACAGCTCTTACAGCCCGGGCAGCCCGGAAGAGTTGGCAATCATTGGTATCGATCTATTGGTCAAGGAACTGGGGACGCAAGCTGCCCAGATATTCATCGCACAGATATTCGAGAAGTACCCTACCGACTATATTGGCCTGATAGATAGCGAGTGAAGGTAAACCCGCAGGCTGTCACCTGCGGGTCTATGGCTTACTTCAGACGAGCCAGACGCTCGGTCAGCAGGTCAAAGAAGCCCTGGGCGTCACCGCTTTCTACCCAGAAAGCGTTCTTCGGCGCTTTCAGGCCGTCATACCAGTCGACGATGGTTTGGCCGAACGTCGGGCCTTCGCGGCTATCAACGACTACGTTGACTGAACGACCGCTGAACAACTCAGGCTTGAGCAGGTAGGCGATGACGGTTGCGTCATGCACCGGGCCACCCGGAATGCCGTAGTGTTCCATGTCGCCTTTGACGTATTCATTGAGAATATCGCCCACCAGCTTGCTGGCATTGTTGTTGATCGCTGCGATCTGCTTAAGACGCGCTTCACTGGTGAGGATCTTGTGGGTCACGTCCAGCGGCAGGTAGGTCAGCTTCACCCCACTTTTCAATACCACTTCCGCAGCCTGTGGGTCGGCGAACAGATTGAACTCAGCCACCGGGGTAATGTTGCCACCGTTGAAGTGCGCCCCGCCCATGATCACCACCTCCTTGATGCCCTGAACGATCTCAGGTTCCTGGATCAGCGCCAGGGCCAGGTTGGTCTGTGGACCGAGCATGGCGATGGTAATGCTATGGGGCTTGGCGGCTTTCAAGGTGTCGATCAGGTAATTGACCGCATTGCCCTGGGCCAGGCCTTTCTTCGGCTCGTGTACGGTGACGCCCGACAGGCCTTCCTTGCCATGGATGTTCTCGGCATAGATCGGCGTGCGCATCAGCGGCTTCGGAGCGCCCGCGTAGACCGGCACCTCCTCGCGCCCTGCCCACTCGCGGGCCAGCCGCGCATTACGCGAAGTCTTGTCCAGACGCACATTGCCGGCGACGGTGGTCAGCGCACGAATGTTCAGCTCTTGCGGCGATGCCAGGGCAAACAGCAAGGCAACCACGTCATCGGCACCCGGGTCGGTGTCGATGATCAAGTCGATCTTTTCCGCCGCTTGGGCGCTTGTTGCGGTAATCAGGGACAAAAGCAGCAGACTCCGGAGCAGGTGGTGCAGTTTCTGAGCATAGCGGTGCATAGCGCACTCCTTGTGCGTGGGACAGCAGAAAGACAACAGCGAGTTAGAACGTAACCCCTGCCACCAGCACGATGTTGCAGTACGGCTGACATTCACCCGTACGAACAATCGCCCGTGCCTGTCGGCTGAGGACTTTGAATTGGTCATGACTGAGCAGCTCACGCCGACCCAGCGCACCTTCGGCATTCAGCTCATCGAGCGTCGCCAATGCCGAAGGCTTTTTGTCCAGGATCTCCTGGGCCAATACATGGCTCTCGACCTGCATTTCGCTGAGCACAACCTTCAAAGTGCTGACGAAATCCGGGATACCGTGGGTCAGGGCCAGGTCGATCAGTTCAACGCCTGGCGGCACCGGCAGACCTGCGTCGCCGATCACCACCCTGTCGCCATGGCCCAGGGATGCGATCAGCCGCGACAGCGCGGCGTTGAGCAAAGGTGTTTTTTTCATGGTGCTTTAAAGGCCTGTACGTCGGACAAGGTGGGAATCGAGGGTTGCGCGCCAGCACGGGTCACCGACAGCGCCGCGGCGACCTGGCCGAAACGGATCGCGTCGGCTTCGCTTTTGCCGGCTGCCAGCGCGGCAGCGAAACCACCGACGAAGGTGTCGCCAGCCGCCGTGGTATCGACAGCCTTCACCTTCGGCGCAGGGAAATGCTCGAAGCTTTTGCCGCTGGCAAACAGCGAACCTTGAGCACCGAGGGTGATGATGACCTTACCCGCACCCATCGCGATCAGCCGTGTCGCAGCGGTTTCGGCAGATGCCAGAGAATCCACTGGCAAACCACTCAGCGCCGAGGCCTCGCTTTCGTTGGGAATCAGATAATCGATTGACGCGTACCAGTCCGCCGGCAGTGGGCGGCTGGCCGGCGCCGGGTTGAGGATCACGGTCTTACCCAACTCACGGCCGCGCTTGAGCGCATGACCGACAGTGGCATCCGGGATTTCCAGCTGACAGATGATCACGTCCGCTGCCCGCAATACTGCGTCGAAACGACAAATCACCTCTGGAGTCAGCGCTCCGTTGGCACCGGCAACGATCACGATTGCGTTCTGGCTGTTGTCATCGACCACGATCAACGCTACGCCACTGGAATCGTCGACGGTGCTGACTGCCTGGCAATCGATCTGCTCGGCCAACAGCGCCCCGCGCAGCTCTTCGCCGTAGGCATCGCTGCCCACGCAACCGACCATCGACACCTGTGCCCCCAGCCTCGCCGCGGCGACCGCCTGATTCGCGCCCTTGCCACCGGAAACCGTAGCAAACGACTCGCCGATCAGCGTTTCACCGCCACGGGGCAGCCGTGGCGCCCGGGTGACCAGATCCATGTTCAGGCTGCCTATAACCACTACTTTTGCTGGCATACGTCACTACTCATCAATTCTGTTTCAGCGGTGCTTTCGATCCAGCGGCTTTCAATTTCAACGGAACTGGGCGAACACGCCGGCCAGCGGCGCAGTCGACTCCCGCAAGACAATACTGGGCGTCACGATCCGTTGATCGGTGGCCATATCCGGTGTGGCGATTCTTCTTAAAAGCACTTCGGCCGCCATCTCGCCGAGTTGCAGGATCGACTGCCCCACGGTGGTCAGCGCCGGGTACACATAGCGGCTCATCTGAATATCGTCGAAGCCGATCACTGACAGCTCCGTCGGCACGCGAATATTGCGCTCGGCCGCCGCTCGCAGCACACCGATGCCAATCATGTCGTTACCGGCAAAGATCGCGCTCGGCGGGTTCTTTTCCAGCAGTATCGCGGCGGCGTTGTAGCCGCCGGTGCTAGTGAAGTCGCTTTCCAGCATGCGCTCGCGGGATACTTCGACACCCGCCTCTTTTAGGGCACGGCAATAACCGGCCAGACGCATCTGCGCCACGCTGGTACTCGCCGGGCCGCCAATGGTGGCAATGTCTCGATGCCCCAATTCCAGAAGGTGGCGGGTCGCCAGATAGGCGCCGTATTCGTGATCGATTCGCACCAGATCGGCATTCACACCTTCCAGTCCACGGTCAACGATCACCATCGGCGTACGCACACCCGCCAGACCTTCTGCCAGCCCCGCGTCACCGCCAGCCGAAGCGACGATCAGCCCGTCGATGCGCTTTTCCAGCAGTACGCGCAGGTAGCTACGTTGCTTGTCCGGGTTGTCATCGGAGTTACAGAGAATCACGCAGTAGCCATTACGCTCGCAGTAATCCTCGATGCCGCGCGCCAGTTCGGCGAAGTACGGGTTGAGGCTGTTGGGCACCAGCAGACCGATGGTCGCCGTGGTTTTGGCTTTGAGAGACCGGGCCACGGCACTGGGCACGTAGTCGAGAGTTTTGATCGCGGCCTCAACCTTGACCCGCACCTCTTCGCTCACCGGCCGGGTTTTGTTCACCACGTGAGAAACCGTGGTGTAGGAAATACCCGCGAGTGCCGCCACATCCTTGATTGTTGCCATGACTCAGGTCCGCCGGCTTGCGCGCTGACTGCGATAAGTATCAAGCACCACCGCCACCACGATGACAGCACCGGTGATGATGCGTTTGGTCGGTTCGGTCGCGCCGATCTGTGCCAGACCGGCCGCCAACACGGAAATGATCAGAACTCCGAAGAACGTGCTGATGACCGAACCGCGGCCACCCATCAAACTAGTGCCTCCGATCACGACCGCTGCAATCACTTGCAACTCCAGCCCGGAGCCGGCATTCGGATCCGCTGCTTCCAGACGGGAAATCTGGAACAGCGCAGCAATACCGGCCAGCAGCCCCATCAGACTGAATACCAGGATCTTGTAGGGCTTCGGATTGATCCCTGCCAGACGCACCGCCTCTTCGTTGGTGCCGATGCCGATCAGGTAACGACCGAACACGGTACGCGTCAGCACTGCCTGGGCAATGAAGATGATCAGCAAGGCAATGATGAACGACGGCGAGATGCCGAAGGCGATCGGGTTGGACAACCAGGCGAAGGCATCACCGATGTAGGCCGTGCGCGATCCGGTCATCTGATACGCCACACCGCGGGCCATTTCCAGCACACCGAGGGACACAATGAATGACGGAATCCGCCACGCCACAGTGATCGAACCCGTAATGGTCCCGGCCAGTGCTGCCGCCGCCATTCCGAGTAACGCCGCAGGTAATACGCTCCAGCCCCAACCGAGAATCGCCACGCTGACCGTTGACGCCGCGAGCGCGAGCACCGAGCCCACTGACAGGTCGATGCCGCCGATGATCAACACGAACGTCATGCCGACCGCCAGCACCATCAAATCCGGAATCTGGTTGGCCAGGGTGCTGAAGGTGTCATAGGACAGGAAATGGCTGCTCAGAACCGAGAACAGCGCAACCATTGCCAGCAAGGCACCGGCCAGCCCCAGATAGGTACCGAGGCCGTAAAAGTTGCCACTACGTTTGCCGGCAGTCACTGCAGTATTCATGCGAGATCCCTAGGCGCTGCTTCGTTGAGCAACGCATCACGTTTTTGGTAGCCGGCGAACGCGGCGGCAAGCAAATCATCCTGGGTCCAGCTGTCACGCTCAAAGGTGTCGATCAGACGCCCCGCCGAGAGCACGCCAATGCGGTCGCAGATCAACATCAGCTCACGCAGGTCGCTGGACACCACCACAAGCGCTTTGCCTTGACGGGTCAGCTCACCGAGCAAGGCATAAATGTCAAACTTGGCGCCGACGTCGATGCCACGCGTTGGCTCGTCGAACAGCATCACCGAGCAATCACGCTCAAGCCACCGGCCAATCACGACTTTCTGTTGGTTGCCGCCGGACAGTTCCGACACAAGTTGCGTCGGGCTGGAACTGCGGATGCGCATGGCGTCGATCTGACGCTGGGCAAGCGCCATCTCGTCACCATTGTTGACGAAGCCACCGCTGGAAATCACCGGCATATTGCCCAAGGCAATATTCGCGCTGATCGATTGGGTCAGCAGCAGGCCTTCGCCCTTGCGGTCTTCAGTGATCAGGGCAATGCCATGACCGACCGCGTCAGCCGGCGAACGGATACTGACGATCTGTGCTGGCGAACCGAGCGCAACCGTGCCGCTGTCTGCAGTATCAGCACCGAAAATCAGCCGCAGCAACTCGGTGCGCCCTGCCCCGATCAAACCGGAAATTCCGTAGATCTCGCCGGCACGCACCTCGAAGGACACGTCGCAGACCTTGTCGGAACGGGTCAGCCCTTTGACCGTCAAGGCTGGAGCGCCGATCTTGCGCGGCCCCATGTCGATGTGTTCGCCGAGTTCACGACCGACCATCAGCGTCACCAGTTGCTCGCTGTTGTAATTGGCCATCGGCTCGACGCAAACCAGGTTGCCATCGCGCAGTACCGCAATACGCTGGGCGACCCGCGCCAGCTCTTCGAGACGGTGCGAGATATAGATGATCGACACGCCGCGAGCTTGCAGACGAGTGATTTGCTCGAACAACATCTCGACTTCCCGATTCGTCAACATCGCAGTCGGTTCGTCGAGGATCAGCACGTGGCAATCGCCGATCAGGTTGCGGGCGATCTCCACCATTTGCTGGTGTCCAATGCCCAATTCGCCCACCAGCGTGTCCGGGTCAATCGCGTCGAGGCCGACCTGGGCCATGGCTTCGATCGCAGCCTTGCGCAATTGCTTGCGACTGATCCAGCCGCCATTGCTTGGCAGGTTGTCGAGAAACAGGTTTTCAGCCACCGACAGGGTCGGCAACAGATTGAGTTCCTGCATCACCATGCGGATGCCGAGGTCTTCGGCCTGGGTACGGCTTGCGGGGCGGTAATCCTGCCCCTGGAATTGCATGTGGCCGGTGGTCGGTGTGACCAGCCCGCCGATGATCTTCGACAGCGTGCTTTTTCCCGCGCCGTTTTCGCCGGTCAGCGCCAGCACTTCACCGCGCATCAGCGTCAGGTTGATGCCGGTCAGGACCGGTTGGGCGTAGGTCTTGCCGATACCGCTGACCGAGAGGACAGCATTCGGGGCAGAAACTGACATAAAAACTCTCCATGTGCTCGCCCGGACGGGCGAGCACCGTTGTGTCGCCAGAAGGCCTACTTGGTGACCAGCTCTACCGGAGTTTCGATCACGCCATTGGTGCCGCTGTCGACTTTCTCACCCTTGATGATCTTCAGCGCAGTTTCGATGCCAAACACGGCTTGCCTGGCTGCAAACTGGTCAGCGGTGGCCAGAACGCGGCCATCCTTGAGCATTGGCTTGATGGCGTTGATGTTGTCGTAACCGACCACTTGCACCTTGCCGGCCTTGCCCGCTGCGCGCACGGCGGATACTGCGCCGACGGCCATGCTGTCATTACCGGCCAGCAGGGCTTTGACTTGCGGGTATTCGCTGAGGATCGAGGCAGCAACCTTGTTGCCTTTGTCGATTTCCCAGTCACCGGACTGCAAAGAGACGACCTTGATCTGCGCCGCTTCCATCGCATCCTTGAAGCCTGCGGTTCTTTGCTGTGCGTTGGTGGTGGTTGAAACGCCTTCGATGATGCCGACTTCGTCTCCGGCTTTCAGTTGCTTGGCCAGGTACTCGCCCACCAGACGCGCGCCTTTGCGGTTATCCGGGCCTACGAACGGTACGGTGATGTTTTTGCTTTTGACCACAGCCGGGTCCAACTGGTTGTCGATGTTGATCACGGTGATACCGGCATCGATGGCTTTCTTGATCACAGGGACCATGGCCTTGGAGTCAGCCGGTGCGATGACCAGCGCATTGACCTTGGCCAGAATCATTTGCTCGACGATGCGTGTCTGGCCAGCCGTGTCGGTTTCGTCTTTGATGCCGTTGGAGATCAGCTCGAAATCGCCGGAGTGGTCTTTCTGATAGGCCTTGGCGCCGTCTTCCATGGTCAGGAAGAATTCATTGGCCAGGGATTTCATGACCAGCGCGACTTTGGGTTTTTCAGTCTCGGCGAAGGCCGAAGAGACGGGTAACGCGACGGATGCGGCAGTCAGCATAGCGACAGCGAGAAGACGTCCAGCGAATGGCAGCTTCATGGGTTTACTCCGATCTTATGATTATTGTGAGCAACGCTTGCGCTGGCGTAGGCTTCATTGCGCTCACTGATGGAAACCACCGGGAGCGCCGCGCAAACGTTTGCGTAGACCGAACTATGCGAACCCTGCCGACATTTGTCAACGACCAGAAAAACCGTTTTGCGGGGGAAACCGCAAATGCCGGCATTCATGTCATACCGTCGTGTTGACTACCGATCCGGTACTGGAGCTCTTGGCCATTTCCTTGTAAAGGCTGTTGGCCGTTTCCAGTATTGCGGCAGTGGTGTCGGCCATTTGCCCCTGAATCGCCATCACCACGGTGGCCTTGGCTTCAGGCGTCGGGTAAGACGCCGATTGGGCCGCCGCCAATTGTTGCTGTTGCTGACGCAACTGCTCTTGCAGTTCTTTCAGACGCTTGAGCAAAACCTTTTGCGCCACCGAGGCGTTGTCGGCGTCACCCGCTTCAGTCGACGCCTCCGCACTTTTATCCAGGCCCACAGCGCCGGTTCTGACTTGCTTGCTGTCGCTTTCCTTCGCACCCAACGCTTGATTCGCGGCATCGACCGTCTGATCGCTCAACGCTTGAATCGAAGCGGCGGACTTGCCGCCGATGGTGACGCCTGCGGCGTTTGGGATACCAATGGATAACGACATGTGAACTCCTGTGAGTAGAAAGATCCTTTAAAGGAACATCGACCGAAGCACGGGTTTCTTTAGCAGTGATTCGCAATCTTGCAAGGCGATTTGCTCTACAGAGGTCGTAGTACTTTTCGGAGAGCCGAACAGAAACGCTCAACGCGTTCGGAAACCCGGACAACAGACTGTGTAACCATTCTGGCCAATCAAATAAATACTGATAAAAATCATCAAGTTAAAAGTTTTTCTCATTCAAAGTACGACTGGTACAGATCCTGCTCATCTCATTCACCCCAAGCGCTCAGATCCGCTTGGGGCGCATCTAGATGAACCTGCATCAGCACCGTCTCACTACTAGAGAGAAAAATAATGACATCTGCTTTCAAGACCTTCGTTCCGGGCGCTTTAGCCCTCTTGCTGCTCCTGCCTACTGCCCTTCAGGCAAAAGAAGTCGAAACCCAACAGAAACTGGCGAACGTGGTGATCCTGGCCACCGGCGGCACCATTGCCGGCGCGGGCGCCAGCGCCGCCAATAGCGCGACCTATCAAGCGGCAAAAGTCGGCATCGAACAATTGATCGCCGGGGTTCCGGAACTCAGCCAGCTGGCTAACGTTCGTGGCGAACAGGTCATGCAGATTGCGTCCGAAAGCATCACCAACGACAACCTGCTGCAACTGGGTCGTCGCGTGGCTGAACTGGCCGACAGCAAAGACGTCGACGGCATCGTTATCACCCACGGCACCGACACCCTGGAAGAAACCGCGTACTTCCTGAACCTGGTGGAAAAAACCGACAAGCCCATCATCGTTGTCGGCTCCATGCGCCCAGGCACCGCGATGTCGGCCGATGGCATGCTGAACCTGTACAACGCAGTGGCCGTGGCCAGCAGCAAAGAGGCGCGCGGCAAAGGCGTACTGGTGACCATGAACGATGAAATCCAGTCGGGTCGCGACGTCAGCAAAATGATCAACATCAAGACTGAGGCGTTCAAAAGTGCCTGGGGCCCACTCGGCATGGTGGTCGAAGGTAAATCCTACTGGTTCCGTCTGCCGGCCAAGCGTCACACCATGGACTCGGAATTCGACATCAAAACCATCACGAGCCTGCCTGACGTCGAAATCGCCTATTCCTACGGCAATGTCAGCGATACCGCTTACAAAGCGTTGGCTCAGTCTGGCGCCAAAGCCATCATTCACGCCGGTACCGGCAATGGCTCAGTCTCGTCCCGTGTAGTCCCATCGCTGCAAGCCCTGCGCAAGGACGGCGTGCAAATCATTCGCTCGTCCCACGTCAACGCCGGCGGTTTCGTACTGCGTAACGCCGAACAGCCTGACGACAAGTACGACTGGGTTGTGGCGCATGATCTGAACCCGCAAAAGGCCCGCATCCTGGCCATGGTCGCACTGACCAAGACCAACGACAGCAAAGAGCTGCAACGGATGTTCTGGGAATACTGATTCGCCCTCGCCCGACCGGTTCCGGTCGGGCACTGCTTTCACCACTCGCCAACCCAGGCGAGTGGCTCACACCCCCTTCCGATATTTCGATAAAAATTTTCCATTCGTCCTACACCAAACGGAAAAAATTGCTGTCAGAGGATTTTCTTGAATTTTAAGTAGTTGCGAAAATGCTTACAGCTAAATACTGTATGCACGTACAGCTTAATAAGGATAATTCCGTGGCCAACACCTCTGCCTCTCCTGACTCCTATGCACGCATGGGTATGCGCGTTCAAAAAATCATCAATTCCCCTACCGCTCAAAAAGCCAAAGCAGCCTTGATCTTCCGTCTACCGGACGAACCTGTGGATGAGTGGGAACAATTGCTCGAAGAAATCGACGAGAACGACAACGTCACCCTCGCCTATCGCGACGATGGCGGTGTGCAGATTTTTTGGGTTGTGCCGAAGGAAGATTGAGTCAATGAGTGTCCGCTGGTTTGCTTTGCTGTTTTTGTTCATCACCCTCGGCGCCCAGGCTGGCGCCCCACGCACCTTCAACGAAGCCAAGAAAGTTGCCTGGAAGCTCTACGCACCGCAATCCACAGAGTTCTATTGCGGGTGCAAATACACCGGCAACAAAATCAACCTCGCAGCCTGCGGTTACGTACCGCGCAAAAACGCGAAGCGCGCTGCCCGCATCGAGTGGGAGCACATTGTTCCGGCCTGGCAGATCGGCCATCAGCGTCAGTGCTGGCAAGATGGTGGGCGCAAGAACTGCACGCGTTACGATCCGACCTACCAGAAGGCCGAAGCCGACCTGCACAACCTGGTGCCGAGCATTGGTGAGGTGAATGGCGATCGCAGCAACTTCAGTTTCGGCTGGTTGCCGGTGCAGTCGGGCCAATATGGCTCGTGCCTGACTCAGGTCGACTTCAAGGCGAAGAAGGTCATGCCCCGCCCGTCCATACGCGGCATGATCGCTCGAACGTATTTCTACATGAGCAAGCAGTACGGTCTGCGCCTGTCGAAACAGGATCGACAACTGTACGAAGCCTGGAACAAAACCTATCCGGTAGAGGCCTGGGAACGACAGCGCAACCAAAGCGTGGCGTGCGTCATGGGACGCGGCAACGAGTTTGTCGGCCCGGTCGATATGAAAGCCTGCGGTTAAGTGCACGCTGAAAACACAAAGGCCTCGGGTTTAATGCCCGAGGCCTTTGTTCGTTTCTAACCGCCCACTTTGTTGTAGCGCCAATAGCCCATGAGGTTGAGTGATTCCTTGGCAATGCCGCATTCCTTGATCAAGTATTTGCGCAGACTCATCACTGCAACCGTTTCCCCGGCGACCCAGCCGTAGAAGCCATCACCGACAGACTCGGACGTTTCCCAGAGCATGTCTTCGTCGACATCGACTTCCGCCAGTTCCACCGTTTCGAATGCTTTCGAAGAGGATGACGGCAGAATGGCCCGACGGACCGCGTCGGTCATCAGCGAACCCGCTCCAGTCACGGTGGCGTGATCTCGAATCAGCCACTCCACCGAAAGTCCGGGCCAGTCAGGAACCGGCAACGCATCGTCCACACTGTCTACTTCAAAAAACGCCTGGGTTATCGGTGGTACGGCAAGCGCTGCCAGCTCATCCAGAATGCCGAGCGCCGCGGGTAAAGCCGTGGCATCGGCGACCAGTAACAGATGTTTGAGCTGTTGAGGCGGCTTCCATTCGAAACCGCCCGCGTCTTGCGCCGAAATCTGGCGATCAGGTGCGACGATCTGGATCGGTTCACCCGCCGCTGCATGAATTGCCCAACGGGATGCGGGTCCGGTTTCGCCGTGCAACACGAAGTCGATGTCCACTTCGCCCTGCTCGGCACGCAAATGTCGGATGGTGTAAGTGCGCATCGCCGGGCGCTGGGCAACCGGCATCGAGCGGTAACGTGCGTACCAGTCATCGCCATGAGAGAGCCTGGCAGGCGAACCGTCCACAGCCGGAAAGAACAGCTTCACGCGCTGGTCGGGTGACCAGGTCGCCATTTCGGTAACCATCGGACCGGCCAGAGTGACGCGCATCAAATGAGGACTCCGCATCTTTTTGTGGCGCAGGACTGCGTCGAATATTTTGTAAGGGGTGGCGGAGGCCATGGGGGAACTCCTACAGGGAATCGACAGTGACTACGTCTAGAAACGAGTCAATGTGGATCCCCTTTAAGGCGTTCCGTCGAAAGCCCCCTGGATACGACCGTTACTGGGTCAATGGACGTTCGACGACCAGCAATTCGATGTTCTGTTTCTTCGCGCGGGTGAGCGCCGCGCGCACTTCTGTCTGTTTGGCCTCGGCCTCTGCTTTCGAACTGAATGGCCCGAGCAGAATCCGGGTCTTTCCATTTTCCTTGACGATATTGGAAACAAAACTGTGCTCAATCAGCCAGCCGCTCAAATCGCTGACCGCCTGAGGTGTTTCGCCTCGAACTTCGAGATCCCATTGTGGCGCGGATACCACCGAAGGTGCAGCCGCAGCTGCCGATTGCGGCTTTTGCGCCTCAACACGCTTGCCCTCACCGCATCCCGCCAGCGCCAGTACCGCGATTACCAAGACCATTTTGCGCACAACGCTTCCCTCAAAATGCTTAAAGCGGCGATTTTAGCATCCATGAATACTTCCCGAGTGCCGCAAAATGGGCTGAAAACAACGAGAATGATGGTTGCGGCCTCTGTATAGTTACGCCTTGGGAATTAATGCAGCATCTGCGCGTCAGAAAGAGGCACCCAAACCGTGAGACTTCGCACTAATCTATACATACCACCGACCTCTGCACTGTCCGAATCAGGTGCCCTACAAAGCAATCAAGGAGAAGACCATGCTGATACTCACCCGCAAAGTCGGTGAAAGCATAAATATTGGTGATGACATTACGATCACCATTCTGGGCGTTAGCGGCCAGCAAGTCAGAATTGGCATCAATGCCCCGAAAGACGTTGCGGTTCATCGCGAAGAAATCTATCAGCGCATTCAGGCTGGCCTCACCGCTCCAGACAAACCGCAGACTCCCTGAATCCTGTTGCAGTCAGTAGCCAGCCCGTTCGTTACAGCGCAATGGCTGGCTAAAGATTCATGCTCGGCATTTTGTTGAGCACTCGCCTCCTCCCCCCATTACGTGAAGCCGATGCTACCGGCTTCGGCCACGCCGTGGCTGTCAGATTATTCGCTTTAACCCCGACGAATCACGCCGTTATTAGCCGAAGGTCACACCGCGCGCCATGCCGGTGGCCGCAATCACCATCATCATCAACAACAGCGCTTCGATATGGCTGATGCGCGCAAACAGCCTGGCTCGGCCCTGGTCAATCGAAGCGCCCCTGCCCAAGGCGATCCGCCACTTGATCAAGGTGATCATTGGTGCCACTTCAAGCAGCAGAATGATCACGAACAGCGTCATCTTCAGATGGAACAACGGCTGATGAAGGTAATAGTCGGTGCCTTTGTCGTACCCACCGAAGGCCCGCATCAAACCTGTGATCAGCAAAATACCCGCACAGATGCCCCATACGTTATCGGCAACCAGCACGCTGCGGACCTGCGCCGTACCGACGGCCAGGCGGCTTAACGCCGCCCCTCGGGTGAGCACCGCCCAGAGGCCCAAGGCAACAGCCAAGAGGTGGATCGCCGCAAGAAACCAGTGAGACAGCATAGGGATGCTCCTGACAGGGATAAGGAAATGGGCTTGTCAGTAGTAGTCCAAATTCTGGAAATCTGCCTGCCAGGCACCTACAGGCTGAGGGCAATTTTTTCGAAGCATGCCTGCTCAGGGCGACATGACTGGCGAACAGCCAGCTATCTCCCTATCATGCCGCTCACTGGCCCTTGCGTAAGGAGTCAGAGGATAATCATTCAAAAGGAATTAGACGTGAAAGAGTTCGTAATTGGCGTAAACAACGTAGTTCTGTACGTCGCACTGGCCGTTATCTGGATCGCCGCAGTGGTCATGATCTTCGTTCAGGGCTTCTGGTCCGGGGCAGGCGTTTTCATTACCGGCACCCTGACGTGGTGCATCATCTCCGGCTTCTGGTTTGTACAGTCGGCGACTTATGAAGAACTGAAGAAGTTGAACGCCAGGTAAGATTGGTTTTAGTTGGTTGGACCTACCACGCAGGTCCGACGCTGTTGAGATGAACCACGCCAGTAGTGATTCATGCTCTTCATGCAACATTTGTAACGAGGGGGCAATCCCCTCGTTACAGTGCCTGGCGACTACCCAGGCTTGTGGTTATCCAGTACGCGATTGACCGCTAACTCACCCATCATGATCACCTGTTGCAGCACCAGCATCGTCTTGCGCTGCGGGCCTTCCATCTGGCCGGCGATATCACTGGTCATAACGCTGGGCCGACGCCAACGATTCGCAGGCAAGGACGGAACACATGAATCGATCAACTCCCACGCTGGTTCTGCTACCTGGAATGGATGGAACAGGTGAATTGTTCGCAGCCTTTGCATCCAGCATGGAGCGCGAATTCGATACGCTAATCATCACCTATCCCCCCAATATTCCGCTGAGCTACACAGCGCTGGAGTCGCTGGTCCGAGAGTCGCTGCCGACCGACCGCCCATTCGTACTGCTGGGTGAATCCTTCTCGGGACCGATCGCTATTTCCCTGAGCGCCAGGCAACCGCCCCAGCAGCTGGGACTCGTGCTGTGCGGCACATTCGCACGCAATCCAAGACCAATATTCAGTCACTTGAGTTTTTTGCTCGGCGCACTGCCGCTCAGCCTTGCGCCTGTCGGATGGATCAGCAAAGTATTGCTCGGCCGGTTTTCCACGAGCGCCCTGCGCGCAGCGCTACGCCAGGCCATCACTCAAGTGAGCCCTTCGGTAATGCGTTCACGACTACGATCGGTTCTTACCGTTGACGTATCCGCCAAGCTCGCCCAAGTCAGCGTACCGACTATTTACCTTCGCGCTAAGCATGATTCGGTGGTTCCCGGGACAGCGTCTACGCGGGTCTCTTCAATGAACGGTGATACACGAATCATTGAAATCGAAGCACCGCACTGCCTGCTTCAGGTTGCGCCTGAAGAGGCGGCCAGACACATCCAAGCATTTTTGAAAACGCTGGAAGGTATTTGAGGTTCTCGGTGTTAAAGGCGACCAAACCCATGCCTCTGCCCTGCCTGACAGCAAGCGCTGCAATGATGCCGAGATCCAGATGTGAAGAGCCCAGCGCGATGGCTGGGCTCTGGTTATTTTCTGTTTTCCATCATCTTGTCGGCGAGAGCTTTGGCCCTTTCAATCAACAGGTTCTGCCTGTCTTCATGAGTAGCCCCTCCTACAACCGGTGCCGTCAGATTGCTTTCCGCAATCAACGCAGCGCAGAAGTATTGATCCCAAACAGCTCTGTCCTCAGATACCGGCTTGTTCATTTGGTCGGCGATCATATGCGGCTCCTTTTGATGAGGTAGCACCGCTATCTTACGCCTGAATCACTGGCAACCCGTGCCGCTGAAGCTAATCGGCAAACCGGGTGATCATTGGGCCCGAGGAGCGCCTGTCACCGCCGTCTCTCGCTAGCCGATGGCCTGCGCACTCAGTCGCTCTATCGTCACGATCACGATCGTGATTGCGATCATACCCCTGCATTGTCACGCGCCCATTCCCCTACGACACCACCCGCGCTACGGCGGCCACCAGCAAAGTGAAGACACGACGAAAAGAAGGTCGAGTATCTGGAGGTGGGCGCCGAGCTGGCGTTTGAGTGGGGTTTTGCAAAAGTTTTGCAAATCGCAGACAACAAAAAAGGGCCCACCTTTCGGTGAGCCCTTCTAGACCGCCCAGCAGAGCGGATTTTGTTTGGTAGGCGCGATTGGACTCGAACCAACGACCCCCACCATGTCAAGGTGGTGCTCTAACCAACTGAGCTACGTGCCTGCTGTGAGGCGGCATTCTACGGAATTCCGGAGGGGTGTCAACACCTTTTTTCGAGCTAACCCTATGAATATGCAAAATATTTAATTTTGCCGCTGCAAAGAAGATTTTGCGGTGGCTGGCGGTCGATTTTTATCTCGGGTAGGATCGATGCACTCGTAAAATATATTAAACAGAGGCTGCAGGATGGCGAACACCCCCTACCCGGAATCCTATTACGCCGCATCGGCCAATGCGGTTCCGCCGCGCCCGGCCTTGCAGGATGACGTAGAGACTGATGTCTGTGTGATCGGTGCCGGTTACACCGGTCTGTCCTCTGCCCTGTTTCTGCTGGAAAACGGTTTCCGGGTTACGGTGCTTGAGGCCGCGAAGGTAGGTTTTGGTGCGTCGGGGCGTAACGGTGGCCAGATCGTTAACAGTTATAGCCGCGACATCGATGTGATCGAGCGCAGTGTCGGTCCCAAGCAGGCTCAGTTGCTGGGGCAGATGGCATTCGAAGGTGGGCGGATCATTCGTGAGCGGGTTGCCAAATATAATATCCAGTGCGACTTGAAGGACGGTGGCGTATTCGCCGCCATTACCGCCAAGCACATGGGCCATCTGGAATCCCAGAAGCGTCTGTGGGAGCGGTTCGGTCACACGCAGCTTGAACTGATGGATCAGCGTCGCATCCGTGAAGTGGTCGCTTGCGATCAATACGTCGGCGGCATGCTCGACATGAGCGGCGGGCACATTCATCCGCTGAACCTGGTACTGGGCGAAGCCGCAGCTGTGGAGTCGTTGGGCGGAACTATTTATGAGCAATCGCCGGCGGTGCGCATCGAGCGCGGCGCGAGTCCGGTGGTGCATACGCCTCAGGGCAAGGTCAGAGCCAAGTTCATCATCGTGGCGGGCAATGCGTATCTCGGTAATCTGGTGCCGGAACTGGCCGCCAAATCGATGCCCTGCGGGACTCAGGTGATCACCACTGAACCCTTGGGCGAAGCATTGGCCAAGAGCCTGTTGCCGCAGGATTACTGCGTCGAGGACTGCAACTACCTGCTCGACTACTACCGTTTGACTGGCGACAAGCGCCTGGTCTTCGGCGGTGGCGTGGTGTATGGCGCGCGGGATCCGGCGAACATCGAGGCGATAATTCGGCCGAAGATGCTCAAGGCCTTCCCGCAGCTCAAGGACGTGAAGATCGATTACGCCTGGACCGGCAATTTCCTGCTGACCTTGTCGCGTCTTCCCCAGGTCGGACGCCTGGGCGACAACATCTACTATTCCCAGGGTTGCAGCGGCCATGGCGTGACGTACACGCACCTGGCGGGCAAGGTGTTGGCTGAAGCATTACGTGGCCAGGCTGAGCGTTTCGATGCGTTTGCCGACCTGCCCCACTACCCGTTCCCCGGCGGACAACTGCTGCGCACACCGTTCGCTGCGTTGGGCGCCTGGTATTACGGACTGCGCGACAAACTCGGCTTCTGACCGATTAGATGCAAAAAAGGGGCAACTGCACAGTTGCCCCTTTTCATTTCAGCTCGGGAAGTCAGCCCCTTCGCTGATTGAGCCTCTGCAAGAACTCGGCCCTGCGCTGCTGGTCCATTTCCTCTTTGGCCAAGAGCTCGGGAAGCAGCTCGGCCGCACGCTGGGCATCGAGGATGAAGACACCGTCATCATCACCAATGGCCAGGTCCCCCGGCTGCACCCGAACCCCGCCCACATTGATCGACTGATTGACTTCCCCATGGGCGCCAATGCCGCGAGTCGTGTACGCACTGACGTCCCGGCAAAAGATCGGCAACCCATGGCGACGCAATGCGCCGACATCCGTGACCGCACCCGATACCACCACCCCGGCCAACCCTTTGATCAGCCCGGCCAGGGTGCGCAGTTCACCCCAGCAGCCACACTCCTCGTCGCCCACACATTCGATCACCAGCACGTCACCCGGCTCACTCAGCAACAGTGCTTCACGCAAAATGCTGCCATCCGGTGGGAAGACTTTGACGGTGACGACATTACCGACCATGCGGATGTCGTTGAACAGCGGCTTGATCCCCCGCAGGAAACCCTGATCAGAAAAATGGCCGATGGTTGATGAAGGGATCGACCGGTAGGCGTTGAGTAACTCCGGGGTGACGAGCTGATGGCGAGGGTTGATCTGATCACTCATCGGCATTTCCCCGGACGTAGCAATGGGCAGGTCGAACAATATTCAGCGGGCTCAGTAGCCAGGTAATAGAAGCAGCAGGTTCGCCGAAAGCGAATGCTGCGCTGCCCCTCATCGAGCAGTGTCGGCGGTCGGCGGAAATGGCTCAGCGGGTTGTAATCGAGGCCGAACAGCGCAGGTTCTGCCTGGGTGAGCAACCACCTGAAGTCCGCTTCATAGCGCTCGCGCACCGACGGTTCGTCGATTTTTGCCATGCGTTTTTCATACAACGAATACACGCGTACGGCGGTGTTTTCCCACAAGATGCGCCGTGAAACGCCACTCACACGGTTGAAGGTTTGCCACAGCGGCTTCAACAGCCCGGCAAACAATGCCTGCACCAGGGTTTCCCGCCAGGTCTCGCGCTCACCTGCCTCGTACGTCAGCGGCAGGGAATGAACCAGCGGCATCGAAGACGTCCACAGCCCTTCATCGTGGCCGTATTCGATCACCGTGTTATCCAGGGACAGCAGCAGTCCTTTGTCGTACACCGACATGGCGTACAAACAGGCGCCGGTTGCCAGGAACGACAGGCGCTTGCCTAGCAGTGAGGCCGTGATCGCCCGCGACGGTGAGCCAATGACCGGGCTCAATGCGTCCAGCAAACGCTCGCACACATCTTCCTGCAACAGGTCACGCGCCATCAGCGAGCGTAATGGGTCACGTTCGGCGCAGTCCTTCAGACGCAACCCACCGCCCAGCACGTTCCATTCTTGCGCGGTGAAGTGGTGAGCCAGATTCATTGCGGCAATTCCCGACCAAACGGGATGCACATCGGCGTACCAAAGAACGGGTCAGGAAAAATCCTGCAGTTGAGGTCGAACACGGTTTTGACCAGCGCCTGAGTCAAGACGTCCTCAGGGCGGCCTTGGGCAAATGCCGTACGTTCATGTACCGCAACCATATGATCCGCATAACGACAGGCCAGGTTGAGGTCGTGAAGCACCATGATGATGGTTTTGTTTTCGAGCCGGTTGAGGTCGCGCAGCAGGTCCAGCACTTCAATCTGGTGAGCCAGGTCGAGGAAGGTCGTCGGCTCGTCCAGCAACACAATGCCGGTGTCCTGGGCCAGGGTCATGGCGATCCACGCACGCTGGCGCTGCCCACCGGACAAGGCATCCACCGGCCGATCCGCCAGCGCCTGCAAACTGGTCTGCGTCAGCGCACGATTGACCATGGTTTCATCCTCGGCCGACCACTGCTGCATCCAGCTTTGATAAGGGTATCGGCCCAGGGCTACGAGCTGGCGAACGGTAATGCCCTCCGGCGCCGTCGGTGTCTGGGGCAGGATGGCCAACTCACGCGCCACCGCCGCCGTGGATTTTTGCTGGATATCCACGCCGTTGAGAATCACCGAGCCTTGCTGCGGTTTCAGCAGTCGGGCAAAGGATTTGAGCAAGGTGCTTTTGCCGCAGCCGTTACTGCCAATCAGCACCGAGATCTTGCCCTTGGGCAGTTGCATGTCCAGCGCGTCAATAATCACCTGGCGCTGATAACTCAGGGTCAGCCCGCGACTTGCAATCGACGTCATACGTTGAATTCCTTAATGACGCTGTTTAATCAATAAATAGAGAAAAAAGGGTGTGCCCAGCACCGCGACAAAGATCCCGGCCGGTAGATCCAGGGGCAAAAACAGCGTGCGCCCGACCAGGTCCGCCAGCATCACCAGATTTGCGCCAATCAGGGCTGCCATCACGGCCTGCCCCGCGAAACCAGAGGCCACCAGGCGTTTGGCAATATGCGGCGCGATCAGCCCGACAAACGCGATCGCCCCCCCCCAGGCAATGGCCGCACCGGCCAACGCCACACTCACCAGCAACAAACCGGCCCGCAGCCACTGCACGCGCACGCCGATGCCCTGTGCCAGGTTGTCATCCAGCTGTTGCACCATCACCTGACGGGCCAGCAGCACCAGCAGCGGACAAATGCCCAACAACCAGCTCGCAAGCGCCAGCGGTTCGGGCCAACTGGCGCCGTACACGCTGCCGGTCAGCCAAACGTAGGCAGACAGTGTGGTGGTCAGCGGACTGAAAACCAGAATGAAGGTGGTCGCGGCCGTCAACATCGCCGAGACGCCCACGCCAATCAGCACCAGCCGCAGCGGTGAGGTCCCCTGCTTCCAGGCCAGCAGATAAATGGCCAATGTTGCCAAAGCCGCACCGAGCATCGCGGCCAGGGGCAAAAATTGTTGCCCCAGCGTCGCGGACAAGAACGACAGGTAAAGCACGGCGGCAGCGCTGGCACCGCTGGTGATGCCCAGCAGGTCCGGCGATGCCAGCGGGTTGCGGATAATGCTTTGCAGGATCAGCCCGGACACCGACAACGCAGCGCCCACCAGCGCCGCCAGCACAATGCGTGGAAAACGCAGTTGCTCGACGATCAACGTCAGGCCGGCGTCCTGGCTGGAAAACAGAATTCGCATCACCTCAAGGGGCGAAAGGTTGACTTTCCCCAGCGACAACGAGCCGAGCATCACCAGCACCGTCAGCACCAGCGCCGCCGCCAACCGCAACCACGTGGAAAGGTTGACCCGCCGGGAATACCCGCCCCGGCGCCAAGTCACCACCCTATCCATAACGACCTCCACGCCGGGCCAACATAATGAAAAACGGCGCGCCGAACAGCGCCGTCATCACCCCTACCGGCACCTCCTGAGGCAAGATCAATACCCGCGACAGCGTATCCGCCAACAGCAGGAGAATGGCGTTGAGCAGCGCACAACCGGGCAGCAACCAGCGATGATCGATGGACAACCCCTTGCGCACCATGTGCGGTACCAGAAGACCGATGAAACCAATGCTGCCGGCCAACGCCACCGCGCTGCCCGCGAGACAAATCACCAGCACGCTCATCAGCAGCCGGATCAGACCGGTTCGCTGCCCCAGACCCGTGGCAATCTCTTCCCCGGCGTTCAGCACGTTGACCTGCCCGGCCAGCAACAGCGCCCCCGACAACCCGAACACATCAGTCAGCAACAAGGGTGCGGCGCTCGGCAGGTTGCGTTCGGACAACGAACCAGCCATCCAGAACAGCACCGTGTCCAGGCCATCCTGATTCACCACCAGCAGCGCCTGGCTGAAGGCGGAGAACAACGCGGCGATCGCCGCGCCCGCCAGCACGATGCGCAGTGGACTGAGACTGCCTTGCCCCATGTTGCCGATCAGCCACACCAGACAACCCGCCACGGCAGCGCCAATGAACGCCGACCATAGCCAGGCATCCGGGGATGACAGCGAGAAGATCGAGGAAAACAGAATGATAAAAAAGGTCGCGCCGGCGTTGATCCCGAACAATCCGGGGGACGCCAACGGATTGCGCGTCAGTGCCTGCATCAGGGCGCCCGCGACCGCCAGGCTAGCGCCTACGGAAATCGCCATCAAGGTGCGCGACAGGCGCGTGGTGGTCACCAGCACATGACTGATACTCAATGGGTCGGGATGGACAAACGCCGCGGCAATCTGTGGCAGTGGAATCCAGGTGGCACCGACCGCCAGGCTCAATACGCAGCACAGCAGCAACACGACACCCGCGCTGCACAGCTTTACTCCCGGACTCATGAGGCCACCTGCGCGGCGGCCACGCGGGCCACGTCGTCGAGCATCAGATTGGCCCCCAACATCCCGCCCGACAGACTCCACGCGACGCCATCGACCTGCCACACCTGTCCTTGCTGCGGGGCACGCATCTGCTTCCACAGCGGGTGTTGAACCAGGCTCTCGTAGTTGCGCTGCACCGCCGCGTTCTGCGCGCGCAGGAACACAAAAAAAATGTCGGCATTCACCACGGCAAGGCTTTCCTTGCTGGTGAGTTTGATCGATACCCCGCTCGCCTCCCGGCTGCTGTCACTCCAATTGAATCCCAGTTCGCTGAGCACGGAGCCCGGAAAACTCGCCGGCAGGTAACTGCGAATGTGGTCTTCGCGGATATCCAGAATCGACACCGTGGGAGGCCAGCGGTCGGCAAATGTCTGCTGCAGTTGCTCACACAGCTGTGCCACGCGTTGCTCCCATCGGTTCAAAATCTCGTCGGCCCTCTGTTGCTGGTGTAATGCAGCGCCCATCAGCGCCAGGGTCTTTTTGAGTTCAAACACTTCCTCCAGCATCAGCACCGGAGCGATCCGCTTGAGTAACGGCGCAATGCGTTCATGGCGATAGCGCGAGGCAACGATCAAGTCCGGCTTGAGCAGCGCGATGTCCTCAAGGCTGGGCTGGGTTTCCAGCCCGACATGGGGCACAGTACCCAGTGCCGCGCGCAAATAGCGATAGGTCGGTTTTTCGCTCCAGGAATCAACCACGCCACACGGGGTCACGCCCAATACCACGGCGCAGTCGGTGGCGCCCTGAAACAAAGTGATCACCCGCAACGGCGCGGCGCCAGCCTCGGCCCACGCCGGCGCGGAAAACCTGAGGGCGAGCGCCCCCAGGGACAGTCGCAACAGCGTGCGCCTGGAGGGATGACATCGCGGTTCAGGCTTCACGATCGAGCCTGTGAAACGGATTGACCACCTGCCCTTTGCCAAACGGCATGCTGCCAGGGCCGCCCGCGCGTTCGATCATCGGGGTGAGCAGCAATTTCTGTGGCCAATGTGGCGCTTCGAACAACTGGTGCTTGATCATGATCCGCGCCTCGGCGTCAAACTCGATCGTTTCGATCAACTCGTTGAGCACTTCGCCCATCGCCGTCCACAACCCGGTCGCCGGCAATGCGTAGACCTCAGCCAGCGTATCGATGATGGCGCGGAAGTTGACCTGAATGCCCAGGGTCTGCAACCAGAACAGCAGGTCTTCAGGGCAATCGTGGTACAGCGTGTTGGCGTGTCCCTTCTTCAATCGGTAAGCCGGGTCGGCCAAGCCGTTGCGTTCCAGCCACGGCACGAAGATGCGCAACGAATCGTGATCGCGCAACAGCAAGCCCTGCGCGTAACCGGCCTTCCACACCAGCACCGCGTTCTGCCCGTGAATTTCACCGAGCATGCCGATGCGGAACATCCGCAGGTTGATATCGAAGAAGCTGTGGCACAACTCGCGGAACAACGTCATCACCGACGCGGCGTTGGCCGGCAGTTGGCGGTAGGCCATCCAGTCATCGAAGAAGTGCTGATTGCTACCCGGCAGCGGTGTGCCCAATGCCGCCATGGGCACCAGTCGGCAGTCCGGATCTTCGAGCAGCGCGGGTGGATAGCCGCGCACCATGGCCGACAGGTGACGCGGCGCTTCGTCGAACAGCGTCGCGTCTGGTGGCATGAACGCCCACCATTTGGTTTCGTCGCACAGGTGCAGGGACTGTTGCAGGGTTTGATCCTTGCTCAGTGCCTGACGCAGCAGCGCCTCACTCAGGCCGCCATTGATCATTTTCACCGCGGGCAGGTAACGCGAAGCGCCCAGCGAATAGATTGCCATCGGCAACTTGAGGTAATCGGCGCTGTTGAAGCACGGGGTCATCGAGCGCAATGACGAGGTGGCGAAGAAATCACCGTCAGTGAAGTCCAGTCGATGGCAATCACCCTTGGCGAACGCGTCGCCGAGTTGCGCCTCCAGCACATGTTCGAACTGCCACGGGTGAACCGGCAGCGCGATGTGGCTCTGGGCAATGCCGCGCTGCTGCAGCTCTTGTTGCAAGTTGGCCTGCAACAGCGGCGGCAACAGGTAGTGGGCGGGATAACGCTGCGCCAGGTCCGTCACGCCGACGCCGCATTGCAGCAACGTGCGGTCGACCGCGACCCAATTGAGCGCCACCGGACGGGCAAATTCGGCCTGATACTGCTGGTATTCGGTTTCGCTCAAACCCTGCTTGGCTTTGGCCAGCGGATGGTAGGGACGATCACGCAGCGAAGCCCACTGTTCCATCGCAAGGAAGAAGTCCGCGTTGCTCTTTTCCAGCAAACGTTCGCTGTCAACCCGATGGGCCAGGGACAACTCGGTTTGCCGGACGCTGGTGCGCAGCACATCCAGGAACAGGGCGAAGCCTTTTTCATTGTCCGGGTAGCGATCGGTCATCCCTGCCAACACCCGGGTCGTGAAGGCCTCGGGTGACAGCGCGGTCAGTTGGTCATTCTGTCGCGCCCAAACCGGCGTGCCCGGTACTTTCTCCCATTGCTGAGTTATACCGGGACGCAAGGCAATGACGATGCAACCTTGAGGATCGCTGGGCCATTCCCAGATCCGTTGTTCGGCGCTCAACCCGGTAAACGGCTGATCGGCCGATGACGATGGCGCCACCAGATTCAGCGGCTCGGTCCCGAAAAAATGTTCGGCCAGCAAACAATCGACCAGATCCTGCATCACCCTGTCGGCGGCCATTGCGGTGAAGTTCATCCGATTATTTTCCTTCTGCTGAAGTGGCGGCCAATCTGGCCTGGAGGGCACGAAAAGCGATGCCACGCTCGTCACCCAAAACAAAGCTTTTTACGCCGCGAGCCAACCACCGTCCGTGGTCGCCCGGCTGGCGTGGAATCGCGCAATACGGCACGCCCGCGGCACTCGCCGCATGCCAGCTGGAGAGCAGCGCTTGCTGCACCTCGGGCCGGTCGATCTGCCAAGGCATGCCCATCGATTGCGACAAGTCGGCGGCCCCTTCCAGAATCATGTCCAAGCCAGGCACCGCGACAATCTCTGCCGCCCGCCGCACACCTTCGGCACTTTCGATCATCGCCACGACCATGATTTGCTCATTGGCCAGCGCGACGTACTCCGCCAGGCTGTGTTTGCCAAAGGCACCGGGGCGACCGGCATTCAGGCTGCGGGTGCCCTGCGGGTGGTATTTGCACGCCCGAATGCTTTCGGCCAAGGGCTCGGGGCCTTCGATCATCGGCAACACAATGCCCTGGGCACCGCCATCGAGCAGGCGCAGCAGGATTTTCGGGTTGAGGTCGGCCACCCGCACCAGTGGGGTCAGCGCGTAACTCTCAGCGGTGCGGATCATGTTCTCCACGGTCTCGGGGTTGATCAGCACGTGTTCCATATCGATGATCACAAAATCAAAACCCGCCTCGGCAATCAGTTCGATGGCCGCTGGCGACGGAATCGAGCTGATCAGGCCGTAGACCGGCTCACCTGTTCTGAGGTTCTGCTTGAGCAGATTGGTCCTCAGCATGATTGCGGCCGGAACGCGTGCAGCGGATTCGGCACCGATTTGAAACGACGTTCGCCGTCGCCCAGCAGGCGGCGCTTGGTCAGTTCTTCCACTTCGTAGAACGGCGCGAAAACATCAAACGCTGCATAACGCGGACGGTGTTGCGGATGTTCAGCCTGGTAAGCAGTGATCACCTCGGCAGTCATCTGCCAGAACCCGGCTTCTTCCAGCTGATAGTGCTGATGCAGGAAAATCGCCATCTCGGCCAGGGCGATGAAAAAGAACGAATCACAGGAAAAATCCCGGACCGCATCCAGGTCGTCGGTGAGGATGAACGAGTTACGGTTTAGCTTGGCGTGGCTGGCGGGCAGCGGCACCAGGGTCGGGCACAGTTCGGGGCGCCCCAAGTGCTGCGGTGAATAGCGCACGCCGTCATGGAAGTCTTTCAGGGCAATACGTTGTGGCCAGCCCTGCTTCACGATCAGGACGATGTTTTGTCCATGGGATTCCATGCCGATGCCTTCGGCGTACAGCATGTGAATGATCGGCGACACTGCCACCTGCAACAGTTGGCGCGTCCAGGCGTGCAGGCCGTATTGAGCAATCCACGCATCGATGAACGGGGTCTGTTCCCCCGGTCCGTAGCGGTTGTCCACGGAGCTCAAGCCATTGAACGGCACCGCTTGCTCGTCGTCTTGCAGGTACTGGTGAATGCTCTCGCGCCACAGGGTGCCCATCGTGCCGTAGGCCTGGGACATCCGCGTGGCGGGCAGGTGATCGTAGTCAAAGCTGACGCCAACCACTTCACCGAGAATCACAAAGCCAAGGTCGCGGGCGGTGCTGTCGCTGCCGATCAACTGCTGCAACCAGTCGGTGATGATCGGGCCGTTCATCACCGTGTGCCGGGCCAGAATTCGGGTACTGGAGGTATTGGTCATGCTCAGCGCGAGCTTGACGTAAGGCCGCTTTTTCTCAGTGACGTTGGCCAGGGTGCGGATCGATTGCTGCGCCTGATAGCGATCATCCGTGATGCCCAGATAGATCACTTCACCGCTGACCAGTTCTGGGTAGAAAACGGGAACGATGACGTTTTCCCACTGCCACGGGTGCACCGGCATCAACCAATAATCGCCCATCGCCTTGCCGTGGTCGGTGAGGGTCTCAGCCAGTTGCTGCCAGCGCTGAAATCCGAATTCCTGCTGGATAAATCCTTCGTAATCCAGGTGCTGCGAGATGTTCATCGCCCCGCAGGATTTGGCCACGGCCAGCCAGACAATCGCGATGGGCGCGGCAAATTCCGGCCCGTAACGGGCGTTGTCCTTGAGCGAGAAACCGATGCGCGATTTGTAGCAAGGATGATAGCTGTGGGCGTCCATGAAGTGCTGTTCCAGCGCATCGACATCCAGTTGATGGGTTGGCTTTGCCGCTTGGTAACCCTGGCTGCGCGATTGCAGATCCTTGAGCATCGTTTGTTCAAGCTCATAGGTGAAGCGTGGCAGGTGCGGGCTTTCCTGAAGTTCGATCAGCAGCTCCGCCAATGCTTGATGAAGGTGCGGCCGGCTGCGCGCGCCCAACGCATCTACGCGTTCGAGACTGGCATAGTCGAGACGGATCAGCTCGAAGCTTTCGCTGAGCAATCCGCTGCAGTGGTACTCCACCGGTTGTTGCTGCGCGTCGAAGCCGCTGACGACAAAACGGTACTGGCCGCCATCGAGGGGCGAATGGCGATACGGCAGGACGTTTTCATACAGCAGCGTTTGCAGCAGCTGGCCCACCACGCGCTGTTCCACTTGCTGATAGTGGCGGGGATCGGCCGTCGCCAGCCAGACGCCTGGCGCTGAATCCGCAGCTTGATGTGTTGCCTGTGAAGAAGTCGCCATAGTCATAACCTTGTCCGTGAAAGAATTAACGGTGTTCGAGGGCTGAGGGCAATGCCTCGGCCGGCTCGTCGGATGCGTGAACGGGAAAACGCCAGGCACAGGGCAATGCCAGCAGGATGAGAATGCCGGTGGCCATGAAGACCTCGCTGATCGCCCCCGAGCTGGCCATCGAAACCACCCCGCCCCCGGTCTCGGCAGTCAGGCGGAATTCCAGCCACAGGGAGGCGATCACGATGGCCAGTGACGAGACGAGACGACGGGAAATGTTGTTCATCGCCGCGCCCTGAGTGACCATCGGTTCAGGCAGTGCATCGAGCCCGGCGGTGGTGATGGGGATATAGGACAGGCCCAGCCCGGCACCGCGGACCATCATCAGGAAAAACACCACACCGATTGAAGCGCCAGCCCCCAGCACGCCCAATCCCAACGTGGCGCCCCCGGTCAGCAGCAGCCCCCAGAGCACCACGCCACGCGGGCCGTGCCGGTCCAACCACTTGCCGCCGACATGCCCGAACAGGCTGGCGAACAGCGCCGTGCACAGCAGCGACAGGCCGGTCCAGATAGCGCTGTAGCCCATCACCACTTGCACCAGCAACGGCAGCAGGACCAGACACTCGAACATGCCGACCGACTGCACCACCGCGATGATTACGCTCAAGCGATAACCGCGCAGGGCAAAGATGCGCAGGTTGAGCAGCGGCGAAGCCCGGTTCAGTTCCAGTCGTACAAACGCCACCAGACACAGGATCGCCGCCAGCAGCATGCCAAGGTTGAGCGGATCAGTGAGGGCTTCGGCATGGCGCAGACGGCCAACGGCGATCATCAGCAGACCGATGCCCGTCGCGATCAACAGGTAACCCGCCAGGTCGAAAGGTTTGCGTTCCGATGCTTCGGAAGCAGGCAAAACGCCGACACCCAGGATCAGCGCCAGCAGGCCAATCGGCACATTCATCAGGAACAGCGAGCGCCAACTGAACCACTCCAGCATCAGGCTCCCGCACAAGGGTCCCAATGCCGGTGCCAGCATGACCGCCGCGCCCCACAGACCGGTGACCCTGCCCCGCTCACCCTTGGCGTACACCGAAAAAATGATCGCCAGCGACAACGGAATCATCAGTCCGCTGGCGATGCCTTGCACCACGCGCGCGGTAATCACCAGCGCGATGGAGTTGGCCAGCGCCCCCAACAGCGAACCGCAGACAAACAACGCCACGCCCCACAAATACAGGGATTTGCGCCCCATCCGCTGACTGAGAAAACTGGTGAGGGGCATGGTCATGCCCATGCTCACCATGAACGCAGCCACAATCCAGGTGGCCAACAGCGGGCCGATATCAAAGGCCTCCATGAACGCCGGCAACGCCGGATTCAGCGAGCTGTTGTTCAGGCTGACCGTCAGCGTGCCCAACAACACATTGACCACCACCAACCAGCGCGGCACGGCAAACGTCAATCCCACAGGGCGGCTCCGGCCTGTTGCACAAACACCTGTGGCGGTCGCGGATGACAGAGGAAGTCGGCATGGGAGATGTTGTAGCCATAGGCACCCGCCAGCGGCAGCACCAGCATGTCGCCGATCTCCACTCCGGTGAGCGGGTAATCGCGGCTCAGCACATCCTTGGGCGTGCAGAGCTGCCCAACGACGGTCCACTCCTGTTGTGTCGCCGTTGGCGTTACGCGATGCCGAGGCAGATGAATGATCGGGTGATCATGGCCCTGGGCAACCGGCAAACGAAACTGATGGGTGCCGCCCCGACAGACCAGGAAATGCTTGCCGTGACTGGTTTTCCTGTCCAGCACTTCAATGGAGTAGTAGCCGCAGAAGGCGCTGATGAAACGACCGGGCTCAAAGCGCACGATGGGCGCATCGGCGCACGTTGCAAGGCTCTGCCCCAAATGCGTACACAAGCGCTGCCAGTCGAATTGCTGCGGCCCAAGGTAATTAACGCCGATGCCACCGCCCACATTGAGGTGGGTGATCGCCGCGGGATCCACTGACAACGCCTTCCATTGCGGCCAGCGCTGCAGGTACAGATCGAGCAATTGTTCATGGCGTTCCACCAGCGACTGATGAGACATCGCATGCACATGGAAGCCCTTGAGCCGCAGGTGGCTGGCGTTATCGACCCAGCTGACCGCCTGAGCCAGTTCCGACTCATCGATCCCGAACGGTGTGGCGGTGCCGGCCATCGCCAGTTTGCTGGAGAGCGGCGACGGAAGTTCAGGGTTGATCCGCAGCAGCACGTCTTGCACGTGCCCCGCTTCCAGTGCCAGCCGTTGCAGGCGGACGATTTCATTCAGGCTTTCGATGTGAATCGCTTCAACCCGATGTTGCAGCGCCGAACGCAGATCGGAGTCCAGCTTGCCGGGGCCGGAGAAGATAAATGGCTTGCGCGTCGGGCAGGCCTGGAGGCGATCGATCTCGCCGCCGGAGGAAATCTCGAACCCGTGCACCAACGGCGCCACGGCGGCCAGGATTTGCGCTTCGCTGTTGGCCTTGATCGCGTAGTAAAGCTCTACGCCTTCGGGCAGCGCCGCCATCACCTGCGTCACGTGCTGTTTCAGCGCGTCCAGGTCGTAGATAAACAGCGCCAGTGGATCTTCGTGCTGCATGCGGGCTTCGTCGATGGCAGCCAGTACCGTCGCGGGCAGCTTATCCATGCTTGGCCTCCTTGCCCCACGGGGACACCAGACTGACGTAGCTGGCCTGGCGATCAGCCTTGGCTGCCAAGCGAACTTTCAGGTTGGTTTTGCAGGCAATCGGCTGACCGGCGATCAGTGCGTCCAACTCCGGCGCAGCGCGGGTCAATTCGGCGCGGATGCTGATCAACTGCTGCTCCACCCGTTGCCACATCAGCGGCGCCAGGTGCGGACGTTCCCAGCTCAGGGCCAGTACCGACTCGGACAAGTTGTTGACGAACAGGCAATAGACGATGCGATTCCAGCCTTGCTGGCGGGAATAGAGCAGCGACTCACGCACCCGTGGATGAACGTCTGCATCGATCCGGGAAGCACCCAGTTCGTCGGTCAGTTTGACCCCTTCGAAATCCCGCAGCAGCAAGCGTTGTGGACGACCGTTGTCATGCACCAGCACGCTGTTCTGCAAATGCGGTTCCATCACGATACCGTGATTGAAGAACAGCGCCAGCACCGGCCGTAGCAGCAGCGCCTGATAGTCGTCGAACCAGCTCAACAGCGTTTGATCGTCGATGTCATTACCGTTGAACCGGCTCAGGAACTCATGCACCAACGGCGGCAAATGCAGGCTACGAGCGAACAACGTACCGGCCATGATGCTGCAGTCGGTGCCGGTGTCGAGGCAGAAGTTCTCCCGCAGGATCGCCCCGGTCTGTTCGCGGAACCAGTGGTTATCGGCTTCGCTGGCCTGTTGCGGCGCCCAACTCAGAATGCCCGGTTCGGCCACCACCGAGAGCCCGCCAAGGGTTTCCGGCCGGGTCAATTGGAGGTTACGAAAGACTCGGTCGATCATCAGTGCGCTTTCCAATTCGTACCAGGCGTTTTTCCTGACGCAGTTGGTGATGCGCACGTTCAGCGAGCCCTTGATGAAGAACTCATGGCCCTCGATGTACCAGGTGCGGATGGACGCAGTGGGGTTGGCCATCAGCCCTGTGGCGCCAAGGTCGACGATGGCCGCGGATTTCAACAAACGCTGAACCCGACCATCCTGCATGAACAGCTGGGCCTGTACCGGGTGCATGCAGATAACCGCGTGCCCTGGCCGCGCCTGCGCTTGATCGGCAAAACCGGCCAGCACTTTGGCTTTGCTCAGGCCGTTGGCACCGACGTTCAATCCTTCCAGCGGCACCTCGAACAGGTGTAATGGCGTGCGGGCCTGGAATTCCGGGGCGTAGGTTTCCTGGGCCAGATGAGCTGGCCACAGCCGCGCCTTGGGTGCCGGGTGGTTCGGATGACCGAACCACAAGCCCTGCTCGCTGGCGAGGTAACCGCTGAGCGGTGCCGGGTGCTGGCCGTCCATGTTGTGGCCGACGATGGCCGCGGTCAGCAACTGGCTTTGCAACACCTGATCCAGCAACTCGTCGTTGCTGGCGCGGGTCATGTGTTCGCACGCCGCGAGCAACTGCTCGACGAACTCGGTAAACCTCAGGCACGACCAGTCGCCCTCGCCACGCCGCGCATAGACGTCCGACAGGTAACGGTGACTGCCCAGACCATCACGGCGGTCCACCATCACAAAGAACTGCTGCTGGTTGGGCAGGTTGATGGTCAGGGGAATGCCCTTCCATTCCAGCCCCTCGAGGTAACTGCCCGGGGCGATACCTTGCATCTGCGTCGGCCAACTGTAACTGAGGCAGTTTTCCGGCAGGGCGAACTCTTTGATCAAACAATTAAGCAACGCGCGCGTCGTCGCCAACTCACTGACCATATTCGATAAAACACTGCGATCTGGATGATTCATGGGTGCTCCACAGTAGCCCGCGAGGCCACTGGACACGTTATATGGCGAAAAAATTAGTTGCTGATCGACCTGTTTAACGGCCGACGAAACCCCATGTAACGACATCACTTCACTGAACCTTTTTAAACAACCAGACGACCATCAAAGTTACCTGCAGCATTGTCATCAAACTGCAGTTCGGCGGACTGCCAACGTAACTTCGATTGATTCATTCAAGGGCGCAACTGCAATAACGCTGCAGCCATCGCGTTATCAAAACGCTGGATCACTTGTTGGCATTGTTCATCGTCGATAATCAATGGCGGCAACAAGCGGATGACATTGCCCTTACGCCCGCCGCGCTCCAGCAACAGGCCTTGTTTGAAGCACTGTTGCTGGATGGCCACGGCCAGCGCCGGGTCCATAGGGAAATGCCCGTGGCGATCAGCCGGCTGGCGCTCGTCGACGATCTCTATGCCCAGCATGAGGCCGCGACCGCGCACTTGGCCGAGGGCCGGATAATGCGCCTGCAACTCGACCAGTCGGTCCTTGAGCCACTGGCCACGACGCTCGACCTGGGGGGCGAGGTTTTGCTGTTGCAGTACCTGCAACGTGGCCAGCCCGGCGGCCATGGCCATCTGGTTGCCGCGGAAGGTGCCGGCGTGATTGCCTGGCTCCCAGGCGTCGAATTCACGACGGATGCCCAACACTGCCATGGGCAAACCGCCACCGACCGCTTTGGACATAACGATCAGGTCCGGCTCGATGTCGGCGTGTTCGAAAGCAAACATCTTGCCGGTGCGGGCGAAACCGGTCTGCACTTCGTCGAGGATCAGCAGGATGCCGTGCTTGCGCGTTACCTCGCGGATCGCCCGCAGCCAGCTCGCCGGGGCACAGTTGACCCCGCCCTCACCCTGCACCGCTTCAAGGATCACCGCCGCCGGCAGTGACACGCCGCTTTCGACGTCTTCGATAAACTGGGTGAAGTAGTGGGTCAAGGCCTCGACCCCGGCCTCACCGCCAATGCCCAGCGGGCAACGGTATTCGTGGGGGTACGGCATGAACTGCACCCCGGGCATCAGGCTGGCGATGGCATTTTTCGGCGCGGTGTTGCCGGTCAGGGCCAGGGCGCCGTGGGTCATGCCATGGTAGGCCCCGGAGAAACTGATGATGTTGTTGCGCCCGGTGAAGGTCTTGGCCAATTTCAGCGCGGCCTCCACCGCATCCGCCCCGGATGGCCCGCAAAACTGCAAGCAGTAATCACGGCCCTGGTTCGGCAACAGGCTGAGCAAGGTTTCGCTAAAGGCGTCCTTGACCGCGGTGGTCAGGTCCAAGGTGTGCATCGGCAGGCCTGAGGCGAGGAAGCTGTCGAGGCTGGCCATGATGGCCGGGTGATTGTGCCCCAGGGCCAAAGTACCGGCGCCGGCCAGACAGTCGAGGTACGTATTGCCCTCGACATCGGTCACCCAGAGCCCGTGCGCCTTGGCGATGGCCAGCGGTAACTTGCGTGGATAACTGCGTACATTAGATTCGAACTTGCTTTGTCGAGCCAAATAGTCGGCATTGGTTTTTTGCAAAGGATTAGAGTGCAATACGCCATCATTCAACATCGCTTCACCCTCGTTAAATTCGATATGCAACTTATTCTCATTAACAAGTTGTTGCAACTAATTCTTACAACCCATTTGGAAATTTACATATAGCGATTTGAACTATTTTAAAAAACATCAGACACGCAAAAAACCAAGTTAATAAACCTGGTATAAACTCCGGAAGTGCCATGATCTAGCCATGATCTTGTAATAAAACTGACAACTTCGATATAGGCTACGGATAGATAGCGACTTATACGCAAGTGTCTCGATCGTTCATTAACTGATGGTGTGCATATGTCCTTCCTCTATACGAATCAGGTCATGGTCCAACGATGGCGCCCCGGTCCCTGGGGCGCATGACACAGGTGAATCAGAAGTCGACGGTCGCCGAAAGGAGGTAGGTGCGCGGGGTCGACAGCGTCAAGCCAGGCTCGCTGTCATCCGAGGCCCCGGCCGAACTCCAGTAGCGCTTGTCCGCCACGTTCTCGACATTGGCACGCAGGGTGATGTTCTTTTCCTCGACCTTGAACGCATAGCGTGCGCCCACGTCGAAACGCTCCCAGGAGTCGATTTCCTTGTTGTTGGACTGGTCCAGGTACTGCGAGCTGGAATAGATGCCGCGGCTGGTCAGGGTCAGGCCCTGCACGGTCGGTACGTCCCACTCGGCGCCCAGGTTGACGTTGTATTTCGGCGTGGCCGGTGCCCGGTTGCCGTCGAAGGTGCCATTGGTGGTGTTACTCAATTCGCTGTCGATGTACATGACACCGCCGAGCAAACGGAAACCATCAAGCGGTTCACCGAACACACTCAGTTCCACACCCGTGTTCTCACGCTTGCCGTTCGGGCCAAAGACGCGCGTCGTGGCATTGGTCTCGTAAGCCGGCTGCTTGATCCGGAACACAGCGGCGGTGACGGCGAACGCACCAGCGTCATACTTGGCACCGACCTCGACCTGGCGGCTGATGAACGGCGGGAAGATCTCGTCCTCGTTCACCGAGGTCGACGGTGCGATCTTGCCCTGGCTCAGGCCTTCCATGTAGTTGGCATACAGCGACAGCTTATCGGTTGCCTTGAACAGGATGCCGCCCGACGGCGAAACCTTTTCCTCGTCGTAGGCGGTGTCGCCTCTGACGTTATCGGTCCAGTCGTCAACCTTCACGCGCTGCCAGCGGGCGCCGAGGGTCAGCAGCAGCCGGTCATCGAAGAAACCCAGGGTGTCGGACAACGCCACGCCGCTGGAGCGGTTTTCGGTATAGACCTCCGAATCCTGTCGCGTGGGTCTGACAGGTGTTGGTGTTTCAACGGGGTTATAAATGTTGCTGTTGGCCGCAGCATAACGGGCGCCGCCATTTTCGAAGTCCATGTAGTAATAGCTGGCTGCCAAGTTGACTTCATGGCTTACCGGGCCGGTATGGAACCAGTTGCGCACTCCCGCCGTGGCCGTCCGGACATTTTCGTCACGGGTGAAGTCACGCGGTTGAACGCTGAAATTGCCAGCGTTGTTGGTGACCGAAACGGCATGTCGGAGGAAGTCATGGTTACTTTTGCGCGCGCCCACACCGCCATACAGCATGACGGAATCACTGACATCGTATTCAGCATTCACAGTGCCGAAAGTGTCGTTGGTACTCGCCTTGCTCCAGGGTTGCGCATAGTTGCGGCGCACATCGCTGGCATGCGGAACCTGCGCGTTAGGGCCAACCTGTACGCGCTCCTGCGGTGCGTCGGTATCACGTTCGGTGCGCCCGATGTCCGTCGAGAGTCGCAGGCGTTCACCGCGAAAATCCAGGCCCAGGACGGCCATCTCGCGGTCGACATTCTGGTGATCCCATTCGGTGTCGCCGGACTGCTTCACGCCATTGAAACGAAGACCGAACTTGTTGTCTTCACCAAAGCGCCGGCCAACATCCACGGCACCACCGACCTGGCTGTCGGAAGCGTACATACCGGTGAACGAAGTGATGGGCTTGTCGGTCGCGCGCTTGGGCACCACGTTGATCCCGCCACCCACGCTGCCCCGCGGCGAGATGCCGTTGATGAGCTGGCTCGGGCCTTTGAGGACGTCGACGCGGTCAGCCATCTCCATGTCGATCGTATAGGTCGGCAGGACGCCGTAGAGACCGTTATAGGCAACATCACTGTTGAACAGGCTCAACCCTCGAATGGTGAACTGCTCATAGCGCCCACCCGCCGGGTTGGTGGCGCGAACCGAAGGATCGTTGGCGATCAGGTCGCCCAAGGTACGCGCCTGCTGGTTTTTGACCACCTCACTGGTGTAGGTGGTCATGCTGAACGGCGTTTCCATAAAGTCTTTCGAGCCCAGCAAGCCTTGCGAACCACGGCGCGCGACCTGGCCGCCGGCATACGGATCGCCGTCCACCGGATCAATGGCACCGAGAATCGAGGTGGCGCCCAGTTGCAGGCTGCTGCCTTCCGGCGCTGGCGTCAGGATGTACGCCTCTTCGCCCACCGGCTGCAGTTGCAGACCGGAACCCTGCAGCAGTCGGGCAAAGCCCTCCTCGACCGCGTATTCGCCGGAAAGTCCTGGGCTGGTGCGACTGCCCACCAGTGCCGGGTCCACTGACAGATTGACCCCGGCCAACCCGGCGAAACGGGTCAGCGCTGCGCTGAGGCTTCCTGCCGGCACCTGATAACTGCGTCGAGGCGCGTCTTCGGCCCAACCGGCAGTGATGAACAACGGACAAGCACTCAGACTCAGCAACAGACTCAAGTGCAACAACGGGCGCAGCCTGGAAGAACCCAGACGCGTACTGCAGGGCATCGCTACGGGCATTGAGAATCTCTCTGATTTCGTTTCACTTGCCTTGAATGACAAGCGACGCGAAAAAAGGGGACAGGCCTCAGACACTATTTTTGCGCGGCAGCAACGTAACCCAGTAGCGGGTTCGCCTATGCACCTCCAGCGGCAAGCTGGCCGCCAGCAACGTCAGGATGCGATCGGTGTCTTCCAGACGGAAACTGCCGGTGACGCGCAGGGATTCGAGTTCCGGTTCCCAGCGCAACAATCCCGAACGATAGGTGCTGACTTCGCGCAGAAAATCGCCCAGGGGCTGGTTCTGCGCCATCAACACGCCGTCGCGCCAGCCTGGGGCAAGCACATCGAAAGGTTCGACGCGTCCGGCACCCATCGCCTGAAGGCTGACTTGCTGGCCTGCGCGCAATGAAAAGACCGGCCCGCGCAAAGGCTGCAACTGCACAGCGCCTTTAAGCACTGACACCTTGCACCCCGTCTGCCCCTGACGAACGCACACTTCGCTCTGACTGACGACCACTTGCCCGAAGTGCGTCTGGATCGTCAGCGGCGATGTACCGGGCACATTCAGCGCTATTTCGCCTTCCACCAGTGTCAGCCGGCGATTCTTCAGGTCGATATCGACGGCACTCGCGGTGTTCAATTGCAGCGAGCTGCCATCGGCCAACTGGACTTTTTTGCCCTCCCCGGTCGCGGTTCGCAAGTCAGCGCGCCAGACGTCCAGAGGTAGCTGCCGGCTGATCAGCCAGGCGGTTGGCACCAGTGCGACCGCCCCGACGGCGCGCTTGAGCACCGTGCGCCGACTCGTCTGCGGCCGATCCAGGCTGGCCATGGCCAGTGCCGACGGCAGGTCGGCAAAGCGTTGGCGCAAGAGTTGGGCTTTCTGCCAGGCCTGTTCGTGACTGGGATGGCTGTCACGCCAGTGCTGCAGATTGGCACGATCGCGTTCATTGGCGGCGCCTGATTCCATGAGCGCCAGCCATTGAGCGGCAGCCCGCACAACTTGCCGGGCTTCAGCCGAAGGTGTCGAACCGATCACAATTCCACCAGCAGGCAATGTTCATAGGCTTGCGCCATGTAGCGCTTGATCGTGCGCTCCGAGACTTGCAGGCGTTCAGCAATCTCGTGATAACCCAAACCCTCCAACTGGCTCCAGAGAAACGCTCGTCGCACCGCCGTCGGCAATCCATCGAGCAATTCGTCCAGGGCTTGCAGGGTTTCCAGCAGCAACCAACGCTGCTCGGGCGACGGCACGCAGTCTTCAGGCAGCAGCGCCAGCGCACTGAGGTAGGCTTGCTCCAGGCTGCGGCGCTTATAGAAATTGGTGAGCAGTCGCTTGCCGACTGTCGCCAGATAAGCGCGGGGTTCTTGCAGGTCAGCGATGTGCTGGGAGCTGGCGAGTAAACGCACGAACGTATCCTGGCTCAAGTCCGCCGCATCATGGCCATTGCTCATGCGTCGCCTCAACCAGCTTTCGAGCCAGCCACGATGGTCGCGGTACAGGTCGTGGAAGGTTTGCGCCGCCGGCATCGCTGCATCACTCATCTAAAGGAACCCTGCGCGAAGAAATATTTTAAATGCGACTCATTCTAATTAGTGTTGATACTTCAAACCAAGCGCTTTATGCGTTTTGCCCCCAGGAAAAACTGAATATGCAAATGAAAGACAGGTGTTTCTGCCACGCAGCCACCGGTTGATCAGGGCTGAGCGTTATTGAGGGAAATCATCGAGAGGAGTAACAATTCGACACACGGCCGCATTTGGCCGGCAGATGCGGATACCCATGGTTGCGGGGAGCAGGAGAGAAAAGCCAAATCGCAGACACAAAAAACCCCGGTCTTTCGACCAGGGTCTTTGCTATCGACTCGAAGTAGACACTGGCTTTACCAGCAGCTTTCTTCGTAGCTTCAAGGCGTTCAGTGGGCCTTGAGGCAGATATGGCGCAGCGGACGGGACTCGAACCCGCGACCCCCGGCGTGACAGGCCGGTATTCTAACCGACTGAACTACCGCTGCGTATCGCTTTGGACTTGCGTCCAAGTAACTCGTCTGACTGAAAGCTTCGAGGCTTTCAATCTCGAACCAGAATAAACCTGACTCGGAAAATATGGCGCAGCGGACGGGACTCGAACCCGCGACCCCCGGCGTGACAGGCCGGTATTCTAACCGACTGAACTACCGCTGCGCGTCGGTGGAGGCTTTTAAAAGCTTCCATCTTGCTTTCGCAAGACTCTCGGAAGTGGTGGGTGATGACGGGATCGAACCGCCGACATTCTGCTTGTAAGGCAGACGCTCTCCCAGCTGAGCTAATCACCCGTTTGCATCTCCGAGGCCGCGAAATTTACGCAGGTACCGAAGCTAAGTCAATACCCCGCTTGAAGTTTTTCTGAAAAAGACAAAATCATGTCATTTCCCGCAGCGCTGCCCACGGCCGCCTGCAACCTCAAGCCGCCGCTGTCGCGGCCCCCGCTCGGATTACTCGCTGTAAATCATCTTCTTGGTCATGCCGCCATCGACCACGAACTCCTGGCCCGTGACGAAACCGGCGTTCTTCGACAACAGCCAGGCGACCATCGCCGCCACGTCCTCGACCGTACCGACCCTGCCCGCCGGATGCTGTGCATGGTCGGCATCAGTCAGTGGTTCGGCACGACGTGCGGACGGATCCCGCGCATCGATCCAACCCGGGCTGACTGCATTGACGCGGATTTCCGGCCCGAGGCTGATTGCCAAGGCGTGAGTCAGGGCCAACAGGCCGCCCTTGCTCGCCGCATAAGCCTCGGTGTCGGGCTCCGACTGCCCGGCGCGGGTCGAGGCCAGGTTGACGATTGCGCCGCTGTGAGCGCGCAGGTACGGCGCACAGTGCTTGGCCAGCAGCATCGGCCCACTGAGATTCACCGCCAGCACCCGATTCCAGTACGCCAGATCAAGGCTTTCAAGGGTGGTGTTGTGCGGATCGGCAACCGCCGCGTTGCACACCAGCGCATCCAGACGCCCGAACTGCCCCAGCACTTCGGCGACGCCCAATGCCACCTGCCCTTCGTTCGAGACGTCCATGGCGATGAACCAGGCGTTGTCGCCGAGCACCTTCGCCACTTTCGAACCGCGTACCCGATCAAGATCAGTCAGCACCACTTGCCAGCCTTCGCTGATCAGCCAGGCCGAGATCCCCAGACCAATGCCCCGCGCAGCACCCGTGACCAGTGCAACGCGGCCGTTGGTGCCAGTGGTCGGCGTGGACAACTCGATCACAAGGCAGCCAACCCGCGCGCCAGATCGGCTTGCAGGTCTGCCACGTCTTCCAGACCGACCGCGATGCGGATCAGGCTGTCACGAATTCCCGCTGCTTCACGCTCTTGCGGCGCCAGACGGCCGTGGGAGGTAGTGCTCGGGTGCGTAATGGTGGTTTTGCTGTCACCGAGGTTCGCGGTGATGGAAATCAGGCGAGTCGCATCGATAAAGCGCCAGGCGCCCTCTTTGCCGCCCTTGACCTCGAAACTGACGACCGCACCAAAGCCTTTCTGCTGACGCAGGGCCAACTCGTGCTGCGGATGGCTTTTGAGACCGGCGTAATGGACTTTCTCGATACCTTCCTGCTGCTCCAGCCATTCGGCCAGTTGCTGGGCATTGGCGCAGTGAGCCTTCATGCGCAGGCTCAAGGTTTCCAGGCCCTTGAGGAAGATCCAGGCGTTGAACGGGCTCAGGGTCGGCCCGGCAGTCCGCAGGAAACCGACGACTTCTTTCATCTGTTCGCTGCGACCGGCCACAACACCGCCCATGCAACGGCCCTGGCCGTCGATGAACTTGGTCGCCGAGTGCACGACGATGTCCGCGCCCATCTTCAGCGGCTGCTGCAACGCAGGGGTGCAGAAGCAGTTGTCGACCACCAGCATCGCGCCTTTGGCGTGAGCGATTTTCGATAACTCGGCGATGTCCACCAGTTCAGCCAGCGGGTTGGACGGCGATTCGACGAACAGCAATTTAGTGTTGGCCTTGATCGCCGCATCCCAACCGGATAAATCCGCCAAGGGCACGTAATCGACTTCGATGCCGAAGCGCTTGAAGTACTTTTCGAACAGGCTGATGGTCGAACCGAACACGCTGCGCGACACCAGTACGTGATCACCAGCGCTGCAGAGGCTCATCACCACCGCCATGATCGCGGCCATGCCGGTCGCCGTGGCCACGGCTTGCTCGGCGCTTTCCAGTGCGGCAATGCGCTCTTCGAACGCGCGCACGGTCGGGTTGGTGTAGCGCGAGTAAACGTTACCCGGCACTTCACCGGCAAAGCGTGCCGCCGCATCAGCAGCGGTACGGAATACGTAGCTGGAAGTGAAGAACATCGGGTCACCGTGTTCGCCTTCCGGCGTGCGGTGCTGACCGGCGCGTACGGCCAGGGTGTCGAACGCTACGCCTTCGAGGTCGCTGTCCAGCCGACCGGCATCCCAATCCTGACTCATGCTGTCACTCCTTGCCTTGCTCTTTTTAGTAGATACAAAACCGGCCCCTCAGGGCCGGTAGTTACTCAGTTGTTATACAGATCAATGATCGCACTGACTGCCTGCGTCTTGACCTTGGAGGCATCGTTACGTGCCTGCTCGATCTTGTTCAGGTAAGCCTCGTCGACGTCGCCGGTGACGTACTGGCCGTCGAACACCGCGCAATCGAACTTCTCGATCTTGATCTTGCCGCCACCGACCGCTTCGATCAAGTCAGGCAAGTCCTGATAGATCAACCAGTCAGCGCCGATCAGATCAGCCACGTCCTGGGTTGAACGGTTGTGCGCGATCAACTCGTGAGCGCTCGGCATGTCGATGCCGTAAACGTTCGGGTAACGAACGGCCGGTGCCGCGGAGCAGAAGTAGACATTTTTGGCGCCGGCTTCGCGGGCCATCTGGATGATCTGCTTGCAGGTGGTGCCGCGAACGATGGAGTCGTCCACCAGCATCACGTTCTTGCCGCGGAATTCCAGCTCGATGGCGTTGAGCTTCTGGCGTACGGATTTTTTCCGTGCCGCCTGGCCCGGCATGATGAAGGTCCGGCCGATGTAGCGGTTCTTCACGAAGCCTTCGCGGAACTTGACGCCCAAGTGGTTCGCCAGCTCCAGGGCCGCGGTACGGCTGGTGTCCGGAATCGGGATAACCACGTCGATGTCGTGTTCTGGACGCTCGCGCAGGATCTTCTCGGCGAGTTTCTCGCCCATGCGCAGGCGGGCCTTGTAGACCGACACGCCGTCGATGATCGAATCCGGACGCGCCAGGTAAACGTGTTCGAAGATGCACGGGGTCAGGGACGGGTTGGTCGCACACTGACGGGTGTGCAGCTTGCCGTCTTCAGTGATGTAGACCGCTTCGCCCGGCGCGAGGTCGCGAATCAGGGTGAAACCGAGCACGTCCAGAGAGACGCTTTCGGAGGCGATCATGTACTCGACGCCTTCATCCGTGTGACGCTGACCGAAGACAATCGGGCGGATGCCATGCGGGTCGCGGAAACCGACGATGCCGTAACCCGTCACCATCGCCACGACCGCGTAACCACCGACGCAACGGTTGTGCACGTCTGTAACAGCGGCGAACACGTCTTCTTCAGTTGGCTGCAACTTGCCGCGCTGGGCCAGTTCGTGCGCGAACACGTTAAGCAGCACTTCCGAATCGGAGTTGGTGTTGACGTGGCGCAGGTCAGACTCGTAAATCTCCTTGGCCAGCTGCTCAACGTTGGTCAGGTTACCGTTGTGCGCCAGGGTGATGCCGTAAGGCGAGTTGACGTAAAACGGTTGGGCTTCGGCCGAAGTCGAGCTGCCCGCGGTCGGGTAACGCACATGACCAATACCCATGTGGCCGACCAGGCGCTGCATGTGACGTTGATGGAACACGTCACGCACCAGGCCATTGTCCTTGCGCAGGAATAACCGGCCATCATGGCTGGTCACGATACCGGCAGCGTCCTGGCCGCGGTGCTGGAGGACGGTTAGCGCGTCATACAGCGCCTGATTGACGTTCGACTTACCGACGATACCGACGATGCCACACATGCGACGCAACCCCTACTTAATGGATCTGAACTGAACACAACTCACTGAGGCGTTTTGGCCATCGGCAAGAGGTGCTCCTTGAACGGTATCTCAGCGGGTACGCTGATACCGCTGGCAAGCCACTGACTGCTCCACCCCAGAATCAGGTTTTTGGACCAGTCTGCAACCAATAGAAATTTTGGCACGAGCTGTGACTCTTGCCACCACCCGTCCTGCTGTACCGGCCCCAGGCTCAATAGCCCGACCGCCACGACCACCAGCAACACGCCACGCGCGGCGCCGAAGGCCATGCCGAGGAATCGATCGGTCCCGGACAGCCCGGTGACGCGAACCAATTCGCCGATAAGATAATTGATCATCGCGCCTACGATTAACGTGGCGACAAACATGATGGCACAGCCCGTGATCACACGGGCCGACGGCGTTTGGATGTATCCGGCGAGGTACTCGGACAATGAACCACCGAACATCCAGGCGACGACTCCTGCGATGATCCAGGTCACCAGCGACAGTGCTTCCTTGACGAAGCCGCGGCTCAGACTGATCAATGCGGAGATGGCGACGATTGCAACGATCGCCCAGTCAACCCAGGTAAATGGCACAGTGCAGCCTACAGACGGATAAGGCGGCGCATTTTAGCAGAGCGCATGGCTATCGGTAAGCTGCGATTGTCAGTGCATTTCAAATCGGGGCGCTAGTTTTAACCACGCTCAGGCTGGAAACGCACCACAAAACCCTTGAGGTTCTGCTGGCGACTCAACAAGTCACGCAAACGATCGGCTTCTGCCCGCTCGATCAGCGGTCCGACAAACACCCTATTCTTGCCGTCGGCAGTACGAATGTAGGCGTTGTAGCCCTGGCTGCGCAGGGATTTCTGCAGGCTTTCTGCACTTGCACGGCTCGACAGGCTGGCCAGTTGCACCGACCAACTGACCGACAGGCCATTGGCATCGACGCGACTTTGAGTCGTGTCCGGCTTGCCCGGTGCAGCTGTGATGGGCTGGGTAGGTGCTGTCGCAGGCTTGACGACCGGAACAGGAGCCGGAGCGACCGGTTTGGCGGCAGGCGCAGGCGCCACCGGTACACTCGGGGCAATCGCTGTCGACGGTGCTTCTTGCTGAGCGATTTCGTCATCACTCGGCACAGGCTCCTGAGGCAGCGCTTGCGGCTCAGGCACCACCACCGGTTCGACCTGAACTTGCGGCACCGCAGGCGCTTGCGGCGCAGCCGGGGCTTCAACCGTCACTTGACGCTGTTCATCCTGACGGGAAAACAGCATCGGCAGGAAAATCACCGCCAGCGCCACCAGAACCAGGGCGCCAACCATGCGCTGTTTGTATGCCTTATCCAGCAATGCCATTTGCCGCTTCCTCCGTGGAGCGCCGGGCCAGCCATTCAAGGGCCTCGGCAACACAATAAAATGATCCGAACAACAGAATCTCGTCGTCGTTCGTCGCCAGCGCGCACTGCCCTTCCAGGGCGGCGGCCACGCTGTCATAGGACGCTACCGAGGCGCCAAGGTTCTGCAATGCCGCGTGCAAATCGGCAACCGGGCGTGCTCGCGGTGAATCCAGCGGCGCGACGGCCCATTGCTGGACACTAGCATTCAATTCACCGACAACACCATCCAGATCCTTGTCCGCCAGCAATCCGAACACCGCCAGACGCTTGCCGGCCGGTGGACGACTGGCCAGACGGCGAGCCAGATACTCTGCCGCATGGGGGTTATGCCCCACGTCCAGCAACAGGTTCAGGCGCTTGCCCTGCCAGTCAAACTGACGGCGATCGAGGCGACCGACCACCCGAGTGGCTTTCAGCGCAGCAATAATTTGTGCATCCACCCAAGGCAAACCGAGCAACAGGTAAGCCTGCAACGCCAGCGCGGCGTTTTCCATCGGCAGATCGAGCAACGGCAGATCATGCAGCTCGACCACTCGCCCTTGAGCGTCAAGACCGCGCCATTGCCAGTTGTGATCGGTGATGCCGAGGTCAAAATCGCGCCCACGCAGGAAAAACGGGCAATTGAGCTCTCGCGCTTTATCCAGCAGAGGCTGTGGAGGATTCAGGTCGCCACAGAGCGCAGGTGCGCCCTGGCGGAAGATGCCGGCCTTTTCGAACGCTACGGATTCACGGGTATCACCCAGATAGTCCGCGTGATCGACACCGATGCTGGTGACCAGCGCCATATCGGCATCGACCACGTTGACCGTGTCCAGACGCCCGCCCAGCCCGACTTCCAGCACCACCGCATCGAGACTGGCGTGTTGGAACAGCCAGAACGCCGCCAGGGTGCCCATTTCGAAGTACGTCAGCGAAGTGTCGCCACGGCCCGCCTCGACCGCTGCAAAGGCTTCGCACAGCTCGACGTCAGTGGCTTCGACGCCATTGACCTGCACCCGCTCGTTGTAACGCAGCAGGTGCGGAGAATTGTAGACACCGACGTTCAGCCCCTGCGCCCGCAGCAACGAAGCCACGAATGCGCAGGTAGAACCTTTGCCATTGGTGCCGGTGACCGTGATCACCCGAGGCGCCGGCTTGCCCAGTCCCATGCGGGACGCTACCTGTTGCGAGCGCTCCAGGCCCATGTCGATGGCCGAAGGGTGCAACTGCTCAAGGTAGGCGAGCCACTCGCCAAGGGTACGTTCGATCATATGTTGGCGGGTACCGGTGGAACTACGATTGGCTCGATTGGCGCGGCGACGAATTTCGGCGTCGGCAGGCCCATCATTTGTGCCAGCAGATTGCCCAGACGCGGACGCAGCTCCTGACGGTGGATGATCATGTCGATCGCACCGTGTTCCAGCAGGAACTCGCTGCGCTGGAAGCCTTCCGGCAGTTTTTCACGCACGGTTTGCTCGATCACGCGCGGCCCGGCGAAGCCGATCAGGGCCTTTGGCTCACCAACAATCACGTCACCGAGCATCGCCAGACTGGCGGAAACACCACCGTAGACCGGGTCGGTCAGCACAGAGATGAACGGAATGCCTTCTTCACGCAGACGCGCCAGTACCGCGGAGGTCTTGGCCATTTGCATCAGGGAGATCAGGGCTTCCTGCATCCGCGCACCGCCGGAAGCGGCGAAGCAGATCATCGGGCAACGGTTTTCCAGCGCGTAGTTGGCGGCGCGAACAAAACGCTCACCAACGATGGCGCCCATCGAACCACCCATGAAGGAGAATTCGAAGGCCGAAACCACTACCGGCATGCCCAACAGGGAGCCGCTCATGGAGATCAGTGCGTCTTTTTCGCCGGTCGCCTTTTGCGCAGCTGTCAGGCGATCCTTGTACTTCTTGCCGTCGCGGAACTTCAGACGGTCAACCGGCTCCAGGTCCGCGCCCAGTTCGGCACGGCCTTCAGCGTCGAGGAAGATATCAATACGAGCGCGAGCGCCAATACGCATGTGGTGATTGCACTTGGGGCAAACGTCCAGGGTCTTTTCCAGCTCCGGACGATACAGCACAGCCTCGCAAGACGGGCATTTGTGCCACAGACCTTCAGGCACCGAGCTCTTCTTGACCTCGGAACGCATGATCGAAGGGATCAGTTTGTCTACTAACCAGTTGCTCATGCTTTCTTTCTCCAGTACCGGCGGCCCGAACGCTTTGGTTCGCAGCCCCGCGTATGCCCTTGAGCTAAATTCATGTGTGTGGCGATGATCGATGGGTTGCCGGATCAGCTAAACGTGACCTGCGTACACCCCAAAAACCCTCAGCCATGCCTGTGGACGGCGGCAGTGTGCCAGCCGTCACATCAGCTACCGCGTACCGCTTTAATGAATGCCTGAATCTTTGCGTGATCCTTGATGCCCTTGCTCGCCTCCACCCCACCGCTGACGTCCACGGCATAAGGCCGAACCCTTGCAATCGCCTCGGCGACGTTGTCCAGCGTCAAGCCACCCGCCAGGATGATCGGTTTGCTCAAGCCTTGCGGTATCAGAGACCAGTCAAACGCTTCACCGGTTCCGCCGGGTACGCCTTCAACGTAGGCGTCGAGCAGGATACCGCTGGCACTTGGAAACGCATCGCACGCAGCCGCGATATCGTCACCGGCCTTGACCCGCAGCGCCTTGATGTACGGACGATTCCATTCTTCGCAGTCGGCCGCGGTTTCGTCGCCGTGGAACTGCAACAGGTCCAGCGGCACGGCGTCGAGGATTTCCCCCAACTCGCAGCGGCTGGCGTTGACGAACAACCCTACGGTGGTCACGAACGGCGGCAACGCCTCGATGATCGAGCGCGCCTGCTGAAACGTCACGGCCCGGGGGCTTTTGGCGTAGAACACAAATCCGATCGCATCAGCCCCGGCCTCAACCGCTGCCAACGCATCTTCTATGCGGGTAATCCCGCAAATCTTGCTGCGAATGGCCGACATGTCGATAGAACCCCAAGGTAAATCCGAGAAAGTCCCGGATGGTAACAAAAGCGTTCGAGGGCGTCAGCCGTCAAGTTCCGAGAAGCCGGTCAGGAAGTGCGGCCCGATGTAACGCTCGGGCAATTCGAACTCGTCGCGGTACTCGACCTGCACCAGGTACAGGCCGTACGGATGCGCCGTCACCCCACCGGAACGGCGAATGCGGCTCTCCAGCACTTCTTTCATCCACTCCACCGGGCGCTCGCCGGCACCGATGGTCATCAGCACGCCAGCAATGTTGCGCACCATGTGGTGCAGGAAGGCGCTGGCGCGGATGTCCAGCACGATCATCTTGCCGTGGCGCGTGACGCGCAGGTGATGCAGCTCCTTGATCGGCGACTTGGCCTGACACTGGCCGGCACGGAAAGCGCTGAAATCGTGGGTACCGACCAGGTACTGCGCCGCCTCGGCCATGCGTTCGACGTCCAGCGGACGGTGGTTCCAGGTGATTTCTTCGTTCAGGTGCGCCGGGCGGATCTGATCGTTGTAGATCACGTAGCGATAGCGCCGGGCAATCGCCTTGAACCGCGCATGAAAATGCGCCGGCATAACCTTGGCCCAGCTGACACTGACGTCGTGGGGCAAATTGATATTGGCGCCCATGACCCAGGCTTTCATCGAACGCTCGACCTGGGTATCGAAATGCACCACCTGACCGCACGCATGAACGCCGGCATCCGTACGCCCGGCGCAGAGCAGCGACACGGGTGAATCGGCGACTTTGGACAAGGCCTTTTCGAGCGTTTCCTGCACGGTAAGTACGCCGGAAGCCTGGCGCTGCCAGCCGCGATAGCGCGAGCCTTTGTATTCAACGCCCAACGCGATCCGGAAAAAGCCGTCGGCCACCATTTCGGCGGCCGGGTTATCTATATTTGCCAAGGAGTGACAGCCTGCTGATGTACGCAAAGGCGGGCATTATAAGGCCGCCGGACCGGGACGCCAGAGGCGTGTGCTGTTTGTGACCTGCCGGGAACGATCTGTCGTCGGCTGATCGAGTAGGAGGCGGCTTTACAGCCGCCGTCCTCTCACACCACCGTACGTACGGATCCGTATACGGCGGTTCAAGTTATGCGATTAAGCCGAGTTATCGTATTCAGTATTGAGACCAGACCAAGCCGATCCCACAGTTTCTTCGGTAGCGCCTGATTCATGTGTGGCGCTCCCGAGTTCCACCATGGGCCTCGGCCATTGAACGCTGATATGCAGGCGCGATGCCTACTGAGCCCCAGGCGTATCAAGTTACGAGCCCTTGTTGAGGGCTGCTTCCATTGACGCCATACGGCGCAGCGCAGCTTACGACGCACCCAGCCATCCAGTTTCTCCAGCGCTCGCTTGCCTTGGGTTAACTTGAAGTACCCAGCCCAACCACGCAGCACAGGGTTTATCCGCACGATGACGGTTGCCATCTTGCAACCCCGCGCGCCGCGTAGCAGCTCTGCGAGTCGGTCGCGTAAGCGACCCAGACTCCTCGTCGCCACTCTTAGTCTCGGCTGTCGGTGCCAGCTCATCCCATAACCCAGATAATCACAGACCCAAGGCCTTGCCACGCGGCTCTTTTCCCTATTCAGCGTCAGTTTCAGACGCTGGATCAGGAAGCACTCGACGCTGACCATCACTCGCTCGCCGGCACGGCGACTGCGCACATAAATGTTGGCGTCGTCGGCGTAGCGCACGAAGCGATGACCCCGCCGTTCCAGTTCGCTGTCGAGTTCGTTGAGCAGGATGTTCGACAGCAACGGCGAAAGCGGGCCGCCTTGCGGCGTCCCTTCCTGCCGTCGGCTGACGAGTCCACCTGACATCGTTCCCGCTTCGAGGTAACGACGGATCAACGTGAGCACACGCTTGTCTTCGATTTGACGCGCCACGTAAGCCATCAGGACATCGTGGTTGACCCGATCAAAGAATTTCTCCAGATCAAGTTCCACGCACCAGCGGTGACCCGCTGCCACATGGCCGCGAGCGGTTTCGATGGCTTGGTGAGCGCTTCTGCCCGGACGAAAGCCGTAGCTGTAATCCGAGAACAGAGGGTCGAAGATCGGCGTGAGCTGTTGCAGCAAGGCCTGCTGGATCAGGCGATCCACGACGCAGGGGATACCCAGCTGCCGTGTCCCGCCTTTGGGTTTCGGAATGTCGACGGCGCGTACACCTTGTGGGTGATACTCACCGGCCAGCAACCGAGCCTTAAGGGTCGGCCAATACTGTTTCACGTAGCCTGCCAATTCGTCGACCGTCATGCCATCGGCACCCGGCGCGCCCTTGTTGCTGACTACGCGTTGATACGCACGCTTGAGGTTGGCGGGTGCAAGCACCCGCTCCATCAGCGTGTCCGGCTCCGCGTTCGTCCACGTCACAGACGCCGCCGATACCTGTGCGCTGTCAGCCGTCATCCGCGGATACTGTCCGGGACTCGGAGTAACAGTCTTCTCTGCGAGAAATTTCTGCATTTCGGTATCCAACGAGACTCTGACGCCTACCAGCGGCATAACCTGTTCGGCCCTTGGTGACGTGGTTATCCGCCACTTACTACGGCCTCGGCTGACTTCTGCACGCTCATCCCGTCGCCTCTCGGCGTTCGGTAGCACAGTGGCAAACGTGCAGATCTCCCAGGGTAATTCGCGTGACCTTCCTGCTTATGCCTGTCGGATCTACGTCGCAACGTTCCGTGCAAGTATTGGGCTTTGAGGAAGTTTGCCCCCTTACCCCGCTGCGCCGCCTAATCCGCTTCCTGTTCGTCAGGCCAGCATTTTGCCTCGGGCTTCCTTCAGATTCGCAGTCACCCGCGACACCCTTGCCTCTGGCTAACACTTCCCCTTGCCGGGTGTGTAGAGGACTTTCACCTCCAAGTCACCAGCGTGGCCACCACAGCCAAGCCGGTTGCGCTTGCGCGCAACGCGCCATGCCTGGCGCACAAACAAAAACGGCAGCCTCAATGGGCTGCCGTTTTGTTTACGCCTTACCGATCAATCAAGCCAGACGCGAAAGCATCTCCTTGGCTTCGCTCTTCTGACCTGCATCACCCTCGGTCACCACTTCGTTGAGGATGTCCCGGGCGCCGTCGGCGTCGCCCATGTCGATATAGGCCTGGGCCAGATCGAGTTTGGTCGCGACTTCGTCAGTGCCGGAAAGGAAATCGAATTCCGGCTCGTCAGCGGCGGAGGCCATGGCGTCTTCCGCCGTGAAGCTCGGCTCGCCAAGACTCTGAGACAGACGATCCAGTTCGGCGTTGACGTCATTCAGTTCGGCTGCAAACGCGTCCGGAGCGTCTGGCGCGTCCATTTCGTCAGCCAGCGACAGGTCGAAATCGGCTGGCAGCTCCAGATCGTCCAGCGCAACCTCGGGAACAGTCGGCGCTTCAGCGACAGGTAGATCCAGGTCCTTGACGCCTTCATCCAGACTCAACAGGAAGTCGTCTTCGGCCAGGGTCGCCGGCGAGGCATCCCCACCAAGATCCATATCCAGGTCGAAGTCCGACAGGTCATCGAGGCTTTCCTTGATGTCGGTCTGCTGCTGCAACACCGACTCGAAGCTCAAGTCGTCGTCCAGCGGGAACTCGTCCAGCTCAGCCGCAGACACTGGCTCTGGTTCTGGTTCTGGTGCAACCACTGCCGGAGAGGCAGTTTCCAGATCATCCAGACTCAAATCGAAGGCACTGTCGAAGTCATCGGACTCTGCTTCTGCTTCTGGTTCTGGTGCAACCACTGCCGGAGAGGCAGCTTCCAGATCATCCAGGCTCAAATCGAAGGCATTGTCGAAGTCATCGGGCGCTGCCGGTGCCGGCGCTTCAGGCTCGTCCAGCAGCAGATCCTTGACGTATTGCGCGTCCAGTTCGGCAGCGATCGCAGCGGCTGCGATACCACCGGCTGCCGCAATGACCATGGCCGGGAAGCGGCTCTTGAGTTTTTCGACCTGAGCAAAGTTGTCACCATTGGCCACCAGTTGGCGTTCCTGGGCAACGAATGCATCGCGGTCGCCTTGCTGACCGTAGACTTCCATCAGCTTGAGGCGCAAGTCACTGCGTTGCGGCTCTTGCTTGATCCCGTCTTCCAGCAAGGCAGCCGCCTGATTCAGACGACCGGCAGTAATGTGCGACTGCGCCTTGGTCAATACGTCGTCATCGCGCTCGCCAGCAGGCGATACCAATGGCGCGGCGATTGGCGGCGTTACCACAACCGGAGCAATCACCGGAGCCGGCGCGGGTGCAGGCGACGGCGCTGGGATTGGCGCGGTAGCGAGCTTCACGCTCGGCGGCGGCACTTCCAGGTCTTCAAAGATGCTTTTTGGCAGGTCGAGTTCAGCGGAGAACGCCTGCTCCTCGGCCAAATCACGGGCCATGCGCAAATGCTTCTCGGCTTCTTGCTGGGCTTTGCGGCGACGCGCCAGCAACAGCAGCAGGAACAGCACCAACACGGCACCGCCACCTGCCAGACCCAGCAGCCACGGATTGGTCAGCAGTTCTTTGAATTGCTGATCGTCGGATGCTGCCGGCGTCGGCACGACAGGCTGCTCGGCCGGAGCTGGAGTGGCCTCGGGCGCAGCAGCCTCAGGTGCAGCCGGAGCCGCGTCCGCAGGCGTTGTTGCCGCAGGGTTGGCCGCCAGTTCGGCTGACATTGCCGGAGCGGTCGCACCTGGTGCTGGCGCACCCGCCGCGCCTTCAGCCTGCAACTTGGCCAGTTGATTGTTCTTCAGTTCGATCAGGCGTTGCAGCTTCTCCAGCTGACTTTGCAGATCGGTCATGCGGCTTTTCAGTTCGGCATTGTCACGACGGGTCGTGTCGAGGCTTTCCTGGGTCACGGCCAGCTTGTTGCTCAAATTCTTGGCATCACCGGCGGCGCCTTTGCCACCGGCCTTGCCGGACTCGGCAGAGACCAGGCTCAGCTTGTCTGTCGCCGTTTGCGACGAAGGCCCTTCGTCCCGAGCGCGCTTGGTGGCATCAAGCTGCTGCTGTCCGGTCCCGGACTTCGCCACATAGCGACGACCCTGACGCCATGCGGTGTTCTGCGCGGAGACTTCAGCAATGGCCTTCGGTTGCGGCACGCTGGTGCTCTGCGCCTGATCCGGCAGACGCAGCACCTGACCGGCTTTCAACCGGTTGATGTTGCCGTCGATAAAGGCATCCGGATTCAACGCCTGGATGGCCAGCATGGTTTGCTGGACCGAGCCGCCATTGCGCGCCTTCGCAGCGATTTCCCACAGGGTATCGCGCGGCGCGGTGGTGTATTGGGTTGGTTCGGTGCTACCGGTCACCGGTGCGGTGACGGATTGCGTCGGTGCAGGCTGCGCAGCCGCATCAGCGGTTTGCGGCGAGAATTTGGACGGATCGAGCAGCACGCTGTAATCACGCAGCAGGCGACCGTTGGGCCACATCACCTGAACCAGGAATTTCACCATGGGTTCGGAGAGTGGTTTGCTGGACGTCACACGCAGGATGCTTTTGCCGCTGGCGTTGAGCACCGGGGTAAAGGTCAGGTCATTGAGAAATGCCTGGCGGTCGACACCGGCCTTGGCGAAATCTTCGGGCGAAGCCAGGCTCGGCACCACTTCGGCAGCGGTGAGGTCCTTGACGTCGAGCAACTCGATTTCTGCTACCAGGGGCTGGTTCAGCGTCGACTTCAGGGTCAATTCCCCAAGCCCGAGGGCATGCGCCATACCGGAGGACAGCGCCGAGGCGGCCGCTATTGCTAACACCAGTTTGCGAACTTGAACCATAGCCTCATCCTTTGTTTGAACATTCCTCGGCCAGCGAGAAGGTGTTGATAGTCGCTGCCGTAAGGCATTGCGCGCGGCGGCGAAGAGTCGTCGCGCGCGATCATTTCATTCATGCCACGCAAAGCCCCGAAGGGAGCCCGCATTCAGCAGTCCGGCCAAGCATAGCGCCCGGCTGGATTCATTCGACAAATTGTTGCCAAGTATCTTTTACAGCAGGTCTTTTATCAACAATTCAGCCACCTGCACAGCATTGAGCGCTGCGCCTTTGCGTACGTTATCTGACGTCAGCCACAAATTTAGTTCCGACAGGTCGTCGATCCCGCTGCGAACCCGACCAACGTAGACCACGTCCTGCCCTACCGCATCGCCTACCGGCGTCGGGTAATCGCCGGCTTCCACCAACTCGATACCGGGCGCGTCTTCCAGGGCGGCGTTGACTTTTGCCAGGTCGATGTCGCTCGATGACTGCAAGGTCACGTTAAAGCTATCGCCAAAAAACACCGGGGCTTGAATGCAAGTGACGGAAATCTTTAATAAAGGCAGCGCCATGACCTGACGCAGCTCGCGTACCAGGCGTTTTTCCAGCAGCGTATGCCCCTGCTCATCGGGCTTGCCCACTTGCGCCAGCAGATTGAAGGCCATCTGCCGATCGAAGAAGGTCGGCTCCAGCGGACGCACATTGAGCAGCTCGGCCGTTTGCCGTGCCAGCTCGGTGACAGCTTCGCGGCCCTGGGCGGAGACGGCCAGGCTGGCGGTCAAATTGATGCGTTGCAGATTGAGCAAACCGAGCAACGGCGCCAGCACTACCGCCAGTGTGGTGGCCGAAGGGCTTGGACTGCTGACCTGGAACGGCTTTTTCAAACCCGCCAGCACCTGCGCGTTGGCTTCAGGCACGACGTGTGGCGCCTGATCAGCCGGCAAGGCGCCGGACAAGTCGATCAGCGAGCAACCGGCGGCCGTGGCACGCGAAGCGAAACTCAGGGTTACCGCCGGGCCGGCAGCGAAGAACACCAGCTGGACCTTGCTGAAGTCGAACTCATCGACTTCCCGCACCCGCACATTCTTGCCGCGAAACGGTACCGAATGTCCGGCCGATTCGCTGCTGGCGAGCAGGTGCAGATTGCCGACAGGGAAGTCGCGCTCTTCGAGAATCTGCACGAGCGTTTCGCCGACAGTACCGGTGGCGCCGATCACGGCGATATCAAAGGACTGGCTCATGGTTCTACCTCTGGCGAAACGGGGGGAGCGGCACTTTACCGGGTGGTTGGCATGCAGGCAATTCTGCCAAGGATTTGTGGTGCCTGTACCGGCCTCTTCGCGGGCAAGCCTCGCTCCTACATGGAATCGCGTTGCCCTTGCAGGAGCGAGGCTTGCCCGCGAAGAGGACCTCACTGGCGACACAACCCCCATAAAAAAACCCGCACCTCTTTCAAGGCACGGGTTCGTTCATTACGTCAATCGATCAACGCTCAAGCAGGATCCGCAGCATGCGACGCAGCGGTTCGGCCGCGCCCCACAGCAGTTGGTCGCCGACGGTGAACGCGCCAACGTACTGCGTGCCCATGTTCAGCTTGCGCAGACGGCCGACCGGTACGTTCAGGGTGCCGGTGACTTTCGTCGGGCTCAGTTCCTGAATGCTGGCTTCGCGGCTGTTCGGCACCAGTTTGACCCAAGGGTTGTGCTGGCTGATCAGCCCTTCGATATCGGCGATCGGCACATCTTTGTTCAGTTTGATGGTCAGCGCCTGGCTGTGGCAGCGCATAGCGCCGATACGCACGCAGATGCCATCGACCGGAATCGGGCTCTTGAAGCGACCAAGGATCTTGTTGGTCTCGGCCTGGGCCTTCCACTCTTCGCGGCTCTGACCGTTCGGCAGTTCTTTGTCGATCCACGGGATCAGGCTGCCGGCCAGCGGTACGCCGAAGTTTTCGGTCGGGTACGCGTCGCTGCGCATGGCTTCGGCAACACGACGGTCGATGTCGAGGATCGCGCTGGCCGGGTCGGCCAGTTGATCGGCGACAGCGGCGTGGGTCGCGCCCATTTGCTTGATCAGTTCGCGCATGTTCTGCGCGCCGGCACCGGAGGCCGCCTGATAGGTCATGGCGCTCATCCACTCGACCAGACCGGCTTCGAACAGGCCGCCCAGGCCCATCAGCATCAGGCTGACGGTGCAGTTGCCGCCGATGTAGTTCTTGGTGCCCGCGTCGAGCTGCTGGTCGATGACCTTGCGATTCACCGGGTCCAGCACGATCACCGCGTCATCCTGCATGCGCAGGCTGGAAGCGGCGTCGATCCAGTAACCCTGCCAGCCGGCTTCGCGCAGTTTCGGGAAAACTTCGCTGGTGTAGTCGCCACCCTGGCAGGTCAGAATCACGTCGAGGGTTTTCAGCTCATCAATGCTGTAAGCGTCCTTGAGCGGAGCAATGTCCTTGCCCACGGACGGGCCTTGGCCACCGACATTGGACGTGGTGAAAAACACCGGCTCAATAAGATCGAAATCCTGCTCTTCCAGCATCCGCTGCATGAGCACGGAACCGACCATACCGCGCCAACCGATCAGACCTACACGTTTCATCGCAACTACACCTTCTTTAAAAGTGGGCCGCTGCTTTCAAGGTTGAAAGTTGCAGCGGGCCAAAGAGATTACAGATTCCGCAGCGCGGCGACTACTGCGTCGCCCATTTCCTGCGTACCGACTTTAGTGCAACCGGCCGACCAGATGTCGCCAGTACGCAGGCCCTGGTCCAATACCAGACTGACGGCCTTCTCGATCGCATCGGCCGCATCCTGCAGATTGAAGCTGTAACGCAGCATCATCGACACCGACAAAATGGTCGCCAGCGGGTTGGCAATGCCTTTGCCAGCGATGTCCGGCGCCGAACCATGGCACGGCTCGTACATGCCTTTGTTGTTGGTATCCAGGGACGCCGACGGCAGCATGCCGATGGAACCGGTAAGCATCGACGCTTGGTCGGAAAGAATGTCGCCGAACAGGTTGTCAGTGACGATCACGTCAAATTGCTTCGGTGCACGCACCAGCTGCATGGCGGCGTTGTCGACGTACATGTGGCTCAGTTCAACTTCAGGGTAATCCTTGGCCACTTGCTCGACGATTTCACGCCACAGTTGGCTGGAGGCCAGCACGTTGGCCTTGTCCACCGAGCACAGCTTCTTGCCGCGCACCATGGCCATGTCGAAACCGACACGGGCGATACGGCGGATTTCGCTTTCGCTGTACGGCAGGGTGTCGTAAGCCTGACGCTCGCCGTTTTCCAGCTCGCGAACGCCACGTGGCGCGCCGAAGTAGATGCCGCCGGTCAGTTCACGGACGATCAGGATGTCCAGGCCAGCCACGATTTCAGGCTTCAGGCTCGAAGCCTCGGCCAGTTGCGGGTACAGGATCGCTGGACGCAGGTTGCCGAACAGGCCCAGTTGCGCACGAATTTTCAGCAGACCGCGCTCAGGGCGAATGTCACGCTCGATGGTGTCCCATTTCGGGCCGCCCACGGCACCGAGCAGTACAGCGTCGGCCGCGCGTGCACGGTCCAGGGTTTCGTCAGCCAGCGGCACGCCGTGTTTGTCGATGGCAGCGCCACCGATCACGTCATGGCTCAGCTCGAAGTCCAGGCTGTACTTGTCGTTCGCCAGCTCCAGCACCTTGACCGCTTCGGCCATGATTTCCGGGCCAATACCGTCGCCTGGGAGAATCAGAATCTGCTTGCTCATGCTTTCCTCATGTCATCAGTCGGTACGCCCGCAGACGTACCCGGAAAAAGTCTTGCCGCTTATCGTTCAGCCATCAGCACCAGTACATCGGTGCTGAACGAACCATCGGCCTCAATTTCAAAATATTCGCGCACTTCGTTGCCCATCGATTGCTGCAACTCGAGGATTGCCGCGCGCATCACCTCTGGTGTGCGCATGCGCTCGACCCAGGAGGTGTACTCCAGTCGCAGCCGTTGACGGGTGGTGCTACGGGTATGCAACCCCGCTTCGCTGACCTGACGCAACCACTCGCCGGCGGAATAATCGCGCACATGACTGGTGTCGCGCAGCACTTCGACGCTTTGCAGGTAAGTGTCGAACAACGGACTGCCCGGTGACAACACGTCGATGAACGCCGCCACGCCGCCCGGCTTCAGCACCCGGCGAACCTCTCGCAGGGCCAGGCCGAGATCGCTCCAATGGTGCGCCGAATAACGGCTGAAGACGAAATCGAACTCACCATCGGCGAACGGCAGACGCTCGGCGGCGCCCAGCACGGTGGACACGTTGGTCAGACCGCGATCGACGGCGGCACCGGCTACCACGTCGAGCATCTGCTGCGACAAATCGTAGGCCACCACTTCCTTGACCAGCGACGCTACGTGAAAACTCACGTGACCGGCGCCGCAGCCCAAGTCCAGCACCCGGGCATCGCCCTGCCCTGCCAGTTCAGCCTGTAGCAACGCAAATTCGGTGCCCTGAGCGTGTACGGCGCTGCTCAGATAGGCCGAGGCCTGTTCACCGAATTGCTTTTGTACGACTTGGCTGTGCTGGGCGTTGCTGGTCATATGGACTTCCTTTTTGGGGCTTAGCCTTGTGGTGTCTATCCGGGCCTCATCGTCGCCTTACGCAAAATCAAACGTCGCGAAACAACCACGGCTGGCTCGCACGGTGTTTGGCTTCAAACGCCGCAATCGCTTCGTGGTCCTGCAAGGTCAGGCCGATGTCGTCCAGGCCGTTGACCAGGCAATGCTTGCGGAACTCGTCAAGTTCGAAGCTGTAGACCTTGCCATCAGGCCGGGTGACGGTCTGGGCTTGCAGGTCGACCGTCAACTCGTAACCCGGATTGGCTTCAACCTGCTGGAACAACTCATCCACTTCAGCGTCGCTCAAGATGATCGGCAGCAAGCCGTTCTTGAAGCTGTTGTTGTAGAAGATGTCGGCGTAGCTCGGCGCGATGATGCTGCGAAAACCGTACTCTTCCAGCGCCCACGGCGCGTGTTCACGGCTGGAGCCGCAACCGAAGTTCTCGCGGGCCAGCAGCACGCTGGCGCCTTGATAACGCTCGGCGTTGAGCACGAAATCCTTGTTCAGCGGACGCTTGGAGTTGTCCTGGTAGGCGTAGCCCACGTCCAGGTAACGCCATTCGTCGAACAGGTTCGGGCCAAAACCGGTGCGCTTGATCGACTTCAAGAACTGCTTCGGAATGATCTGGTCGGTGTCGACGTTGGCACGATCCAATGGCGCGACCAAACCGGTGTGTTGGGTAAAAGCTCTCATGTGCGGTTCCTCAGATCAGTTCGCGAACGTCGATGAAACGACCGTGGACGGCAGCCGCCGCGGCCATGGCCGGGCTGACCAGGTGCGTACGGCCACCGGCGCCCTGACGCCCTTCGAAGTTGCGGTTGGAGGTCGAGGCGCAATGCTCGCCCGACTCCAAACGGTCCGGGTTCATCGCCAGGCACATCGAGCAACCCGGTTCACGCCACTCGAAACCGGCTTCGAGGAAAATCTTGTCCAGGCCTTCGGCCTCGGCTTGCGCCTTCACCAGGCCCGAGCCCGGCACCACGATGGCTTGCTTGATGGTCGAAGCGACTTTACGGCCCTTGGCGATCACCGCCGCTGCGCGCAAATCTTCGATCCGCGAGTTGGTGCAGGAACCAATGAAGACGCGGTCCAGTTGAATGTCGGTGATCGCCTGGTTGGCGCTCAAACCCATGTATTTCAAGGCGCGTTCGATGGAACCGCGTTTGACCAGGTCCATTTCCTTCGCCGGGTCCGGCACGTTCTGATCAACCGCCAAGACCATCTCGGGCGAAGTGCCCCAGCTGACTTGCGGCTTGATCTGAGTGGCGTCGAGCTCGACGACGGTGTCGAACACCGCATCGGCGTCGGAAACGAGGTCTTTCCAGGCTTCGACCGCCATGTCCCATTCCGCGCCTTTCGGGGCAAATGGACGGCCCTTGACGTAAGCCACGGTTTTTTCGTCGGCAGCCACCAGGCCAACACGAGCGCCGGCTTCAATGGACATGTTGCAGATGGTCATGCGGCCTTCGACGGACAAATCGCGAATGGCGCTGCCTGCGAACTCGATGGCGTGGCCGTTACCGCCGGCGGTGCCGATCTTGCCGATGACGGCGAGCACGATGTCCTTGGCGGTCACGCCGAACGGCAATTTGCCTTCGACCGACACCAGCATGTTTTTCATTTTCTTGGCGACCAGGCACTGCGTGGCGAACACGTGCTCGACCTCGGAAGTCCCGATGCCGTGGGCCAAGGCGCCAAACGCGCCGTGAGTCGAGGTGTGCGAGTCGCCGCAGACCACGGTCATACCCGGCAAGGTGGCACCCTGCTCCGGACCGATCACGTGAACGATGCCCTGTCGCACGTCATTCATTTTGAATTCAGTGATGCCATATTCGTCGCAATAGTCATCCAGGGTCTGAACCTGCAAACGCGAGACCTGGTCGGTAATCGCTTCGATGCCGCCCTTGCGATCAGGAGTGGTCGGTACGTTGTGGTCCGGGGTGGCGATGATCGAGTCGACGCGCCAAGGCTTGCGCCCGGCCAGTCGCAGGCCTTCGAAAGCTTGGGGCGAAGTCACTTCATGGATGATGTGGCGGTCGATATAGATCAGCGACGATCCATCGTCGCGCCGTTTCACTTCATGGGAATCCCAAAGCTTGTCGTAAAGCGTTTTGCCGGCCATCAGACGGTCCTCATCAGCGTGTTTCTATGCCGGAGAGGTCTGTGTAGCGAGTTTTGTTAGTCAACTTCGGCGCCAGTAGCCCATATCCTGCGTTGCTGCTCCTCGCCATAGCACGCTATGACTCGTCGCAGCGCCTTGGCTATGGACTTCTGGCATCCGAATTTGAACTAACAAACTCGCCACACAGACCTCTGGGTCTTGAGCAATTCAATAACCCCTTGGCTTGTGAGGTCGATCCTAGGGGGTTACATTAAATAACTCAAATTCATATTTTTCATGCTTTGGATAACCAACTGGAATACCGCAATGGACCTCGCCAACCTCAACGCCTTTATCGCGATTGCCGAGACCGGCAGCTTCTCCGGCGCTGGCGAACGGCTGCACCTGACGCAACCGGCCATCAGCAAGCGCATTGCCGGGCTGGAGCAGCAATTGAAGGTGCGCCTGTTCGATCGCCTGGGCCGTGAAGTCAGCCTGACCGAGGCCGGACGCGCCTTGCTGCCGCGGGCCTATCAGATTCTGAATGTGCTGGATGACACTCGCCGCGCCCTGACTAACCTGACCGGTGAAGTGACGGGTCGCCTGACCCTGGCCACCAGTCACCACATCGGCCTGCACCGCTTGCCCCCCTTATTAAGGGAGTTCACCCGACGTTATCCGCAAGTGGCGCTGGATATTCAGTTCCTCGATTCGGAAGTGGCCTACGAAGAAATCCTCCATGGCCGCGCCGAACTGGCGGTCATTACCCTGGCGCCGGAGCCCCATGCACTGGTCAAGGCCACGCCGGTGTGGGACGACCCGCTGGACTTTGTGGTCGCCCCGGAGCACTCGCTGATCAGTCACGGCCCGGTCAGCCTGGCGGACATTGCCCTGCACCCGGCGGTTTTCCCCGGTGGCAACACCTTTACTCACCACATCGTCCGGCGCCTGTTCGAAGCTCAAGGCCTGACGCCGAACATCGCCATGAGTACCAATTACCTGGAAACCATCAAGATGATGGTCTCGATCGGCCTGGCCTGGAGCGTGTTGCCGCGCACCATGCTTGATGATCAGGTTGCGCGAATACCTTTACCAGGCATACAACTCACTCGCCAGCTAGGCTATATCCTGCACACAGAGCGGACGCTGTCGAATGCGGCACGGGCCTTCATGGCTTTACTGGATGCACAAATCGATCTGCCAGGGACTCTCGGCTAAGCTGTGCTACTCCTATAGAGCCTCGAGTCACTGAACCTGACACCCCACTCAGCCAAGGCTTGCCAATGCCGAAATCTGTTGACCGTATTCCGCCGATGCCGCGTATACAGGCGCTGGACCCAAAACGGTCCGAGCAGAGCTGGGAAAGCGCCCCACAATTGCTGGCCGCCCTCAACGGTGCACGTTTGGGCGCCTGGTATTGGGACATCGAACGTGGGCAGATCAGTTGGTCGCGGGGGACTCAGGCCCTGTTCGGCTTCGATCCCCGGCAACCGCTGCCGGCGGATCTGGAATACCTCGATTTGCTGCCGCCAGAAGATCGGGCCAAAACCATTCGCGCCTTCGACGCGGTGATCGCCGGCGCCCCGCTGGAACAGGCGATGCATCACCGAATCCGCTGGCCCGACGGCAGCCTGCACTGGCTGGAGATCAACGGCAGCCTGCTGCCGGACAAACACGGCCGGCCACGCATGATTGGCGTCATCCGTGAAATCACCCACCAGCGCCAGCGCGAACAGGCGTTGAGCAGCTCGGAAAAACGCTTCGCCACGCTGTTCCACCTGTGCCCGAACATGGTGCTGCTGACTCGCCAGGAAGACGGTCTGATCAGCGAAGCCAACCAGTATTTCGAAAGCCTGTTTGGCTGGCCAGTGCAGAACGCTATCGGTCGCACCACCCTGGAACTGGGCCTCTGGGTGCATCCGGAGCAACGGGCGCAACTCGTCAAAGCCACCAAGGCCAAGGGCGAACTGATCAACATGGAGGTGCAATTTCGTGCCAGCAACGGCCAGATCCACGACGGCATCCTCAGTGCGCAAAAGGTCGAGCTCGAGGGCCAGCCGTATCTGCTGAGTACATTCCTTGACACCACCGAACGCAAAGCCGCCGAACATGCCCTGAAAGACAGCCAGGAGCGCCTCGACCTGGCGCTGGATTCGGCGCAACTCGGCACCTGGGACTGGCACATTCCCAGCGGCATGCTGTACGGCTCGGCACGCGCCGCCCAGTTGCACGGAATGGACCCCATACCTTTCCATGAATCCTTCGACGAGTTTTTCGAAGGCGTACCCGGCGAAGAGCGCGGCACCATGCGCGACGCCTATCGCAGCCTGCGAGAAGGTCCTGCCGGCAATTATCAACTGACCTACCGCGTGCAAATGCCGGACGGTAGCTCACGCTACCTGGAAAGCCGCGCCCGACTCTATCGCGATGAAAACGGTGTCCCGCTGCGCATGGCCGGTACCCTGCTCGACATCACCGATCAGGTGGAGCGTGAGCAGCTGCTGGTAGCGTCCGAAGAGAAGTTCGCCACCCTGTTCCAGGTCAGCCCGGACCCGATTTGCGTGACCCGCCAGGACACCGGCCAATTTATCGAGATCAACTCCAGCTTCACCCAGATCTTTGGCTGGAGCGCCGCCGATGTGATTGGCCGCGGTGCCGACGAAATCGGTCTATGGGACGCCTCGGCGCAAAGCCTGCGACGGATCGAGCAGGTCATCCGCGAACAGGGTCTGAACAACGTGGCGATCCTCGTTCAGCACAAAGACGGGCAAGCCCTGACCTGCGTGATATCCAGCCGCCAGATCAGCGTCGGCGAGCAGCCATGCATCGTCACCACCCTGCGCGATATCACTCAGCAGCAACGCTCGGAAGCCGCACTCAAGGCCAGCGAAGAGAAGTTCGCCAAGGCCTTCCACTCCAGCCCCGACGCCATCACCATCACCGAGCGCGACACCGGGCGTTATCTGGAGGTTAACGATGGCTTCTGCCGCCTGACCGGCTACCGCGCCGATGAAGTGGTCGGTCGCACGGTGTATCAGGTCGGCATCTGGGCCGAGGAAAAACAACGTTCGGCGTTGCTCGCCGAACTCCAGATCAAGGGCCGGGTACTTCATCAGGAAATGCTCGGACGCAATAAACGCGGCGAGTTGCTGACTGTCGAAGTTTCGGTAGAACCGATCACCCTCAACGAAACCGCCTGCCTGCTGCTGACCGCGCGGGACGTCAGCCTGCTGAAAAACGCCGAAGCGCAGATCCGTCACCTGGCCTACCACGACCCGCTGACCAACCTGCCCAATCGCGCCCTGCTGATGGATCGCCTGAGTCAGCAGATCGCCCTGCTCAAGCGCCACAACCTGCGCGGCGCCTTGCTGTTTCTCGACCTTGATCACTTCAAGCACATCAATGATTCGCTCGGTCATCCGGTGGGCGATACCGTGCTGAAAATCATCACCGCGCGCCTCGAAGCCAGCGTGCGCATGGAAGACACCGTCGCGCGTTTGGGCGGTGACGAATTCGTGGTGCTGCTCAGCGGGCTCGAAGGCTCGCGCAACGAGGTCAGCGAGCAAGTCCTGCAACTGGCGGACACCTTGCGTGAACTGCTGTCGGAGCCGATGTTCCTCGACGGACAACGCCTGCAAGTAACCCCGAGCATCGGCATCGCGCTGATTCCCGATCACGGTTCGACCCCGACCGACCTGCTCAAACGCGCCGACATCGCCCTCTACCGGGCCAAGGATTCGGGCCGCAACACCGCGCAGATGTACCACAACACCATGCAGAAGGCGGCGAGCGAACGCTTGCGCATGGAAACCGACCTGCGCCTGGCCCTTTCCCGGGGTGAGTTCCGCGTGCACTACCAGCCTCAGGTGGACGCCCGGAACGACCGCATCGTCGGCGCCGAGGCGCTGGTGCGCTGGAACCATCCGGAACTCGGCGCGCAATCGCCCACCGAGTTCATCAAGGTGCTGGAGGACAGCGGGCTTATTCTGGAAGTCGGCACATGGATCATCGATGAAGCCTGCAGCGCCTTCAAACAACTGATCGCTAAGGGGCTGGTCGATCCGCTGGACTTCAGCCTGTGCGTCAACATCAGCCCGCGGCAATTTCGCCAAAACGACTTCGTCGAACGCATCGAACACAGCCTCGTCAGCCACGGTCTGCCCTGCTCGCTGCTGAAACTGGAAATCACCGAAGGCATCGTGATCCAGAACCTGGAAGACACCATCAACAAAATGCGTAGCCTGAAAAAACTCGGCGTGAGTTTCGCCATGGACGATTTCGGCACCGGTTATTCCTCGCTGACTTACCTAAAGCGTCTGCCGGTCGACACCCTGAAAATCGACCAATCGTTCATCCGCGACGCCACCACCGACCCCAACGACGCCGAGATCATCCGCGCCATCGTTGCCATGGCCCGCAGCCTGGAATTGAAAGTGATTGCCGAAGGGGTAGAGACACCGGAGCAGCTGGAATTTTTGCAAGGGCTGGGCTGCCATTTCTATCAGGGGTATTTGCACAGCCCGCCGCTGCCGGTGGAGGATTTTCAAAAGCTGCTCAAATGACGCGGACCTTGTTATTGCTCTGCCTTAGTGCTGCAGCGCTGGGTTTTGCGTCCCGTTGACTGGATTGGATTCAGGCCGCTTCAGACACCTGAAGACCCAGTAAACGCGAGACCTGATCCAGTTCGGTCTCGCGACGCAGCACGGTAAACAGCTCGACCGCTTCGGGATAATTGCGGGTCAGCATTGCCAGCCACTGCTTCAAGCGACCCGGCGATTGGCGCGGCGTCATCTGCGCCTTGGCTTGCAGCCAGAAGTCCTGAATCAGCGGCAACAACTCGGCCCAGGTCATCTCGACGACGTCCTCACCGGCCCGCGCCATTGCGATTTGCCGTGCCAGGTCCGGGCGCGAAACCAGGCCGCGACCGAGCATGATGTCCTCGACGCCGCTGATTTCACGGCAACGACGCCAGTCTTCGACACTCCAGATGTCGCCATTGGCGAACACTGGAACCTTGACCACATCCTGCACCCGGGGGATCCATTCCCAATGGGCTGGCGGCTTGTAGCCGTCAGTTTTGGTCCGCGCGTGAACCACGATGTGCGCCGCGCCACCTTCGGCCAGGGCCGTGGCACACACCAGCGCACCGTCCGGGCTGTCGAAACCGAGGCGCATCTTGGCAGTCACTGGAATGTGCGCCGGAACGGCGCGACGCACGTGTTCGACGATCTGGTTCAGCAGCTCAGGTTCTTTGAGCAGCACCGCACCGCCACGGGACTTGTTCACAGTCTTGGCCGGGCAGCCGAAGTTCAGGTCGATGACCTCGGAACCCAGTTCGCACGCCAGCGCAGCGTTTTCCGCCAGGCATACCGGATCGGAACCAAGCAGCTGCACCCGCAGCGGCACCCCGGATGCGGTGCGGGCGCCGGTCAGCAGTTCCGGGCCGAACTTGTGGTAATAGGCAGGCGTAAGCAGTTGATCGTTGATCCGAATGAACTCGGTCACGCACCAATCGATACCGCCCACACGGGTCAGCACGTCCCGCAGGATGTTGTCGACCAACCCCTCCATGGGCGCCAAAGCAATTTGCATGAAAAACACACTCAACGAAAAACGTGCGGCAGTTTACTGGATTGCGCGGAAAATCTGCAGAACATCGCTCCCACATTAGATTTTGGTTACATCCAAGACCTGTAATGCCGGGCCGTAGCCCTCGATGAATTCCGCTGGCATGCGCTTGGGCTTGCCGGTCGACAGTTCAATGCAGACGAAGGTGGTCTGCGCCCGCAGCAACGTGGTGTTGTCGCTGGGGCGCTTCAACTGGAAGTGTCGGGTCATTTTCAGACGCTGGTCCCAATCGACGATCCAGGTCGCCAATTGCAACTCATCGCCTTCATAGGCGGCCGCCAGGTAATCGATCTCGTGCCGCACCACCGCCATCGCCCGATCCAGCCGACGATACTCGACCAGGTCCAGGCCAAGCCGCTGGGAGTGGCGCCAGGCACAGCGTTCGAGCCAGGTCACGTACACCGCGTTATTCGCGTGCCCCAGCCCATCGATGTCCTCTGCGCCGACTTCCAGATCAATGATAAATGGCGTTGCCCGATCCCAGCCCATGCCCCACTCCTGGTCAGAAAATTTTGACCGGGGCAGTGTAACGGATGCTCAGGCCAATTGGCGCGATTGCAGACTGCGACCGGCCAGCAGCGAAAGAACGCCTTCGATCACCCGAGGATCAGCCAGCACCCGTTGATGACCACCTGCTTCCAGGCGCAACAGACGGCTGTCAAACCAGGCTTCGTTGATCAGCTGCGATTCCTTGACCGGAACGTAGCAGTCGTCTTCGGCATGGACGATCAGGCCGGGCATGTCGAGTTGATAGTGCGCGACATCCAGCGCCGCAGCGCGCATGCCGACGTCTCTTTCGATCTGACGAATGAACGCTGAACGGGCTTTCGGTGGCAACCGCACGTAACGGGCGAAACCGCGCAACACGCCGAGAATCCGAGCCGGGGCGGCGATCGTGACCAGGGTTTCGGTGCGCAAGCCCAGTTGAACGGCGAGCATGGCACTGGCACCACCCATGGAGTGACCGATAACCGCTTGCAGCGGCGGCAACTCGGCAGCGGCTTCAAGCATGGCACGAGCAAACAGCACAACGTTCGCTTCGCTGCCCGGCGAGCGACCGTGGGCCGGGCCGTCCAGAGCCACCACGGTGTAACCGGCATCGACCAGCGCGGTGATGAGGCTGGCAAACTGCGTCGGCCGGCCTTCCCAACCATGCATCAGCAACACGGCCGGGCCCTGCCCCCAACGCAGTGCCGAGAGACCGAAGCGCAAGGTGATCCGCTCGGATGTCGCCAGCAGCGGCAATTCCCAATCACGCGGCGGCAGCTCGCGCGGCGTCATGAATGCCAGTCGCATTATGTTCGCAACCAGTTTTGGTGCGACCCAGCCCAAGGTGCCATTAACGCCACGAACCCACTTCAACGTGCTCATCGCTCTCACTCCTCAGGCCTAGGCCTAGGCCTATAGGTCACAGCACCGCAGACTTGGCGGCGCGCAGCAATCGATCGGACAATTCTCCTGGCCCCAACGCGCGAGCCAAAGCCAAACCACCCACCATCAAGGCCATGTCGGCCAGGGCCTTGTCGGTGTCTTCCGGGCTGGCCGCCAACTGCGCGACCATCATTTCCACATGCTCATTCAACGCCACGCGAAACGCGTCCGGCAGACGGCCCAGCTCACCGACAGAAGCCGGAATCGGGCACGCTGACTCGGAGGAATCACGGTGTTTGCGTGACAGATAAAACGCAGCAACCAGCGCGCGACGCTCTTCGCCGGTCAACTCGGCGTCCATGTCGGCGATCAAGCCACGGCGGTGACCGAGCAGCTGCTTGAACGCTTCCAGCATCATCGCGTCCTTGCTTTCGAAGTGCGCGTAGAAGCCGCCGACGGTCAGGCCGGCCGCGCCCATCACTTCGCCTACGCTCGGTTCGGCCGGGCCGCGCTGAATCAGCGCTGCGCTGGCAGCTTTGAGGATGCGTTCGCGGGTTTGAGCTTTTTTATCGTTCATCGTTGCCTCCGAATATTACGACTAGAATATTATTCTCATAATAATTTTACGCAAGTCGTGAATGTGACCGCTGGTCTGAAGAACAGTTTGAAAGAAATAGGGGATTTGGCCAAACGCCAGACAAACAAAAGGGCCATTCAATAATTGAATGACCCTTATAAAATCCCGCAGAGCGGGTAATCGTGGCGTCCCCTAGGGGACTCGAACCCCTGTTACCGCCGTGAAAGGGCGGTGTCCTAGGCCACTAGACGAAGGGGACGCAAAACCTTCTATACAACTGATCAGTGCTGAGAGCTGATCGATTCAAGACCGGTGTGGCCAGACCTTGAACTGTAAAATTGGTGGAGCTAAGCGGGATCGAACCGCTGACCTCCTGCATGCCATGCAGGCGCTCTCCCAGCTGAGCTATAGCCCCGGATTTTTCGCCTCGCGGCGGAGCGACATCTTGCAACATCGCTTCTGTAAAACTGGCGTCCCCTAGGGGACTCGAACCCCTGTTACCGCCGTGAAAGGGCGGTGTCCTAGGCCACTAGACGAAGGGGACGCAAACCCTTCTATACAACAGATCAACGCTGAGTGTTGATCGCTTCAAGACCGGTGTGGCCAGGCCTTGAAGTGTAAATTGGTGGAGCTAGACGGGATCGAACCGTCGACCTCTTGCATGCCATGCAAGCGCTCTCCCAGCTGAGCTATAGCCCCTCATCGCTGAGGACGGGGCGAATCTTAATGGCGCACCGGAAGGCTGTCAAACTTATTTTTAAAATATTTCAAAGTTTTTTGCCGACATAACAATCACTTACCACCCTCCCCCGTAAATCCGGGGGTGTATCCGTTCTTGTAGCAGCTGCCGCAGGCTGCGTTCGAGTGCGTAGCACTCGCGATTCAGCCACCCTGCCCTTTCAGACAGATTGTGCTGCTGCCATAAGGGGCTGCTGCGCAGCCCAACGCAGCCTTCGGCAGCTGCTACAGAGAACAGTGGGAATCAGGCGATGTTGCCCAAGAGTTTTTCCCACTCCTTGTTTTCCTTCTTCGACACGCCGCCCAGCAAGTCGATCGCCTGGCGCAGACGGAAACGGGTCAGGTCCGGACCCAGGATTTCCATCGCATCAAGCACCGACACCGAACTGGCCTGGCCAGTGATCGCGGCAAACATCAGTGGCATGGCATCACGCAGCTTCAGTTCCAGGGATTCGACCACCGCTTGAATCGTTGCGGTGATGCTGTCCTTCTCCCACTGGCGCAGGCTTTCCAGCTTCCACAAAATCAACTGCATCAACTGACGCACCTGATCGCCCGACAGCTTCTTGGATTCAAACAGCTTGGCGTCTGGATTCACGCCACCGGCGAAGAAGAAACCGGCCAGCGGTGCTACCTGGCTGAATGTTTCAACCCGACCTTGCACGTGCGGCGCGATCTTCATCATGTATTCCGGGTTCAACGCCCATGTTTGCAGGCGCGAAGCGAACTCTTCCACCGGCAGGTCACGCAACCATTGGCCGTTGAGCCACGACAGTTTCTCGATGTCAAAAATCGGCCCGCCGAGGGAGACGCGGCTCAGATCGAAGTGGTCGACCATTTCCTGCAGCGAGAACTTCTCGCGCTCGTCCGGCATCGACCAGCCCATGCGACCGAGGTAGTTGAGCATCGCTTCCGGCATAAAACCCATGCGCTCGTAGAACGTCACCGAGGTCGGGTTCTTGCGCTTGGACAGCTTGCTCTTGTCCGGGTTACGCAGCAGCGGCATGTAGCACAGCTCTGGTTGTTCCCAGCCGAAGTATTCGTACAGCAGAATCAGTTTCGGCGCCGACGGCAGCCACTCTTCGCCACGCAGAACGTGGGTGATGCCCATCAGGTGGTCATCGACGACGTTGGCCAGGAAGTACGTCGGCAGGCCGTCGGTCTTCATCAGCACTTGCATGTCCATGCGATCCCAAGGGATCTCGACGTCGCCACGCAGCATGTCCGGTACCACGCAAACGCCTTCGCTCGGCACTTTCATGCGGATCACGTGCGGCTCGCCAGCGGCCAGGCGACGATCGACTTCTTCCTTGGACAGCAACAGCGCACGGCCGTCGTAACGCGGGGTTTCGCCGCGAGCCATTTGTTCGGCGCGCATCTGGTCGAGTTCTTCGGCGGTGCAGAAGCACGGGAAAGCGTGGCCCATTTCGACCAGTTGCTGGCAGTACTTCTGATAGATGTCGCCACGCTCGCTCTGACGGTAAGGACCGTGCGGGCCGCCAACGTCCGGACCTTCGCTCCAGTCGATACCCAACCAACGCAGGGCGTCGAAAATCTGTTGTTCGGACTCGCGGGTCGAACGCAACTGGTCGGTGTCTTCGATCCGCAGGATGAACTCACCGCCGTGCTGCTTGGCAAAGCAGTAGTTGAACAAAGCGATGTAAGCGGTACCTACGTGGGGATCCCCGGTAGGCGATGGCGCGATGCGAGTGCGGACGGTGGTCATGGCAAGTCTCGAAATGAAGATAAAACAAAGGGCGAATGGTAACAGGCGTTGCCCGCCCGGCTCCAGTGAGCAGGGCATTTAAGCCAAGGTTGCGTCTACAACGCGCTCTAGCCTTGGTGAATGGCCGATTATCAGCCGATGGCATCTACCCCTCATTCGCTGTATGCCAGATTTAACCCGCCGAAATGGCTGTGCACGCGAGGTTTCGGGCTATTTGGATTGGCGAGTTTTTCATCGGGGGTGTTGAACCCGGACTTCGCCGGGCCGCAGTTCAATCAAATCCAGATCATCCGCGCGCTGGGCCAGCCGCTGATCATGGTGACCATCTCGTTGATCGCCACGGCCCTGATTGTGCCGACCAACCCGCAGGTGGCTGAGCGGATGGCGTCGCTGACGGATCGGTTTGGCAGTGAGACGGCAGCGTTGGGCAAGCTCAGTGAAATTGCGCATCAGCAGGCGTCGATCATGGCTTACAACGATGCGTTTCACTTTGTCGGGATTGCGCTGGGGATCAGCATGTTGGCGGTGTTGCTGACCAAGGCGCTGCCGGCGGGATTGAAGGCTGGCGAGGCACATTGAGACCGAGGCGCCCCCATCGCGAGCAGGCTCACTCCCACAGGGATCACGGCGAACCTTGTGGGAGCGAGCCTGCTCGCGAAGAGGCCATCCCCGGCACCACGAATCTCAAACAGTGATCAACCGCTCACGCAACTTGCCAATCTCGTCGCGCATCTGCGCCGCTGCTTCGAACTCCAGGTCGCGGGCGAGTTGGTACATTTTCTCTTCCAGCGCCTTGATGCGCTTGGCGATCTCGCCCGGCGAGCGCAGTTCAGCTTCGTACTTGGCACTTTCCTCGGCGGCCTTGGCCATGCCTTTGCGCTTCTTGCTGCGCGAACCCGGCACGGTGGCGCCTTCCATGATGTCGGCAACGTCCTTGAACACGCCCTTGGGCGTAATGCCATTGGCCAGGTTAAAGGCGAGCTGCTTGTCGCGACGACGCTCGGTTTCGCCGATCGCCCGCTCCATGGAACCGGTGATGCGATCCGCGTAGAGAATCGCCCGACCATTGAGGTTGCGCGCCGCCCGGCCGATGGTCTGGATCAGCGAGCGCTCGGAACGCAGGAAGCCTTCCTTGTCCGCATCGAGGATCGCCACCAGCGAGACTTCCGGCATGTCGAGACCTTCACGCAGCAGGTTGATCCCCACCAGCACATCAAAGGTGCCCAAACGCAGATCGCGGATGATTTCGACCCGCTCCACCGTGTCGATGTCCGAGTGCAGATAACGCACCCGTACGCCGTGGTCCGCCAGGTAATCGGTCAAGTCTTCGGACATGCGCTTGGTCAGCGTGGTGACCAGCACCCGCTCTCCCAGCGCCACACGCTTGCCGATTTCCGAGAGCAGATCGTCGACCTGGGTCAACGCCGGGCGGATTTCGATTTGCGGGTCTACAAGGCCTGTCGGGCGGACCAGTTGCTCGACCACGCGACCGGCGTGTTCCGCCTCGTAATTACCCGGTGTGGCCGAGACAAAAATCGTCTGCGGGCTGATGTTTTCGAACTCGTCGAAGCGCATCGGCCGGTTATCCAGGGCGGACGGCAGACGGAAACCGTATTCCACCAGCGTCTCTTTACGCGAACGGTCGCCCTTATACATGGCGCCGACCTGCGGCACGCTGACGTGGGATTCATCGATCACCAGCAAGGCGTCAGCCGGCAGGTAGTCAAACAAGGTCGGTGGTGCCTGGCCGGATTCACGGCCCGACAGGTAGCGCGAGTAGTTTTCGATGCCGTTGCAGTAACCCAGTTCGAGGATCATCTCCAGGTCGAAACGGGTGCGCTGCTCCAGGCGCTGCGCTTCCACCAGTTTGTTGTTGGAACGCAGGTAGTCCAGGCGCTCCTGAAGCTCGACCTTGATGCCTTCGATGGCGCCGAGCAGGGTTTCCCGTGGCGTCACGTAGTGGCTTTTCGGATAGAAGGTGAAGCGCGGCAACTGGCGGATCACTTCGCCGGTCAACGGATCGAAGGCGGAAATCTTCTCGACTTCATCGTCGAAGAGTTCGATACGGATCGCTTCGAAATCGGATTCCGCCGGGTGGATATCGATTACATCGCCGCGGACCCGGAAGGTCGCACGGGCAAACTCCATGTCGTTGCGGGTGTATTGCAAGTCTGCCAAGCGACGCAGCAACGCACGCTGATCGAGCTTGTCGCCGCGATCCACGTGCAGCACCATCTTCAAATAGGTTTCCGGACTGCCCAGACCGTAAATGCACGACACGGTGGTGACGATGATCGCGTCCTTACGCTCCAACAACGCCTTGGTCGCGGACAGCCGCATTTGCTCGATGTGGTCGTTGATCGACGCGTCTTTCTCAATGAACGTGTCCGACGAAGGCACATAAGCTTCGGGCTGGTAGTAGTCGTAGTAGGAAACGAAGTATTCGACCGCGTTGTTCGGGAAGAACGCCTTGAACTCACCGTACAACTGCGCGGCCAGGGTCTTGTTCGGCGCCAGTACCAGGGTCGGACGCTGAATCTGGGCGATCACATTGGCGATGCTGAAGGTCTTGCCCGAGCCGGTCACACCGAGCAACGTCTGGTGCGCCAGCCCGGCTTCGATGCCCTCGACCATCAGGCGGATGGCTTCCGGCTGATCGCCGGCGGGCTCGAAGCGGGTGACTAGCTGGAATTCAGACATGAAAAACCTCTGGGTTCGCGCCTGTCCGGCCGAACCGGGCAGCAACGGGAAAGACCGCAAACGACCGATGTCGCCCGAGGAAAAAACTGGATTGTGCTCAATGTGGAGCCGATTGCCCTCGCTTTCAAGTCAAACGTCCTACATCGGGTAAAACCTTTGACGATGCCAATCGACTAACGGTCCAGAAATAATCGGAAAAACTTACCGTAAAAGCCGAATCGTCTGTCGCCATCAATCGCAGATGGCCTCTATACTAGCTCCCCGTTTGTGCACCGCTCTAGTGCATTCGGCTGGAGCGCGACACGTCCCTCCACTTTCCATTCAGAGCCGCCGCAAAATGAGCCTGTTCTCCGCTGTCGAAATGGCACCACGTGATCCAATCCTGGGCCTCAACGAAGCATTCAACGCCGACACCCGTACCAACAAGGTCAACCTGGGGGTCGGTGTTTACTGCAACGAGGAGGGGCGAATTCCACTCCTGCGCGCCGTTGTCGAAGCCGAGACGATTCGCGTCGCTCAACACGCTTCCCGTGGCTACTTGCCAATCGACGGCATTGCTGCCTACGACCAGGCCGTACAGAAACTGCTGTTTGGCAATGACTCGCCACTGATCGCCGCTGGCCGCGTCATCACCACCCAAGCCGTTGGCGGTACTGGCGCGCTGAAAATCGGTGCCGACTTCCTCAAGCAACTGCTGCCGAACGCCGTCGTGGCGATCAGCGACCCGAGCTGGGAAAACCACCGCGCGCTGTTCGAAACGGCCGGTTTCCCGGTGCAGAACTATCGCTACTACGACGCCGCGACCCACGACGTGAACCGTGTTGGCTTGCTGGAGGACTTGAACGCCCTGCCGTCCGGCTCCATCGTTGTCCTGCACGCTTGCTGCCATAACCCGACCGGCGTGGACCTGAGCCCGGCGGACTGGAACAACGTCCTGGACGTGGTGAAAGCCAAAGGTCACGTACCGTTCCTCGACATGGCCTACCAGGGCTTTGGCGATGGTATCGACGAAGACGCCGCTGCCGTGCGTCTGTTCGCTGAATCGGGCCTGACCTTCTTCGTCTCCAGCTCGTTCTCCAAATCGTTCTCTCTGTACGGCGAACGCGTGGGCGCCCTGTCGATCGTCAGCGAATCGAAAGAAGAAAGCGCACGCGTGCTGTCGCAGGTCAAACGCGTGATCCGCACCAACTACTCCAACCCGCCGACCCACGGTGCAAGCATTGTCGCCGCTGTACTGAACAGCCCGGAACTGCGCGCTCAGTGGGAAGAAGAACTGGCTGAAATGCGTCTGCGGATTCGCGGCATGCGCATCCAGATGGTTGAGCAGCTGGCGAAGCAAGCTCCACAGCGTGACTTCAGCTTCGTCGGTCGTCAGCGCGGCATGTTCTCCTACTCCGGCCTGACGGTTGAGCAAGTGACCCGCCTGCGCAGCGAGTTCGGCATCTATGCACTGGACACCGGCCGCATCTGCGTGGCCGCGTTGAACCAGAGCAACATCGACGTTGTGACCAAGGCCATCGTTGCGGTGATCTGAGTCGTCGAGTGGTAAAAAAAACGGGAAGCCCTTGGGCTTCCCGTTTTACTTGCCTCAGATAGTTCCCAGCGCAGCGAACGACCGCTTTAGACTGCACGCAGATCAAATGTGGGAGCGAGCCTGCTCGCGAAGGCGTCGTATCAGCCAACATCAATGTTGAATGCAATACCCCTTCGCGAGCAGGCTCGCTCCCACAGGTTTTGTGTACACCCGAGAATTCTGACGAGAGCCAACATGAAAAACGATGACCTACGCGCCGACCGCGATGAGCTGGACCACTTCGTGCCCCGCACCCCGGCCAAACGCAGTAACAACCTGGTAATGCAAGTCGCTGCCGGCGTGTTTCTCGGCGGCCTGGCCTTGTGGCTAGTGCAGCTGGCCGCAACGATGTTGTACGCCAAACTGATGCTCGCCACCGTCACCTTCGGCGGTTAGGCCAGTTCGGTTGCGCGCTGGCTGGCAGCGTCGTCATAGGCGACGTAGAGCGATTCGGCGACCTGGCTTTTGATGGCCTTGGTGCTTTCCAGACCCAGGACAAAACCTTCGGCCTTGCCACCGGCACGGTTCAATTCGTCAGCGGTGCTGGCCTGAGTGATTGCGTCGAACAGTTTTTCGGCGTGAGGGCCGACACCTTTGGGCAGGCTGATCTGAGCGATGCTCATGCGAACACCCCGTTGTGGCGAAGTGTGGTGGTTGGGTGATTCATGGCGCGTACCTTTTCGGCGAATGGCCGGCAGCGCGTGTAACCACTTCCGGGCCGCCATGGTAGACCTCTGAGGCGATTCTGGTAACCGCCCACGGTCGATAAACCACCGTCCGTCCCCATGAACCCATCAAACTGCTAACAGGTGCTTGACTTCTCTTTTTGAATCAGTAACATACGCGCCATTCCGCGATAGCTCAGTTGGTAGAGCAAGTGACTGTTAATCACTGGGTCCCTGGTTCGAGTCCAGGTCGTGGAGCCAGACAGCAATATCGAAAAGCCCCTGAATCGAAAGGTTCAGGGGCTTTTTTGTGGCTCTTCATAAAGTCAAAAGATCGCAGCCTGCGGCAGTTCCTACATGGGAATCGCGTACACCCGTGATTCATCGGGCGAACACAAATTCTGTAAGAGCTGCCGCAGGCTGCGATCTTTTAATCCTCCGGCTATAAACCGTCAGACATGCTCACTGCTTTTCGCATGGCTGGGGTGGTGCTCGTCTGATGCATGGGCCACCTCCACCACCGGAATCTCATTCCCGTCGCAGTCACGCAGTTTGCCTTCGCTGAAATAATCCCCTTCGCGCAACGCTGCCAGATCCTGATAGCGCAGGACGCGTTCAGTGCCAGCCGCGAACACCGACTGCTGATCGGAGTTACCGGCAGTGAGGTGGTTGAAGGTCAGGTTCAGCACGATGGCCATGATCGCCGAGGAGCTGATGCCAGAGTGGAAGATCGTGGCGAACCAGCTTGGGAAGTGGTCGTAGAAGTTCGGCGCAGCGATGGGGATCATGCCGAAGCCGATGGAGGTGGCGACGATGATCAGGTTGACGTTGTTGCGGTAGTCGACCTTGGACAGGGTACGAATACCGCTGGCGGCCACGGTGCCGAACAGCACGATACCGGCGCCGCCGAGGACAGAAGTCGGTACAGCGGCGATGACGCGGCCCATAAATGGCAGCAAACCGAGGATCACCAGAAACAAACCGCCGGTAGCCACCACGAAGCGGCTCTTGATCCCGGTCACCGCCACCAGTCCGACGTTCTGGGCGAACGCGCTTTGGGTGAAGGAGCCGAAGATCGGCGCGATCATGCTCGATAGCATGTCGGCGCGCAGGCCGTTGCCCAAGCGTTTGGAGTCGACCTTGGTGTCGATGATTTCACCCACCGCCAGGATGTCGGCCGAGGTTTCCACCAAGGTCACCATGACCACGATGCACATCGACAGGATCGCGGCGAAGTGGAAGGTCGGCATGCCAAAGTGGAACGGCGTCGGGAAGCCGAACATCGGGCCTTGAGTGACAGACGAGAAGTCCGCCATGCCAAGGAACACCGCGATCACCGTACCGATGACCATGGCCAACAGGATCGACAAACGCGAGATGGTCGCGCTTCCGATCTTGCTCAACAGCAGCACCAGCACCAGCGTCACCGCCGCCAGACCGATGTTCGCCATGCTGCCAAAGTCCGGGGCATGGCTGTTACCGCCCATGGCCCAGCGTGCAGCCACTGGCATCAGCGTCAGGCCGATGGTGGTGATCACAATGCCCGTGACCAGCGGCGGGAAAAACTTGGTGATTCGCGAGAACACCGGCGTGATCAGCAGGCCGATCAACGACGCGGCAATCACCGCCCCGAGAATCGATTGAAACCCGCCCTCCCCGCCGCTGCTGACAATCGCCACCATCGTCGCGACACCAGAGAACGACACGCCCTGTACCAGCGGCAATTGGCAACCGAAAAACGGTAAGCCCAGGGTTTGCAGCAATGTCGCCAGCCCCCCTGCAAACAATGAAGCAGCAATCAACAAACCGATGTCCGCTGGCGAGAGCCCGGCCGCCTGGCCGATGATCAAAGGCACCGCAACGATGCCGCCGTACATGGTCAAAACGTGTTGCAGGCCGTAAGCCATATTCGCGCCGACCCCGAGATTTTCATCCTCAGGCCGTTGGTGTGAAACATGGGGCGTTTTCATGGTTTGGGGGGTTCCCTGGTTTTTGTTGTGCGCACACTGTATGCAAGACTCAGGACAAATGTCTATAGAGTTGTATACAACTAATCAGTCAGATTATGGACACATGGCCATTCCCCACGTGAGACTTGAGCCGCACCTTCCCTGATATGAAGCCAAAACCTCCCGGCAACATGACGCAAGGCAAGACGTGCACTACCTTGATAGAGGTATGCTCTCACTGAGACCACGATAGGACATCGACATGAGCAAGGCTGACCAACTCGCCGCAAAACTGAAGCAAACCCAGCAGTCCAGCGCCGACGAGACAATCTGTGCTGATCACCAAATAGACAGCTGGCCTGCGCAGGTTTACGACCTGTACCACCTCATCGAAACCTGGCTGGCGCCGCTCAGCGAAGCCGGGCTGAACATCCGGCGAGTGCCGACGCACGTCTTCGAGCGTCATGCCGACGGGGCGACCTACGACTACGCCATCGACCAGTTGCTGATTGAAGGCAACCACCACAGCATCACCTTCGACCCCGTCGCTCGTTTCACTGAGGACGGTGCCGGACGGGTCGGAATCCGCACCCAAGGGAAAACACTCTCGATGCTGCGAACCGTGAGCGAACACGGCGAGACGCAGTGGTGGCTGCAAGCGATCGATCAATCCGGGCAACAACCGGATGCAATCGCCATGACCGAAGACAATCTGCTGTCGGTGGTGCAGGAGGGACTGCAGCTGTGAGGTTCAGGGCTGTTGAATCAGCCCTTCAATAACCCGGCGCATCGCCGCCTCCCGCGGCACCCGAATGTCGAATTCGCTGCGCAACAAACCCATCAACTCATCCACATCCGTCACTTGCCGACGTTCAGTCTCACGGCCGATCCGATGAATCGCATAACTGCTGTTGTTCAGCGTGCGGCGCCACCCATCGCCGGTGCGCGCCACCATCAGCTGCCTGGCGAACGACGATTCGGGATGGGTCGAGACGTACCAGTTGCCGACGGCGTAATCGATGTCTTCCTGGCGCTGCAAATCGAAAATGTACATCGCCCGCCATTCGCCGGCGACGTTGGCGCGCAGGGTGTAGCCATCCTCGTGCGGCTCGATGCGATAGGGTTCGTGAGGTGTGAGCTGTTCGGCCGGGATATCGAGCATCAGCGGTGCGGTGGGCACCATGCCGCCGAAGCCGACGTCGGTGATGTAACGCACGCCGTCCAGGGTCACCAGGCTCAAGCGGTGTGTACGGGCGGTCCACGCGCCTTCGGGCTGGCCCATGACCACTCGGCCGGAGATACCGCGAGCGTCGAAGCCCAGCGCCTGGAGCAAGGCCAGGAACAGGTTATTGAGTTCGTAGCAGTAACCGCCGCGACCGTCGTGCAGGACCTTTTGTTCGATGGACGGCAGGTCGATGAGCACCGGCTGCCCCGACAACGTGGCGAGGTTTTCGAACGCGAAAACGCCGGTATGGCGCAGTTGAAGTTGAAGCAGGGTTTCCAGGGTCGGCGCCGGAGGCGCGTCGAAGCCCAGGCGCTGCAGGTACAACGCAAGATTGCTCAGGTGTGGCTCGCTCATCGCTCAGTCCTTATGCTGGGGGCCGGATTTCTCCGCCAATGGGCGCCATGTATAAGGGATAAAGCGGCTCGACTGACAATTGATTTAGCCAATCGCCACACACTTCAATCTCAACGCCGCTTGCGCGAACTCAACCGAATCCACGTCGGTGCATGATCACTCGCGTGGGGCTCGTTGCGAACCCAGGCATCGACTCCGGCCTCCTGCAGATAAGGGCTGAGCGCAGGGTTAAGCAACAGATGATCGATGCGCAGACCTGAGTTCTTTTGCCAGTGCTGGCGAAAATAATCCCAAAAGGTATAGAGCCGATCCTCCGGATACAGATGGCGCAAGGAATCGGTCCAGCCCTGGGCCATAAGGCGCTGATAACACTCGCGGCTTTCAGGTTGCAGCAACGCATCCTTCAGCCAGGATCGCGGGTTGTAGATGTCCAGGTCAGTGGGCACCACGTTGTAGTCACCGGCCAGCACCACGGGATGCTCACTGGCCTGAAGCGTCTGCGCGTAATGGATCAGCCGTTCAAACCACGCCAGCTTGTAATCGAACTTCGGCCCCGGCTGCGGGTTGCCGTTGGGCAGGTACAGGCAGCCCACCAGAATCCCGTGCACGGCGGCCTCCAGGTACCGGCTATGGGTGTCGCTGTCATCACCCGGCAGGCCTCGACGACTCTCCAGCGGCTGAGCATCCCGCGCCAGAATCGCCACCCCGTTCCACGACGACTGACCTTGCCAGAGCGCGCCGTAGCCAGCGGCCTCAAGCTCGGCGGCGGGGAAAGCACTGTCGACCGACTTGAGCTCTTGCAAACAGGCGATGTCTGGCCGCTCTCGCTCAAGCCAGGCCAGCAAGTTCGGCAGTCGGGCGCGCATGCCGTTAACGTTGAATGTTGCGATTTTCAGGTTCTTCATGGGCCAACGCTCGCAACGCAGGGTCGATATCCAGTTGTGACCGGGGGTGCGTACCTGCAGTTGCCTCTACGAGCGAGTCAGGCGACTAAAGGCACGCCCCTACACTGGAAACTCGTCATGCGATGCCTTCAGCAACGGCAGCAACGCCTGCTTTTCCATAGGCCGACTCAAGTAGAAACCCTGCACTTCATGGCACTGGTCCAGGACCAGGAAGTCTAGTTGCTCCAGGGTCTCGACGCCCTCTGCCGTCACGGTCAGGCCCATGGCTTTGCCCAGGTTGATGATCGCCTGCACCACAGCGCGGTCATTGCCGCCGCCACTCATGGACGAGATGAAACGCTTGTCGATCTTGATCCCGTCGAACGGGTACGTGCGCAAGTAACCCAGGGACGAATAGCCGGTACCGAAGTCGTCCATGTTCAACCGCACGCCCAGTTCCTTGAGCGCATTCATGGTCGCCAACGCGCCCTCCACATCGATGAGCATCACGTTTTCGGTGATTTCCAGCTCCAGACGACTGGCCGGTAAACGGGTCAGGATCAATGCCTCCCTGACGTCCTCCACCACGTCGCTGCGGGCAAATTGAACAGGCGACAAATTGACCGACACCATCAACGCACCGGGCCAGGTCAGGGCCGTTTCACAGGCTTCGCGCAACACCCAGCGCCCCAAGGGCACGATCAGGTCAGTCTGCTCGGCCAAAGGGATAAACTCGTCGGGGCTCAGCAGCCCCTGTTCCGGATGCTGCCAGCGCAGCAACGCCTCCACCGAGACCACCTGCTTGCCGCCCATGTTGTAGCGTGGCTGGAAATGCATCACGAACTCGTCGTTCTTGATCGCCCGGCGCAGGTCGTTTTCCAGTAGCCGACGGTGCTGGATCTGATCGTTCATGTGCGGCGCAAAGTAGCACCAGGTCTTCTTGCCGTCGGATTTAGCCTGATACAGCGCAATGTCGGCGCACCGGATCAGCTCATTGGGAATGTGCCCCTGACGCCGACTCAAGGCGACACCGATGCTCGCGCCGATGTGCAGCGTGTGATGCTCGTAATGAATCGGCTGCTGCAGGCTATCGAGCAAACGCTCGCAGAACCGGTCGATTTCGGCGTGGCTGTCCATGCCGTTGAGCACCAGCACAAACTCATCACCACCGAGCCGGGCGACCAGATCGATGTCCCGCGTGCACTCGCGCAATCGGGTGGCCACTTCCAGCAGCACGGCGTCGCCGGCCGGGTGACCGAGGGAATCATTGATCGGCTTGAAGTTATCCAGATCGATCATCAACAGCACCAGCGCCGCCGAATGCTCTTTCTGCGCCAGGGCCTCGTCGAGGAAACGCGCCAGTTTGTTGCGATTCGGCAGTCCCGTCAGGGCATCGTGCAACGACAGATGCTGGATCTGGGCATGGGCGGCGACTTCATCGGTGATGTCGCTGGCCGTTCCGCGATAGCCCAGCACCGCGCCCTTGCGATGGATCGGTCGTGCCGAAACCCGGCAAATACGCTGTTGCCCCGACTGATCGCGATAGGAGCAACGCAAATGGCTGACGGGCTGTTCTTCATTGAGCTTATGCAGCCACAGCGACAAGGGCAGCGTATCGCAATTGAGCAGTTGCCCAATGTCCTGCCCTATCCATTGCTGATCGGAAAAACCGGTGACGGTGGCGAAACGTCCTGACAGGTAAGAGATGCAATGCTTGTCGTCGATTTCCCAGATCCAGTCGGAAGCGGCCTCAGCCACGGCACGAAAACGTTCTTCACTGGCCTCCAGCGCCTGGTTCGATAAATCGAGGCTGGTGTAGCTGGCATCCACGTGCCCGGACGTGCGCAAGACATACCGGAAGAAATAAGCCGTTAACAACGCCAGCACCAACAGCGCGCCGCCCAATGGCGGCAGCAGCGACCAGAGCAACTGATGACCCGGTTGCTCGAGTCGGGAAACCAGACTGTAGCCAGTGTCCGCCAGTGCCACGACTGGCCTGTCGGGCGAGATAGCGTCATCAGGCGCCAGGTTCAAATCATGCAAACCGTAATCGGCGCTCAGGGCGCTGAGCTTGTCAGGGCTTAATTGGTCGACGAACACCAGCACCGAGGTGCTTTGAGGATCGACCGCGGGCCTTTCGTCATTGGGGACGATCGCGGCAGCCGTCAGCAATGCCGGTTTGCCCTCGAACAGCGTGAACTGGCTGACGGGGTCAATGAGGCTTTCCTGACGCTGGACTGCCTGTACCAGCGTCGCCATGGATGCCGAAAGATAGGTGGTCGCGGCCTCCTGCACCTGAAGCCCGCGCACCACGGCGTATTTGGTTTGCTGATGATCGACCACGAAGACGCCGTCGTAGTGATCGATGCTGAACAAGGTTTTGCCCAGGTTCTGCTCGACGTAAGCCCACTGCACATCGACCTTGCCGTTCAAATGGTCGTAGGCGGTCGTCCAGTTTGCATAACTGGCGATGTAGTTTTTCGAGGCAGTGATGCGATTTTCCAGCGCACGCTGGGTGTAGAACGTGGTCTTGGCCAGGTCCTGGGCGTCCAGCCGCCCGGCAATGTTGAACAAGGCCAACAGGGCGATCAGCACACTCAGAACAAACAGCAGGCCGACGACCCACACCAGGTTGCGGGTTATCGGCGTATGACGGGGAGCGGCGACACTGGTAACGGCAGTCATATCCATGCACTTATCCTGTCAATCGATTGCCTGATCGGGATGTGACGCTCGCAATGCTTTTTTACCGGGGCACTCGCCGAACGTTCATTGAACATAGCAGCCATGCTGGGCCCTGGCGCCTGGATAACGCAAGCCATTGCCGCAATGGAAGAACCGTTAACACAACCATTGCCAATCAACGGCCGCTGCCCTGTAATTGCACGCACCCCCGCGTACCTTTTGATGCCGAGATGCAGCGGACACCTCGCTTGGGTACACCGCCATCGTTTGTTATCGCGCAAGACAAGGAAGTCATGACATGCCCCTCATCCCCCAGCACTTCATCCTCCATGAAACCGAACACTGGATCGTCAACCACCGCCTCAACTCGGCCTTGCCTGGTTACGTGATGCTCGGCGCACGAGCGAACGTCAACGCGCTCCACGAACTGCCCGATAGCGCCCTCGCCGAACTCGGCCCGCTACTGGCGAAAACTCAACGGCTTGTCGAAACGTTGTTCAAACCCAAACGGCTGTACATCGGTCGCTACGGACATGTGCCCGGCCATCCGATTCACTTTCATGTGATACCGATCTACGACTGGGTCGAGGATTTGTTCTGGCAGGATGAACGCTACAGAGTGCTAGAGACCTTCTCATCCCCCATCCCGGAAAGCATCACCGATGGTGCCGAGCTGACGCTGTTTGTATGGCGTGAGTTTTGTGAACGGCCTGATCCACCGACTGCACCGGGAATGACAGTAGAAGCAGCGATCAGCCACCTGCGCGAGGCTTTCGCCTGAAACGCACGCCGGCCACTCGTCAACCAACCGGCACTACGCGCCCTGCCCTTCACACCAACATCAGGTAACGACTCATCTTTGGATACGCACCATGATGATCATCAAAATGACCTCGCTGTTACTGGCGGGAGTGCTGTCCGCCATGTCCATCGGCACTTTTGCAGCCTCCGGCGATGGCGCTGATGCGACCGGAACCAAGTCAGGATCAACCGGCGGCTCGACCATGGCGCCCAACAATAACCCTGGCCACCCCTCAAGCGACCATAACGCTAACGGCGGCAATAGCGGATCGGGCTCGTCGGGTGGCGGAAATGGTGGCAATGCCGGCAACAGCGGCTCTGGCGCGGGGGGTGGCACGGGCGCGGCGGGCGGTGGCACGGGCGGTGCCGGCGGCGGGACGGGCAGCTGGACGCGTAGAGACAGCCGATGATTGCAGATCGTCGGCTGCTGTCAGTTGGGTGCTACACACCGGCATGTGACCGTCGGCAGGTTCCACTTGCCGCTCAACACCTCGGGTTTGAACCCATACAAACGCATGGTCAGATTGAACCTACCCTTCGGCCGTTGACCACACCAGTGAGCGTTGGAACTTTCCACGTCTTCAGCGTCTGCGCGTCTTCGGGCACGGCCTGGAGCGCTGCTTTGATTTCAGGGTCCAGCGCATCCATGTCGAACGATTTTCCGGGTTCGATACCGATACGCTTCATCTGCGCCAGGATCGGTTGATCGGTGATGTGCGCAGGGTGCACTTTGAGCAATTCGGCGGCATAGGCGAAGTAGTCGGCCGCCGACATTGAGTCGACCTGGAGCTTGGGCGGGGTCTGCATGTCCACGGCCGGGTCGATTGTCACGCTGGCCGGTTCGGACTTTTTACCCAGTCGGGACAGCGGTGTCACGGTATAGCCAGCCTGAATTTTGTGCACGTCCCCGTAGTCCGCAGCGCCATCGGTCTTGGTGCGGCCAATGACCCAGACAAAGGGCGTAGGCGCCGGCAGATGGTTCAGTCCGGCAGGCACCGTCCCGGTCCAGTCAGGCGGTGTCACCAGAAACTGCCCCGCTTGTGTACCCGTGGTGCGCCAGCCCGGTGAGGCGAACACATCGGTCCACATGTCGAGCATCGGCAGCAGGTAAAAACGCCCGGCCGTATCGGGCGCTGCAATCACCAGCGGTTCTTTGGTCAAGTCCAGCCAGGCAATGGAATACAAGGTGTCGACGTTCGAGCGCACCACCCCTTTGAAATCGGCAGGTGGATACTGCGGCACGCTGACAAACATATTCATCGGACCTTTGCCGAATTCCTTACCCGATTCGATGTTGGTGAATTGCTTGCGGGTGATGTCCATGGTCAACAGCGGGTACAAATAAAGGTAGGCATCCACGCCGATGGCGTGTGCTTCTTTGGCTGTGACGTTCGATTGAGCGTGGCTCGCGAGCGGAAAGATGGCGCAGGCTGCAACGGTTAAAGCAACGGCTGTCAATGCTTGAGTAATCAACATTCTGACGATCATCCGTGCGGTGGGGAGACCTGCCGGGATCGGCAGCGTTACCGCAACTCTAGACGATCAATTGAAGGGGATCTGACAGGCAGACAGCCGGCGGGCCGGGGTGTTGCGCGGGTGAAACACCCTCTCGAGACACCTCAACGATCCGAACGCAGCAGTGCCTCGACACCGCCTTCCATCGACAGCACCGCCGAGCGGTTTCGCCCCGAATGCTTGGCTTGATACAGCGCCGCGTCCGCTCGTTCGATAAACACTTCCATGCTGTCCCGCCCCGTCGGCACAAACGAATAACACCCCAGACTGACCGTCACGAAGCCCGAGGGTGAACCGCTGTGGATGATGTTCTTGTCCATGACGCTGCGGCGGATCTGCTCGGCAATCACCATCGCGCCATGAATGTCAGTGTCGGGTAGCAATACCGCAAACTCCTCACCGCCGTACCGCACAGCCAAATCGGCTTTTCGATGGCAGCACCCCTTCACCGCCCGCGCCACTTCAGCCAGGCAATGGTCCCCCGCCACGTGGCCGTAAGCGTCGTTGTAGCGCTTGAAGTAATCGATATCGAGCATGATCAGGCTCAGCGAACTCGACTGCCGGGCACCTCGGCCGAACTCGATGTCCAGCGCCCCCTCGAACAGCCGGCGATTGCCCAGGCCGGTCAGGCTGTCGTGGGTCGCGATCAGCTTCAGCGCTTCCTTTGCCTTGCGCAAATCCGCCTCGATCTGTTCGCCGACACGCACCTGATAAAGGAACACCCAACCGAACAACCCCACGCCCAGCACCACCAGGGCAACGATGACTGTGGAGCGAAATGCCGTGTCGTACCAATCCTTGAGAATCGATTCCCTGGACGAGGCGGCAGACACGACCAGCGGATAAGTGTCGAGCTGACGGTAGCCATACAACCGCACGACACCATCGACCAGTGAGCTGAACATTGCGTTACCGGAGGGTGCGTTGGGCAGCAATTTCTCGAAGATCTCGCTCTTGGCCAGTGATGTGCCAATCAGCGATTCCACAAACGGCCGTCGCGCCAGCAGCGTTCCGTCGGTCAAGCCCAAAAACATCGAACCGTTGTCATCAATGCTGAAGCTTTTGAAGAACTGATCGAAGTACGCCATCTTGATGCCGGCCAACAAGACGCCCTGGAAATTGCCATTCTTGTCGTTCACCCGTTTGGATATCGGGATGATCCATTCGCCATTTTCCCGACTGCGAATCGCCGGCCCGATGTGCGCCAGGGAGGAGACGTTCTGCTGGTGGAATTTGAAGTACTCGCGATCCGACACACCCGGGCCACGTGGCAGGTTTTCGAAGGAGCTAACGATCCACTGCCCCTTCTGGTCGAACAGAAATATCCCGTGCAATTGATTCAGCGCCTGCACCCGCCGGGCGAACGTTTTCTGCAAGCGTGCCTTTTGGGGGGCGCCGAAACCGTCAGCCTGAATCCAGTCGGCCAGACTGGTCAGCACCAGATCGGCTTGCATGAAGGTGTCTTCGGCCTGCTGCGCCATGGCCCGCGTCAGGTTTGATGACGCCACTTTCGCCAATGCCAGGTCATGCCGGCGCGACTGCTCCAGTTGCAGGTAAAGCAAACCGCACAGGCTCAGGCACACGACCGCAATAAACAGTACCGCTGCTTTGCGCAGAGGTAACCGTTTCAACGTGACGCCGGTGGCGTTGTGCGGATCGTGAAGAGGGATAGACAAAAGCGCGTCCTGTAAGGGTAAGGCATGGGTAACACCCCAAAACCCTTATTTTTTGTGAGCTTAGTCTACGGGGGGGTATGGGGCAAATGTCCTTTGGCTAGTCGCCGCATCGCGCTGTGCAAATGCGCCCGTGCACTTTCTGCATCCCCCAGGCGCATTTGCTCATAGGCCCGCTGAGCAATCTCATGGGGCACCGGCTTGAGTTCACGCTGGGTCGCCATCGCCATCAACTGCACCTGGGCGGCACGCTCAAGGTAATACAGATCGTCCCAGGCTTCGGCGATGGTTGGCCCGGCGACGATCACCCCGTGGTTCTTCAAAAACAGAATGTCGGCATCGCCCATGACGCTGGCAATCCGGTCGCCTTCAGACTCGTCGAGCGCCAGACCGTTGTAGTCCTCGTCCACCGCCGTACGGCCGTAGAATTTCAAGGCCGTTTGCCCCAGCCACAACAGCGGCGGACCTTGCAGCAGGCACAACGCCGTGGCGTGAGGCATATGCGTGTGAAACGCCACTTTCACCCTCGGCAGCTGTTTGTGCAGTCGCGCGTGGATATAGAACGCGGTCGCTTCCGGCAGCCCTTCGCCCACCACGACGTTGCCGTGAAAATCGCAGACCAGCAGGTTGTCAGCGGTGACTTCTTCGAACGCGTAGCCGTAGGGGTTCACGAAAAACAGATCATCCCGACCCGGCACCATGGCGGAAAAATGGTTACAGATGCCCTCCTCCAAACCGTGCAGCGCCGCCAATTGAAAGCACGCCGCCAATTCCGTGCGAGCGGCGATGGCGGCCTCCGAATCGAGATTCAGATCGGCGTAACGCGAGGGACGGGAACTGCCTGCAAGGGTGTGGGCCATGACGACTCCGTGTTTACCAGCCAAGGGATGTGAACAAGGGCACGACCTGGTCCAGCGTGCTTAATATCGCATCGGGTTGATAGTCCGGCAGCAACTGCCGACCCGTGCTGCGGTCAATCCAGACGCAGCGAAAGTGCATGTCGCGGGCGGCGGTATGGTCCAGCATCGGGCTGGCGCAGATGTGCACCACCTGATCACGACTGACGCCGAGCTGTTCATGAGCGTAGTCAAATAACCGCGGATCCGGCTTATAAGCACCGGCCTGCTGAGCGGTGATGACCCGGTCGATATGCCCACCGAGCTGCGCAACGTTCCCGGCAATGATGTCGTCATCGGTGTTGGACACGATGCATAACTTGAACCCCATCGCCTTAAGCCGCGCGAGCGTCTCGACCACTTCGGGGAACGGCGGCATCCGCGGGATCGCCCCGGCCAGCCGCTGACTGTCTTCGGGCGCGCTCGCCAGCCCCAACTCCTCCAGAGCGAGGTGCAAGCCCTGCGCGCTCAACTGGCGAAACGAGCGATGCGGCGGGATCTGCTCCAGTCGGTGTTCATGCCGGTCGTACACCTCAATCAGGCGATCGACATCAACGGCGTGGTCGCCCTTGTCGCGCAAAATATCGGCGACCACGGTCTTCAAGCCTTCATCCCACTGAATCAGCGTGCCGTAGCAATCGAAGGTCAGCCACTCGGGGCGCGGGGTGTTTTTGAGTGTCATGTTCGTGTCCTCTGAAAGGTGATCTTCAGACTACGAGCCATTAGTGATAGTGTGAAATTAAATTAATATCTACTTGTCAGTGGCAAATCGAATATCAAGGAAGCCGCCATGCTCGACCTCGAATTGCTCAAGACCTTCGTCTGCGTGGTCGACGAAGGCAGCTTTACCCGCGCCGCCGAGCGTGTGCATCGGACCCAATCCACGGTGAGCCAACAGATTCGTAAACTCGAAGAACTGGTCGGGCATTCGCTGTTGCTGCGTGATCGGACCGGGCAGAACGTCAGTGTCACTGAGCATGGCGAACTGCTGATTCACTATGCCCGGCGCTTGCTGGCGTTGTCCTCTGAAGCGGTTGAAGCGTTGGCCAGCGACCTCGATCTGGAAATTTTGCGCATTGGTGTACCGGAGGATTTCGACGCTCGGCGCCTGGCGGTCATTCTCGCCGGCTTCAACCGGGCCAGACCTGAAGCGCGCCTGGAAACCATCAGTGGCATGAGCACCGATCTCAAACAGAAACTGAGCGCGGGCACCGTAGACATTGCGCTGATCAAGCGCGAACCGGACAGCGGGCCGTGCTGGGCAGCCTGGCCGGAAGTGTTGGTGTGGGTCAAAGGTGCAGGCGTGGATTCAGCCAACGGGGTATTGCCATTGGCGCTGTTCCCGCAGGGCTGCATTTACCGCCAACGGGCCATCCGCCTGCTGGATGTGGCTCAGCGTCCCTGGCGGGTTGCGTTTGGCAGTCATAGCCTGACAGGCATTCAAGCCGCGGTGGCTTCAGGTCTGGGCGTGTCGGTGCTGCCCGCTTCGGCGGTATTGCCTGAGCACAGCGTGTGCACCGACCTGCCCGAACTGCCGCCGACGGAGTTGGCGTTGATCAGCCGCGAGGGAGCGCTGACCGGGTTGCAGCGGGCTTTGGTGGAGTTTTTGCGCGAGGAACTGGGCCAGACATAATCACCAGGCAAAAAAATGGGCGCCTCGAGGGCGCCCATTTCAATAAGGCACGAACAACCTTTAGATCAATTTGTCGATCTCATCCAGCGTCACCCGGGGAATGAGTTCACCCGGAATCCTTGAGGAACTGGACAAGTTGTAGACCTGAAAATCTTCATCCACGACGTACTTCGACAAGATCTCGAACGACGGCAGGATTCTCGTATAAAAATGCTGATCGAGCATGCAGGGTGAGGCGAACGCATCACCCCCTTCGTAAAAACGGTTTATAGATTGATTCAAGTCGACGCCGACCAAAAACACCTTGGTAAACCCCACGTGATAGGCAATCTGTAACGCCAGATAAGCCACCGTACGGGCATCAAAAAAACCGCGTTTAAGATTCTTGCTGAAACCAAGGGTTCTATTGCGGCCATTTCCGAGTTTGCGATTTCTGACGAGTTCTTTATCCGCCCTGAAAACCAGGTCCGTCCAGGAGAGCTTGGGTGCTCGGCCGAGTAAATACAGTTCGCCCTCAGGCGCTACCGTCGTATGCCAGATGTGCTCTTGCCACAGTGCAACCCGCTGACTAATACGCATGGCCTGTGAAAACAGTTCGGGTTGCTGTTGGGAAAAGCCTTGATCCGTACAGGCATAAAAGAACGGCTTGATACCTGTCCTGGAGAACATGGAGATGGCACCATTCATCGTGATCATCGGAACGTCTGCAAACCTTTCCTGCGGAAAATCTTTAGCGGACGCCCCCGAGGCAATGATAAACACAGCACCTTTTTGGATGTTGCGGCACTCATCGAGGTCATGCGCATGAAGCATACCGGTGATGAGTGACGAGTTTTTTTGCGCAACATCCATCTTCAATTTCCTATCCCTTGATATTGAGCGGTGGCTATTTTGCATTGTGATAGTTTTCAACGGGTGAGCCAACAACTTGGCTTCACCACCCTCGGAATCTGCGACGGAGCGCAAAGGTTGACGAAGAGCGCTTGCATCGAAGGTGCATCAATAACCCGCAAGTCCCGCTTCCTTCACGGCCATTGCCGGTTTTGCCCCGCCGCCACAGCGGAAGTTCCTGCTCGTCGCACATCCTGAACGGGCAGTTCCGAAGGCAGATTCAACCCCCGAAGTACTGCGGAATCGTACCCGTAGACATCGGGTTTAAACATCACTCGACCATCATTGCTCAGGTCCACCGTCCAGTAAGCCAACAGCACCGGCACCTTGACGGGAAGTCTGATGTTTTCGGTCTTGCCGTTCGCCAACTGGGCCTGTATCCCGGCACTGCTCCAACGAACCGGGTCGTTGAACAGTAGCTCTACTAACTGCAGTGGCTTCTCCACTCGTATGCAGCCTGAACTGGTGGCACGGCGTGATTGCGCAAACAACTCGCGATGCGGCGTGTCGTGGAGGTAAATCGAATAGTCATTGGGAAACCGAATGACCACCTGCCCCAGCGAATTATCCGGCCCGGCATCCTGTCGCAGCGTGATACCGCGCGCGTTATCCCAGTCGACGGTCGACGGATCGAGCACATTCCCCTCTCGATCAAGCGCTCTTATACGGTTGGCGGCAAGGTAGCCAGGATCTCGTTGAATCTTCGGCAACATGTCTTTGACGAGGATCGTCGGTGGCACGGTCCAGGTGGGGTTGAACGTCACGTAAGTAATCTCGGATTGAAACACCGGCGTACTGCGGAACGGCTTACCGACCTGAACCCGGGAACGCCATATCGCCTTACCGTCGCGATAAAGCGCCACCTTGTAACCCGCAATATCAACGATGACAAAAGTGCCCTGAAGTTTGTACAGCAACCAACGCGCGCGCTCCATGTTCACCCGAACCTGGTCTATCCGCGCCTCTACGGGCACATTCAACGCAGCCAGTGTCGCGGCCCCCGCCACGCCATCCGCCCCCAGGTATTGCTCGGTCTGATACTTTTTCACCGCCGCGGTGACGTTGTCGTCGTAATCAGTGCGTTGCTTCTTTGATGGGGCCAGATACCCCCCCACCACTAACCGTGCTCGCAACTGCGCGACAGAGGCGTCATCCATGCCTGGCTTGAGCGCTTGGCCTTCGGCTATCTTCGGCCAGCCGCCAGCGTCCCGAACCTTGCGCAGTTGCGCCAGGCCCACGCGCAGGCTGCGGTAAACCGCCTCTTGTGGTGGCGCTTCGGCGAAAGCGCGCGCCACGTCATGAGCATCGAGCGCAACGAACAAGTTATTCATGTCTCCACGAGGATCGGCACCGACAGGGTCGAAATTCCAATGGATGTCCAGACGTGAAGGGTCAACCTTGCCGCGCCGCAACTGCAGCAGCGCCGTGATAAAGGTGCGGGTGGCCGCGATATCGAACGCCGCCCGTTGCGCCACCGTCGGCTCTGCTGCCTGCATCGATGCTCTGGCCTTCGTCAACTCATCAATATGAAAGTCCGCAGGGTCCAACCCATCGGCCTGGGTCTCGCTCAGGCTTTTCAACAACTGGATGACATCGCTGTCATTCGCCCAGGCCGATCGATAACCCCGATGCATGTAAAAATCCATGACCACGCGACCCGGATCCACCCGTTGATGACCACGGGAAGTGAGCAAGGGTGGAAACGATGAACTCAAGGGCTCCAGTGCCGCCTGAATCGTTTGAGCGACGTAATCGTCAGGCGCTGCGCCAGTTCCGCTAATGACTGGAGATGCCGCCTCAATCGGCGAAGTTTCAGCATTCGCTGCGCCGCTGATCAGAAAGCCCATAAAAAAGATGCGGCTTATGACGAATAACCTTGTTAACTGCCCCATGGATAATCCTTAATCGCCCCGGATTCAACGGCTAGCATCCTGCACACTGCTAGACTCGAAACATTAATGTGAGACTTACAAATGGCGCTAGACCGCTTTGGTTTCCTATTCACGGCCCTGCTGCTGACGTCAGTTTCGGTACCGGCAGCCTACGCCGATTCGCTTGCAGCCGCGCTGCTCAAAGCAGCACCGGGCGCCAACGCCAAAGTCATCGGACTGGCCGTACGCGCTACCCAGTGCAGCTTGGCCCAAGGTAAAGCACCTGTCCAAAGACTTGCTGTTATCGACTACTCACTGCCTTCGACCGAACAACGGTTGTGGGTGTTCGATCTGAAGAAACGTAAATTACTGTTCCACGAACTGGTCGCCCACGGTCGCAACAGCGGCGAGAACATGGCGGTCAAGTTCTCCAACCAGAATGAAAGCTTTGCCACCAGCCTCGGTTTGTACCGCACCCAGTCGAGCTATGTCGGCCAGAACGGTTATTCCTTGCGCATGGAAGGTCTGGAGCCGGGTTTCAACGACAACGCATTTGAACGGGCGATCGTTATTCACGGGGCGCCCTATGTCAGTCCGGTTCTTGCCCGAACCAATGGCCGGATTGGTAGAAGCCTGGGCTGTCCGGCTGTGCGGCCGGCGATTGCGCATAAGTTGATTGATTCGATGAAGGATGGGCAGTTGTTGTTTTCTTATTATCCGGATCAACGCTGGTTGAAGTCGTCTTCGTATATCAATTGCGGTGGCGGCACTGTGGCTGATGCGTCCAGGCCCAATAAAAGCTCTTGACCCCGGAACAGAAAGCAAGTGTACGCATAGCACTGGCTGAGGCGTTTGTAGACAATCCGGTCGACTACGCCTACATCGCCGAGCAAATTCGGCCATACGACTTAGAAGCCGTGAAAGACATCCTTTACGCAGAAGTCGCACCGGTCTGTTTCTGGAACCTGGAAGTGGCCGTCCCACCCATCTGGACGGGTTTCAAGGATGACTGGCTACTGAGTGAAATCGAAAAAACATTGAACGCACGAGCGTCGAGTCCGGTTCGTCGCACCTTCGCGAAAGTGAAAATCGCTTGGCTGCGCTACAGCTACGGATATGTCTGGAAGGAAATTCGGGAGTATTTATAAGCTTCTGGTGTTATCCATCGCCCCCACCCATTCCCCCACTGAGTCTCAAGGATGAAAAAACTGATCGCTGTTATCGCGCTGATCTTGTTGGGCATGCTGAGTCTCGGTTACTACAACGCCCTTGAAGACGCCGACGTCGAAACAATCCCCTTCATCAAGAAACACCCAACCCTGCAAATCAAGTTCTACAACATCCACGCCAATGACGGCGACACTCGAAAAGTGGAACGCCTGACGGAAGAGCAACGCGCGTGGATTATCGACTACTGCAAATACCGGTTGGGAATCGAAACCGATTTGAAAACCCAGGATGATGTTGAGCGGTGCAGTAAAAAGTAAGTCCCTCACCCCCCACTCCATCATGGAAGCCGGATAACAATGAACAACCTAAAAAGCACAATGATGCTCGGTGGCCTGCTCGCTCTATCGTTTGGCGCTCAAGCCGAGCAATCGCATTTGGACAGCGTCATCCAACAGGGCCAACTGCGCGTGTGCACAACAGGCGACTACAAACCCTATACCGTCAAAGCCGAGGACGGCGAATACTCGGGCATCGACATCGCCATGGCCCGCTCGCTGGCCGACAGCCTGGGCGTCAAGGTCGAGTGGGTGCAGACCACATGGAAAACCCTGATGCCCGACATGCTCGCGGGCAAATGCGACATCGGCGTCGGCGGCATCTCCGTCACGCTGGAGCGCCAGAAAAAGGCCTTCTTCAGCACCACGCTGGACGTCGACGGCAAAATCCCGCTGGTGCGCTGCGAAGATCAGGCGCTGTACCAGACCGTTGAGCAAATCAACCAGCCTTCGGTTCGTTTGGTCGAACCGGCCGGCGGCACCAACGAAGCCTTTGTTCACGCCTTTCTACCCAACGCGCAATTGCGCCTTCACGACAACGTGACCATCTTCCAGGAGCTGCTGGACAAGAAGGCTGACGTGATGATCACCGATGCTTCGGAAGCGCTGTATCAGCAGAAACTCAAACCCGGTCTGTGCGCGGTGAACCCGAAGCAATTCATGCAGTACGGCGAAAAGGCTTACTTGCTGCCGCGTGATGACATGACTTGGAAGTTGTACGTCGATCAGTGGTTGCACTTGGCCAAAGTCACGGGCAACTACCAAAAAGTTCTGGGCCAATGGATAGCGACACCCGAGCCCAAATAACCGCACGTACACCATCCATGTAGCAGTTGGCGAAGCCTGCGTCCGACTGCGCAGCAGTCGCCAACCCAAAGCACACGACACATCAGGCATAACGCAAAACGGCGGAAACACTTCCGCCGTTAATCGTCGTGCAACAACCCCGAACTGTACTCGCCGAAGCTGTTGCCGAGCGCACTGCCATGGAAATTCATCTTATTGGGGTTGTTGGTAGGCCCCGGACCAAAACCGGCAGACGGCAGGGTGGCTTCCGAATATTCGCTATGGGTGCTTGCACCCGAACAGGCGCTCAACAGCAACGCACCACCGATCAGTACGACTTTTAAGAGATTCGAGATCATTTTTCAGTTCCCTGTGGGTTCGAAGCGCGGTGACCTTAGGTCGTCATCCTATGCCGCAAGACCAACAGGAATTATGAAACTTTGCTGGGCGACAGCGTTGGTTCAGGTACTGATTGCTTGAGGCAAAAAAGGGGGCTCCCCAGACAAACTGTTAAAAGAGTAACGTCCTACACGACTCTGGGAATTGTCCGTACACTTGTCCATTGCTGCGCTTTTGTCACGAGGCCTATAGTCCACCCAACGCCAAAATGGCGTGTCGGGTTTGGCGACTCGATGGCAATTGAACTGAAACCTTCGAGCATTTTCGGAGCGTTTCGGAACGCACTTAGCTGCCTGTTTTATGGTGGCTGTGCGCGGGAGACCTTAGGGTCTGCCGGTTTCTCCATTGCCCGGTTCGCCAACCCGCGTACGGCTACCACCCATTCGTTTGGCGACGATTGAGTAGTAGTTCTTCTCGAATTAATGGAGCGTCACATGAAAGAATTTATGGCTTTAACCAGCAACGCCGACGACCTTCCCTCGCTGTATGTAAACACCACCCAACCGCTGCACTCACTGCTAAGCACCGCACGCTACCGAATTGGTGCGGTAACGCAGATTCTGGAGAACCTCGCAATGCGCGGCGACATCACCACGGATTCGGTGATACTCAGCGACTTTGCAATGCTTTGCTGCATACCCTTGCGCGATGGCTGCGATGTTCTAGATGTCGTTGCGCGACGTATGGATGCTGAATCGTCCTGACGTCATAACGAGGCGCCCTCCTCGGACGCCTCGTTGACCCATCTATCTCGTTCCTCGACTTCCTCCACACGCCGCCGTGAAGAACCGCTGCAAGACTCGTCTAAGCCCCCACACCCGCCCCGCTCTCCCAAAAAACCAGGACAGATTTATTTACTCGTAGCGATCCAGTCGATTCCCTCTTATGCCGTTGTTCAGATGCCCTGACAACGGCAGCAAGACTCGCCTAAGCCCCACAACCCCAATCCTGATAAACTCCCCACCTCCCAGCCTCACCCATCTCAGAACCGCCAATGCCCCCAATCACCGCCACACCCGCCTCGCTCTCCCGCCGTTTCTCCGTCGCCCCGATGATGGATTGGACCGATCGCCATTGCCGTTTTTTCCTGCGCCTACTCTCCAAGCACGCCCTCCTCTACACCGAAATGGTCACCACCGGGGCGCTGCTCAACGGCGATCACGACCGTTTCCTGCGTCACAACGAAGCCGAACACCCGCTCGCGCTGCAACTCGGCGGCAGTGTGCCGCTGGACCTGGCGATGTGCGCGCGCATGGCGCAGGAGCATGGTTACGACGAGGTGAATCTGAATGTTGGCTGCCCGAGTGATCGGGTGCAGAACAATATGATCGGTGCCTGCCTGATGGGGCATCCGCAGTTGGTGGCGGATTGTGTGAAGGCGATGCGCGATGCGGTGTCGATTCCGGTGACGGTGAAGCATCGCATCGGGATTAATGGGCGGGACAGTTACGATGAGTTGTGTGATTTCGTCGGCACGGTTCGGGATGCCGGGTGCACGAGCTTTACGGTGCATGCGCGGATTGCGATTCTGGAGGGGTTGTCGCCGAAGGAGAACCGCGACATTCCGCCCCTGCGTTATGACGTGGCGGCGCGGTTGAAGACGGATTTTCCGGAGCTGGAGATTATTCTCAACGGCGGGATCAAGACGCTGGAAGCCTGTCACGAACATTTGCAGACGTTCGACGGCGTGATGCTGGGCCGTGAGGCTTATCACAATCCTTATGTGATGGCTGAGGTGGATCAGCAACTGTTCGGCAGCACCGCGCCGGTGATCAGCCGGGCCGAGGCGCTGGCGCAGTTGCGGCCTTATATAGCGGCGCATATTGATGCGGGCGGCTCGATGCACCACATCACTCGGCATGTGCTGGGGCTGGGCACCGGGTTTCCGGGGGCGCGCAAGTTTCGGCAGTTGTTGTCGGTGGATATTCACAAGGCTAAAGAGCCTTTGGTATTGCTGGATCAGGCGGCGGAGTTGCTTGAGGGGCGTTAACGGTCGCTTGGGTTGAACCTGTGGTCTGATTTGGCATCGTATTTACCGATACCGCGCCCCGCCTTTCAAACAGCCGTTTTCCGGATGTTGCCGCTGGGGCCCTCGATACGTACGCGCACCCTTGAGTGGCTGTCAGCGCTCGGGTAATGTCATTAGACCCATAGGACAGAGCACGCCCATGACTTCCAAGCTGGAACAACTCAAACAAATGACCACCGTGGTTGCCGACACCGGCGACTTCGAAGCTATCGCTCGCGTTAAACCCGTGGACGCTACCACCAACCCTTCCCTGCTGCTCAAAGCGGCGGCCATTCCCGCTTATGCCGAGTTGCTGAACGCTTGCGTCAGCGACTGCAAGGGCGATGTGGGCCTGGCCAGCGACCGTTTTGGCGTTGCGGTAGGGCAAGAAATTCTGAAAGTGATCCCCGGCCGTATTTCCACCGAAGTGGATGCGCGCCTGTCGTTCGACACTGACGCCGTATTGAAGCGTGCGCACCGTCTGATCGAGCTGTACGACAAGGCCGGCATTGGCCGTGACCGCGTGCTGATCAAGATCGCTTCCACTTGGGAAGGCATCCGCGCTGCCGAAATTCTGGAAAAAGAAGGCATTCAGACCAACCTGACGCTACTGTTCTCGTTCGCTCAGGCAGCGGCTTGTGCTGACGCCGGGGTATTCCTGATTTCGCCGTTCGTGGGTCGCATCTACGACTGGTACAAGAAGGCCAACGGCAACGACTACACCGGCGCGGATGATCCGGGCGTGCAGTCGGTGACACGCATCTACAACTACTACAAGGCCAATGACTACAAGACTGTGGTCATGGGTGCGAGCTTCCGTAACCTGAATCAGATCGAGCAGCTGGCCGGTTGCGACCGTCTGACCATCAGCCCGGATCTGATTGACAAGCTGGCGGCGGATACTGGAAAACTGGAACGTAAATTGGCACCGGGTCATGCCGGCGAAGCTCGTTTGAACTTGAATGAAGCGCAGTTCCGTTGGTTGTCCAACGAGGACGCGATGGCGACCGAGAAACTGGCTGAAGGTATTCGTCAGTTCGCTCGCGACCAGGAAAAACTCGAAGCATTGCTGCAAGCCAAGCTCTGATCCAGTAAGAGCAAACGCAAAAAAGGGCGAACCCTCACAGGTTCGCCCTTTTTTGTGCGCGGTCGCTTATGGAATCAGTGACGCTCGAGGGCGTTCACCAGATCATGAAACGCTTCACGATTGGAGTCGTTCAAGCCCATGAGGATCTTGTGTGCTTCGAGCACTTTGATCCGCACCACTTCTTCGGACTGATCCTGGTCCGGCAGGTCGGTCAGGCACTCAGGGCACGGGATCGGGCGGTCAACGATGTTGAACACTTGCTCGAAGCCCATGGACTGCAGCAGACGGGTGATGTCTTCGTGGGTGGTGACGACGGTCGGCAGCAAGCCGACCTTTTGCCGCGACAGGATCGACAGCTTGGCCAAAAGGCCAAGGGTGGTGCTGTCGATGCTGCGGGTTTCGGTCAGGTCGATCACGATTGCGTTGAAGTTCAACGCCGTGAAGATCCGCTCAATAGTCGCATCCAACGCCGAACACAGGGTCAGGCGAACTTCACCGACGAACTTCAGGACGAAGGTGCCATCCTGCTCGGCGAACTGGATTCTACCGGTACTCATTAAAGATTCCTGCTCAACACCAACAGGGCGATATCATCCGGCATCTCCCCTAGCGTGGCCAATCCAAAAACCTGCCGCAGACCATCCAGGCTGCCGCCCGCTGCCTTGACCCTTTGGGGCAAAGCCGCTTCTTTTTCTTTGAGTGTAGGTTCTGGCAAAAGGTCCAGAATGCCATCGGACATCAGCGTCAGGCTGAACGTCGGCGGCAGCTCCAGTACGTGGTCTTCGTAGGTGGCTTCATTGAAGAGGCCCACCGGCAGACCACGCCCTTCCAGATAACGAACACTGTCTGGCGTGTACAACACAGGCAACGGCAAATGACCACCGATGCTATAGGTCAACAAACCTGTCTCCTCGTCGATGACTCCACCGACCATTGTGACGTGTTTACCCAGCTTACAACTGATCAGGCCTCGGTTGATATGACCAAGGACCTCTGAAGGCTTGAATTCCGGCAATGTACCGCTGCGCTTGGATTCAAACAGCAAGCGCGTGGTCATGAACTTCAGCAGCACGGTAACGAAGGCTGAAGAGGCGCCATGACCGGAAACGTCCGCCAGGTAGAAGGCTACCCGACGTTCGTCGACCCGAAAGTAGTCGACGAAATCACCCGACAGGTACAGCGACGGGATGATCTGGTGAGCAAACTGGAACTCGTCGATGGTCCAGGGGCTGACCGGCAGCATGTTCATCTGCACCTGGCGACCGGCGTTCTGGTCTTCCTGGAGCAGGTTCAGGCTGGCGGCGAGCTCGCGGTTGGCCTTTTCCAGCTTCTCGCGGTAGCGCTGGTTTTCCAGCAGCAGGCGCGCACGATCCAGGGCCCGGCGCACAGAGTGCTCGAGCACAGCCAGATCTTCGAGAGGCTTGATCAGGTAGTCCGCCGCGCCCAGGCGCAGGGCCTCGACCGCGTCGTTCATCACGCCGGCGCCCGAAACCACGATCACCGGGGTTTGTGGCGACAGCTCGGTGACCTGGCGAATGAGTTCGAGTCCGCCCATCTGCGGCATGCGCAGATCGCAGATGACCAAGTCGGGCTTGTCTTGCTCGAATACCTGAAGACCCTGCTGGCCATTGCTGGCCTGCAGGACACTGAAACCACTGTCTTCCAAGTAGGCCGCGAGGCTCGCGCGCACTACTTCGTCATCATCGATTATCAGCAGCGTGGCACTGGTTTTTGGCATGTGGGCAAACGGCGCCAGAATTAGGTTGGCGTAGCAGGCAGGGGCTTTGTCCCGGCTCTCACTACTGGATTCGCTTTCTAGCCTCTCTACTGCACTGTTTTCGAGCGTTTGCCCTACACACAGGTACACCAGAGGTGCCCTTCTAAGGCGCAGACGGTACTCCCATCCGCGGGGCGTTTCAAGCTCACGCCGATGGTCGCTTGACGTCTTTCGATTTCAAATCACCGGGAGTTATAAGAACAGGCAAAACCGAAACGTAATGGAAGGTTCAAACCCATGAATCAAACCGGTCCCGGAAGCCAAACGAAAGAAGGCGGCCAACTGGCCGCCTTCTTCGTTTTACCGGTCGAGATCAAAAATCGTCTTCGACCTGGCCGTCTTTGACTTTGAATTCGCGGTTCTGCAAGTACGCATTGCGGATGAAGATGTACTTGTCGCCGCTGATCAGCTTCTCACTCGATAGCAGACTGGCGCGGGTGTCGACGATGTTCAGGCCGAAGATCGAGTTACGCACAGGCACGTCGTTGATGTACCGATACGGACCGGTGTAGCCGTCGACATACTTGGACGGCGCGTCACGCAGAGTGCTTGGACCCAGAAGCGGCAGCATCACGTACGGGCCGCTGCCTACGCCCCAGTAGCCGAGGGTCTGGCCGAAGTCTTCGTCATTGCGTTGCAGGCCCATCTTGGTGCCCACATCGAAGAAACCCAGCAGGCCGAAGGTGGTGTTGAAGATCAAGCGTGCGGTGTCGACGCCAGCGGCGGCCGGTTTGGCCTGCAAGATATCGTTGGCGAGGTTGGTGACATCACCGACGTTGCGGAAGATGTTGTGGATGCCGTCTTCAAGGAACTGCGGCGTCACGAACTTATAGCCCTGGGCCAAAGGCTTCAGCGCATAGGTGTCGAGCACATCGTTGAACTTGTAGATCGGGCGGTTGATGCTTTCCCAAGGATCGTCTTCCGAGGCTGCCTGGGCAACGAACGGAACCAGCAATACGCTGGCAAATACACAAAACTGAGCTAGATGATTGCTCCAGCGCATAGAAAAACTCCTTGGATTGTACTGGCGTGGGCGCTTGGCCCAAGCGTTAAGCGGGCTAGTATAAGACGGAAAAGCCGCTTAAGGCAGCACCGTGCGAGGCAGCCTACGGATCATTCGTGATGATTGTGAGCGATTCACATCAGTGTCACTCAACTGTCACCGTCGCCCCCTAGCCTTGAGGCTATTTCAGGGACGTTGATATGCCGCACGCCGAAACCTTGCCCCACATTGCGCCCAGCCTGACCGCCGTCCTGTTCGGCCTCAGTGGTTGCCTTGTGGATTTCGGTGCCCGCACACGCGCGCACGGCATCCCCTCTGCCATACACGCCGAGGCCACGCCCGGCGCGCTGGATAGCCTGCGCAGCTTGCAACATCAGCAGATTCCCTGTGCCTGGCTCGATGAACTCCCCCCTGCCCTTAGCCATTCCCTGGCCGCTGCCTTGCCTTCATGGATCAAACCCTCGCAACACCGCGAAACAAACAATCCATGGCCGGCACCGCATGCCTGTTGGCAAGCCCTAATGACGTTGAATGTCGAACGACTGGAGGGTTGCGTGCTGGTCAGCGGCGAACCGCGATTGCTGCAAGCGGGGCTCAATGCCGGATTGTGGACGATTGGGCTGGCGTCCTGCGGCTCACTCTGCGGCCTGGCACCCAACGACTGGCAGGCGCTGACTCAGCAGGAGCGGGAATTCAAACGCGGCAAGGCAACGGTGCAACTGTTCGGTCTGGGCGTGCATTCGGTGATCGATCACCTCGGTGAACTCGACACCTGCCTGGCCGACATCAGCCTGCGTCGGCTCAAGGGCGAAAAGCCCTGATCGAGATCATGCAGGTTGCGCGCGAGTGGATTAATCTAAAGGTCAAGCCATAGACCTTTGGCGTGCTGCTGCGGTCTATGCCAGTGCCTATCGATAAAAGGAAGAACGCCATGCCTGCCCGCGAACTGCAACAACAGCTCAATACTCTGCGCGAGCAATTGGAACAGAATCCACCGCTGACCGAAGCCGAGCGCGAAGACCTGCACGCGCTGATGCAACAGATCGAACTGGAACTTGAGCTCGAAACCAAAACCAAGGACTCCAGCCTCTCCGACAATGTGAACCTGGCCGTCGAGCGCTTCGAAATCGAACACCCAACCCTGGCCGGCACCTTGCGCAACATCGTGCAAGCCCTGGCCAATATGGGGATCTGAACCCATCAGATACAAAAAAGCCCCGCTAGTGATAGCGGGGCTTTTTATTGTCTGCGACTTGCAATGCAATCCCCTGTGGGAGCGAGCCTGCTCGCGAATGCGGAGTGTCAGTCACCATTGATGTTGAATGTGCTGACCTCTTCGCGAGCAGGCTCGCTCCCACAGTGGTTCTTTATTGGCGGACCAGACGGTGGTTTGGCAGTTGAACGGTTTCAGTACTGCGATACGGGTTGATGTCCAACCCACCGCGCCGCACATACCGCGCATACACCGTCAATTTCTCCGGTTTCAACAACCGTTGCAGGTCGAGAAAAATCCGCTCCACGCACTGTTCATGAAAGTCCGAGTGCTGACGGAAGCTCACGATGTACTCCAGCAAACTCGCGTGATCCAGCGCCGCGCCACGGTATTCCACCGCCACGCTACCCCAGTCCGGCTGACTGGTGACCGGGCAGTTGGATTTGAGCAAATGGCTGTGCACGCTCTCCTCCACGATGCGCGATTCATCGCAACGCAGCAGTTCCGGGCGCGGGTGCTCGTAGTTGCTGACGCTGATGTCCAGATCATCAATGCACACGCCCGGCAACGCCACAACGCCTTCAGCTTCGACGTCCTTCAGGCTGCGAATCCGCACGCCGACCGGTTTACCGGCAGCGGCCGACAGGTCTTTCGCCAATGTCGATTCAAGGCTCGCGGTGTCGGCAAACGGCGTCTGGTTCAGGGAGTTGAGGTACAGCTTGAACGACTTTGATTCGATGATATTCGGCGAATCCGCCGGGATACTGAATTCGCCAATCGCCACCACTGGCTTGCCGGACGGCAACAGCCACGACAGCTCGAAGCAGTTCCAGAAATCCACGCCCTTGTATGGCAGGGTTTCAGCCGTCAGGCCCAGCTCTGCCCATTTCGCGGTGCGCGGGATCGGGAACAGCAAGGACGGCGTGTAGGTGGCGATGTATTCGCTGGATTTGCCCAGCGGCGAGTGTTCGGCTGCGGGATGCATGGCGGAAACCTGACTGAAGAATCAGCGGATTCTACCAGCCTTTGCTCCCGCCTTTGAGTGCTTACTGACTGACAGTCATCTTGCCGACCATGCCAGCCTGGTAATGACCGGGGATGTTGCAGGCAAATTCCAGGTTGGTGGCCTTGGTGAAGGTCCAAGTCAGCTCGGCGGTTTTACCCGGCTCGACGAGCGCGCTATTGGGGTCGTCGTGCTTCATTCCATGCCCCATACCGGCCATGGCGCCGTGGTCCATTTCCTTCATGCCTGCAGGCATCAGCATTCCGCTCTGCTGCATCTTCATCATTTCCTGCTGATGTTTGGCATGCATTGCCGCGTCACCGAGGTTGAATTCGTGCAACAACTGACCTTTATTCACCAACACAAAACGAACCGTCTCACCGGCCTTGATATCAATCGCCTTGGGCGTGAACGACATGTCGCCCATGACAACTTCAATGCTGCGAATCACCTTGGCCGCCGGGGCCGGCTGGCCGAAGTCGTAGGTATGCGCCGGGGAAGCCCACGCCGGCGAGCTCAGCGCCAGCAAACACACGACGCGCACCAGTGATTCGCGCAAAAACATAGTCGTACTCCAACAAGATGAGATTCAGCCTGTGGAAAACTCTAAACTGCTGCGACTGCCCGCAACCTGACGGTCAGATTACAACTTTGTCAGGTTGACCTGTATTAACGCCGCCCACGGTATAAAGCGTTCGTTCCATTTGCCTCGAGTCGCCCATGAAACTGCTGATCGTCGAAGACCAACCGAAAACTGGCCACTACTTGCGCCAAGGCCTGACCGAAGCCGGTTTCAATACTGAACTGGTGGCGGACGGCAGCACCGGCCAACAATTGGCGCTGACCGGCGATTACGCGCTGTTGATCCTTGATGTGATGCTGCCCGGTCGCGATGGCTGGCAGATTCTGCAAGCGGTGCGCGGTGCCGGCCTCGACACGCCGGTACTGTTTCTGAAGGCGCGAGACGAAATGCTCCTGCGCAGGCAAGGCGAAGTCCTGCCCAAGTCGTTGATCGCGTCCCAAGTCTGGGACATGAATTTCGACAGCGACACCAATGTCATCGAAGTGGCGATCCGTCGTTTGCGCCTGAAGATCGACGATGAATTCCCGAACAAGTTGATTCACACCGTGCGCGGCATGGGTTACGTCCTTGAAGAGCGCCCCGCTTGATGCGCCGACTTTCGTTAAGCAGCCGTCTGGCGCTGCTGTTTGCGGCGTGCACCGCCGTGGTGTCGCTGTTTGCCGGGGTGTTGTTCAGCCGGGCCAGTGAAGCGCATTTCGTTGAACTCGATCAGCAGTTGCTCGACGGCAAGTTGATTGGTTTGCGTCGGGCACTTCATGACATTCAGTCGAGTGAAAGCGAAGTCAAACTGGCCGATGAATTGAGCCGCCAGGCTGATCTGTCGCTGCGGATCACCGGCAGCGACGGCAAGCGCTGGTATGACAGCTCGACGCGCCTGCCCCAGGCATTGCCGACCCAACCGGGCTTGTCCACGGTGAGCAGCGAAGGTACCGACTACCGCGTCCTCAACGCTCCGTTGTTCCTCGACAAACCTGACTCGCCGCAGTTGACCTTGCTGCTGGACATCACCCATCACCAGCACTTTCTGCAACGCATGCAGCACCTGATCTGGCTGACAGTCGGTTTGTCAGCATTGGCCACCGCCCTGCTCGGAGCCTGGGCCGCGCGCAGAGGGTTGCGGCCGTTACGGCGCATGAGTGCGGTTGCCAGCGGCGTTTCAGCGCAATCGCTCAATGCACGCCTGCCCGAAGAAAACATGCCGCCAGAACTCGCGGAAATGGCCCACAACTTCAACGCCATGCTCGGACGCCTCGACGACTCTTTTCAGCGGCTCTCGGCCTTCTCCGCCGACATCGCCCATGAATTGCGCACGCCGCTGTCGAACCTGTTGACCCACACCCAGGTCACCCTCACCCGTCCACGGCCCATTGAGGATTACCGCGAAGCACTGCACAGCAATCTCGAAGAGCTGCAATGGATGGCGCAACTGGTCAACGACATGTTGTACCTGGCCAAGGCTGACCACGGGTTATTGATGCCCAAGCGCGAACCGCTGGAACTGGCGGAAGAAGCGGATCTGTTGCTGGAATTTTTTGCGCCGTTGGCGGAGGACGCTCAGGTCAGGTTGAGTCGTGAAGGCAGTGCTCGCATGGAGGGCGATCGCAGCATGTTGCGTCGGGCGCTCTCCAATTTGCTGGACAATGCGTTGCGGTTTACGCCGGTCGAAGGCGAGGTTCGGGTGCAGATTGTTGATCAACCTAAGGGGTTGAGCCTGACGGTCGAGAATAGCGGCGACGGAATTGACGGGGCGTTGCTGCCGCGTTTATTTGATCGCTTCTACCGGGCTGATCCGGCGCGCCAGGAAGGCAGTAGTGAACATGCGGGATTGGGGTTGGCAATCACTCAGTCAATCATCCGCGCCCATGGCGGGCAGATTCGTTGCGAATCGGAAAACGGGTGGACCAGGTTTGTAATCGAATTGCCGCGAACTTGATCGTTCCCACGCTGCGTGGGAACGATCATAAGTGGCTTACGAATACCGCAACGCGGTAGCCGGCTCGACTTTCGCCGCACGCCATGCAGGGTAAACGGTGGCGAGAAAGCTCAGAATGAACCCGGCAGAGCAGATCAACACCACATCCGCACCCTGCAGTTCGGACGGTAGGTTACTGACGAAGTACACGTCTGAACTGAAGATGTGCTGCCCGCTGACCCGTTCCATCCAGCCCACCAGTTCACTGACGTTCAGCGCCGCAAGCACGCCAAGCACACCACCAATCAACGTACCGACAACCCCGATCACGGTGCCCTGCACCATGAAGATCGCCATGATCTGCCGCGGCGTAGCGCCGATGGTCCGCAGGATCGCGATGTCCGCGCCTTTGTCGTTCACCACCATAATCAGGGTTGCGATGATGTTGAACGCCGCCACGGCGACGATCATCAGCAACAGCAAACCGATCATGGTTTTTTCCATCTTCATTGCACTGAACAGACTGCCCTGTGTGTGAGTCCAGTCATCAGCCTTGTAAGCGGTGCCCAGCCCGCCAGCAATATCGCTGGAAACCTTCGGCGCAGCGTACAAATCCTTCACCGCCAGACGCACGCTTTGCACTTGATTCGGCGCCCAGTGCTGCATCTGCGCGGCATCGGCCACGTGGATCAGCGCCATGGAGCCGTCCAGTTCGGCGCCAACCTTGAACACTCCAACCACGTTCAACCGCTGCATGCGCGGGGTGATGCCGCCCGGTGCAGTGCTGACTTCAGGCACGATCAGGGTGATCTTGTCGCCGACGTTCAAGCGGAAGCGGCGTGCCGTGATCTCGCCGATCACCACGCCGAACTCACCCGGCTTCAAGGCATCGAGACGACCCTGAACAATGTGCTGGGCAACGATCGACACCTTGCCTTCCAGCGCCGGATCAACGCCACTGACCTGGATCGGCTGCATCGTCCCCTTGTAGGACAGCATACCTTCCATCTCGGTGAACGGCACGGCGGCTGTCACTTCGGGATTCTTCATGGCGGCGGCAGCGACGGGCTGCCAATCGTCGATCGGATTGACGCCGACGATAGTCGCGTGAGGCACCATGCCGAGGATGCGGGAGCTCATTTCGCGCTGGAAGCCGTTCATCACCGACAGGACCACGATCATCGCCAGCACGCCCAAGGCGAGGCCGATCATCGAGGTCATCGAGATGAAGGAAACAAAGCGATTGCGGCGCTTGGCGCGGGTATAGCGCGCGCCGATAAAGATCGATAACGGTCTGAACATTCGCTGGGCACCGTATAAAAATAAAAGACCCGACGTACTGTTCAGTACGCCGGGTTTCGGTCAATCAGATGGGCGTCAGGTAACCTTCCTGCAAATGCAGGACGCGATCCATCTGGCGAGCCAGGTTCATGTCGTGAGTCACCACCAGGAACGCCGTGCGCATCGAGGTGCTGAGTTCCAGCATCAAATCCTGAATGCCTTGGGCGGTGTGGGAGTCGAGGTTGCCGGTCGGCTCGTCGAGCATCACCAGGCCTGGCTTGTTCACCAGGGCACGGGCGATGGCCACCCGTTGACGTTCGCCGCCGGACAGTTCGGCCGGCTTGTGTTCCAGGCGATGACCCAGCCCTACCCGCTCCAGCAACGCTGTCGCACGTTGACGCGCTTCCGGGATCGCAGTCTTGCCGATCAGCAGCGGCATGCAGACGTTTTCCAACGCGGTGAATTCGGGCAGCAAATGGTGGAACTGGTAAACGAAACCCAGCGACCGATTGCGCAGCAAACCGCGAGCCTTTTCGTTCAGCGCCGACAGCTCTTCACCAGCCAGCCAGACGCTGCCCTTGGTCGGTGTATCGAGGCCACCCAGCAGGTTGAGCAAGGTACTTTTGCCCGAGCCCGAGGTACCGACAATCGCCACGCGCTCACCCGGATGCAGCTCCAGTTGCAGACCGGCCAGAACCTCTACCGACTCCGGGCCTTCCTCGTAGGATTTGCCCAGGTTGCGGCAGCTCAAGATTGCTTTATCACTCATGCCCAACTCACTCATAACGTAGCGCCTCCGCAGGCTGGGTGCGCGCAGCACGCCAGGCTGGATACAGGGTGGCGAGGAAACTCAGGACCAACGCGGCGGCGCAGACCATCAACACATCCTGGCTCTGCACTTGCGACGGCAGGTAATCGATGAAGTACACGTCGGCGTTGAGGAACTTGTGCCCGATCAGCCCTTCGAGGGCCGAGATCGCGGCGCTGACATTCAGCGCGGCGAAGATCCCGACCACGGCGCCGATCAGCGTCCCGACCACACCAATGACGGTGCCCTGCACCATAAAGATCGCCATGATCGAACCCGGCGTGGCGCCAAGGGTGCGCAGAATCGCGATGTCGCCCTTCTTGTCGTTCACCACCATCACCAACGTGGAAATAATGTTGAACGCAGCAACGGCGACGATCAGCAGCAACAGCAAACCGATCATGGCTTTTTCCATCCGGATCGCCTGATACAGATTGCCGTGGGTGCGCGTCCAGTCGCGGGCATAGAAATGGTCTTCGCCGAGTTGCTGAGCGATGCTCCACGCCACGCGTGGCGCCTGGAACAGGTCGTCGAACTTCAGGCGGATGCCCTGGACCTGATCCGGTTTCCAGCGATTCAGCTTGGCCAGATCCTGCAGATTGGTGATGCCCAGATAGCCGTCCAGTTCACCGGCGCCGACATGGAAGATGCCGACCACGGTAAAGCGTTTCATGCGCGGGAACATCCCGGCCGGGGTCACGGTGACTTCCGGTGCCACAAACGTCAGTTTGTCGCCGATCGCCGCACCCAACTTGGCCGCGGCTTTGTCACCGATGACGATGCCGAAGCTGCCCGGCGCCAGGTCGTCGAGTTTGCCCTGCTGCATGAAGTTATCAATGATCGAGACCTGCCGTTCCAGCGCAGGGTCGATGGCATTGAGCAGGACTTTGGAGACCTTGCCGTTGTTGGTCAGCAAACCCTGCATCTGGGTAAACGGCGCCACGGCCGTCACCTGCGGGTTCTGCTTGACCCTGGCGGCCAGGCTTTGCCAGTCGCTGATCGGTTCACCGGACTCGATGGTCGCGTGGGGCACCATGCCCAGCACGCGGGTGCGCATCTCATGATCGAAGCCGTTCATGACCGACAGCACCACGATCATCACGACCACGCCAAGGGCGAGCCCGATCATCGAGGTCAGGGAAATGAATGACACAAAATGATTGCGACGCTTTGCACGGGTATAACGCGTGCCAATAAATACGAAGAGAGGTCTGAACATGTCGGGGCTTGTTCGGAGGGAAAAGGAACGTCCTTGTGGCGGGGGTCGATAACCAGCTTTACACTCAGACCACCGCCGCTACCATGGGTTCGCCATGTCGACATTAGATGAAGAAGATCGCCGCGAATACTACCGTATCGAGGACACGATCGCACTGGAAATTCGGCCCCTGTCCGCTCCCGAAGCCGCAGGCCAGGAAGTGTTGCAGGATGCTTCCCCTCTGTTCAACTTGCTCAGCGAACTGCACCTGAGCGAATTCGAGTCACAGCACCTGTTGCGCCAGATCAGTGAGCGCGACCGGAACCTCGCCGCATTCCTGAAATCCCAGAATAAACGCATCGATTTGCTCAGCCAGGTGATCGCAATCACTGTGCTCGGGCAGATCGGCGAGCCGCAGCCGGTGATCATTTCCGAAGGCGGGATCGAGTTTCAGCATCCGACGCCCATTGCCGAGGGCGCCCACCTGTCGGTCAAACTAGTGCTAATGCCGCAAGCCCTCGGACTCTTATTGCGAGCTCGCGTCACTCATTGCGATCGCAAAGGCGACGGCTATGACGTCGGTACCGAATTCGAGTACCCGACCGATGCCCAGCGCCAATTGCTGGCTCGCTACATTTTGCAGAAGCAGGCCCAGGAACGACGCCTGGCCCGCGAACAAAACGAATCAGGCATTTAATTTAAGGAAGAACCGTGACTCTCATCTACGGCCATCGCGGCGCCAAGGGCGAAGCACCGGAAAATACGCTGACCAGCTTTCAGCAATGCCTCAAGCACGGCGTGCGCCGCTGCGAACTGGACCTGCACCTGTCCATGGACGGCGAGTTGATGGTTATCCACGACCCGACACTCAAGCGCACCACCGACCGTCGCGGCAAAGTCGTCGAACACACGGCGGCTGAGCTGGTGACCTACGATGCGCGCACCGGCGGACCGGGCTGGATTAAACCGTGCCCGATTCCAACACTGGAAGAACTGTTCGAGAAATGCGATTTCGAGCACTGGCAACTGGAAGTCAAAAGCGCTTCACGCACCCGCGCCGCGACTACGGTGCTGGCGATTCGCGAAATGGCTCAGCGTTTCGGCCTGCTCGACAAGGTCACGATCACCTCGAGTTCACGGGAAGTATTGAAAGCTGCGCTGGACTTCGTGCCGGATGTGTCCCGCGGATTGGTGGCCGAGTACGCCTGGCTTGACCCGTTGAAGGTCGCGCAAAGCTATGGCTGTGAGATTCTGGCGCTGAACTGGACCCTGTGTACGCCGGAACGCCTGCAGAAGGCGCAGCGTCAGGGGCTGCATGTGTCGGTATGGACAGTCAACGAGCCCGCGCTAATGCGCAGACTCGCCGACTTCGGCGTTGACAGCCTGATTACAGACTTTCCCGGTTTGGCCAGCGCCACGCTCGAGAATTGCTGAAATCGGTCTCCCCGGCCGGCTCAGGCCACCGGCCGGAGCCACTCAAAAAAGCCGGTTGAGGCCATCGTACGCCGCTACCCGATAGGCTTCAGCCATGGTCGGGTAGTTGAACGTCGTGTTGACGAAGTACTTCAGCGTGTTCAGTTCGCCCGGCTGGTTCATGATCGCCTGACCAATGTGAACGATCTCCGACGCCTGATAACCGAAGCAGTGAACGCCCAGCACTTCCAGGGTTTCGCGATGGAACAGAATCTTCAGCATGCCCTGAGGCTCGCCGGCGATCTGTGCACGCGCCATGCCCTTGAAGAACGCCTTGCCCACTTCGTACGGCACCTTGGCCTGAGTCAGCTCCTGCTCGTTCTTGCCGATCGAGCTGATCTCCGGAATGGTGTAGATACCGGTTGGCACGTCGTTGACGAAACGCCAGCTATGGTTGTCAACGATGCTGCCAGCGGCCGAACGCCCCTGGTCGTGAGCGGCACTGGCCAGGCTCGGCCAACCAATCACGTCACCGGCGCCGTAGATGTTCGGCTTGCAGGTACGGTAGGCCTCGTCGACTTCGATCTGGCCACGGCTGTTGACCTTCACGCCGACGTTTTCCAGACCCAACTGGTCGGTGTTGCCGGTACGACCGTTGCACCAGAGCAAGGCGTCGGCCTTGATCTTCTTGCCGGACTTCAGGTGCAGGATCACGCCGTTGTCCACGCCTTCGACGCGGTCGTAGTCTTCGTTGTGGCGAACCGTGATGTTGTTGTTGCTGAAGTGATAGCTCAGGGCCTGGGAAATTTCCGAGTCGAGGAAGCTCAGCAACTGACCGCGGTTATCCACCAGTTCAACCAATACACCCAGACCGCTGAAGATCGAAGCGTACTCACAACCGATCACGCCGGCGCCGTAAACAATCAGTTTGCGCGGGGTGTGGCCGAGGCTGAGGATGGTGTCGCTATCGTAGATACGCGGATGGTGGAAATCGATGTCCGCCGGACGATAAGGACGCGAGCCGGTGGCGATGATGATGTGCTTGGCCACCAGTTTTTCGACCACGCCATTGGCGCAAACCACTTCAATGGTTTGCTCGTCGGCGAAGCTGCCGGTGCCGAAGAACACGTCGACGCGGTTACGGGCGTAGTAGCCGGTGCGCGATGCGACTTGTTTGGAGATGACTTTTTCGGCGCTTTTCAAAACGTCCGGGAACGAGAACCAGCGTGGCTCACCAATGGCCCGGAACATCGGGTTGGTGTTGAACTGCATGATCTGCCGGACCGAGTGACGCAGTGCCTTGGACGGGATGGTGCCCAGGTGAGTGCAGTTGCCGCCGACCTGGCGACGGCTATCGACCATCGCCACCTTGCGCCCTGCTTTGGCGGCGTTCATTGCCGCGCCTTCTCCCGCCGGGCCGGAACCCAGCACCACCACGTCGTAGTTGTAGACAGCCATGCATACTCCTCAGAACAGGCCGCGGCGCCCTCGGCACCTGCGGCTAAATCACGCCGATCTGCGGCGTGAAGGAACAATTTGGGGCCAGTGCAGAACCCGGACACAGTCTATATAAGCGTCAACGCCGCGCACATTAACCCTTGGTCGCGTCGTAGGCTAGTTTTGCCTGCACTACAACGCCAGTCTTTGCTGCTTGAATCGCCGTGATCACTCGGTTTTTCCGTCACTCAGGCGTTCAAAAGCCTGCGTGGTTCGTGTGACGAAACCTGTATCGGCACGAATCACAAAGAATGCACCGATGTCATGTTTTTCTGCGTAATCCCAACCCTGTTCAGGCCCCAGAATCAGCAACAGCGTCGATAAGCCATCGGCCATCAACGCTGAAGGATGAATCACCGTGACTGACGCCAGGGTGTGTGAGACCGGCGCCCCGGTGCGGGCATCGAAGGTGTGGGAATAACGCCGACCGTCCTGCTCGAAATAGTTGCGGTAATCGCCGGAAGTGGAAACGCCGTAGCCGTCGACGGCGATGATGCGCTCGGCCACTTGCTGGTCGTCGCGGGGTTCTTCCAGGGCGACGCGCCACGGTGAACCGTCGAGTTTCTTGCCGGCGGCCTTGAGTTCGCCGGTGGCTTCGGCGAGGTAGTTGTGGATGCCCATTGCTTCGAGTTTCGCGGCAATCGTGTCGACTGCGTAGCCAGCGGCGATGCTGTTGAAGTCAACCTCGACCGCGGCGTCCTTGCACAGCTGATCGCCGTCGATACGCAGGTGCTGGTAACCGACTCGCTGCCGCACTTCGGCCAGCGCTTGGGCCGCGGGGATTTTTTCCTCGCGAGCCTGCGGGCCGAAACCCCAGAGGTTAAGCAGCGGTTCCACCGTCAGGTCGAAAGAACCTTCGCTTTGTTCCGACAGACGCTCACCGACGCGCACCAGTTTGAGGATCGGCGGGGGCATTTTCTGACAGCGGTTGGCGGGTAGATCGTTGAAGCGCTCGATGTCGGAGTCGCTGCGGTAAGTCGACATTTGTTGATCGACTTCAGCAAGGATCTTTTCGACCTGAACACGGACCTCGGTCGGGGCGGGAAGCCCGGCATGGCGCAGGTACTTGATCGAATACGTGCTGCCCATGGTCGGGCCGCCGAAGCTTTCCATGGAATCGCCGTTGCCGCAGCCTGAAAGGACGCCGAACAGAAAAATTAAAACGCCTTGCCACCTATTCAACAATCCCCACCCCCCCAGGCATTCCCTGACACAACGCCAAGGCCACCCATTATGCTCCCACAGGTAAAAAAGATCGTTCCTACGCTCTGCGTGAGAACGATCACCGCACAAACAAAAACGCCCCGACCAAAGTCGGGGCGTTTTCATGTGCAGCTAACGCTTAGCGCGGGAATGCAGGCGGGTTTACACCGGCCATGTCTTCCATCACGCGAACCACCTGGCAGCTGTAACCGAATTCGTTGTCGTACCAAACGTACAGAACAACGCGGTTGTCTTGGCTGATGGTTGCTTCAGCATCCACTACGCCTGCGTGGCGCGAGCCAACGAAGTCGGTGGAAACCACTTCCTGCGAATTGACGTAGTCGATTTGCTTATGCAGATCGGAGTGCAGCGCCATGTAGCGCAGGTACTCGTTCATCTCTTCACGGGTGGCGGCTTTCTCAAGGTTCAGGTTGAGAATGGCCATCGACACGTTTGGCGTCGGAACGCGGATCGCGTTACCGGTCAGCTTGCCGGCCAGCTCAGGCAGCGCCTTGGCAGCAGCGGTGGCAGCACCGGTCTCGGTGATCACCATGTTCAACGCGGCGCTACGGCCACGGCGATCGCCTTTGTGGAAGTTGTCGATCAGGTTCTGGTCGTTGGTGTACGAGTGAACCGTTTCAACGTGACCGTTGATGATGCCGAACTTGTCGTTGACGGCTTTGAGCACCGGCACGATGGCGTTGGTGGTGCAGGAAGCCGCGGAAACGATCTTGTCATCAGCGGTGATTTCACCGTGGTTGATGCCGTGAACGATGTTCTTCAGCTTGCCTTTGCCAGGCGCGGTCAGAACAACGCGGTCGATACCCGGGCAAGCCAAGTGCTGGCCCAGACCGTCGGCGTCACGCCATACACCGGTGTTGTCCACCAGCAGCGCGTCTTTGATGCCGTACTGGGTGTAGTCCACTTCAGTCGGGTTTTTCGCGTAGATAACCTGGATCAGGTTGCCGTTGGCAGTAATGGTGTTGTTGGCTTCATCAATGGTGATGGTGCCATCGAACGGACCATGAACCGAGTCACGACGCAGCAGGCTGGCACGTTTGACCAGATCGTTCTCGGCGCCCTTGCGGACAACGATGGCGCGCAGACGCAGGCCGTCGCCACCACCAGTTTTCTCGATCAGGATGCGCGCCAGCAGACGGCCGATACGACCGAAGCCGTACAGAACAACGTCGGTGCCTTTGCGGGCGGAAACATTTTGCTGACCAACGACGTCAGCCAGTTCTTCACGGACGAACTGCTCGGCAGTGCGGCCATTGCCTTCAGCCTTGAACTTGACTGCAAGCTTGCCCAGGTCTACCGAAGCAGCGCCGAGCTTGAGCTCGCTCATTGCCTTGAGCAGCGGGAATGTTTCGTGGACGGACAATTCGCTGTCATCAGACTGACGATGACGAGCAAAGCGGTGAGCTTTGAGAATCGCAATGACTGAACGATTGATCAGGCTGCGGCCATAGATCGAGCTCACCACGTTGTTATTGCGGTAGAGCTGACCGATAAGCGGAATCATCGCTTCTGCGAGTGCTTCACGGTCGATCCATTCACCAAGACACTGGTCGGGCTTCTGAGTCACGGGAACCTTCCACATGTAGGGGCAGAAAAAAGGGGCTACATTATGCCGCCGAGTGCCTCCCGTAGCAATGCGCGCCTGTCGCACGGCCAGTAACAAAATCCTCTTCAAAAAAATCACGCATGGCTCAAACCCAATGAAACCGCGGCCTGCAGCGCAGTCATTTTTTGGTAGACAACACCGTCTTGTCTGTAACCCTCCGTAACACTCGGTCGTTTTGCCACTACATATTCAGTCATTTTTACTAAAAAACGGGCCGATTTTGTCTTTACCACTACATTTTGCCCAACCTGCGTAATAGACACAGTCTGCAACTGACAGGCGGCACCCGGGACCGTTACAATTACCGACTTTGTCGCAACGCTTGGAGCTCAACCTTCCGTGCCCGTTCTGCGTCTACCGCTTCTCCCTGCCGCGGCAGGTAAACAGCACTGGGGCAACCTGCCCGGTGCCGCCCTGAGCCTGGCCATTGCCGAGGCCGCCAGCGCTGCCAAGCGCTTCACCCTGCTACTGACTGCCGACAGCCAAAGTGCCGAACGGCTGGAACAGGAGCTGAGTTTCTTCGCCCCGGATTTGCCAGTGCTGCATTTCCCGGACTGGGAAACGCTGCCCTACGATCTGTTTTCGCCGCATCAGGACATTATTTCCCAGCGAATCTCCGCGTTGTATCGATTGCCGGAGCTGAGTCATGGCGTTTTGGTCGTGCCTATCACGACGGCTCTGCATCGCCTGGCACCGACCAAATTCCTGCTCGGCAGCAGCCTGGTGCTGGACATCGGCCAGAAGCTCGATGTCGAGCAAATGCGCACCCGGCTTGAGGCCAGCGGCTATCGCTACGTCGACACTGTCTATGAGCATGGCGAATTCACCGTGCGTGGCTCGTTGATCGACCTGTTCCCGATGGGCAGCAAACTGCCTTTCCGAATTGACCTGTTCGACGACGAAATCGAGACCCTTCGTACCTTCGATCCGGAAAATCAGCGCTCCATCGACAAGGTTGAAACGGTTCGCCTCCTGCCAGCGAGAGAGTTCCCGCTGCAAAAGGATGCGGTCACCCGCTTCAAGGCGCGCTTCCGCGAGCGTTTCGATGTCGACTTCCGTCGCTGCCCGATCTTTCAGGATTTGAGCAGCGGGATTACACCGGCCGGTATCGAGTACTACCTGCCGCTGTTCTTCGATGAAACCTCCACATTGTTCGATTACTTGCCGCAGGACACGCAAGTGTTTTCCCTGCCCGGCATCGAGCAGGCGGCGGAAAACTTCTGGAACGACGTGCGCAATCGTTATGAAGAGCGCCGCGTCGATCCGGCCCGCCCTTTATTGCCGCCAGCCGAGTTGTTCCTGCCGGTGGAGGATTGCTTCGCTCGCCTGAAGAACTGGCCGCGCGTGGTCGCCAGTCAACAGGACGTGGAAACCGGCGTCGGTCGCGAGCGCTTCCCCGCTCGGGAGCTGCCGAACCTGGCCATCGAAGCCAAGGCGACTCAACCGTTGGCGGCGCTGGCAGGCTTCCTTGATGAGTTCCCCGGTCGCGTGCTGTTTACCGCCGAGTCGGCGGGCCGTCGTGAAGTGCTATTGGAGTTGCTGGAACGCCTGAAGCTGCGACCGAAAACCGTCGACAGCTGGCCGGACTTTGTCGCGAGCAAGGAGCGCCTGGCGATCACCATCGCGCCACTCGACGAAGGATTGGTACTCGACGATCCAGCCTTGGCCCTGGTCGCCGAAAGCCCGTTGTTCGGTCAGCGCGTGATGCAGCGCCGCCGCCGCGAGAAACGCGCCGACGCCAACAACGATGCCGTGATCAAAAACCTCACCGAGCTGCGCGAAGGTGCGCCGGTGGTGCACATCGATCACGGTGTCGGTCGCTATCTCGGGCTGACGATTCTGGAAATCGATAGTCAGGCCGCCGAATTCCTGACCCTCGAATACGCCGAAAACGCCAAGCTTTATGTGCCGGTGGCCAACCTGCATCTGATCGCCCGATACACCGGCAGCGACGATGCCCTGGCCCCGCTGCACCGCCTAGGTTCCGAGACCTGGCAGAAAGCCAAACGCAAAGCCGCCGAACAGGTGCGCGACGTGGCCGCCGAGTTGCTCGACATCTATGCCCGCCGCGCCGCTCGCGAAGGTTATGCGTTCGCCGACCCGAAAGCCGATTACGCGACCTTCAGCGCCGGCTTCCCGTTCGAAGAAACTCCGGACCAGCAAACCACCATCGAAGCCGTGCGCAGCGACATGCTCGCGCCGAAACCGATGGACCGTCTGGTCTGCGGCGACGTCGGTTTCGGCAAGACCGAAGTGGCGATGCGCGCAGCGTTCATCGCGGTACACGGCGGTCGTCAAGTGGCGATTCTGGTGCCGACCACCCTGCTCGCCCAGCAGCATTACAACAGCTTCCGCGACCGCTTCGCCGATTGGCCGGTGAGCGTGGAAGTGATGAGCCGATTCAAGTCGACCAAAGAAATAAATGCTGCAGTCGCGGATCTGGCCGAAGGCAAGATCGACATCGTCATCGGCACTCACAAGCTGCTGCAAGACGACGTAAAAATCAAAAACCTGGGGCTGGTGATCATCGACGAAGAGCACCGTTTCGGTGTCCGTCAGAAGGAACAGCTCAAGGCCCTGCGCAGTGAAGTCGACATCCTTACCCTGACCGCCACGCCGATTCCGCGCACGCTGAACATGGCGGTCTCGGGCATGCGTGACCTGTCGATCATCGCCACGCCGCCGGCCCGTCGACTGTCGGTACGGACGTTCGTCATGGAGCAGAACAAGAGCACGGTCAAAGAGGCCTTGCTCCGTGAGCTGTTGCGTGGCGGTCAGGTCTATTACCTGCACAACGACGTGAAGACCATCGAGAAATGTGCCGCCGACCTCGCCGAACTGGTGCCGGAGGCGCGGATCGGCATTGGCCACGGGCAGATGCGCGAACGCGATCTCGAACAGGTGATGAGCGACTTCTACCACAAGCGCTTCAACGTGCTGATCGCCTCGACCATCATCGAGACCGGCATCGACGTGCCGAGCGCCAACACCATCATCATCGAGCGTGCCGACAAGTTCGGCCTGGCGCAGCTGCACCAGTTGCGCGGCCGGGTCGGTCGCAGTCACCACCAGGCTTACGCTTATTTGCTGACGCCGCCGCGTCAGCAGATCACTCCCGATGCGGAAAAACGTCTGGAAGCGATCGCCAATACACAGGACCTTGGCGCGGGCTTCGTACTCGCCACCAACGACCTGGAAATCCGTGGCGCCGGCGAATTGCTCGGCGATGGTCAGAGCGGGCAGATCCAGGCGGTCGGTTTCACGCTGTACATGGAAATGCTCGAGCGCGCAGTGAAGTCGATCCGCAAGGGCGAACAACCGAACCTCGATCAACCGCTCGGCGGTGGTCCGGAAGTCAATCTGCGGGTACCGGCGTTGATTCCCGAGGACTATCTGCCGGACGTACACGCCCGACTGATTCTCTACAAACGCATCGCCTCGGCCACCGACGAGGAAGGCCTCAAGGACTTGCAGGTGGAGATGATCGATCGTTTCGGCCTGTTGCCGGAACCGACCAAGAACCTGATGCGCATTACCGCGCTGAAATTGCAGGCCGAGCTACTGGGCATCAAGAAAGTCGACGGCGGCCCGCAAGGTGGCCGAATCGAGTTCGCGACGCAAACCCCGGTCGACCCGCTGACGCTGATCAAGCTGATCCAGAGCCAGCCCAAACGCTACAAATTCGAAGGCGCCACGATGTTTAAATTCCAGGTGCCGATGGAGCGCCCGGAAGAGCGCTTTAATACTGTAGAGGCGCTGTTTGAGCACCTCATTCCGAAAACTGCTTGAAGGACGCCGCATGCGCCTGTTTCGCTCACTGATCCTGTTGATGACCCTGGTTGCGCCGACGACGTTTGCCGATGACCTGTACCAGATAGAAATGATTCTGGTCCGCCAAAACGCCGTGCCCGCAATCGTCAGCCGCGCCGCACCGGAAGACTGGGCTGCCGGAGCTCAATCCATCAACCCCGACAGCCTGCGCACACCGAGCCTCAATGCCGAAGTGGAAAAACTCACCGCCAGCAATGAATACACGGTGTTGCTGCACAAGGCCTGGCAACAGACTCTCGGCGAAGAAGCCAGCAAAGTCGCGATCAGCGAGGGCAAAGAACAGTTCGGCCAGTTCCCGATCGAGGGCACGCTGAGCATGAAACTGGGACGTTTCACCGACGTCGACGCCGACTTCTGGGTCAACCAGATCGACGCCAACGGCATGGTCACCGCCAGCGAACGCATGAAACAGGAAAGCCACACCAAGAACGGCCAGCTGAACTTCCTCGACAACGGCCATCTCGGCCTGCTGATCAAGATCACCTCGCTGACTGCCCCTGCGCCTCGGCCAGTCCCCGATGAAATTCCGGACTGATTGAGTCCTTATGTCAGCGACCCTGAGCAAACCCCTGGCACCTTCCTGGGTCAGCCGATTCAAGGAACAGAGCCTGGAGCGTGGCCGCCGCTACGCATTGGAGAACCGCGTCAGGATCGTCGAGGCCGGCGACGCCACGATCATTGCCGCCTGCGAGGGGTCTGGCGGTAACGTTTACCGTCAGACCATTCGCCTGCGCGAGTCAGCCAAAGCCACGTTGCTGATGATCGATGCCACCTGCACCTGCCCGGTGCACAGCAACTGCAAGCACTGCGCGGCGGTGCTGCTGAAAGTTCAGGAAACCCTGGCTTATCCCGCTGCGGCGCAAGACGCCGAGCTACTCGAGAAACTTCAAGCCGTACTGGAAAACCGCAGCCCGAAGGCGCCGCCGCAAGTGCTGGTGGATAACGTGCAACCGGTACCGCGCCTGTGGCTGGCAAGCATCGAGTTCAGCGCCTTCGAACCGCGCAACGGCAAGATGCAGCGTTACATTCAGCATCGTGCGGCATTGTCTTTCAGCTATCTGGATGAATACGTTTCCGGGCAGAAGAACGCTGACATCCTGATTCGTCAGGAGACGCAAACATTACGGATAAAACGTCACCCGGAAGTCGAACAGACCTACAGGGAACAGCTGCGAATCCTCGGCTTCAAGATCGCCACCCGGCAAAGCAAGGCCTTGCCGGAAAGTGCGGGCGAACTTTTCGAGATGGTCAACGACAGCGCCTGGCTGACCTTCACCCTCAATGAACTGCCGAAGCTGCGCATTCAGGGCTGGGAGTTGCAGATCGACGAAGACTTCGGTTTCGACCTGACTGCCGTGGACGATTGGTACGCCACCGTCGAACAAGCGCCGGAGCGTGACTGGTTCGACCTGGAACTGGGGATCATCGTCAACGGCGAGCGGCTGAGTCTGCTGCCGATCCTGTTGAACCTGATGCGCTCCCACACCGAGATCCTCAACCCGGAGCGACTGGCCCGACGTCGCGACGACGAGTTGATCCTGGTGAACATTCCCAACCGCCCGAACTCCGAGTACGGCCCGCTGCAAGTCGCCCTGCCCTTCGGCCGATTGAAACCGGTGCTGGCGACCCTCGGCGAGTTCTACCTGCAAGGGCCCGGCGAAACCACGCTGCGCCTGAGCAAAGCCGATGCCACGCGACTGAATCCGCTGGAAGACTTGCCGTTGCTTTGGGAGGGCGGCGAGCAAATTCGCACCTTTGCCCAGCGGCTGCGGGACATCAAGGACTTCACCGCGACCGCACCGGAAGGCTTGAACGCGACCTTGCGCCCCTATCAGGTGGAAGGCTTGAGCTGGATGCAGTCGTTGCGACAACTGGAAGTCGGCGGGATTCTCGCGGACGACATGGGCCTGGGCAAAACCCTACAGACCCTTGCGCACATTCTCAGTGAGAAGAACGCCGGGCGCCTCGATCGGCCGTGCATGGTGGTGATGCCCACCAGCCTGATCCCCAACTGGCTGGATGAAACAGCGCACTTCACGCCGCAACTCAAAGTGCTGGCGCTGTACGGCGCCAGTCGCAAAAAGCATTTCGACACGCTGGCCGATTACGACCTGATCCTGACCACCTATGCGCTGCTGCCCAAGGATGTCGAACGCCTGGCCGCGCAGCCATTACACATACTGGTTCTGGACGAGGCGCAATACATCAAGAACCCCAACAGCAAGGCCGCCCACGCTGCCCGCGAATTGAATGCCCGTCAGCGTCTGTGCCTGAGCGGCACGCCGCTGGAAAACCACCTCGGTGAACTGTGGTCGCTGTTTCACTTCCTCCTGCCTGGCTGGCTCGGCGACGTGAAAAGCTTCAACCGCGATTACCGCGTGCCGATCGAAAAGCGCGCCAGCGAAGTACGACTTCAGCACCTCAACGGTCGGATAAAACCGTTCCTGCTGCGTCGAACCAAGGAACAAGTGGCGACCGAGTTGCCGCCGAAAACCGAAATCATCCATTGGGTCGAGCTCAACGAAGCCCAGCGCGACGTGTACGAAACCATGCGCCTGGCCATGGACAAGAAAGTCCGCGACGAGATCACCCGCAAGGGCGTGGCGCGCAGCCAGATCATCATTCTTGAGGCGTTGCTGAAACTGCGTCAGGTGTGCTGCGATTTGCGCCTGGTCAACGATGCCACCCTGCCCACTCGCGGCAGCACGTCGGGCAAGCTCGACAGCCTGATGGAAATGCTTGAGGAGTTGTTCGATGAGGGTCGGCGGATTCTGCTGTTCTCGCAGTTCACTTCAATGCTGTCGTTGATTGAAGACGAGCTGAAAAAACGCGGAGTCGATTATGCGCTGCTGACCGGGCAGACCCGCGACCGGCGCACACCGGTCAAAGACTTCCAGAGCGGCAAGCGTCAGATCTTTCTGATCAGCCTGAAGGCGGGTGGCGTCGGCCTGAACCTGACCGAAGCCGACACGGTGATTCACTATGATCCGTGGTGGAATCCGGCGACGGAGAATCAGGCCACTGACCGGGCGTATCGCATTGGTCAGGAGAAACCGGTGTTTGTCTACAAGATGATTGCCAGGGGCACGGTGGAAGAGAAGATTCAGCATCTGCAGAAGGAAAAATCCGACCTGGCGGCTGGCGTGCTGGATGGGCGCAAAACCGGGGACTGGAAGTTGCAGAGTGATGATATTGAAGCGTTGTTTGCGCCGTTGCCGGATAAACTCGAAAAATAGCGGCGACTGTAAGATCGCTATCGCAGGCAAGCCCCCACGGGAAGTCACTGAACCTGTGGGAGCGTGGCTTGCCCGCGATGGGGTCGCCTCGGTTTTCCTGAAAAGACCGGGTATCAGAACTTGGGATCAGGCAATGGCGCAAACAACGCCTCAATATCACTCTGCTCAAGCTTCCATCCACCCGTCGTCCCACCTTCAAGCACCGCCCCGGCCAGCGCCGCCTTCTCCTGCTGCAGCGCCTGTATTTTTTCTTCCACCGTGCCACGCGCAATCATCTTGTAGACGAACACCGGCTTATCCTGACCGATACGATAAGCACGGTCCGTCGCCTGGTTTTCAACGGCAGGATTCCACCAGGGATCGAAGTGGATCACCGTGTCCGCCGCTGTCAGGTTCAGTCCTGTCCCGCCTGCCTTGAGACTGATCAGAAACAACGGCACTTTGCCGCCCTGAAAGTCTTTGACCGGTGTGCGCCGATCCGTCGTTTCACCCGTCAACAATGAATAACCGATCCCTCGCCGCTGCAATTCTTCCTCAATCAATGCAAGCATCGACGTGAACTGCGAGAACAACAAAATCTTGCGGCCTTCGCTGAGCAACTCCTCGAGCATCTCCATCAGGCCGATCAACTTGCCGCTGCCCGCACGAAGTGCTTTCGCCGTCAGGGGCATTTTGATCAGCCGTAGATCGCAGCACACCTGACGCAGCTTGAGCAAGGCGTCGAGAATGATGATCTGGCTACGCGCAACACCGCTTCGGGCAATTTCGTCACGCACCTTCTTGTCCATCGCCACACGCACGGTTTCATAGACATCGCGTTGCCCATCGCTGAGTTCGACCCAATGCACGATCTCGGTTTTTGGCGGCAACTCGGTGGCGACCTGTTCTTTCTTGCGGCGTAGCAGAAAGGGCTTTATCCGGGCTGTCAGGTGCTGCATCCGTTCGCTATTGCCGTGTTTCTCGATCGGCGTGCGGTAGTCGCGATTGAAGGTTTTACTGTCGCCAAGCCAGCCGGGCAACAGGAAGTGAAACAGTGACCATAGCTCGCCGAGGTGATTTTCCAACGGCGTGCCGGACAGGCACAAACGCTGCCGGGCCTCCAGATCACGGGCAGCCTGAGCGGCTTTGCTGAGCGGATTTTTGATGTTCTGCGCTTCATCGAGAATCAGCACGCTCCAGACCTGAGGCTGCAAAACCTCAAGATCACGCGGCAACAACGCATAGGTGGTCAGCACCAAATCGTATTCGGCAAGGTTGCTGAAGTCCTTTTTCCGAGTGGCGCCATGCAGCGCCAAGACTTTCAGCTGCGGGGTGAAGCGTGCCGCTTCGTCGAGCCAGTTGGGAATGAGGCTGGTCGGCATCACAGCGAGTGCCGGAAGATCGAGTCGACCCGACTGCTTTTCCAACAGCAGATGAGCCAGGGTTTGTAGCGTCTTGCCCAAGCCCATGTCGTCGCCGAGGATACCGCCGACCTCCAGCTCACGAAGGGTTTGCATCCAGTTCAGGCCTTCAAGCTGATAAGGCCGCAGTGCGGCGTTGAGGCCTTGAGGAGCAGCAACGTTTTGCTGAGTCGATTCACGCAAGCGTTTTGCGAAACTACGTAAACGCTCGCCGCCCTGCCACACTAATGGCAGGCCTTCAAGCGCACTCAAGCGCGCCGCATCAGGGCCACTCAAGCGCAGCGAATCACCGCTGGTCGCGTTTAAATACAACTCACTGAGCGTAGCCATTAACGGCTTGATCCGTCCGAGGGACAGCGCGACTTTGATGCCAGGTTTGGCACCGAGTTGACCACTATTGAGATCGATCAGCACCTGATCGTCATCGTCGCGCAAGGCCAGGTTACCCGGATCCATCAACTGCGGTTGCCTGCGCAACAGTTGCAACAGAATCGGCAGCAAACTGTGTCGCTCGCCATTGACCACGACACCCAACTGCAGATCAAACCATTCGCGCCCCGGAGATTCCTCGACATCGGCATACCATTCATCTATAGGCTGCAAATTGAAATGAAAGCCCTCGTTGATACGGATCTGCCAATTTGCCTCTCTGAGCGCCGGGACCCCGGACTGCACAAAAACCAGCCAAGCCGAGTCGTCCGGCAAATCGAACATTTCGCCTGCACTATCGGGTAGCGCATCACTTTTACGGGTGGCCTTTTTGAAGCCCTGTTTTTGCAAGGCTTGGCGCAAGGCTTTTTCAGCCACGGGTTTGCGTTGAATGCGCTGGGTTTCGGTGCCGGACAGTATCAGTACTTCTGAGGATTTTTTGTCCGCCGCCATGTGGCCGTTGTAGGTAAACGCCAATGCCGCGCGATGCTCGGGTTCGTACTTCCAGTTCCTGTAACGGTTGGTGCTTGCAAGCGCCAGGAAGGCTTGGGGTTCAACGTCGTCGACGATCCGCTCGGTCAATGCATGCGGTGGAGGCACGACTCGAGTTGCAGTACTCATCCGATGGCTGAACTGCATGGCCTGACGTGCGGGAATGTCAGGGGCCAATGACAGATGACAGGCCAGCTTTTCATCTAGCTCGCTTAGCAGTGGCCCAACCGCCATCCGTTCGCGGTCCAGGTAGTACAAAGGTTCCAGCGCCAGAATCGTTTCCTCAGGCGCTTCGTCACTACGCCATTGAGGACGGAAGCTGCCGCTGGCTTGCTCGGTCCAGGCAAACTGCGCAGACCTGCTCTTTCCAGCTACCAGCGGCTGCAATTGTTCGAAGTCGAGATACAGGCGTGAGGTTTTCAATGCCAATTGAAGAACTTCGGCACCACTGCTGCCTTGCAGGGGATAGCCGCTGTAAAACGAATGATGGGAGTGGACGGCGACCAGCAATCTTGCGATTCGCAGATCAAGCTCCGACAGATAGCCGGGCTCTCGCATCAGTGCGTCTGACGGCGAGTACACAGATTTGATGTCCTGCAAGCGGCCATCCTTGAGCTGACGAGCCTTGTAAATTTCCAGCAACCACTTGCCTGTAGTGGACGTTGCTTTGAGTTTGTAGACCCAGCACGTGCCGGTGCTCTGCGCAGTCCCATCGCGATCCGGAACGTCGCGAGGAATATCATTGAGCCAGCGCTCCAAGTCGCGATTCAGTTGAACCGATGCAGTGCTTTTGAACGAGTCCACGGGGAGTTCTTGCAGGTTGTAAAGCACGGTTGCGCAGTGTTTGCAATTGATCACCACTGGACACGAACAAGAGCAAACCAGCTCAAAATCACCATTCGTGTCTTCAATGAGTTCAATGGCTTGTTCGTAGATGTTCCCTTGGGAACCCTTGCAGATTGCGAGAACCAAAGCGTCCTCGATTTCGCGGATCTGTACCCGGCTTTCTACAGCGTATCTGCGAGCCTTATCCAGAGCGCGATGACTGAACGCCTCCGCCCACGGCAGCTCATGAAGTTGCTCAATAATTGCCGACATAATATCTACGCTTCTGAAAGTGACTGTAGTTCGCAGGTATCAAGACTCAGCCTTTAAGCACCCGAGCCAACGTCGACTTCACCTTGCCCATCCCGTCATGCAGCGCTTGCTCGATCTCGGCCATGGTGATCACTGCCGTCGACTTGCCCGCTGCCGGGTTTACTACCAGCGCCAGACAGGCGTAATCCAGTTCCAGCTCGCGAACCAATGCCGCTTCAGGCATCCCGGTCATGCCGACGATGTCGCATCCGTCGCGCTCCAGTCTCGCGATTTCAGCGACGGTTTCCAGCCGTGGCCCCTGGGTGCAGGCGTACACGCCTTGGCTGGCAAAACCAACGCCTTCAGCCTCCAATGCCGCGATTAGCTGCTGACGCAGGGCTTCGCTGTAGGGATAGCTGAAATCGATGTGGGTAACTTGTTCGAGATTATCGGCGAAATAGGTGTGTTCGCGACCACTGGTGTAGTCGATCAATTGATGCGGTACGCAGAAATATCCGGTGTCCATCACGGCATGAATCCCACCCACGGCGTTGACCGCGAGAATCGCTTCGGCACCGGCCTGCTTCAGCGCCCAGAGGTTGGCGCGGTAGTTCACCTGATGCGGCGGGAAACGGTGAGGATGACCGTGGCGCGCGAGGAACAGCACTTCCTTGCCGGCGTACTCGCCAATCTGCACTTCAGCCGAAGGCGCACCGTAAGGGGTGTCCACCGCCAATGATTGACGAATGCTCAGGCCTTCGAGTTGAGTCAGACCGGTGCCGCCGATAATCGCGTAAACCGTCATAACGAAAAGTCCTCAATCAATCAGTTGAGCTTCTTTGAGCGCGCCGACCGCTGCGAGCCAGCGCGGGTCTTGACGGTATTCAGTGCTGGCGTACGACTGGCCGCGCATCCGCGCAATGCGCTCGGACGGCTTGACCTTCAGACGCTGGGCGGCGCTCAGGGCCAACTCAGCGGCCGCGCGATCGTTGCACACCAGACCCATGTCGCAACCGGCGGTCAGTGCCGCTTCGATACGACTGGCGGCATCACCGACCACGTGGGCGCCTGCCATGGACAGGTCATCGCTGAAGATCACGCCGTCGAATTGCAGCTCGCCACGCAGGATGTCCTGCAACCAGCGGCGGGAGAAGCCGGCAGGCTGGGAATCGATTTGTGGATAGATAACGTGGGCCGGCATGATCGCAGCCAATTGCTTGCTCAGTCGGCTGAACGGCACCAAGTCATTGGCGCGGATTTCGTCGAGGCTGCGCTCATCAACAGGGATCGCAACATGGGAATCGGCCTCGGCCCAGCCGTGACCGGGAAAGTGCTTGCCGGTGGCGGCCATGCCGGCGCTGTTCATGCCGCGAATGAAGGCTCCCGCCAGCAACGCTGCACGCTCGGGATCACCTTCAAATGAACGGGTGCCGACCACAGCACTGCGCTGGAAGTCGAGGTCCAGCACCGGAGCGAAGCTCAGATCGAGGCCGACGGCCAGCACTTCAGTCGCCATGATCCAGCCGCACTGCTCGGCGAGGTACTCGGCATTCGGATTGTCAGCGATGGCGCGCATGGCTGGCAGTCGTACGAAGCCCTGACGCAAACGCTGAACCCGGCCGCCCTCCTGGTCGACTGCCAGCAGCAGATCGGGGCGAATGGCGCGGATTGAGGCGCTCAACTCGCGCACCTGGCGGGGGTGTTCGATATTGCGGGCAAAAATGATCAGCCCGCCCACTTCGGGTTGGCGCAACAATTGGCGATCTTCAGCCGTCAACCAGGTACCGGCGACGTCCACCATCAACGAGCCTTGCAGGCGAGCAGTCATAGAGATTCCTTGATAACGATAAACCCGGTTCGCACGCAATCGCCGCCATGGGCAATGCCCGGCAGGTCGGCGATACAAATGGGGAGCGGGTTCAGAACGAGAGTCGGCATGGGCGGCTAGCTTAGCGGATGTCAGCTGCCGCGCCCACCCGTGTGCGGTTAAACCTTGGCGGCAACCGGGGTTGATTTGCTGCGTGGACGCAACTGCGCGGTGGCCATGGCCGCATCGGTCACGCCGGTTTCGGCGCGCATGCCCGCTGCCAGGAACGGCACCATCAGACGCATGACTTGCTCGATCGAGGTGCTCACACCGAAGTCAGTCTCGGCAATCGCGCGCAAGGCCTTGATGCCGGACATGCTGAACGCAGCGGCGCCGAGCATGAAGTGCACACGCCAGAACAGCTCAATCGGCGGAATACGCGGTGCAGCTTCGTTGACCAACATCATGTAGCGGCGGAACACCTTGCCGTACATGTCTTCCAGATAACGCCGCAAGTGCCCTTGGCTCTGACTGAAAGCCAGACCCAGCAAACGCATGAAAATCGACAGGTCGTTGCCGCTGCGTGGCTGGACCACCAGGGCTTGCTCGACGAGGATTTCCAGCAGCTCTTCAAGCGTCGGCTTGTTCTCCGGCTTGGCTTGACGCCGCTCCAGCTCTTTATCAAGGCTTAAGCAAAACGGCCCGAGAAAGCGCGAAAAAACTGCCTGAATCAGCGCCTTCTTCGAACCGAAGTGATAGTTCACCGCCGCCAGATTCACACCGGCCTTGCTGGTGATCAGACGCAATGAGGTTTCAGCAAAACCTTTTTCCGCGAACAATTGCTCGGCAGCATCAAGAATGCGTTCAACGGTTTCCGACTGGGCCATGGCTACTCCGCCTGACAAACACTTGTTTGAAACATACGTTTCAGCCCAGGCCTTGTCAAGCCTGACGGTTCGTTTTGGGAATGGTCAGTCAGCTATTTAACCATACAACTCGCAAGCGTGAATCAGCAGGCTTATCGACCGTCTGGCGGCCAGCAAAAAAAGGGGCATTGCCAAGACCGTTCCACTGTATATAATCCCAGTCACTGTATAAAAAGACAGAGCGATCAATATGCTAAAGCTGACGCCACGCCAAGCAGAGATTCTGGCCTTCATTAAACGCTGCCTCGAAGACAACGGCTACCCGCCCACCCGCGCGGAAATCGCTCAGGAACTGGGTTTCAAGTCGCCCAATGCGGCGGAAGAACACCTCAAGGCGCTGGCCCGCAAGGGTGCAATCGAGATGACGCCCGGTGCTTCCCGTGGTATTCGCATCCCCGGCTTCGAAGCCAAGGCCGACGAGTCCACCCTGCCGATCATTGGCCGAGTGGCTGCCGGTGCTCCGATCCTCGCCCAGCAGCACATCGAAGAATCTTGCAACATCAACCCGTCGTTCTTCCATCCTCGCGCCGACTATCTACTTCGGGTTCATGGCATGAGCATGAAGGATGTGGGCATTTTCGACGGTGACCTGCTGGCAGTGCACACCACCCGCGAAGCCCGCAACGGCCAGATAGTAGTAGCGCGGATCGGCGACGAAGTGACCGTCAAGCGTTTCAAGCGCGATGGCAGCAAGGTCTGGTTGATTGCCGAAAACCCTGAATTCGCCCCTATCGAAGTGAACCTGAAAGATCAGGAACTGGTGATCGAAGGCTTGAGTGTCGGCGTCATTCGCCGCTAAAGGAGGCTTTATGCAGTTCCCACACACATCACAGCAAGCCCAACTGCCGTTATTCGAGGCTTTCATGGTGCAGCCATTGGCGCCGATCCTGAAAGACGTGGTCGAGTCCCCCTGGAGCGCCGAGCCCGAAGTCTTCAGTGAGCTGTCGCTGCGTGGTGCAGCCGGGAACTGCCTGAACCTTCTTGCACCGATTCTCAGGGAACTGAGCCAGGACCAGGACGCGCGCTGGCTGACGCTAATCGCTCCGCCCGCCAGCCTGACCCAGGCCTGGTTGCGGGACGCCGGCCTTAACCGCGAACGCATCCTGCTGCTGCAACCGCGCGGTACTCAGAGCGCCCAGCAGTTGACCTGCGAGGCCTTGCGCCTGGGCCGCAGCCACACGGTGGTCAGCTGGCTCAACCCATTGAGCACAACTTCACGGCAACAGTTGATCAGCGCCGCCCGGATCGGGGACGCACAAAGCCTGAATATTCGATTGGGTTAACTGACAAACAAAGCGCGCGTTGAACAGCGCGGGGCTTCTCCAAGGATAGAGAAGCCAACCTGTAGCGATATCAGCAAAAACCTGACGGGCGGGATCAATGAAGAACCCGAGACTCCTCATCCGTATTGAAATCGCCTTCAACCAAGCGTCCGGCCATCTGAACGCCGACGCTCAACATCGCCTTGGCGACTTCCACGTGCTGGCCCTGCAGGAACGCTTTGGCATCCTCGGAGAAATCCAAAGTAACCAGAGAACCCTCGTCCTCAGCCCTGCGCAGCTCAATACGGCCGTCTGGTAACTCGACGATTTCTAGAAAGGACGTTGGCATAAAGGTCTGTTCTCCACGAAAGGCGGGGATTATATAGGCATCGGCCAGGCTTCGCTCGGGATCTTGACCAGATGCCATTACAAAGAGAAAGGTCCGACAGTTCTCATCCCTGAACGGACAACCCTCCGGGCCATCCATTATTCCGCTCAATCCTTCAGCACTCGTTCAAACCTTCGCGAAACCGAATCGCCAACCCTTTGAGGTTCTGACGCCAGCTCTCCAGCTCTTCCCGGCTCAGCTCTTGTGGAGCCTCTTCTTCATCCAGGTTAACGGCCAGGATCAGCGGCTGCGTCACGTCACCTTTAGGCTTGTGCGGCGCTCGTGGCGGCTGAAACAGCGCAGCGTGGGCCGCAAGCAGTTTGGCCAGCCAGGTTTCCGAATTATTGGCCAACTCGACCATCTCGGCCATTTCCGGAATCGCGATGGCTTCAAGCACTTCGCGAGTCAGCAGCAACTCTGCCCGAGGCGCATTGGCCTGAGGCAAGCGATAGAAACCGGCGATTTCATGGCACAACCCCAGCAACGCACCGTACAGGTGAAACAAGGCCGACTCGCGTCCGGCCTGGATCAGCGCCAGGGAGTTCATCGCCCGCCCCTCTTCGGCTCTGGCGAGCGCTTCCAGCGACAGGCCGGCGAAGTAAACCTTCTGGTTGGTACGGGTATAGAGTTCGTGGGCCATGACGGCAGCCTCCACAACGAAATAATTGCTTCACGCAGGTCAGACAGTGTCGTGGATCAGCTCCGCTTCCCGCAAGCACAAAACAAAAAGGCCGCATGAAAACCCGAGGGTTGTCATGCGGCCTTTTCAGTACAGCACCTGTTAAGCCTTAGCGGTCTTCGCCGGGCGCTTGTCTTCAACTGTCCACTTGCCGCCGTCGTAGTACGCTTTCCAGCCAGTCGGCTTACCGTCGACTTCAGTCTGTACGTACTGCTCTTTGGTTTTACGGCTGTAACGGATCACAGCAGGCAGGCCGTCTGGATCTTTCTTCGGCGCTTCGCAGAGGAAGTGGTACTTCGGATCGATCTCATCCTTGTGCGGCACAATTTCCATGACCAGCGGAGCACGCGTCTCGCGGTTTTTCGGGAATTGACTGGCCGCCAGGAACAGGCCGGAAGCACCGTCGCGCAGGATGTAGGTGTCGTTGACCTTTTCGCATTTCAGCTCAGGCATCTTCACCGGATCCATCTTCGGCGGCGCTGCATCACCGCTTTTCAGCAGTTTGCGGGTGTTCTTGCACGTTGCATTGGTGCAACCGAAGAACTTGCCGAAACGGCCGGTCTTGAGCTGCATCTCGCTGCCGCACTTGTCGCATTCCAGGCTCGGACCTTCGTAGCCTTTGATGCGATAAGTGCCCTCTTCGATTTCGTAGCCAGAGCAATCCGGGTTGTTACCGCAGATGTGCAGCTTGCGCTTCTCATCCAGCAGGTATGCGTCCATCGCCGTGCTGCAGATCGGGCAGCGATGCTTGCCACGCAGCACCAGCGATTCCGATTCACCCTCGTCGTCCGCCGCGATTTCGTCGCCCGGCACCAGGTTGACCGTGGCCTTGCAGCGCTCTTTCGGCGGCAGGCTATAGCCCGAGCAGCCGAGGAATACGCCGGTCGATGCGGTACGAATCTGCATCGGACGACTGCATAGCACACACGGAATGTCAGTCATCACCGGTTGGTTGGCGCGCATGCCGCCTTCGGCGCTTTCGGCTACTTCAAGTTTCTTCTTGAAATCGCCGTAGAACTCGTCGAGCACGTTTTTCCAATCGCGTTCGCCCTGAGCCACGTCATCGAGGTTCTCTTCCATGCCGGCGGTGAAGCCGTAGTCCATAAGATTGGAGAAGCTTTCGGCCAGACGTTCGGTAACGATGTCGCCCATCTTTTCCGAGTAGAAACGACGGTTGTGCAGCGCTACGTAGCCACGATCCTGGATGGTCGAAATGATCGCCGCGTAGGTCGAAGGACGACCGATGCCGCGTTTTTCCATTTCTTTAACCAGGCTCGCTTCCGAGTAACGCGCCGGCGGCTTGGTGAAGTGCTGGGTCGGATCAAGCTTGATCAGCTTCATCGCGTCGCCCTGAGCCATGTCCGGCAGCACGTCGTCATCGCCAGGCTTGGCAATTTGCGGCATGACGCGGGTGTAACCGTCGAATTTCAGGATGCGCCCCTTGGCGCGCAACTCGAAGTCACCGGCACCGACGGTGACAGTGGTCGACAGGTATTGGGCCGGCAGCATCTGGCAAGCAAGGAACTGGCGCCAGATCAGCTCGTAGAGCCGCTCAGCATCGCGCTCCATGCCCGACAGCTTGCTTGGCTCGGTATTGGCATCGGAGGGACGAATCGCTTCGTGAGCCTCTTGTGCGCCTTCCTTGCTGCTGTAGACGTTCGGGGTTTCCGGCAGGTACTTCTTGCCGAACTCGCCTTCAATATAAGTACGCGCCATCGTCACGGCATCGACCGAGAGGTTGGTGGAATCGGTACGCATGTAAGTGATGTAGCCGGCTTCGTACAGACGCTGGGCCATCATCATGGTTTTCTTCACGCCGAAGCCCAGGCGGTTACTCGCAGCCTGTTGCAGAGTGGACGTGATGAACGGTGCCGACGGCTTACTGCTGGTCGGCTTATCTTCGCGCTTGACGATGCTGTAACTGGAGGCCTTGAGCTTCTCCAGCGCGGTCATGGCCTGGGCTTCGTTGAGCGGTTTGAAGGCTTCGCCTTTCTCGCGAGCTACGTCAAAGCGCACGGTTGCGCCCTTGGCGGTGCCGAGGTCGGCGTGAACTTCCCAGTACTCTTCCGGGTTGAATGCGCGGATTTCACGTTCACGCTCAACGACCAGCTTCACGGCAACCGACTGCACACGACCGGCGGACAGGCCACGTGCCACCTTGGCCCACAGCAGTGGCGAAACCATGTAACCCACCACGCGATCGAGGAAACGACGCGCCTGCTGGGCGTTTACACGGTCGATGTCCAGCTCGCCCGGCTTGGAGAAGGCTTCCTGAATCGCCTTCTTGGTGATTTCGTTGAACACCACGCGCTTGTAGCGGCTGTCATCACCACCGATGGCTTCGCGCAGGTGCCAGGCAATGGCTTCCCCCTCGCGATCCAAGTCGGTTGCGAGATAGATGGTGTCAGCATCTTTGGCGAGCCGGCGTAGCTCTTCGATGACCTTTTCCTTGCCCGGGAGGATCTCGTACTTGGCTTTCCAGCCATGATCGGGATCGACACCCATGCGCGAGACCAGCTGCTTGCGCGCCTTCTCTTTTGGCGTGAGCACCGGACCGTCACCCGCAGCGGCCTTGCCGCGCTTGGCGGCTGGCTCTTTGCTGGCGCTAGCCGAACCGCTGGTGGGCAGGTCTCGGATATGGCCGATACTCGACTTCACCACGTATTGGTTACCCAGATACTTGTTGATGGTCTTGGCCTTAGCCGGGGATTCCACAATGACCAGCGATTTGCCCATGGATCAGAAAATTCCTGAATTCTAGAAGTGAAAGGCGGTTGGCGCCTGACGCGGCACCGCTATATATAGTGGCTACAAGGTGAGGTCAAGCGCAGGCTCTTGCGCGCACTCAGCTTATGGCTTGGAAAAAAGGCTCGGTTCGGCTTGCACCAAAGCAAAGCGGGGCACCTGTTCGCCGTCAACCTCGACCGACTCCAGGAACATGCTCAAGGGACGCACCCAAAAGCCGTAATCGCCATACAGGGCTTGGTAGAAGACCACTTCTTCTTCGGTTTCCGAATGCCGAGCAATACTGAATACACGGTACTGCGGACCTTTGTAATGTTGGTAGAGCCCAGGTTGTATCGGCATGGTTTGGCCCTCGCTCAAATCTTTTCAAAATAAAAACAAAAATAAATTCAGAAAAACAAAAACCGGGGCACTTGGCCCCGGCTTCCTTCAACGAAACGCTTAAACGCGTTCGAAGACGGTGGAGATGCCTTGGCCGAGACCAATGCACATGGTGGCTACCCCGAAGGTGCCGCCATTTTGCTTCATCACGTTCAACAGAGTGCCGGAGATACGTGCACCGGAGCAACCGAATGGGTGACCCAGGGCGATCGCGCCGCCGTGCAGGTTAACCTTCTCGTTCATCTTGTCGAGCACTTTCAAATCTTTCAGCACTGGCAGGGCCTGTGCGGCGAAAGCTTCGTTAAGCTCGAAGAAGTCGATATCGTTAATGCCAAGACCCGCGCGCTTCAGTGCTTTTTGTGTGGCCGGTACTGGACCATAGCCCATGATTGCCGGGTCTACACCTGCCACCGCCATCGAACGAATCACCGCCATAGGCTGAATGCCCAAGTCCTGTGCACGCTGCGCCGACATCACGATCATGCACGAAGCACCATCGGTGATTTGCGACGAAGTACCAGCTGTCACGGTGCCGCCCTTAGGGTTGAACGCTGGCTTCAGAGCCGCCAGGCTTTCAAGGGTAGTTTCCGGACGAATGGTTTCGTCGTAGTCGAACAATTTCAGGAAACCGTTCTCGTCGTAGCCCTGCATCGGGATGATTTCGTCTTTGAACTTGCCTTCCAGTGTCGCCTTGTGAGCGAGCTGGTGGGAGCGCACGCCGAAAGCGTCCTGTTGTTCGCGAGTAATGCCGTGCATTTTACCCAGCATTTCAGCGGTCAAACCCATCATGCCCGAGGCTTTCGCCGCGTACAGCGACATGTGCGGGTTCGGATCGACACCGTGCATCATGCTGACGTGACCCATATGCTCGACGCCGCCAACCACGAACACGTCACCGTTGCCGGTCATGATCGCTTGCGCAGCAGTGTGCAAAGCGCTCATCGACGAACCACACAGACGGCTGACGGTCTGGCCGGCAGCGGTGTGCGGGATCTGAGTCATCAGGGACGCCATGCGGGCGATGTTCCAGCCCTGCTCCAGGGTCTGGTTCACACAGCCCCAGATCACGTCTTCGACTTCGCTCGGATCAACCTTGACGTTGCGTTCCAGCAGTTTACTGATCAGGTGCGCCGACATGTCTTCGGCGCGGGTGTTGCGGTGCATGCCGCCCTTGGAGCGGCCCATCGGAGTACGACCGAAGTCGACAATCACGACGTCTCTAGGATTCAAGCTCATATATTCACTCTCACTCTAGTTGGGGGCGCTTAACCGAAGAACCGCTGGCCGGTTTTGGCCATTTCACGCAGTTTTGCGGTCGGGTGGTACAGCGCGCCCAAATCAGCGTACTGGTCAGCCAGGGCAACGAACTCTGCAACACCGATCGAATCGATGTAGCGCAGCGCACCGCCACGGAATGGAGGGAAACCAATACCATAGACCAGACCCATGTCGGCTTCGGCAGCGGTTTCGACAATGCCGTCTTCCAGGCAACGCACGGTCTCCAGGCACAGCGGGATCATCATCCAATTGATGATGTCTTCGTCGGTGACTTCACGCTGGTCGAAGACGATCGGCTTGAGCACTTCCAGTACCGACGGATCGGCGACTTTCTTCTGCTTGCCGCGCTTGTCGGTCTCGTAGGCGTAGAAGCCCTTGCCGTTCTTCTGGCCCAGGCGCTTGGCTTCGTACAACACGTCGATAGCGGAACGACGATCGTCTTTCATGCGATCCGGGAAGCCTTCAGCCATCACGTCGCGACCGTGGTGGCCGGTGTCGATACCGACCACGTCCATCAGGTACGCCGGGCCCATTGGCCAGCCGAATTTTTCCATGACCTTGTCGATACGGACGAAGTCCACACCGGCGCTGACCAGTTTGGCGAAACCGCCGAAGTACGGGAACAGCACGCGGTTGACCAGGAAGCCCGGGCAGTCGTTGACGACGATCGGGGTCTTGCCCATTTTCTTGGCGTAGGCAACGGTGGTGGCAACTGCCAGCTCGCTGGACTTCTCGCCACGGATCACTTCTACCAACGGCATCATGTGCACCGGGTTGAAGAAGTGCATGCCGACGAAGTTTTCCGGACGCTTGAGGGCTTTGGCCAGCAAGGTGATGGAAATGGTCGAGGTGTTGGACGCGAGGATGGTGTCCTCTTTGACCTTGTCTTCCACTTCAGCCAGAACAGCTTGCTTGACCTTAGGGTTCTCGACGACCGCTTCAACGACCAGGTCGACATGACCGAAATCACCGTAGGACAGGGTCGGACGAATGCCATTGAGCACTTCGGCCATTTTCGCTGGGGTCATGCGACCTTTATCTACGCGGCCCACCAGCAATTTGGCAGCTTCAGCCAGACCTTGCTCGATGCCGTGCTCGTTGATGTCCTTCATCAGGATCGGCGTCCCTTTGGAAGCCGACTGATAAGCGATACCGCCACCCATGATGCCGGCGCCCAAAACGGCAGCCTGCTTCACGTCTTTGGCAATTTCGTCGTAGGCCTTGGCCTTTTTCTTCAGCTCCTGATCGTTCAGGAACAGACCGATCAAGCTCTGCGCGGCAGAGGTCTTGGCCAGTTTGACGAAACCGTTGGCTTCGACTTCCAGCGCCTTGTCGCGACCGAAGTTCGCGGCTTTCTGGATAGTTTTGATCGCTTCGACCGGTGCCGGGTAGTTCGGGCCCGCTTGACCGGCCACGAAACCCTTGGCGGTTTCGAACGACATCATTTGTTCGATGGCGTTGAGCTTGAGCTTTTCAAGCTTCGGCTGACGCTTGGCCTTGTAGTCGAACTCGCCTGAGATGGCGCGCTTGATCAGCTCCAGAGCAGCTTCCTGCAGTTTCTCGGGGGCAACCACTGCGTCGACTGCGCCGACTTTCAGCGCGTCTTCAGGACGGTTTTCCTTGCCGGCGGCAATCCATTCGATGGCGTTGTCGGCACCGATGATGCGCGGCAGGCGCACGGTACCGCCGAAGCCCGGGTAGATGCCCAGCTTGACTTCCGGCAGACCGATCTTGGCCTTGGTGGACATGACGCGGTAGTCCGCCGCCAGGCACATTTCCAGACCGCCACCCAGGGCGATGCCGTTGATCGCGGCGACAGTCGGGACGTTGAGGTCTTCGAAATCGCTGAAAATCTTGTTGGCTTCCAGGTTGCCAGCAACAAGCTCTGCATCCGGCAGCTTGAAGTTTTCGACAAATTCGGTGATGTCGGCGCCGACGATGAACACGTCCTTGCCACTGCTGACGATCACACCCTTGATCGAAGCATCTGCCTTGATGGTGTCTACGGCCTGACGCAGTTCGTTCAGGGTTAGACGGTTGAACTTGTTGACGGACTCACCCTTGAGGTCGAATTTCAATTCGACGATGCCACTTTCAAGAGCCTTAACCGTGATGGCTTTACCTTCGTAAATCATCAACTGATCTCCACGATATGGAAGCTGAACAGTACACGTCGGACGCAGGCGAATGGCTCGGCAAGGACGTTTAAGTCAATGCTACGCCCATCCACCCGGCACACCCGCCAACGCGATAGTCGGGATTCTGTAGGAGCGGTCTGTAATACAAACGCTCAATTCATACGCCCGTTTGATTTGGGTACGTCACCTTCACGGAATTTCCGACAATTGTCAATCGCCCAAAATACTGGTTGAAACGCGACTTTCCGGTCATTTCCGTACCGCGAAGCCCTGCAACACGCGGCTGCATGTGAGGTCATTCATAGGATCAATAGTTAGAAAAGTCGCCCTAATTCGCTGCAGCCTTTGTTTAAAAAGCTACGCTGGCGGGACCTTGAGGAAAAAAACATGAACGCTTTTGGCGAATGCCCAGCGTAAGATCAGCGCCACACAGAATTACCGGCCTGCCTGGCCAACTCCAGCCCGATGATGTCGGGCTTTTTATTGCTTGTTTGCCAGACGTTTCGCGCCATTGCGGCGCGAAATTTCCGCGATTTATGCCAGCGCCTTCAGCACCGCATCAATATCCTCCAAAACCGACGCTTCGCCCTTCTCGCCCCAATACAACGTGATCATCTGCTTGTCTGCTTCGACCTTGTAAACGTTGTCTGGCAACTTTTCGAAATGAATCAACAACGTAGGCTCCTCGCAGACCTCCTGCCATTGATTGACCCACACACCCGGCGCTTTTTGCCAGTAACTCCAGCACGCCGGCCGATTGCCACGCCGCGGTCGATGGTATTGGGCGCAAGGGCTCGGCGGCTCCTTGCTCAGCCAGTGCGGCCAGTCCTGAGGCGCCAGTTGCATCGCCAATCCGATGCGTCGCGCCTCCATGCGCAGGGCCATGCGGCCGCTCTGGTGGCGCGACGGTCGCAACCATGCCAGCGGACTCAGTACCACCAACAGGATTGACACCACTATCCAGACCGTCATATCTGTACTCCCGATTCTTGATGAGCGCATTGAGTCACTTTGAAAACAATGCGCTTGAAACCAGCCATACTTACCAATATTGCAACCCTCAGGAGGAGCACCTCATGCCCTACAACCACATTCTGGTCGCTGTAGATCTAACCGAAGAGTGCGATCCTGTAATCCACCGCGCTCGCGAACTGTCGGTGAGCAACGGGGCAAAATTGTCCTTGGTGCACATTGTCGAGCCAATGGCCATGGCCTTTGGCGGCGACGTGCCCATGGACCTGTCACAACTGCAACAACAGCAGTTCGATCAGGCCAAGGAACGCTTGGATCGGCTGATCGTGAAGTATCCGGAACTCTCCAAAGAATACAGCCACCTGACCTACGGCCAGCCACGCCAGGAGATCCACCACCTGGCCAAGGAACAAACCTGCGACCTGATCGTGGTGGGCAGCCATGGCCGACACGGCCTGGCATTGCTGCTGGGTTCAACCGCCAATGACGTGCTGCACGGTGCGCCCTGTGATGTGCTCGCGGTGCGCCTGATCAAAAGCTAAACCACAGCGCCTACGAAAAGCCCGGCGCTCATCACTGAACGCCGGGCTTTTTTATAGCAGGATCAATCAGGCATCCAGCTCGGCCCAGCGCTCGACCATTACGTCGTGCTCAGCCTGCAACTGCTCCAACTGAGCGATCACTGCAGCGGTCTCGGCAGCAGGACGCTGATAGAAACCGGCATCGGCCATTTGCGCCTCAACGGTAGCGATCTGCTGCTCCATGGCTTCGATCTGACCCGGCAACATTTCCAGCTCACGCTGCAACTTGTAGCTGAGCTTCTTCTTCGCCACCGGCGCTTCGACGACAGCAGCAGCGACTGGCGCCGCTTCGGCCGTCACGACAGCGGAGGTCAGGTCGGCTTTGCCAGACTTGCTCTCGGTCACGCCCAGCAGGCGCGGCGAGCCGCCCTGACGCAGCCAGTCCTGATAACCACCGACGTATTCACGAACCTTGCCTTCACCTTCGAAGACCAGGGTGCTGGTGACCACGTTGTCGAGGAATGCCCGGTCGTGGCTGACCATCAGCACGGTGCCGTTGAAGGTCAGCAAGACCTCCTCCAGCAACTCGAGGGTTTCGACGTCGAGGTCGTTGGTCGGTTCGTCGAGGACCAGCAGGTTCGCTGGTTTGCTGAACAGTTTCGCCAGCAGCAGACGGGCACGCTCACCACCAGACAGCGCCTTCACCGGCGTGCGGGCACGCTGCGGGCTGAACAGGAAATCGCCGAGGTAGCTCAGCACGTGGCGGCTCTGACCATCGATATCGATGAAGTCGCGACCTTCTGCGACGTTGTCGATTACGGTCTTTTCCAGGTCCAGCTGATGGCGCAACTGATCGAAGTAGGCCACGTCGATGCGCGTCCCCTCTTCCACTGTGCCGCTGGTTGGCTGCAGACCGCTGAGCATCAGCTTCAGCAATGTAGTTTTGCCGGTACCGTTGGCGCCGAGCAGACCGATACGGTCGCCGCGCTGCAGGACCATCGAGAAATCCTTGATCAGGAACGGGCCGCCCGGGTGAGCGAAGCTCACGTTATCGAGGACCATTACCTGCTTGCCAGACTTGTCAGCCGTATCCAGCTGAATGTTGGCTTTGCCGGTGCGCTCACGACGCTCGCTACGCTCGTTGCGCAGGGCTTTCAGGGCGCGTACGCGGCCTTCGTTACGGGTCCGGCGAGCCTTGATGCCCTGGCGGATCCAGACTTCTTCCTGGGCCAGTTTTTTGTCGAACAGCGCGTTGGCGGTGTCTTCAGCGGCCAGGGAAGCCTCTTTGTGGACGAGGAAACTGGCGTAGTCGCCGTTCCAGTCGATCAGGCCACCGCGATCCAGTTCGAGAATGCGGGTCGCGAGGTTCTGCAGGAATGAACGGTCGTGCGTAATGAACAGCACGGCGCCCTGGAAATCCTTCAGCGCTTCTTCGAGCCAGGCAATTGCACCGATGTCCAGGTGGTTGGTCGGTTCGTCGAGCAGCAGCAGATCGGGTTCGGAAACCAGAGCCTGAGCCAGCAGGACGCGACGACGCCAGCCGCCGGACAGTTCGGCGAGGGTCTTGTCGGCCGGCAACTGCAGACGGCTCAACGTGCTGTCGACCAATTGCTGCAAACGCCAGCCGTCACGGGCTTCGAGGTCGTGCTGGACGTGCATCAGTTTGTCCAGGTCGGCGTCGGTGACGATGTTCTGGCTGAGGTGGTGATACTGCGCGAGCAGCTCGCCGACACCGTCCAGACCTTCGGCCACCACGTCGAACACGGTCCGCTCGTCGGCTACCGGCAATTCTTGCGGCAATTCGCCAATCTTTAGGCCAGGTGCGCGCCAAACGGAGCCTTCATCAGGCTTCTGGTCGCCCTTGACGAGCTTCATCATGCTGGACTTGCCAGTGCCATTGCGGCCGATGATGCACACCCGCTCACCACGGGCGATCTGCCAGGACACCTTGTCCAACAACGGCATAGCGCCGAAAGCAAGGGACACATCGCTGAATTTGAGCAGGGTCATGAGCTTCTCCAAAAACCGGGCGCGCATTCTACCTGACTTGAGGCTTCAGAAGGCCGGCAATTTCACCTTCGCGACACTCTGCATGACAAATGTTGCGAACTGATGCTGACAGGCCGGCAAAGCTTTCGCCCGCTGCCGGCAAAAGGCTAAGCTACAGACAATTCAGTGCAGGCCATGCTCGCACTTGTCATGATTTCTCTGCCCGGACGTCTCATGCGCAGTCGCCTTTTCAGTCTTTTATCCTGTTTTCTTCTTTCTGCCACTGCCGTTCAAACCGCCCAGGCGGTGGACCTGTCCACCCAACGCCAGTATTACGATGAGGCCAAGCGTGCCCTCGCCAAGGGGGATACCGGTCCTTATTTCCGTTACAGCCAGGCCCTCAGCGATTACCCGCTGGAGCCGTACCTTGCGTATGACGAACTGACCGCTCGCCTTAAAAGCGCTAGCAATGCCGAAATCGAGAAATTCCTCGCCGAGCACGGTGACCTGCCCCAGGCCAACTGGATGAAGTTGCGCTGGTTGCGCTGGCTGTCCGAACGCGGCGACTGGGCGACCTTCGTCAAGTACTACGACCCCAAGCTCAATTTCACCGAACTGGACTGCCTGAACGCGCAGTATCAGATCGGGCATAACCAGAAATCCGAAGGTTACGCCAACGCCAATAAACTCTGGCTGACCGGCAAATCCCAACCCGCCGCGTGCGATGCGCTGTTTGGTATTTGGGCCGCCGAAGGTCAACTGACCGAGCAGAAACGCTGGGAGCGCGCCAAGCTTGCCGCCCAGGCACGCAACTATCCGTTGGCCAACAGCTTGGTCAACGGACTGACCACCCTCGCCCCTCGCGGTCGTTTGCTGGTGGAGGTGGCGCAGAAACCCGAACTGCTCAACGCTCCTTCACGGTTCATTCCGGCCGACGAGCCGATGTCCGACGTGGTCAGCCTTGGCCTGCGCCGTCTGGCGCGGCAGGATCCTGACCGGGCGATGCAGATGCTCGATAGTTATGCCAGCAGCATGCACTTCTCCCGTGACGAAAAAGTGGCGATCGCCCGTGAAATCGGCCTGTCCCTGGCTAAACGGTTCGACAGCCGCGCGCTGGACATGATGACTAAATACGACCCGGAACTGCGTGACAACACGGTGTCCGAATGGCGCTTGCGTCTGCTGCTGCGCCTGGCCCGCTGGGACGATGCCTATCAGTTGACTCGCCGCCTGCCGCCGGATCTGGCGACCACCAACCGCTGGCGCTATTGGCAGGCCCGCAGCCTGGAACTGGCGCAGCCGCAGAACCCGGAAGCGCAGACGCTTTATAAGGACCTCGCCCGCGAGCGTGATTTTTACGGTTTCCTCGCGGCGGATCGCTCGCAGCTGCCCTACTCGTTGAACAACAAACCGCTGGTGCTAAGCCAGGCGCTGATCAACAAGGTCCGCAATACCCCAGGCGTGCGTCGGGCGCTTGAGTTTCATGCTCGCGGACAGATCGTCGATGGTCGCCGCGAGTGGTACCACGTCAGCCGCCACTTCAGCCGCGACGAAATGGTCGCCCAGGCGAAACTGGCCTACGACCTGAAATGGTATTTCCCGGCGATCCGCACCATCAGTCAGGCGAAGTACTGGGACGACCTGGACATCCGCTTCCCGATGGCCCACCGCGAAACCCTGGTGCGCGAAGCCAAGGTTCGCGGCCTGCATTCGAGCTGGGTGTTCGCTATCACCCGCCAGGAAAGTGCCTTCATGGCCGACGCCCGCTCCGGCGTTGGCGCCAGCGGCCTGATGCAACTGATGCCCGGCACCGCCAAGGAAACCGCGCGCAAGTTCAGCATTCCACTGGCCTCGCCGCAGCAAGTGTTCGATCCGGATAAGAACATCCAGCTCGGCGCCGCTTACCTGAGCCAGGTCCACAGCCAGTTCAACGGCAACCGCGTCCTCGCCTCCGCCGCCTACAACGCCGGCCCGGGGCGCGTGCGTCAGTGGCTGCGCGGTGCGGACCACCTGAGTTTTGACGTCTGGGTGGAAAGCATTCCGTTCGACGAAACCCGTCAGTACGTGCAGAACGTGTTGTCGTACTCGGTGATCTACGGCCAGAAGCTCAACTCACCGCAACCGCTGGTGGATTGGCATGAGCGCTACTTTGACGATCAATGAGCCTGCTTTGAAGCGCAGACAAAAATGCCCGCATCGATTGATGCGGGCATTTTTTTTGGGTGCTCTACTTGGTCGATTACTTAGTCGGTTACTTGGTCGGTTGGTACATGGCGCCCATCACTGAACTGCAACGCCGCCAACCGCGCATACAGCGCGTTGCTCGCAATCAATTCCTGATGCGTCCCCACCGCCACCAGTTTCCCTTGGTCCATCACCGCGATCCGGTCAGCGTTTTTCACCGTAGCCAGCCGGTGGGCGATGACCAGCGTCGTGCGGTTTTTCATCAGGCTCGGCAGGGCTTGCTGGATCAGGTGTTCGCTCTGGGCGTCGAGGGCGCTGGTGGCTTCGTCCAGTAGCAGAATCGGCGCGTCCACCAGCAATGCCCGGGCAATGGCCAGGCGTTGGCGTTGACCACCGGACAAACCGAGGCCACCGTCGCCAAGGTGGGTCTGGTAGCCGTTGGGCATTTGCTCGATGAAGTCGTGGGCGTAAGCGATTTTCGCCGCTTCCTGAACCTGGGCCAGGGTTGCCGTCGGGTTGCCGTAGCGGATGTTCTCTTCGATGCTGCCAAAGAACAGCGCCGGGGATTGCGAGACCAGGGCGAAGCAGCGGCGCAGGTCCAACGGATCGAGTTGAGTCAGCGGCACGCCATCGAGCAGGATGCGTCCTTCGGCCGGGTCGTAAAAGCGCAGCAGCAAGTCATACACCGTCGACTTACCGGCACCGGACGGCCCAACCAACGCGAGGGTTTCACCGGCATTGATCGTCAGATTCAAACCATCGACCGCATAGCTTTCGGGACGCGACGGGTAGGAAAAGCGCACGTCTTGCAGCACCAGGTCACCCTTTACCCGTTCAGGCAAGGTCACCAGGTCAGCGGTCGGTGGCCGGATGATGTTTTCCGAACGCAGCAATTCGGCTATCCGCTCGGCGGCGCCGGCGGCACGCTGCAGTTCGCCGATCACTTCGCTCAATGTGCCGAATGCGCTACCAACGATCAGGCTGTAAAACACAAACGCCGCCAGCTCGCCCGCGGAAATTCGCCCGGCGATGACATCCATTCCGCCGACCCAGAGCATCACCCCGACGGCGCCAAGCACCAGCACGATCACCAGGGTAATCAGCCAGGCCCGCTGGAAGATCCGCTTGCGAGCGGTGTTGAAGGCCTCCTCCACCGTTGCGGCAAAGCGCTGCTCATCCTGGACCTGATGGTTGTAGGCCTGCACGGTTTTGATCTGGCCCAGGGTTTCGGAAACGTAGCTGCCGATATCGGCAATCCGGTCCTGGCTCAGGCGCGACAGGCTACGCACCCGACGGCCAAAGATCAGGATCGGCGCGATCACCAACGGCAACGCGACCACCACGATGCTGGTGAGCTTGGGGTTGGTGATGAACAGCAGGACGATCCCGCCGATCACCATCAACAGATTGCGTAAAAACAGCGACAGCGAAGAGCCGATCACCGATTGCAGCAGCGTAGTGTCAGCGGTTAACCGCGACTGAATCTCGGAGCTGCGGTTGTCTTCGTAGAATCCTGGGTGCAGATAAATCAGATGGTTGAACACTTGACGGCGGATGTCCGCGACAACGCGCTCGCCTATCCATGAGACCAGGTAAAAACGCGCGAAGGTGCCAATCGCCAGCCCGACCACCAGCAACATAAACAAGCCGATGGACTGGTTGAGCAAATGCGGCGACTGGGTCATGAAACCCTGATCCACCAGCAGGCGAATCCCCTGCCCCATGGACAAGGTGATGCCCGCCGTGACGATCAATGCGAGCAAGGCACCGACGGCCGGCCAGCGATAAGGCGCGATGAAACGCAGGGCCAGGCGCATGGCGCGCCGTTGACGGGATGAGAGGATGGAGATCATTCGATGGCGCAACCAGTAGGGTTTGACGCGATCAAGCCTACACCGGTCGATGGGATTGAACGCTGTAAATCATAATGAGTCAGGTTAAATATGACCGCAAAGACTAGGTCCTAGACGGTATTGGTCTAAAGTCCGGGTGGCAACACCGCCGGATTTCTGGTGGACTGATGTGACCGCCCTTGGAAAGATCGCAGGGAGTTGTCACAGCCCGGTCACCTGGCGGTTCTACAGTAAGCACACAACCTGATGAGGAGACAGGCCATGTCCTTGCAAAACAGCAGCGAAGACAAGATTGAAGTGATCCGCACACAGCCAGACCAGTCTCTGGGTTGCTCAATTATCGATAAGGATGGGCGCGAAGTACCGATCACTGAAGGCATGATCCAGGACGCTTGCCGCGAACTGGAACAGCGATTGGTCAAGCCTGCCGAACAAAAGTGATATAGCCACCGTCTTCTTGACCCGGCCTCTGATGGCCGGGTTTTTTATGGGTGCCTTTTGAGGGTGCTGCGCACCCAATCGCGGGGTTCAGACAGCCGAAGCACCCAACGCCACCACGATCTTCTGCAATGCCGGCGAATCCCCATCGATCTGCACCGCCAACCCGTCAATCTCACGCCGCAGCGGATAATGCTTGCGCAGTGAATCGAACGCCGCACGCTGTTCGTTCACATTGCCTACAAGGCTGCGACGGAAATCCGCATCGTCGCGGCGCGGGTCGTACACGCCACGGCACAACATGGCCAGCGACCAGGCCGGATCGCTGTTAGCGTTCAAGGTCACTTGCGACAACCAGGGCGTCGGCAGCAAATCACTCAAGCTGACCTGGGCCGGCTGCCCAAGAAAATCGCAATAGGCCTGATAAATCTGCGCTGTCCCACGCTGTCTGCCATCGAGGCTGTAACCGGCAATGTGCGGCGTCGCCAGCACACAGAGTTCGGCCAGTGCCACATCGACCTCAGGCTCGCCTTCCCAGACGTCCAGCACTGCTTGCAGGTCTTCGCGTTGCAGCAGCACCTGGCGCAGCGCGGCATTGTCCACCACCGGGCCACGACTGGCGTTGATCAGCCAGGTACCGGGTTTGAGCTGGCTCAAACGGTTTTTATCGAACAGATGCCAGGTCAACTGGGCGCCATGTTTCTTCAACGGCGTGTGCAGGCTGATGACATCGCACTGCTCGATGATCTGTTCGAGGCTGACGTAATCGCCACCTTCAGCGGCTTGTCTTGGCGGATCACAGACCAGCACGTTCCAGCCCAGACCTTGCAGGACCTTGACCAACCGGCCGCCCACTTCACCGGCACCGACGACGCCGTAGGTGCGTTGAGTCAGGTCGGCGCCTTCGATTTCGGCCAGGGTCAGCAGACTGCCGAGTACGTAGTCGACCACGCCCCGGGCGTTGCAGCCGGGTGCGCTGGACCAGGTGATGCCGGCCCGCTGAAAGTAATCCAGATCCAGGTGATCCGTGCCGATGGTGCAGGTGCCGACAAAGCGTACCTTGCTGCCTTCGAGCAACGCGCGGTTAACGTTGGTCACCGAGCGCACCAGCAGCACATCGGCCTGTTCGACGGTAGCGCGGTCAATGGAACGTCCCGGCACCCGGCGGATTTCACCGAAACCTTCGAAGAAGGCATCGAGCAGCGGGATATTTTCGTCGGCAACAATCAGCATGGCAGGCTCCTTTGGCGGATCGGCAGTGTAGGCGGAGATAGAGGTGATGGGCCACCGGGGATGCAGAAACATTCAAAATCCGATTACAAATCCGCAACACAGGACTTTTCCTGACCACTGCGTCAGGGCGTAGAATGCGCCGCCTTGCGCATCAACATCTTTGGACGTTTCGCCCTTGAATTCCGTGACTGACCGCCCCGCCGCTACTTCCCTAACCCGCCCGGCCCGGGTTCGCCTGGAGCTGAAAAACCTGCTCGGCCTGGCCTTGCCGATCATGATCGCGCAACTGGCGACCACCGCCATGGGCTTCGTCGATGCGGTGATGGCGGGCCGGGTCGGGCCAATGGATCTGGCGGCGGTTGCGCTGGGCAACTCGATCTGGGTGCCGGTGTTTCTGTTGATGACCGGCACTCTGCTGGCTACTACCCCGAAAGTCGCCCAACGTTTCGGCGCTGGCACCCACAGCGAGATCGGCCCGATCGTGCGCCAGGCACTGTGGCTGGCATTGGTGGTGGGCTTGATGGCGACCGGCATGTTGTTCAGCGCCGAACCGATTTTGCACATCATGAAGGTCGATCCCGAATTGATCGGCCCGTGCATGCAGTACCTGCATGGCATCGCCAGCGGTTTGCCCGCCGTCGCGTTCTACCATGTGCTGCGCTGTTTCAGTGATGGCCTGGGGCGCACGCGTCCGGCCATGGTGTTGGGTCTGTGCGGGCTCGCGCTGAACATTCCGCTGAACTACGTCTTCATCTATGGCCACTTCGGTGTGCCGGCCATGGGTGGTGTCGGTTGCGGCTGGGCCACGGGGATCGTGATGTGGGTGATGGCCCTGGGCATGGCCGGGTGGGAGCGCTGGGCCCCGGCGTATCAGTCGAGCCAGTTGTTCAGCCGTTTCGACTGGCCGCAGTGGTCGGTGATCAAACGCCTGCTGGGCATTGGCCTGCCGATCGGCATCGCGGTGTTCGCCGAGTCGAGCATCTTCGCGGTGATTGCGCTGCTGATCGGCAGCCTCGGCGCGACAGTGGTGGCCGGGCATCAGATCGCGCTGAACTTCAGCTCGCTGGTGTTCATGATTCCTTACTCCCTTGGCATGGCAGTGACCGTGCGGGTCGGCCAGGCGCTCGGCCGTCAGGAGCCGCGCCAGGCCCGCTTCGCCGCCGGTGTCGGCATGGGCACGGCGCTGGCCTATGCGTGCATCTCCGCGAGCATGATGCTATTGCTGCGTGAACACATCGCAACGATCTACACGTCTGATCCGACTGTGATTCATGTCGCGGCGATGCTGATTGTGTATTCGGCGCTGTTCCAGTTTTCCGATGCGATCCAGGTGACGGCTGCCGGCGCATTGCGCGGCTATCAGGACACTCGGGTGACGATGATCCTGACGCTGTTCGCTTACTGGGGGATTGGTTTGCCGGTGGGTTACGCGTTGGGCCTGACCGATTGGTTCGGCACGCCGAGCGGCCCGAGCGGGCTGTGGCAGGGATTGATCGTGGGCTTGAGTTGCGCGGCGCTGATGCTGTCGATCCGCCTGACGCGCAGTGCACGCAAGCGGATCCGCATCAGTCAGTCGGCGGGTTAAGCGAGTTTCTTGCGGATCCAGTAGAGGTAGGTGCCTGCCTCTTCGTGCTGCGCCACCAGTTCGTGGTCGAGAAACACGCAGAACTTGGGAATGTCGCGACGGGTCGACGGGTCGGTGGCGATCACCTTGAGCAGGCCGCCGGGCACCAGGTCACGGATGTGCTGGTGCAGCATCATCACCGGCTCCGGGCAGTTGAGGCCGGTGGCGTCGAGGGTGCCGTCAACCGGCGTATCAATCATTTCACTCATGATTCACTCCTGAAACTTGCCGGCATTGTCGCGCATTGCCGGGTGTTCGGTCATCTTTGGCGTTACACCGATCCCTGTGGGAGCGAGCCTGCTCGCGAATGCGGTGTGTCATTCAACATAAATGCCGGCTGATCTATCGCCTTCGCGAGCAGGCTCGCTCCCACATTGGTCCCTGTGTATCAGCGGGATTTCGGTTTCTTTACGTCGATCCGGCGCAGGTGGCAGGTCACTTCTTCGCGGTCGTGATACAGCTGCTTGCAGCCGATCTCGACCCGAATGCCGCGTTCCTTGAACCCGTCGGCAATGCGCTCCAGCAAACGCTTCACTTCGGCGTAACGCTGCTTCATCGGCAGTTTGAGGTTGACCACCGCTTCGCGGCAATGCCCCTCGCCAATCCATTCTTCCAGCATCGCGGCGTTGCGCGCCGGTTTCTCGACGATGTCGCAGACCATCCAGTCCACCGGTTGCTTGGGCTTGAAGGTGAAACCGTCAGCCATCAAGTGTTGCACCAGACCGGTGTCCATCAGGCTTTCGGCCATCGGGCCGTTGTCGATCGCGGTCACCAGCATGCCGCGGTTGACCAGTTGCCAGGTCCAGCCGCCGGGAGCAGCGCCAAGGTCGACGCCAGTCATATCACTGTGCAGACGCTCGTCCCACTGATCGCGAGGGATGAAATGGTGCCACGCCTCTTCCAGTTTCAGCGTCGAACGGCTCGGTGCTTCACGCGGAAACTTCAGCCGCGGAATGCCCATCGGCCACATCGCCGAGTTGTTCGACTCGGCCAGCCCCATGAACACTTCGCGGCCACTTTTGAAGGTCAGCAGCAGGCGCGGTTTATGGGCATCTTCAACCAGTTTGCCAGCGGCCATCAGCGCCTTGCGCAGGTGGCCTTCGAACTTCTTGCAGAAGTTCGACAGTTCCTTGCCATCGTTGGTGTCGACCATTTCCAGCCACAGGCTGCCGCACAGCGGGAAGTCCGCCATGTGCGCGAGGATCACGCTGATGCGGTCGGTTTCCGGCAGATCAATGAAAATCCCGCGAGCCCACTGGCGAGGGAAGATCAGATCGGCGAAACGCTGACCACGCATCAGGCGCTGGGCGCCGTCTTCTTCGGTGCAGATGAATTCGGCGCAGGCGCTGGCAGTCTTGGCCTTGGCATAACCGGCCACGTTCAGCCGCGCGGCGTGTTCGGAAATCTCGGAACAGACTTCGCTTTCGAAGCCCGGCCGGCAATGCATAAAGAGGGTGTTCATTCTTACTCCTGGGCAGATGGCGAGAAATTCAACCACTGCGCGATGCCCAGACTTGCGTTGAAGCAAAGCCTGTCACGAAAACGGGCGCATGATAGCCGAGTTCGGAACCTCGGACTTGTCGATAGAGTCCAGTTATTAGCCAGCTACTTAAAACAGGGCTAGTTTTAATGCTCTGTCCGTCCCCTCAGTCCGTAGCCGTGCGGACTCAAAGGAGTCATTTCAATGCCGTCCCTCGATAGCCTGAAAACCCTTAAAACCTTACAAGTTGACGACAAGACCTATCACTATTTCAGTTTGCCGGATGCCGCCAAGAGCTTGGGCGATCTGGACAAGCTGCCAATGTCGTTGAAAGTGTTGCTGGAAAACCTGCTGCGCTGGGAAGATGAAAAAACCGTCACCGGCGCCGACCTCAGGGCGATTGCCGCCTGGCTCAAGGAACGTCGCTCCGACCGTGAAATTCAGTACCGTCCCGCGCGGGTATTGATGCAAGACTTTACCGGTGTTCCCGCCGTGGTCGACCTCGCCGCCATGCGCGCCGCGATGGCGAAGGCTGGCGGCGACCCGCAGCGAATCAATCCGCTCTCCCCCGTGGATCTGGTCATCGACCACTCGGTGATGGTCGATAAATTCGCCAGCGCCAGCGCCTTCGAACAGAACGTCGACATCGAAATGCAGCGCAATGGTGAACGTTATGCGTTCCTGCGCTGGGGCCAAAGCGCCTTCGATAACTTCAGCGTGGTACCGCCGGGCACCGGCATCTGCCACCAGGTGAATCTGGAATACCTGGGGCGCACGGTCTGGACCAAGGACGAGGACGAGCGCACGTATGCCTTCCCGGACACCCTGGTAGGCACCGACTCCCACACCACCATGATCAACGGCCTCGGCGTACTCGGCTGGGGTGTCGGCGGGATCGAAGCGGAAGCGGCGATGCTCGGCCAACCGGTGTCGATGCTGATCCCGGAAGTGATCGGCTTCAAACTCACCGGCAAGCTCAAGGAAGGCATCACCGCCACCGACCTGGTGCTGACCGTCACCCAGATGCTGCGCAAGAAAGGCGTAGTCGGCAAATTCGTCGAGTTCTACGGCGACGGCCTCGCCGACCTGCCACTGGCCGACCGCGCGACCATCGCCAACATGGCCCCGGAGTACGGCGCCACCTGCGGCTTCTTCCCGGTGGACGATATCACCCTGGACTATCTGCGTTTATCCGGCCGCCCCAGCGAGACCGTGAAACTGGTCGAGGCGTACAGCAAAGCCCAGGGTCTGTGGCGCCTGCCGGGACAGGAACCGGCGTTCACCGACAGTCTGGCGCTGGACATGGGCAGCGTCGAAGCCAGCCTTGCCGGGCCGAAACGCCCACAGGACCGGGTATCGCTGCCGAATGTTGCGCAAGCGTTCAGTGACTTCATCGACCTGCAATTCAAACCCACCAGCAAGGAAGTCGGTCGTCTCGAAAGTGAAGGCGGCGGTGGCGTCGCGGTGGGCAATGCCGATCTGGCCGGTGAAGCCGACTACGAATACGACGGCCAGATTTATCGATTGAAAAACGGCGCGGTGGTCATTGCCGCGATCACCTCCTGCACCAACACCTCCAACCCGAGCGTGATGATGGCCGCCGGCCTGGTGGCGAAGAAAGCCGTCGAAAAAGGCCTCAAGCGCAAACCGTGGGTCAAGAGTTCGCTGGCCCCAGGCTCGAAAGTGGTCACCGACTACTACAAGGCGGCCGGCCTGACCCAGTACCTTGATGAACTGGGTTTTGCCTTGGTCGGCTACGGCTGCACCACGTGCATCGGCAACTCCGGGCCATTGGCGGAGCCGATCGAAAAAGCCATTCAGGCTGCCGACCTAACCGTCGCCTCGGTGCTGTCGGGCAACCGCAACTTTGAAGGTCGCGTGCATCCGCTGGTGAAAACCAACTGGCTGGCCTCCCCGCCGCTGGTCGTCGCCTATGCGCTGGCCGGCACGGTGCGCATCGACATCAGCAGCGAGCCTTTGGGTACCGATAAAGAGGGCAATCTGGTGTATCTGCGGGACATCTGGCCAAGCACCAAAGAGATTGCCGACGCGGTGAACCAGGTCAACACCGCGATGTTCCACAAGGAATACGCCGAAGTGTTTGCCGGCGACGAGCAATGGCAGGCGATTGAAGTGCCGCAAGCGGCGACCTATGTCTGGCAGGACGATTCGACGTACATCCAGCATCCACCGTTCTTCGATGACATCGGCGGGCCGCCGCCGGTGGTCAAGGACGTCGCCGGTGCCAGAGTCCTCGCGCTGCTGGGTGATTCGGTGACCACCGACCACATCTCTCCGGCCGGCAACATCAAGGCTGACAGCCCGGCAGGCCACTACCTGCGCGAGAAAGGTGTGGAACCACGAGACTTCAACTCCTACGGCTCGCGTCGCGGCAACCACGAAGTGATGATGCGCGGCACCTTCGCCAACATCCGCATTCGCAACGAGATGCTCGGTGGCGAAGAAGGCGGCAATACGATTTACATTCCCACCGGGGAGAGGATGCCGATCTACGACGCGGCCATGCGTTATCAAGCCTCGGGCACGCCGCTGGTGGTGATTGCCGGGCAAGAATATGGCACCGGCTCGAGTCGTGACTGGGCGGCCAAGGGCACCAATCTGCTGGGGGTCAAAGCGGTCATTGCGGAAAGTTTCGAACGGATTCACCGCTCCAACCTGGTAGGCATGGGCGTGTTGCCGTTGCAGTTCAAGCTGGATCAAAACCGCAAGAGCCTGAACCTGACCGGCAAGGAGACGCTGGATATTCTGGGTTTGACCGGCGTAGAGCTGACGCCGCGGATGAACCTGACGCTGGTGATCACCCGTGAAAACGGCAGCCGCGAGAAAGTCGAGGTGTTGTGCCGGATCGATACCCTGAATGAGGTGGAGTACTTCAAATCGGGGGGGATTTTGCATTACGTGTTGCGGCAGTTGATTGCCTCGTAACAGCCTGCTGACACAGACACCGCCTTCGGGCGGTGTTTTTGTTTGGGCCGCGAGCGCCCCTATAATCCCGCGCCTCTATGTAGCAGCTGACCAAAAGACCAAGGACCTCACATGATTGCCCTGCCATGGATTTATCTGGCTCTCCTCTCTACTGGCTATGGTCTGGCACTGATCTACGGCCAACTTGGCTGGCTGGCCGGCATCTCCGTTGCTTTGCTGCTGTTCGCCGGCTTCGCAGTTCGCCAACAAAAGCTCTCCATCGCGTGGCACCTCGGTCACGCCTTATTCATTGTCCTGGCCCTGGCACTGGCGATGCACTGGCTTCCCGGTTTCTACAACGGTCGCGCCATCGACCCTCAGCGATTCACCGACGATGCCGTACCGTTTTCCATGTACCTGAATCTGGACAAATCACTAATAGGCTTTTGGCTATTACTGGTCTGCCCGTGGATTGTCGGCCGCCGTTCGCTGCGCCTTTCCATTTATGCCACTGCTATGGCGCTGTCCCTGAGTGCCGTGTTGGCCTTGGGTGGCGCGCTGTTGCTGGGCGTGATCAGTTGGGCACCGAAGTGGCCCCATCAAGCCTGGTTATGGGCGCTGAACAATCTGCTGCTGGTGACCCTGGTCGAGGAAGCACTCTTTCGCGGCTACATCCAGGGCGGTCTGACCCGGCGCTTTAAAAACCTGCCCTACGGTGAAAACCTCGCCCTGCTCCTCGCCTCGCTGCTGTTCGGCCTGGTGCATGTGGGCGCCGGCTGGCAATGGGTGTTGCTGGCGAGTCTGGCGGGTGTCGGCTATGGTCTGGCCTACCGTTTTGGTGGCTTGGGTGCGGCCATCGCCACCCATTTCGGCCTGAACCTGCTGCATTTCGGGCTGTTCACCTATCCGATGCTGGCTGGGTAACAACGCGGGACTAAACAGGCGGGTCTCTGGCTGTACCTACATCCAGGACTGGCTGGACGGATCTCGATGCGCCTCCTTCAACGCCTTCGAAGTATTGGGTGGTCAACAGCATTGCCAGAACGCCGGGACTGGCTTTTGTAAAGCCGGACTAATGCTTCAATCACATATCCTCGTGAAGGGCTGGCTCGCCAACCCTTGGCCAAGCTGTTGCGCGTGGATGCGAAGCTCCGGGACTGCAATTGCCTCCCAATACTTTGCTTTGAGCATCGGGCCGATATAGTGCAGCCCGCGTAACGAATCACCGCCCGCCGTAAGGAGCTGGTAATGCTCATCCACCTCAAGTCCCATTTTCTGTCGATCCTGCTTGATCAAGCCATCATGTAGCAATTGATTGAGAATAGGCTGATCCACCGCTGCAATATCGTAGCTCGGGCCGGTTCCATTAATCAGAGCGCCGACCTCGATGCTACTTACGCCTTGATGACCTCTGAGCGCTACATCGATCCGAAGGCCCGAACAGAATTTCTCTCCCCCCCTTACCCTGCCAGCCAGTTGAACAACCTGCCCCGATTCGATCAGCTGCTTAATGCGGCGCTCGGAGGCTGGTGCCAGGCGGTGGCGGTGGATATCCCAGTACGGCACGACCCTCTGCAGGAATTTGCCCCGCTCTGTGTCTGAAAGGTTTTTCCATATGGTAGCTGTGTGAGGGCGAAGCTCATTAAGCATATCCCGCCAGTCGCCGCCGTCCGCTTCACGAGCCTTTGCTTCTTTGCGCGCAGCACGGGTATAGGCGCGTATGGTCATGGGGAGGGAGGCAAGCCAGGACGGGAATCCGCTGGTGCGTGGCGGCTGGGGATCGAAGCGGTGACCGAAAGGCAAAAGACCACGGCGGGAAATCATGTAGACCTTGCGGCCCGGGTTACAGCTGGTCAGCCTGAACACCGCATCGATAGCGGTATGGCCCATCCCGAGGACAGCCACTGGAGCGTCTCGGTCAAGGGCGTCGATGGCGGCGAAGTCCAAGGCATTTACCACTTGGCTGCTGACTGCGACTTGGATTCCAGCTGGCAGTTTCGGGGCAAAGTGACCTAGCGCCAGCACAACCTTGTCAGCCATCACGTCTTCAGCGTTTTCCAGTTGCAGCCGGTAAGGTTTGCAGTCAGTAGAAAGATGTACGGCATTCACTTGCGCATTCACGATTGAAATGACACCGGGGTACTGATCCATGGCGTCCTTTAACTTCTGCTCCAGATACTCGCCATACAGCCGGCGCGAAATGAATGACTTGGCGTTGAAGGCTGGATCCAGCTCTTCGCAAAACGCGACGAAATCGTTGGGTTCATCAGCAATGGCGCTCATATTGCCTGCTGGAACATTGAGCAGGAGATTATCGTCATCGTAGCGATAGGCAAGGCCACGACACGCCTGACTGGTTTTCTCGATTAGCAGAATGCGCAGCCCCATTGCCGGGTTGGCTCTAAGCGTGTTGATGGCTGTGAGAGTTCCACTGAAACCTGCGCCGACGATGGCGATGCAGCATGCAGGAGAGGTAAAGGCGGTCATAGGTATTGGACATCCGTGTGGGCAAACCAGTCGAGGCACCCGCCAGTGTGCAGGCACCGTCAATCATCCTGGCGTAGAGCTGCAATGTGGGAGCTTTCGAGAGAAAACATGTCGCAGATTGTGATTTAATACAAAAAATAATCAAGCCCAATGATTTAAATAGAATTTTTCATATTCGCCCACATAAATTGCGTATTGCGACAAGGGAAATTGTCCATGTTAAACCCTGATCTTCTTGGATTGGACGCGCCCGTGGTGTGGGATACGCAGCTGGCATTTCTCCATCTGAACCAACTCAATCAAGCCGATACCAAGCGCACAGCCGAACGGCGACTGCACGAACTGGCGCTACTTCCTCCCGAGCTGACCGCGCAAAGCCTCAGCGATGAGTCAGGACGACAGCCGACGCCCTCGGTCCTGGCTTCGGATATGGAAAAGGCGCGCACCAAACGCAAATTGGTGCTTTTCGCCCAACTGCTCCGCACCTCTAACGGTGCGGATTTTTTGCACGCCAACGATGCCCGCGGCGCTCGCTACTGGTTGCCACTTGGCATTCATCCCGTTGACGCGCAACAGCTCACCGATGCGCTGCAACGCCTGCAAGCGCACATCGCCAAGCCCATCACCCTCTTTCCAAGCGGTCGACTGGTTGCAGTGTGCAGACACACACGTGCACCAGCCAATGTCGAGCTGGGACTGTTGAGTTATCCGGCCGTGCAGGATGAAAGCAATCAAACCGGGACTGTCGATTCGCTGACGGTGCGCACACCACACCTCAAGCGCCTTGAAGCTGAAAGCCTGCAGATTATTCGCGAGGCTGTCGCTGAGGCCGAGAATCCCGCCATGCTCTACTCCATGGGCAAAGACAGTGCGGTGATGCTGCACCTCGCCCGCAAAGCCTTTTTCCCGTCGCCACCGCCCTTCCCGCTGCTGCATGTCGATACGCGCTGGAAGTTTCAAGAGATGTACAGGTTTCGCGACTTCATGGCGCGGGAAAGCGGCATGGATCTAATCGTGCACATCAACCCGGACGCCATCAGCAAAGACATCAATCCCTTCGATCATGGCTCGGCACTGCACACCGATATCACCAAGACCGAAGGGCTCAAGCAAGCGCTGGATCAGTACAAGTTTGACGTCGTGTTTGGCGGCGCGCGCCGGGATGAAGAAAAATCCCGGGCAAAGGAACGCATTTTTTCGTTCCGCACCCAAAGCCATCAGTGGGATCCGAAACAGCAACGACCCGAGTTGTGGAATATCTACAACGCACGCAAAAACCAGGGCGAGAGCATTCGCGTCTTCCCGCTCTCCAATTGGACAGAACTCGATATCTGGCAATACATCTACCAGGAAAACATCCCGGTGGTGCCCCTGTACTTCGCCAAAGAAAGGCCCGTCGTCGTGCGCAACGGCATGACACTCATGGTTGACGATGGGCGCATGACCCTACTGCCCGGCGAAAAGATTGAAGTCAGACACATCCGCTTTCGCACCCTTGGCTGCTATCCCCTGACCGGGGCCGTGGAATCGAATGCCACCACCGTCGCCGACATACTGCTGGAGCTGCTCGGTTCCAGCAGTTCCGAGCGACAAGGGCGAGCCATAGACAGTGACAGTTCAGCCAGCATGGAAAAGAAAAAAAAGGAGGGCTATTTCTGATGGCACCTAAAGCTCAAACAACAGCCACCGCCATGCCCTCGACCATTGAGGCCTACCTTGAACAGCAACAAGGTCAGGACTTGCTGCGTTTTATAACCTGCGGCAGCGTGGACGATGGCAAAAGCACCCTGATCGGACGCCTGCTATGGGACGCCCGGCAACTGACTGACGATCAGTTGGCAGCACTGAAAAACGAATCAAAAAAATATGGCACCCAAGGGGCCGAGATCGACTTCGCCTTGCTGGTCGACGGCCTGTCGGCAGAGCGCGAACAGGGCATCACCATCGATGTGGCCTATCGATATTTTGCCACCGCCAAGCGCAAATTCATCGTTGCCGATACGCCGGGCCATGAGCAATACACGCGCAATATGGTCACCGGTGCTTCAACCGCAGACGTGGCCATCATCCTTATCGATGCCAGGCAAGGGGTGCTGACGCAGACGCGGCGGCACGCTTACCTGGCGTCGCTGATGGGCATTCGCCAAGTGGTGCTCGCGATAAACAAAATGGACCTGGTCGGCTTTGACCCCAGCACCTTTCAACACGCCGTCGACACGTTTCAGGCGTTCGCACACACACTGGGCTTTGAAAGAGTCACCCCGATCCCGGTCAGCGCGCTCAAGGGCGACAACATTACGCAGCGCTCGGCCAACACACCATGGTATTCCGGGCCAACACTGATGGGCTGCCTGGAAACGATCGAGGTCAACGCTCCCGAATCCGAGCGTCTGGTGTTTCCGGTGCAGTGGGTCAATCGACCTGATGCTTCGTTCCGCGGGTTCAGCGGCTATGTCGACGAGGGGAAGGTCAGCGTTGGCGATGAGGTTCGCGTCACCCTCTCCGGGCAAACGGCGACCGTGACCGAAATCGTCAGTATGAGCGGCCCGATGCAGGAAGCGCTGTGTGGCGATGCGGTGACCTTGAAACTCAGCAAGGAAATTGACGCCTCCCGGGGCGACATTATTTCCCTGAGCCAACGCCCGCTGGAAACGACCGACCAGTTCGAAGCAACGCTGGTGTGGATGGATGAAGAAGCTGGCCTGCACGGCCGTAATTACGACATAAAATTAGCCACGCAGTGGGCATCTGCATCGATCACGAACATCAAGTATCGGGTAGACATCAATACCCTCGCCCATGATGCCTGCAAGCAGCTGCTACTCAATGACATCAGCGTATGCACGCTGGCGCTCAGTAAACCGCTGGTCTATGACAGCTATCAGCACTCCAGGACCTTAGGCAGCTTTATTCTGGTTGATCGCATCAGCAACGCCACGGTGGCAGCGGGAATGATCACCCACAGCCTGCGGCGTGCGCAGAATGTGCATAAACAAGTGCTGTCGATCACTCGCGAGAACCGCGAAAAACTCAATGGCCACAAGGGCAAGGTCATCTGGTTTACCGGCCTGTCCGGCTCGGGCAAATCGACACTCGCCAATGCACTGGAGGTCGAGTTGCACGCAAGTGGCTATCGAACCTACCTCCTCGACGGTGACAACGTTCGCCAAGGACTCAACAAGGATCTTGGTTTTACTGATGCAGACCGCGTGGAGAATATTCGGCGCATCGCCGAAGTCGCCAAATTGATGATGGATGCCGGGCTGATTGTCATGACCGCGTTTATTTCACCGTTCCGCCGGGAACGGCAAATGGCGCGAGAGCTGATTGGGGAAGAGAACTTTGTGGAGGTGTTTGTCAGCACGCCGTTGGAGGTGTGTGAGGCGCGGGATGTGAAAGGGTTGTACAAGAAGGCGAGATCGGGGCAGTTACCTAATTTGTCGGGGGTGGGGAGTCCGTATGAACCGCCAAGGGAGAAAGACCAAGCGGTCAACATTACGGATCTAGACTTGGGGGAAAGCGTGCAAAAACTGACCCACATAGTGATTGAAGAAAAGCCCCGTTAATGCATTTCTTCAATCACTGATATCAGTACGTCATTGATGGGGGCAGTACTCACGTCAAAGTTAAGTACTGCACCTTTCGTTGTGTAACGTAATGCTTACTTAACAACCAACTTTGTTGGCGTTGCACAAGCAACAGTCGCACCATCGCGATACATGACGACAGATAAAGTATACTCACCAACAGCCAACGAACCGGCATCCGCTAAAAAATCAAATCCCGACATTTCATATTTTGGCTGCTTTTTTTCGGCTGCAACATCTGTTCTCAGCACTCGTTTATCTGTCTTAAATAAAACTTTTGCACCTTTATTATCAACAATATAAACCCCCATCTCCTTCGGGGCCGTCCCTGTAGAACTATCTGCTGCCCAGCCCCTAAGCGAAAGGGAACCTGGTTTAACTGCAACAATAGAGTTCGTATTTTCGTTTATAGCGTCTATCCAGCAATCATTTGAAACCACTAAATTTTTGCTATCTGCCTTGTCCGAGCAGCCTTGCATGCCAGCCACGGCCAATACAGAAACAAAAATCATGCCCGACAGCTTTTTAAAACCCATATATCCCTCAACCTGCATAATTTAATCCTGACCTTCCAATAAAATCGACAAAATTTTCAATCAGATACAAACCGCACCAACTTAAAGCCCCATCCAACGACAAGGAGACCTCGTTATTCTCAAATATTTGACAGAAAAAAAGCAGAATCTTCTTCAGGTAAAAACCTTCTAGAAAATTCAAAGTTCGGCATCAAATAATAATCTTTTACCCGATGTGTTTTTTCTGCATCCATGAGTCTATTAACAGAGTGCCGTTTAAACTTAGATGATATATCAAGTGCCGCCTCCATTATCCTTTCTCTAAGAAATGACTCTGGAGATGTTTGATCTACAGCACATAACAATTGTGTCAACTCCGGAATCAAACTCTGATTTGAAAATTGACGTTCTGGTGACGCTGTATTGATACCCAGTATTTCTTTGATGCCACTAAATGCATCCGTTTTAAGTTGAGGATGGTCATAAGCCCTCGCAACGATAGCCTTCTCCCCAAAAAATACGGCCCATGGACTTACAATTCGATTGTAATCGAAAGATCCTAAGTGAGTTTCAAAAAAGGTATCAAAACTCTCCCCATAAAAATAACCCAGTCGCAGCCAAAGCAGAAAGGTACTTTCAATTTGTGCGATCTGAGCCCTCACATAAATGATAATTTTGACATCATAACCTTTAAGTGCACGAGCAATATTTCTAACAAACTCGCCGTTCGCAAAGCAAAATTTTTCACTGCTTATCAGCATCGTTGGCTTTTGACTTTCCTCAAACTCACGTAAAAGTTGTGAGTACATAGATACAATTTCGGGACTGAACTCATCTTGCCAAAGTACCACAAGGTCTTGATGGCCTGTTTCTTCAAGTCCTGTCAGCGGATACAGGACTCCCTGACTAGCTATCTCCTCCCGGTGAAGCATCATGGAGTCCTGGATAGACGTAGTTCCGGTCTTCCCAACTCCTATATGGATAAATATCTTCTTCATGATTAGACCGTTTCTACGTTGTATTTAGCACTTTTTACTACAGTGCAAATAACCCTTTCAATGCCATGCGCAATTGTTCCGTCGGCCAATCCGTCCTCAAGCTCAAATAATGACTTCTCAATTGAGAGGATAGACTCGAGCGCTTCAGGCTTAAACCAGAACATTGAGCCTGCAGCAAACTCGCCATAGCTAAAATCGAGACCAAGCGCGGATGAGACCGTGGCTACGACTTCACTACTAAACGTCATATTATGATCTGTATGCGGAATCAGATACTTCTCTGCGGCTATCAAACCGAGGGCTGGCTGTTTGCTAAAACGCTCAATAATTTTCGCAGTTATCACACTAGAGCCGAGTAATGCATCCAATAGTTCATGCCGAATTTTATCGCCATCTTCTCTGTACACACTGCGTTTCGAGTGTATCTTGCATACAGCAACATAACCCATATCCTTGATGGTTTTCAAAACCTTCAAGAAGGGCAATATGTCACGCCCACGATTTTCCACCAGTTCTATATGAGCATCCGGGTAGTCTTTAGCCACTTTCAACCCGAAAGCGGATGAAGTAACGGTGACATACAGATCGAAGCCAGTTTCGGCAAGCGAATCAAGGTACCGTTTGATGTCGCCCCACAGTTCTTCATAATGCAGATGGAGAATAACCGCACAATCGTTCTGCCGCGAAGAGCGTTTATAGGCCAACCGCAAAACTTTAGTATGGTCGTACTCTGCCAACACATCGTAAGTAGCTTGAAGGTATCCATAACCAAACTTTCTATCTGGCTCCAGATGAGTCCCCTCTGCCCACTCGTTCCAAGCATTTACAAAAACCAGCTTTTCGTCCTTGGAGTACTTAGAGTTATTGAATACATTATTCGTTATCGATGAAAGCCATTGCTTATATCGAAGAAGACTAAAGCCGTGAAAAATATGGCTATTATTCTGTTTGCGCGCGGTATTATCCCAAGAGAGCATTGCGGCTCTGAAAAGTTTATAGTCCGGCTCTTTAGCGGCTACGGCATTAGCAACAACTTGCTCATAACTGAAAACATTTCCATTAAAATCCGGATTAATCATATTCAGTTCATGTCGAACATCAGTACTACTCACTGTATGAGGAGGAAACTCGACAGATGCATCAAAACCATACTCGTCAGGCGACTTTATGCCAAAGCTTTGAGCGCACACCAGGTACAACCCAGGAAACCCATTCTTCTCAAGCTCTTCACGCCATATCTCGGCTGTCTTCCTCATATTCGGGATAATACTTGCACGATAAATAATCAGTAGCGGTTTACCATCTACCTTTATGTAACGATCATCCTTGAAATACTTTAACAAGTGACGAATAAACTCCAGAGAATCTTCATCGCTGTGGTGCTGCGCAATAAGAATATCGTTTTCCTGCCCATCCCAGCGACGCGACCAGTTTTCATTAGCCCAAGTAAAGCAGAATGGCATGTCAACTTTTGGATTAGCGAGCATCTGCTCCAGTGGTTTATCCATGAGAATCGTTCCGGCAAACCAGTAGAAATAATAACTAAATCCGTGGACACCGTATTCTTTTGCCAAGCGAGCTTGTTCTTCCATCGCTTCAGCCACGCGCAGATCGTAATACCCAGAATGAATAGGATAGTGGGGTTGGTAGTGCTCTACATAATTAGGATAAGCTTTTGTGACATTGGTCCATTCCGTAAACCCCTTCCCCCACCAAGCATCGTTCTCAGGAAATGGGTGAAATTGAGGTAAGTAGAAGGCAATGAGTTTTACAATCGGGTCAATTGTCGGGTTATCACGATGTTCAACAAACTGATTCTGTGTCGAGTCAAACTGAATACGCGGTATCAGGGCTGCAGGTTGCTGAGAAATGCTTAGTGCAGGAGTACTTTGTTTTTGATACTGCAACTCAAGACGAGCTCTTTGCGCATCTAAATAATACTTCCACTGTTGGTATTTTTCTGAATCCTTAAATATAAACGGAAGTGCTTTGTATACTACGCTCTTGTGCGCCAAGCGAGCGTTCGTTGACAGAGGTAATGATCGCCATATACCTCGAGCAACCTTCACGATGGATTTCTTTATAAAAATATACGGCCGGGTCATTAAATTCAACCGGAAAAACCGCAGCGGCGCAGTCAAATACCACGAACTACTATTAAGAATTCTTTCATTATGGAACCGTATTTCTGCGTTTGCATTCTTGAGAGATTCAATTTCCTGCCAAGCACAATAAACCTTGCTTTCAAGATCCGACACTTCATATTTAAGCGCCGCACAAGCGCTCTCTAAATGAGCAACATGTTGCGTCCGAGCAGCCACTTCAACGTTTAACTGCTCATTCAGCATCGATAAATCATTATTGGCTTCAATACTTTTCATATACTCGCGACTGCTTCGCGCCACCGTGGTTTCCAAGATTGCTATTTCCGCCAAATATTTCTCATTGTCCAACTGCATTGATGCCAGTTCAAGCCTCCGCTCTTCGATTTCAGCTAAGAGGTTATCGCGATACGAAAAAGCACTCTTGACGTCCGCGCCCAGCATCAAAACTTGTTGGTTGTAATCGGCGTTTTCGCCTGTAAGTTCCGCTATTCTAATATTCGACGCTTCTAGCTTTTGTTGCGCCTGGAATAAGTTACTTTCCAAAGCTGAACGCTGCATCACTGCTTTCTCAAGAACTGAGCCATTCTGTTTTAAGCTAGACTCCAAGACCGAATTTGCCTCGACGCTCTTCCTCAAAAGCGCTTCTTTCTCATCTAACTCTACTTCACGATCTTCCAATTCTAACTGATGTTTTTTTACTTCTGCGATCACCGATATCAGTTGACTCTCAAGAGCAATTATTTCGTGCTGACTATTTTCACTGGCAACACTTTCGACTGCAACCATCTGACTCAGAGCAACGATTTGTTGATCGCGCTCGGTCACAACCCGATCAAGCTCGCCAATCCGATCGGCACGCTCAATTAATTTATTTTTTAGATTACCGACATCGTCTTCATATAGAGCTACCGCCTCATTAAGACTGGCAATGTGGCTATCACGCTGGGTAACCGCTTGATCAAGGTTATCGATATGAGTATCTCGCTCAGCAACCGTTTGCTGCAAGCTACCCAACTTACCTTCATTTTCATCGACTACCTGACTTAGCGTGGAGAGCGCCGCATCCTTAAAGCTCAGGTACCGTAATAGTTTATGACTTTTTCTTAATGTTTGAGTGAGCTGATCTAGGGTAGACTTGGCTTCAACCGCATCAAAGGTCGACGTATCTTTTGCTAGATTAACAAGTAGTTCATAGAGGTCCACAGTGTCAGACGGTGCGGCCTGCTCCAGCAGTAGATCATCGGCTTGGAACTCTGTATGGCGCAACGAACTGTCCAGGAACTCAGTTTTATACTCTACAAACTCTTGGCTTGATGGATCAAAAGGCAAATTAAAAACGTCAGCTATGCGCTGGAGTTCTGCCTCAGGATTTGCAACCAATCGATCATACTCGACTACAAGTCGTTCGCAGCCATCTGTATTCCCCAAACTGCTGAGCATGTGTTCGCCCCAAAGAAGATAACCTTTTTCAAGGTCAAACCCATCTCGTCTCTGCAGGGATCGTGCAACACTCATTGGGTTCCTGAAAGCAATAATGTAGCTGACTCTCATTTTCAAGTGATTGAAAACAGCCAACCAGAACGGCATCAATTTCGCTATACGGGGGTCTTTCAAACCAAAACACTGCGTGTTTTTTACTTTATTACGCAGTAGCTGGATCGCTTTGAGCTTAAACTCATGAACAACTGGACTATTAAATTCCTCTAACTGAACTGGTTCTATCGAATGCCAATTACGACCTAGCGCTTTAAGAAACTCAACATTAAATTCGTTAACATCGACGTCTTCAAAAAAACCTTTATCATTATTACCGATTATCCCGCCATACAGATTGCTGCCCAGGTCAACCCCTAGCACCTGCAGCCCTCTAGTTAGCAGGCTCGTTCCACTGCGATGCATTCCTAAAACCACGACAATGTGCTTTTGGTTTTCTTTATTTACAGACAACGAATTCATACTGATACCTTACTTAGCTGCTGGTTAGTCACCAACCAACTCGGAACACAATTAAAGTCAATCATACCAGTAGCCAAATTCTCGGCATCAGGCAACACTCGCAACATGCAAGCGTCTAGTACTCGATGAAGATAGATTTGATCAGCATCTGGTGTCCCCTGAACGCCAGCATTAAGGAAATATGTGCCAGCATTCAGTACGCATTTAAATTGAAATTCAACATTAATCTGAGCGCCGAGCTCAACATAGTCGATAGTTTCATTAGCTTTAAGCGCTGAAGCGGCGCCTCCCAATTCTATCCCCATAGCTGATTTAAAGAGCATACCAAACCGAACGCTTGTTACACCGCGCTGAAACTTCACAGCGTAGCAATAGCGGTATGTCTCACCACGCTTTAGGCAGTTAACTTTTTTTCCAGAGAGCGTGAGGATTTTTACGTCATCTATAAGCGCACCTTGAGACTCATAAGCTAATGTGCTTTTTGGCTTAAGATGCGGATCGAAAAATTCTTCTACTTCATTTTTTTTATATTTTGACGGAACAGGGCTGACAACTTCACTTGTTACACATTTACTAAACTCATCTCGAATACCATTACGAACATCCGCCTGCTTATCTCCCGGAGCATAAAGCAGTTTCTGATACTGACCGATAATTGCTTTTGGCGTCCCAGACCCAAGCACTTCGCCACCATCTATTAATATTGCGCGATCACACAACCCTATAACTGCGGCCCCTGAGTGCGAGACAAAAAGAATAGTCGCACCATTTTTCTTTATGGCTTCTATTCGAGAGAAGCATTTGCGCTGGAACAGTTCGTCCCCTACAGACAACGCTTCATCTACAATCAGCACTTCAGGATCTGAGTTGATTGCTACGGCAAATGCCAAACGAACAGCCATACCGCTGGAGTACGTCTTTACGGGTTGATCTATGAATTGGCCAATTTCCGCAAAACTCTCGATTTCAGCATAACGAGCATCAATCTCACTTTTTTTGAGACCTAACACAGCCGCATTCATATAGACATTTTCGCGCCCGGTGAACTCGGGATTAAAACCTGAACCCAACTCCAACAGGGCGGCAATTCGACCATTGATCTGTACATCTCCACCACTGGGATTCAAGGTGCCGCAGATCAGTTGCAACAAAGTGGATTTACCGCTGCCATTACGACCAACGATGCCTACTGTCTCGCCTTTTTTTACTTCAAACGATACACCTTTCAACGCCCAGAATTCGCGATAGTACTTTTTTAAGCCCCGAGTCAGCATTTGCAACAAGCGATCCCTTGGCTTTTCATAAATCTGAAAGCACTTGCTCAGATTTGTTACCCGGATCGCAGTGCTATTATTGATATATTTTTCAGCAGGGCGAATCGATAAATCATCGGATTCAACAGACTCTAACCGCGGCTCTTTAGAGGACATCGGCGAACCCCTTTCGAGTCTTCTGAAACCAGGCAAAGCCAAGGCTTGCAAAAACAAAAGCGCCGCCAAGATAGTTGAGCAACAACAAATAATTCGGCTCCCCCCCCCAAACCAGTACAACTCTTGCCTGTTCGATAATAGGCACAAGTGGGTTCATCTTCATTATTTCCTGATAATCAACAGGCAATGACGACACCGAGTAAAATATTCCCGATAGAAACATTAGCATCGTAATGACCACACCAATGATCTGTGAAATATCACGCAGATACACGCCTAATGACGCAAGCGCCCAGGAAATGCCCATTGAAAACATTAAAAGCGGCAAAATTACCAATGGTAACAGCAGCACAGTTAAAGTAGGAAGACCGATAAAGACACCATAAAATATCAGCCAGACAAGTAGACTGATGAATCCATGAAATAACGCGGCGCCCAGCGAAACCCAAGGTAGAACCTCTAATGGGAACACCACTTTTTTGACGTAGTTAACATTCGACAAAATCAAACTTGGTGCACGCCCAACACAATCTGAAAACAAACTAAATACTATGAGACCAGCAAATAACACCAGAGCATATTCTGTTTTTGAACCCCCTCCCGCCCCCCAGCGGGCATTAAACACCACGCTAAATACAAAGGTATAAACGCCAAGCATCAATATCGGATTAAATAAAGACCACAACATACCAAGAATGGAGCCACGATAGCGCCCTAATATTTCTCGCTTGGTAAGCGCCTTTATAAGGGCACGATTACGCCAAAAACTGGCAACCATTTCTACGGGGCTGGTGGAAAAATCCTGCATCAGCCGAAGACCTCGGCCTGCTCAAGAAAAACCCGCTGTACCTGGTAGTGCAGGCCTCGCTGCACGCCTTTGATTGAGCGCGAGTGATTGTCCTGCACGAACTGCACAGAGCGGCTAATAGCTTCTTCGAAATCGCGATGATTGAAGCGCTCAAAGAAAAAGCCACGCTCATCGCCGAATACCTTGGGCTCAAACAGCACGACGTCAGATATGGCTAATGGTGTAACTTTCATCAGAAAATCGTCTCATGCAGGATGCGTTTGAGGTATTGGCCGTAGCCATTTTTGGTAAGCGGGGCTGCGAGTTTTTCAAGCTGTTCTGCAGAGATCCACTTTTGCCGAAAGGCAATCTCTTCAGGACATGCAACTTTTAGGCCCTGGCGATGTTCCAGCGTGGCGATGAAATGGCTGGCTTCAAGTAATGAATCGTGGGTGCCGGTATCCAGCCAGGCGTAGCCGCGGCCCATGATTTCCACCGACAAGCTACCTTGCTCCAGATAGATGCGGTTGAGGTCGGTAATTTCCAGTTCGCCACGAGGCGACGGCGCGATGCTTTTGGCAATCTCGACGACTTGCTGGTCGTAGAAATACAGACCGGTTACTGCGTAGTTCGACTTCGGCTGAAGTGGTTTCTCTTCCAGGCTGATGGCCTTGCCTTGAGCATCAAACTCAACGACGCCGTAACGTTCCGGGTCATTGACGTGGTAGGCAAAGACGCTGGCGCCCTCTTGCCGCGCCATTGCGTTTTTCAGCAGCTCATTAAAATGGTGGCCGTGATAGATGTTGTCACCGAGCACCAGGGCAGACGGATCATTGCCGATGAAGTCTTCACCAATGATGAAGGCTTGCGCCAGTCCATCCGGAGAGGCCTGCACGGCGTAGGAAATGTTCAATCCCCACCTGGCACCGTCCCCCAGCAACTGCTCAAAACGCGGAGTGTCCTGCGGCGTGGAGATGATCAGGATATCGCGGATGCCCGCCAGCATGAGGGTGGTCAGCGGATAATAGATCATCGGTTTGTCGTAAACCGGCAGCAACTGCTTGGAGATGGCCAATGTTGCAGGGTGCAGACGAGTACCTGAGCCGCCGGCCAGGATGATTCCTTTACGATTGAGCATGCTTATTTCTCTAGTGTTTCGATGAGCATCCGTGCCACACCGGCTTGCCAGTCAGGCAAGCGCAGCTCAAAGGCATTTTGCAGTTTTTGGGTATTGAGTCGGGAGTTGTTCGGTCGCTTGACCGGTGTAGGGTAAGCCTCTGTCGTTATCGCACCGACCATGGTCGGGGTCACTTTAAGGTCCACCCCCGCCACCTGGGCTTGCTCGAGCACAAAGCGGGCGTAGCGACACCAAGTGGTTTCGCCCGCTGCCGCAAAGTGGTAGAGCCCACCCAGCTCCGGTTGTTGACGCAGAGTCCGAATGGCATGAGCAGTAACATCGGCGAGCAAATCAGCGCCCGTCGGGGCGCCAAACTGATCGTCGATCACATTCAAACTGTCGCGTTCCCGAGACAGACGCAGCATGGTTTTGGCGAAGTTGTTGCCTCGCGCGGCATACACCCAACTGGTCCGAAAGATCAGGTGAGAACAGCCAGAAGCCTGAATCGCCTGCTCGCCCTCAAGCTTGCTGGAGCCGTAGACACTCAACGGAGCAACCGGATCATTTTCCAGCCAAGGGGTGTCGCCATTTCCGGCGAACACATAATCGGTGGAGTAATGCACCAGCAAGGCATTCAAGCGTTTTGCCTCCCGGGCCAGCACTGCTGGCGCTTCGGCATTGACCCGGCGCGCCAGTTGCGGCTCGCTTTCGGCCTTGTCGACAGCGGTGTAGGCCGCTGCGTTGACAATAACGTCAGGCGCAAAGCGCCGTACGGTGGCCGACAGCCCCGTCAGATCATTCAGGTCACCGCAGTAATCCTGGCTCCGGGAGTCCAGTGCAAGCAACTCCCCCAGCGGGGCAAGGCTGCGTTGCAACTCCCACCCCACCTGGCCGTTTTTACCGAGTAGCAGGATTTTCATGCAGTGCGCTCGGCGTAATTTTTTTCCACCCACTCACGGTAAGCGCCAGACTGGATATTGCTAACCCAATCCTGGTTATCCAGGTACCACTGAACTGTCTTGCGGATACCGGTTTCGAAGGTTTCTGCCGGCTTCCAACCCAGTTCGCGCTCGAGCTTGCGGGCATCGATGGCGTAACGGCGGTCATGCCCGGGGCGATCTGTCACGTAGGTGATTTGTGCATTGTAAGGCTGGCCATCAGTGCGCGGACGCAACTCATCCAGCAAAGCGCAGACGGTGTGAACGATGTCGAGATTGGGCTTCTCGTTCCAACCACCGACGTTGTAAACCTCTCCGACGCTACCGGCTTCCAGCACGCGGCGAATGGCACTGCAGTGGTCTTTCACATACAGCCAGTCACGAATCTGTTGGCCGTCACCGTACACCGGCAATGCCTTGCCTGACAGGGCGTTGACGATCATCAGCGGAATGAGCTTTTCAGGGAAGTGAAACGGACCGTAGTTATTCGAGCAATTGGTCGTCAGTACCGGCAGGCCATAGGTGTGATGATAAGCCCGGACCAAATGATCGCTGGCAGCCTTGCTGGCAGAATACGGGCTGTTGGGCTCGTACTGATGGCGTTCGCTGAACGCTGGCTCGTCTTTGGCCAGTGAGCCATAGACTTCGTCGGTAGACACATGCAGAAAGCGAAAAGCCTGCTGCGCTTCGGACGCCAGGCCTTTCCAGTAGGCGCGTACGGCCTCCAGCAAACGGAAGGTGCCGACAATATTGGTCTCGATGAAGTCTTCCGGCCCAAGAATGGAGCGATCGACATGAGATTCGGCAGCAAAGTTCAGAATGGCACGAGGCTGATGCTTAGCCAGCAAACGCGCTACCAGGTCGCCGTCGCCAATATCGCCATGCACGAAAACATGCCGCGCATCGCTGGCCAGGCTGTTGAGATTATCGAGGTTGCCTGCGTAGGTCAGTTTGTCCAGATTGATCACTGGTTCATTCGACTGTGCCAGCCAATCCAGCACAAAATTCGCGCCGATAAAACCTGCACCGCCGGTTACTAAGATGGTCATTGAGTTAGATCTTTTTCAGTAAAGTTGCGAAGATCAGTCCCAGATTTCCAAACAAGGTCTGACGGTAAAGACCAGCCCGTTGGAAACCCAGGATCCTTAGAAAAAGTTTTTGCCCGCGAGCAGCTTTGAACTGGGCGAGTTTCGCTTGATGTTCCTGGCTCAAGCGATGGCGCATTATTTCAAGCGCATGAATGTTCTGAGTATTCCACTCGTAAAAGCGCCCTTGAAACGCCATACGTAAACGCTTGAGTCGTGCGAACCAACTGGAGTTGGTACCGACCAGATTTTCGGCGTGCTGGCGGTATAGCACCGTGGGTACAGGATCATAATGGACAAGCCCTCCAGCCCCGGAGACAAGCTGATAAGCCCACCAATCGTGAGAAGGGATAATCAGCTTATCGCCCGCCTCTTGCAGGAGCGCACGTGCCGCCTGGTTAAACACCATGGTGTTACCACCACCAATATTTTGAACCAGTGCATTGGAGAAATTTGGGGCAAGCCTGAACTTGGGCGAATACCCAAAGGACACGCCTGACTCACCAATCAGCTCGGTGCGACCACAATAAAGTGCTGGGATGTGCGCAGGGATAGACTTCAACCATGCTAATGCTTTCTGAAGCTTATCCTCCTTCCAGACATCGTCCTGATCGGCCCACGCATAAAACTCTGCTTTTATATCTGTCTGACAGGTCAACGAGAGAAAATTGGCAACGAAGCCGCGCCGAGGCCCCTCGACGATCTGAAGGCGGCCCAGCTCCCACTGAGCGCTTGACATCTTCAGCAGGTCCAAAGTCCCGTCTTGCGAGCCATCGTCTGAGGCGTAGACCGTCCACGAGCGATAGACTTGTCGCTCAAATGAGGCCAATTGCTCAGCTAGAAATGATTCACCGTTGTAGGTACACATCAATATTGCGACTGTTGCAGTGCGGCACCCGCTCCTATCGGTAACGACGGAACCAGGAGGAGTATCAGAGCCCAAAATACACACGAAACCTCTTCCCTAATACTCGACTACATCCATGAACGAAGACTGCTTTCCGTCGAAACTCAAGGAATCGAAGGCAGAAGACAGCAGACACTGTAATGTTATTTAACATTATATAGCCGCTCCATCTTCCAAAACAATCGGGCGCAGCGACTAATAAAAATTCAATTAGTTCCCAGAGCCACACCTTGATTTCTCGACCAAACTCATGACCTAGCGTACGTAATAACAGGGCAGAAGCGACATAGGCCGAGCCTTTGAAAAAGTCAATCGTGTTAACTCTGATTATTCTAAATAAGCCAGAATTGAAAATTTCTCGAGCCCCACCCTACCCACGCACGGCCCACAACAACACTTTCATACGCCGCCACCTCACATCATCCAGCTGCATCGAAACGCTGAGATCCGAGCTTGGCAACAACAATTTTTCAGGCCCGGCAACGAGTGTTGAAAAAAGTTTTCAATAAATCCCGGCCCTAGCCGACAACCCGACAAAGCCTTGCAAAGTCTTGCGGATTAAAAAACACCATGCGTAATAACCAGCCCAACACACAACGCGAACGGACCTTCCCGGCTCAGCAACGGTTGATTTCCACCACCGATGCCAAGGGCGTGATCACCTACTGCAACGACGCCTTCGTCGAGATCAGTGGGTATTCTCGTGAAGAGCTGATCCGTGCGCCGCATAACCTGGTCCGTCACCCTGACGTCCCGGCCGCGGTATTCGCGCACATGTGGGGCACACTGAAACAAGGCTTGCCATGGATGGGCATTGTCAAGAATCGCTGCAAGACCGGTGATCACTACTGGGTTAACGCCTATGTCACGCCGGTTTTCGAAGGCAATCAGGTGGTCGGTTACGAATCGGTTCGGGTTAAACCCACCGCCGAGCAGATCCGCCGCGCCGAAGCGCTCTACCAACGCATCAACCAGGGCAAGTCGGCGATTCCTTCAACGGACAAATGGCTGCCGGTGCTGCAGGACTGGCTGCCGTTCATCCTCGTCAGCCAGCTGAGCTTCATGATCGGTGCGTCGCTCAATTCCCAATGGGGTTTTGCGTTGGCCGCCTGCCTGTCGGTGCCATTGGGTCTGTTGGGGTTGAGCTGGCAACAACGCGGCCTCAAGCGCCTGCTGCACCTGGCCGGGCAGACAACCTCTGACCCGCTGATCGCGCAGATGTACACCGACAGTCGCGGCGCTCAAGCACGTCTGGAGATGTCGATCCTCAGCCAGGAAGCCCGCCTGAAAACCTGCCTGACCCGTCTGCAGGACACCGCCGAGCACCTGAGCGACCAAGCGAAACAGTCCGACACCCTGGCGCATAACAGCTCCAACGGTCTGGAACGCCAACGCGTCGAAACCGAGCAAGTGGCCACCGCCGTCAATCAGATGGCCGCCACCACTCAGGAAGTCGCCAGCCACGTGCAGCGCACGGCCGATGCGACTCAGGAAGCCAATCGCCTGACTGGTCGCGGCCGCGACATCGCAGGGGAAACCCGCGAAGCCATCCAGCGCCTGTCGGTGGTGGTCGGTGAAACCGGCCGGACCGTGACTCAACTGGCCAAGGACAGCGACGAAATCGGTGGCGTGGTCGATGTGATCAAAGGCATCGCCGACCAGACCAACCTGCTGGCCTTGAACGCCGCCATCGAAGCGGCCCGTGCCGGTGAAATGGGTCGTGGGTTTGCGGTGGTCGCCGACGAAGTTCGTCAACTGGCGCAGCGCACCAGCGAATCCACCGGGCAGATCCATGCTTTGATCGCCAAGCTCCAGCAAACCGCCAGCACGGCGGTGCAAACCATGGAGGCTGGCCATCGCCAGGCCGAAGAAGGTGTGGCGCGGGTTCTGGAAGCGGATCAGGCACTGGTGGGGATCAGCGAAGCGGTGGCCAACATCACCGACATGACCACCCAGATCGCTGCGGCGACTGAAGAGCAAAGCGCTGTCGCCGAAGAGATCAGCCGCAACATCAGCAACATCTCGCAACTGGCGGATCAGACCTCGGAACAGGCTCAACACTCGGCGCTGTTGAGTGAAGAACTGACGAAGACTGCGAATACTCAGTATTCGTTGGTGGAGCGGTTTAACCGCTGATCTCTGCAAGCAGGGCAAAAAACCCGGAAGGTGATACTTCCGGGTTTTTTATTGCGTCATGGAAAGCATTACCGAGACGCACGATTGGACGTAGGCAAGCGTCATACGCATCTAAAACCCGGTGTATAGCTGTCAGGTTTGACAGTAGACGCACCCGCGTGGGCGGGATATCAATCGAGTGCCGAGATACCCGTCGGCATTTGCTTCATTCCCATGTGGACAGAGAAGGATTTCGCCATGAGCACAAAAGATATTTTCATCCCGAAAGGGAACAGTATTCAGGCACCAGGAAACGATTTTCACTGGAACTTCGGAAGTGAAGTGACAAGGGCCGAGAAAACTCTATTTTTCCTACACGAGTTCCCGCCTACCGGCGAACTTAGCTGGGTTATGTCCGGAATCACAGGAACACTCGACGACGAGAACTACTTCAGTTTCAAAGTGTCCGTGCCCTACATCGATGACACTCTGCTGGAGCGGACTTATAAGCTAGGCGATGAGCTGGATGTTTCGCACAGTCACTCGATACCCGCACCGCCTGGTTTCACCGGTTTCCGGTTTGTCGACGCTGACAATGCCGAACTGACTATCAGACTTGACCCGATCAAAGGAACGGTACAAGGCGACTTCAACGCTATTTTCAGAAGCGAAGGCTACCGCTTGAATCCAAACGGCACATTCAAACTGACAAGAGACGATCAATGAAGGATGTCGTCTGCTAAACCGCTATCGCGAGCAGGCTCTCACCCTCAGTCTAATTCCTGCCCAAGACACAAGCGAGCTTGCTCGCGATGAGGTCCTGCCCGACACCGCAAACTTCACTGCAGAAACTCGGACACCTTGCTCGCCACAGCCGCCAGATGCTGTTCATGGGTAAACCCCGAAGCCTTCAACGGCTTCAAATCATGATCCCCCGCTACCATCCAGAAGACCTCGATAGCCGGCGCCAACGTGTAAGCCTCAACGGCCTCGCGATTGCCCAACGCATCCCGTTCACCCTGAACAATCAACGTCCGCGTCTTTAACCCGGCCAAATGCTCAACCCGAGGTTTCTCCGGCTTGCCCACCGCATAGAACGGATAGCCCAGACACAACAACCTGTCGGAGCCCAGCTCATCCGCCAGCAAACTGGCCATGCGCCCGCCCATGGACTTGCCGCCAATGGCCAGGCGCCCAGTGACATGGCGTCGCACCACCGCATAGACCTCACGCCAGCATTCGAGCAGTTTCGGGGTCGGGTTCGGTGGACGTTTGCCGCCATCAACACGTCGTTGCGCCATGTACGGAAACTCGAAGCGCAACACGTTGACCCCAGAAGCAGCAAGGCGTGCAGCCATATCGTTCATCCAGGCGCTGTCCATCGGCGCACCGGCGCCATGGGCGAGGATCAACGTCGCCGATGCCGGCGCTGAGGCGGCATTCCACAACCATCCGTGATCCTGCACACACCGCGCCCATTGATCCCCGTCAATACTGGCCTTGTGCTCTTTGTCCATGCTTGCCTCGCTTTTAGTCTGCCTATAACTCCAGGCGAAGGGAGCGTCTGCCTAGCGCAAACGCCTTCACTTCGGCTGAACCGTGGATGGGGAACCATGAACACTTCTATCAGTACCGCCTACAACTACAAGGTGGTCCGCCAATTCGCCATTATGACGGTGGTGTGGGGCATCGTCGGCATGGGGCTCGGGGTTTTTCTCGCGGCTCAATTGGTCTGGCCTGAACTCAACTTCGATTTACCGTGGACCAGTTTCGGCCGCTTGCGCCCGCTGCACACCAACGCAGTGATCTTCGCCTTCGGCGGTTGCGCCCTGTTCGCCAGTTCGTTCTATTCGGTGCAACGCACCTGCCAGACTCAACTGTTTGCGCCGAAAATTGCCGCGTTCTGCTTCTGGGGCTGGCAAGTCGTGATTCTGCTGGCGGCCATCAGCCTGCCGCTGGGTTACACCAGCTCCAAGGAATACGCCGAACTGGAATGGCCGATCGATATCCTGATCACCATCGTCTGGGTCGCCTACGCCGTGGTGTTCTTCGGCACGCTGGCCAAGCGCAAGACCAAGCACATCTACGTCGGCAACTGGTTCTTCGGTGCGTTCATCATCACCGTGGCGATTCTGCACATCGTCAACAACCTTGAGCTGGCGGTGAGTTTCACCAAGTCCTACTCGGTGTACGCCGGTGCGACCGATGCCATGGTTCAGTGGTGGTACGGCCACAACGCCGTAGGCTTTTTCCTCACCGCCGGTTTCCTCGGGATGATGTACTACTTCGTGCCGAAACAGGCCGAGCGTCCGGTGTATTCCTATCGTTTGTCGATCGTGCACTTCTGGGCGCTGATCACCCTGTACATCTGGGCCGGTCCGCACCACTTGCACTACACCGCGCTGCCGGACTGGGCACAGTCGCTGGGCATGGTGATGTCGCTGATCCTGCTCGCGCCAAGCTGGGGCGGGATGATCAACGGCATGATGACGCTCTCGGGCGCCTGGCATAAGTTGCGCAGCGACCCGATCCTGCGCTTCCTCGTGGTTTCGCTGGCGTTCTACGGCATGTCGACCTTCGAAGGGCCGATGATGGCCATCAAGACGGTCAACGCCCTCTCCCACTACACCGACTGGACCATCGGCCACGTTCACGCCGGCGCCCTCGGTTGGGTCGCGATGATCTCCATCGGCGCGCTCTACCACATGATTCCGAAAATCTTCGGTCGCACGCACATGCACAGCATCGGCCTGATCAACGCGCACTTCTGGCTCGCCACCATCGGCACCGTGCTGTACATCGCTTCGATGTGGGTCAACGGCATCGCCCAGGGCCTCATGTGGCGCGCTGTCAATGAAGACGGCACGCTGACCTACTCCTTCGTCGAAACCCTGGTGGCTAGCCACCCAGGCTTCGTCGTGCGCCTGGTAGGCGGTGCGATTTTCTTCAGCGGCATGCTGCTGATGGCCTACAACACCTGGCGCACCGTGCGGGCCTCGCAGCCTGCCGAAGTCGCCGCTGCCGCGCAGATCGCCTGAGGAGGCCGCCATGAAACACGAAACAATCGAGAAAAACGTCGGCCTGCTGATGTTGTTGATGGTGCTGGCCGTGAGCATTGGCGGTCTGACCCAGATCGTCCCGCTGTTCTTCCAGGACGTGACCAATAAGCCGGTGGAAGGCATGAAGCCCTACACCGCGCTGCAACTGGAAGGTCGCGACATTTACATCCGCGAAGGCTGCGTCGGCTGCCATTCGCAGATGATCCGCCCGTTTCGCGCCGAGACCGAACGCTACGGCCACTACTCGGTGGCCGGTGAAAGTGTGTGGGATCACCCGTTCCTGTGGGGCTCGAAACGTACCGGTCCAGACCTGGCCCGGGTCGGCGGTCGCTACTCCGAAGACTGGCATCGCGCGCATTTGTACAACCCGCGCAACGTGGTGCCGGAATCGAAAATGCCCGGCTATCCGTGGCTCGTGGACAACCAACTCGACAGCAGCCACACCGAAAGCAAGATCAAGGCGATGCGCACCCTCGGCGTGCCGTACACCGACGACGACATCGCAGGCTCAGTCGCCTCGCTCAAGGGCAAGACCGAAATGGACGCACTGGTCGCTTACCTGCAAGTGCTTGGCACATCCATCAAAAGCAAGAGGTGAGCCATGGCCATGTCCTTTGAAATTATTAGCGAAATAAGCAGTGGAATGATCCGCGGCCTGGGCACGGTCGTGGTGTTTGTGGCCTTCGTCGGCCTGACGCTGTGGGTGTTCAACGGCAAGCGCAATCCGGAATTCGCCGAAGCGCGTTTGCTGCCGTTCGCCGATGAACCGCTACCCGATGACGCCACCCAAGAACCTGAAACAAGGAGTACCCGGCCATGACCACCTTCTGGAGTACGTGGATCTGCGTACTGACCATCGGCAGCCTGATCGGCCTGACCTGGCTGCTGATCAGCACCCGCAAGGGCGAAACCAAGGGCAGCGTCGACCAGACCATGGGCCACAGCTTCGACGGGATCGAGGAGTACGACAACCCGCTGCCGCAGTGGTGGTTCATGCTGTTCGCCGGCACGCTGGTGTTTGCCGTGGGCTATCTGGTGCTGTACCCCGGCCTGGGCAACTGGAAAGGCGTTCTGCCGGGTTACGAGGACGGTTGGACCGGGGTCCACGAGTGGGAAAAGGAAATGGCCAAGTCAGATGCGAAGTTCGGACCGATCTTCGCCAAATTCGCGGCGATGCCCGTGGAAGAAGTGGCCGCGGACCCGCTAGCGTTGAAAATGGGCGGTCGCCTGTTTGCCTCCAATTGCGCGGTCTGCCACGGCTCGGATGCCAAGGGCGCCTTTGGCTTCCCCAACCTGGCAGACACCAGCTGGCGCTGGGGCGGCAACGCCGACACCATCAAAACCACGATCATGGGTGGTCGCATGGCCGCGATGCCGGCCTGGGGTGAAATCCTGGGTGATGCCGGGGTGAAGAACGTCGCGGCTTACGTGCGCCACGACCTGGCCGGCCTGTCGTTGCCTGCCGACAGCGGTGCCGACCTGCATGCCGGACAGCAAGCGTTCAGCACGATGTGCGTAGCCTGTCATGGTGCAAACGGCCAGGGCACTGAAGCCATGGGTGCGCCGAATCTGACGCAACCGGCCGGTTTTATCTACGGAACAAGCCTGGCGCAACTGCAACAGACCATTCGTCATGGTCGCCAAGGCCATATGCCGGCGCAGAATGAACTGCTCGGCAACGACAAGGTGCAACTGCTGGCCGCTTACGTTTACAGCTTGTCTCATGGGCTGAACACCGAGCGTTTGCAGGCTGAAGGCAAACACGAATAAATCTCGACCGTTCTGCTGCCGCATTCTCCCGGATGCGGCAGTTCCCTGCCCCTTTGCGACCAAGTGTCGCACCCCTCCGTTAGTCCTCCTTTCGGTTCCCCAGATTCGGGTCTAAGCTTCCCCGATGCGGACTGGCGTGAGCCGGTTCCAGGTCGACCCAACCCGATGTGTTCGACGAATCTGCTCGATGACAAGCCGCAAAGGCTGGTAGATACCGGCTGTCGTGCCAATTGCCATCTGTCACCCGCTCGTTGTGTTTGAACACACCCCGTTACATTCGACCTGACCCCTCACCATTTTCGTCTGCTGCGACATTTTGCCCTTCGGCAGTTTTGTCCTTACGCGGCGCATGGAAAGGCCGCAGAATCAGCTTTTGAAAGCATTGACCCAGGTCATGGCGCGTTGCAATGACCCCCCGCTTTCTCCATACTTGCGGCCGATTTTTACTCCTAATAAAACACCCAAACCGTGGAACCTTAGAATGAGCACAGCAATCAGTCCGACTGCTTATAACTATAAGGTAGTCCGCCAGTTCGCCATCATGACGGTGGTCTGGGGGATCCTTGGCATGGGGCTCGGTGTCTTCATCGCCTCGCAACTGGTCTGGCCGGAGTTGAACTTCGGTCTGGAATGGACGAGCTTTGGACGCCTGCGCCCGTTGCACACCAACCTGGTGATTTTCGCCTTCGGTGGTTGTGCACTGTTTGCCACTTCTTATTACGTCGTGCAGCGAACCTGCCAAACGCGACTGATTTCCGACAGTCTCGCGGCCTTCACCTTTTGGGGTTGGCAAGCGGTGATCGTCGGTGCAGGCATTTCCTTGCCGCTGGGCTACACCACGTCCAAGGAATACGCTGAACTGGAATGGCCTATCGCCATTTTGCTGGCCATTGTCTGGATCACCTACGCTGTGGTGTTCTTTGGCACCATTACCAAGCGCAAAACCAAACATATCTATGTGGGTAACTGGTTCTACGGTGCCTTCATCGTTGTGACGGCGATGCTGCACATCGTCAACCACGCTTCCCTACCGGTCAGCTTGTTCAAGTCCTACTCGGCCTACGCCGGTGCGACTGACGCGATGATCCAGTGGTGGTACGGCCACAACGCGGTCGGTTTCTTCCTGACCACGGGCTTCCTGGGGATGATGTACTACTTCGTTCCCAAGCAAGCCGAGCGTCCGATCTACTCCTATCGTCTGTCGATCGTGCACTTCTGGGCGCTGATCACCCTGTACATCTGGGCCGGTCCGCACCACCTGCACTACACCGCGCTGCCGGACTGGGCTCAGTCGCTGGGCATGGCGATGTCGATCATCCTGCTGGCGCCAAGCTGGGGCGGCATGATCAACGGCATGATGACCCTGTCGGGCGCCTGGCATAAGCTGCGCACCGACCCGATCCTGCGCTTCCTCGTTGTGTCGCTGGCCTTCTACGGCATGTCGACCTTCGAAGGCCCGATGATGGCCATCAAGACCGTCAACTCGCTGTCTCACTACACAGATTGGACCATCGGCCACGTACACGCCGGTGCCTTGGGCTGGGTAGCGATGATCTCGATCGGCGCCATCTACCACATGATCCCGAAACTGTTCGGTCGTGTGCAGATGCACAGCATCGGTCTGATCAACACGCACTTCTGGCTCGCGACCATCGGTACCGTTCTGTACATCGCTTCGATGTGGGTCAACGGCATCACCCAGGGTCTGATGTGGCGTGCAATCAACGACGACGGCACCCTCACCTACTCGTTCGTCGAAGCGCTGCAAGCCAGCCATCCTGGTTTCATCGTTCGCGCCCTGGGCGGTGCGTTCTTCGCCAGCGGCATGCTGTTCATGGCCTACAACGTATGGCGTACCGTACGTGCCTCGAACCCGGCTGAAGCCAAAGCTGCTGAACAGATTGCTGTAGTTGGAGCTCACTGATGAAGCATGAAGCAGTCGAGAAGAACATTGGCCTGCTGGCCTTCTTCATGGTTATCGCCGTCAGCATCGGCGGCCTGACCCAGATCGTTCCGCTGTTTTTCCAGGACGTCACCAACAAGCCGGTCGAAGGCATGAAGCCTCGCACCGCCCTTGAACTGGAAGGCCGCGACATCTACATCGCCAACGGTTGTGTCGGCTGCCACTCGCAGATGATCCGCCCGTTCCGCGCTGAAACCGAACGTTACGGCCACTACTCGGTCGCCGGTGAAAGCGTCTGGGACCACCCGTTCCTGTGGGGTTCCAAGCGTACCGGTCCGGACCTGGCCCGTGTTGGCGGTCGTTACTCCGATGACTGGCAGCGTGCGCATTTGTACAACCCGCGCAACGTTGTGCCTGAGTCGAAAATGCCGGCCTACCCGTTCCTCGTGGAAAACAAGCTCGACGGCAAAGACACCGCCAAGAAAATGGAAGTCTTGCGCACGCTCGGCGTCCCTTACACCGACGAAGACATCGCCGGCGCCAAGGATGCTGTGAAGGGCAAAACCGAAATGGACGCGCTGGTGGCCTATCTGCAAGGCCTGGGCACCATCATCAAAAGCAAACGGTGATTTAGATGGATATCGGGATGATTCGTGGCCTGGGCACCGTTGTTGTGATGGTGGCCTTCATCGGTCTGGCGTTGTGGGTATTCAGCCCCAAGCGCAAGTCGGAGTTTGAAGACGCGACCTTGCTGCCTTTCGCGGATGATCCCGAAGCCATCAAGCACGTCGAGCAAGCTTCTAGGAGTAACAAAGAATGACTACGTTCTGGAGTCTGTACGTCACAGTCCTCAGTCTCGGCACGATCTTCGCCCTGACCTGGCTGCTGCTGTCCACCCGCAAGGGCCAGCGCAGCGAAGCCACCGAAGAAACGGTTGGCCACTCCTTCGACGGGATCGAGGAGTACGACAACCCACTGCCGAAATGGTGGTTCATGCTGTTCGTGGGCACCATCATCTTCGCCCTGGGCTACCTGGTTCTGTACCCGGGCCTGGGTAACTGGAAAGGCCTGCTGCCGGGTTACAACTACCTCGATAACGACAAGCAGACCGCGTTCGCCAACGGCCAGAGCGGCTGGACCGGCGTTCACGAGTGGGAAAAGGAAATGGCCAAGTCGGACGCCAAGTTCGGCCCGATCTTCGCCAAGTTCGCTTCCATGCCGATTGAAGAAGTCGCCAAGGACCCGCAAGCCCTGAAGATGGGTGGCCGCCTGTTCGCCTCCAACTGCTCGGTCTGCCACGGCTCCGATGCCAAGGGCGCTTATGGCTTCCCTAACCTGACCGACGCCGACTGGCGCTGGGGCGGCGAAGCGGAAACCATCAAAACCACCATCATGGGCGGTCGTCACGCTGTGATGCCGGCCTGGGCTGAAGTGATCGGCGAGCAAGGCGTCAGCGATGTTGCCGCATTCGTACTGACCAACCTTGATGGCCGCAAGCTGCCGGAAGGCACCAAGGCTGATCCGGTTGCCGGGCAGAAACTGTTCGCTGCCAACTGCGTGGCGTGCCACGGTCCGGCAGGCAAAGGTACTCCAGCAATGGGCGCACCTGACCTGACTCACCCGGGCGCGTTCATCTACGGTTCGAGCTTCGCTCAACTGCAGCAGACCATCCGTTACGGCCGTCAGGGCCAGATGCCTGCGCAAGAACAGCTGCAAGGCAACGACAAGGTTCACCTGCTGGCCGCTTACGTCTACAGCCTTTCTCACGGTGAGAAAGCGCCAGTGGCGGACGCCCAGTAAGGCAAACGCTTGATGCAACAAAAAACGGCCCCGCCAGTGAGAATTGGCGGGGCCGTTTTGGTTTCAGGATCTGTGCGACTTAGCGCTGAACCGCAATGGTCGACTCAAGCTTGCGACTCGGCCAGTTATTGCCCGTCACGCGGTAGATCATCAACTTGTCCCTTTCCTTGGAGAAGCTCGCAATCAGATACGTTTGCTGGGAAGCGGCCCCACTCAGGAACAATGGCACGTCACCAAACTCGCTGGATGCGCTGTAGTATTGGCCACTAAACCAGTGGTAGTGCCCGGCAAACACCGCAGTCACCTTGTAATCTTTGATCATCTTACTGAAGCGACTCAATTGCTGGTCACTGCCATCCCACTTGGGTTTATGCATATTCAAAATAATGATCTGGCCTCTTTCCCGAGCAGCCTTCAGATCCTTTTCCAACCAGTCAAGTGCGTCCGTCAGGTGATAGCTCTTCGGCACAAGCCAGTCATAAGCGGTGAAGCTGACCGAGTAAGTAGGCTCATTATTTAGCTGCACCATATGAACATCTCCAAAATTCTTGGAGTAAGCCAGACTGCCAGACACTCTTTTCTTTACGGTACCCTCCTCCGTAAGTTGAACATCAATGCTGTCGGCCCTGCCATTCTTACCGGTATAGCGTGCCAGAAAGTCCTCAACGCTCCCTGCGGCACAATTATTAAAAAGGCAATCATCGACATTATTCTCATAGTCGTGATTACCCAGACCATAGTCATACAGGCCGAGCAGTTTACTGTCCAGAATCGGCTTGACCACCGAGCGCTGCCAGCCATGGCCAAAGGCAGTGATATCGCCGTTGATCATCACCGGCACCCGCGCGGCGCCGCCGAAGTTCTGCCTGAAATTGGCAATATCATCATATTGGGTTTCGATCAGCCACTTAGAGCGCGAATCCCGATACGAGTCGGTCTGGGTTTCACCGGCATCGGTTTTCTCAGTCCACGGGTATTGCGGATCGGAGGTAAACACCATATCCATCGGAGATACAGTTGTGGGTGCCGAATGCGCAAAAGGCGTCATGACAGCAAAGGCCAGACACGCCAGCAAACTGCCAGATTTTGATAAGTTCATAGAATTCCATTTCCATCTAACATTAATAATAGAGCGACAGGCAACTTGCCTGAACACGAACATATAACAGACCTCGAACACACACAAACATCCAACACCCGACAATTAATTATCTATATTTCCAACCAACAATTAACGCACCTACAAAACCACCCACAAGCCCCTTATATAAGCACTCCAACAATAACAATACGAAGATTAAAACAACAAACTCATAACAGTCATTGAATCGCGAGGCTGCCCTCAGGCTCGCCGCGACAGGCGGATAGTGTGTGGAAGGCAGGACGCGAAAAAGCCGTCCATACTGAACAAGTCAATTGATCTGCATCACGACTTGTTACATTTGCTACACCATCCACGATTTTTCCCCAACGCGACCAAAGGTCGCACCCTTGACCTAGAGCGACAGGCGTATCATTGCGCCACTGCAACACCTCTTTTTGACCGCGGTCGGCATGTACTGACCGAGGCATTTTTCCACTGCCGTGGGATGCAATGATGAGCAACCAGATTCCGGTACACGACGTCACCCCTGCCAAGAACGCGAACAACAGCGTCGACCTCTACGCCTCTCGAGAAAAAATCTACACCCGCGCCTTCACCGGCCTGTTCCGCAACCTGCGGATGATGGGCGGTGCCGGGTTGTTTCTGCTGTATTTCGGTACGGTCTGGCTGAGTTGGGGTGGCCATCAGGCCGTCTGGTGGAACCTGCCGGAACGCAAATTCTTCATCTTTGGCGCAACCTTCTGGCCTCAGGACTTCATCCTGCTCTCGGGGATCCTGATCGTCAGTGCCTTCGGCCTGTTCTTCATTACCGTGTACGCCGGGCGGGTCTGGTGCGGCTATACCTGCCCACAGAGTGTCTGGACCTGGATTTTCATGTGGTGCGAGAAGGTCACCGAAGGCGACCGCAACCAGCGCATCAAGCTCGACAAAGCGCCCATGAGCGCCAACAAATTCCTGCGCAAACTCAGCAAACACTCGATGTGGTTGTTGATCGGCTTTGTGACCGGCATGACCTTTGTGGGTTACTTCTCGCCCATTCGCGAGCTGACCATCGACTTCTTCACCGGCGAAGCCGACGGCTGGTCGTATTTCTGGGTCGGCTTCTTCACCCTCGCCACCTACGGCAATGCCGGCTGGTTGCGCGAGCAAGTGTGCATTTACATGTGCCCGTACGCGCGCTTCCAGAGCGTGATGTTCGACAAAGACACCCTGATCGTTTCCTACGACCCGCGTCGTGGTGAAAGCCGCGGCCCGCGCAAGAAAGGCGTCGACTACAAGGCCATGGGGCTGGGCGACTGCATCGACTGCACCATGTGCGTCCAGGTCTGCCCGACCGGTATCGACATCCGCGACGGCCTGCAAGTCGAATGCATCGGCTGTGCGGCCTGCATCGATGCCTGCGACAGCATCATGGACAAGATGGATTACCCTCGCGGCCTGATCAGCTACACCACCGAGCACAACCTGTCCGGGCAAAAAACCAATAAACTGCGCCCGCGCCTGATTGGCTATGCCACGGTCCTGCTGGCGATGATCGCTTTGCTGATGACCGCATTCTTCATGCGTTCGCTGGTCGGTTTCGACGTCAGCAAGGACCGCGTACTGTACCGCGAGGACGCCGAAGGCCGGATCGAAAACGTCTACAGCCTGAAGATCATGAACAAGGATCAGCGCGACCACACCTACGTGCTCGAAGCCGTTGGCCTGCCGGACCTCAAGCTGCAAGGCAAGCGCGAGATCAAGGTCGCCGCCGGGGAGATTTTCAGCCAGCCGGTCGAACTGTCCAGCGCACCGGAGAAACTGCCATCGAGCACCAACGAGGTGAAATTCATCCTCAAAGATGCCGATGACGACAGCGTCCACATTGAAGCCAAGAGCCGGTTCATCGGCCCACAAGTTCGTTGAGAGAAGTGATCATGCCCACAGCAACTGCCGCAAGTCCCTGGTACAAGCACCTTTGGCCGTGGATCATCATCGCCATCCTGGCGTGTTCCGTGACCCTGACCTTGTCCATGGTGACGATCGCGGTGAAAAACCCGGACAACCTGGTCAACGACAACTATTACGAGGCCGGCAAAGGCATCAACCGTTCCCTCGACCGTGAGCTGCTGGCGCAGACCCTGCTGCTGCGCGCCAGTGTTCATCTGGACGATGTGACCGGTGAAGTCGACCTGCGCCTGAGCGGCAACAGCCAACCCAAAACCCTGGAGCTGAACCTGATCTCGCCGACCCAGCCGGAGAAGGATCGCAAGATCACCCTGGCGCGCAGCGAAACCGAACAGGGCCGCTACATTGGCCAGTTGAACGACAAGGTCGACGGTCGCCGCTTTGTAGAACTGCTGGGCGTACAGGACGACAAGACCTGGCGCATGTTCGAAGAAGAACAGGTCAGCCATGACAAGGATCTGCTGCTGGGTGATGAACCGCTGCAGGGCGCCGAAGACCTGAAGAAGTAAAAGCCTGCGCTTCGCGCATCGCGAGCAAGCTCGCTCCCACAGGGTTTTGTGAACGCCACAAATCCAATGTGGGAGCGAGCTTGCTCCGGGCGGCGATCCGACGATGAGGCCCTTCCGGACGATATAGACTTCACCTCATGACCACTCCGCTCCCCTGTTACCACTGCGCCCTGCCCGTCCCGGCCGGCAGCCGCTTCACCGCTGCCGTCCTCGGTGAAACCCGCGAGTTCTGCTGCCCGGGTTGTCAGGCTGTGGCCGAAGCCATTGTGGCCGGCGGACTGGAAACCTATTACCAGCATCGCAGCGAGTCATCGGCCAACCCCGAAGCCTTGCCGGTGCAGTTGGTGGATGAGCTGGCGCTGTACGACCGCGCCGACGTGCAAGCGCCCTTCGTCCGCCACGAAGGTGAACTCGCCGAAACCACCCTGTTGATGGAAGGCATCAGTTGCGCCGCCTGCGGCTGGCTGATCGAGAAACACCTGCGTGGCTTGCCGGCGGTGGCCGAAGCGCGCCTGAACCTGTCCAACCATCGCCTGCACGTGCGCTGGGCCGATGCGCAACTGCCTCTGAGCCAGATACTCAGCGAATTGCGCCACATCGGTTACGCCGCGCACCCCTACCAGGCCGATCGCGCCAGTGAACAACTGGCCAGCGAAAACCGCCTGGCCCTGCGTCAACTCGGCGTGGCCGGGCTGCTGTGGTTCCAGGCGATGATGGCGACCATGGCCACCTGGCCGGAATTCAACATCGACCTCAGCCCCGAGCTGCACACCATCCTGCGTTGGGTCGCGCTATTTCTCACCACCCCGATCGTGTTCTACAGCTGCGCGCCATTCTTCAAAGGCGCGATGCGCGACTTGCGCACCCGCCACCTGACCATGGACGTCTCGGTGTCGCTGGCGATTGGCAGTGCCTACATCGCCGGGATCTGGACCTCGATCACCGGCGTCGGTGAGCTGTATTTCGATGCGGTCGGCATGTTCGCGCTGTTCCTGCTGGCCGGCCGTTATCTCGAACGTCGCGCCCGCGAACGCACCGCCGCCGCCACAGCACAACTGGTCAATCTATTGCCCGCCTCGTGTCTGCGCCTGAGTGCCGACGGCCAGAGCGAGCGGATCCTGCTCAGCGAACTGCGTGTGGGTGATCAGGTGCTGGTGCATCCCGGCGCGATCCTCCCGGCTGACGGCAAGATCCTCGAAGGCCAGTCGAGCATCGACGAATCCCTGCTCACCGGCGAATACCTGCCGCAACCGCGCACGCCGGGCGATGCCGTCACCGCTGGCACCCTGAACGTCGAAGGTGCGTTGACCGTGGAAGTCCTGGCCCTCGGCCAGGACACCCGACTGTCCGCCATCGTCCGCCTGCTGGACCGTGCTCAGGCCGAGAAGCCGCGACTGGCGGAAATTGCCGACCGCGCCGCGCAGTGGTTCCTGCTGCTGTCGCTGATTGCCGCTGCCGTCATCGGCCTGATCTGGTGGGAACTGGATTCGTCGCGGGCCTTCTGGATTGTTTTGGCGATGCTCGTTGCAACCTGCCCGTGCGCCCTGTCCCTCGCCACGCCGACCGCACTCACTGCCGCCACCGGCACGCTGCACAAACTGGGCTTGCTGCTGACACGCGGTCATGTGCTGGAAGGTCTGAACCAGATCGACACGGTGATTTTCGACAAGACCGGCACGCTCACCGAAGGGCGACTGGCGTTGCGTTCGATCCGCCCACTCGGCGCGCTCAACAGCGATCAATGCCTGAGCCTCGCCGCTGCACTGGAAAACCGCTCCGAACACCCGATTGCCCGAGCGTTTGGCCGGGCTCCGCTGGCCGCCGAAGAAGTCCACAGCACGCCCGGGCTAGGCCTCGAAGGCTTGGTCGGTGAGCAACGCTTGCGCATCGGCCAACCGGGATTTGTCTGTGAACTCAGTGGCGCTGCCGTGCCATCGATGCCGGATGAAGCCGGCCAATGGCTGTTGCTCGGCGACAGCCGGGGGCCGTTGGCATGGTTTGTTCTCGACGACCGCCTGCGTGCCGATGCACCTGCCCTGCTCGCGGCCTGCAAGGCTCGCGGCTGGCGCACGCTGCTGCTGTCCGGCGACAGCTCGCCGATGGTCGCCAGTGTCGCCGCGGAACTGGGCATCGATGAAGCCCGTGGCGGCTTGCGTCCGGACGATAAATTGCAGGTCTTGCAACAGCTGCACAAGGAAGGCCGCAAGGTGTTGATGCTCGGTGACGGGGTCAACGACGTGCCAGTGCTGGCCGCCGCCGACATCAGCGTGGCCATGGGTTCGGCCACCGACCTGGCGAAAACCAGTGCCGACGCGGTACTGCTGTCGAACCGCCTCGATGCATTGGTCCAAGCCTTTAGCCTGGCTCGACGCACCCGCCGGGTAATCATCGAGAACCTGCTGTGGGCCGGGCTGTACAATGGCCTCATGTTGCCGTTCGCCGCCCTCGGCTGGATCACTCCGGTATGGGCCGCGGTCGGCATGTCCATCAGTTCGTTGACCGTGGTGCTGAACGCTCTGCGCCTGACTCGCATGCCAAAAACGCCTGCGGTCAGCGCCACGCCAGAAACCCGTCCGCTGCCGGCCTGAGCCGCGCGGGCATGGAGTCCAGATGCCAGCTCTCTACGTGATGATCCCGGCCGCGCTGCTGATCGTGGCCATCGCTATTTACATCTTCTTCTGGGCAGTCGACAGCGGTCAGTACGACGACCTCGACGGTCCGGCCCACAGCATTCTGTTTGACGACCAGGACCCGAACCACAAGGCTGCGGTCGACGAAGCCAGCGGCCATCCGGCCAAACCGGACGACAAGGCGCCACCCCATGCTTGAGTTGGCGCCGCTGCTGGTGTCTGCGGTGATTCTCGGTCTGCTCGGTGGCGGGCATTGCCTGGGCATGTGCGGCGGCTTGATGGGCGCGTTGACCCTGGCGATTCCCAAGGAACAACGCAGCCGACGCTTTCGACTGCTGCTGGCCTACAACCTGGGGCGAATTCTCAGCTATGCAACGGCCGGCCTGCTGATCGGCCTGGCCGGTTGGGCGGTGGCCAACAGCCCGGCAGCGATGTTCATGCGCATCATCGCCGGATTGCTGTTGGTCGCCATGGGCCTGTACCTCGCCGGTTGGTGGAGCGGCCTGACCCGCATCGAAAGCCTCGGCCGCGGCCTGTGGCGGCATATCCAGCCGGTTGCCAATAAACTGCTGCCGGTGTCGAGCGTACCCCGTGCGTTGCTGCTGGGCGCGCTTTGGGGCTGGCTGCCGTGCGGGTTGGTTTACAGCACGTTGCTGTGGTCGGCGAGTCAGGGCAATGCGCTGGACAGTGCGCTCTTGATGCTCGCGTTCGGGTTGGGCACCTGGCCGGTATTGCTCGCCACGGGCTTGGCGGCTGAGCGGGTCACGGCGTTGTTGCGCAAACGTAGCGTGCGGATGACGGGGGGATTACTGGTGATCCTGTTCGGCATATGGACCTTGCCGGGGCCACATCAGCATTGGCTCATGGGGCATTAGATCGGCGGCGCAGCCGTCGTAAACCCTGAGTACCAAACTCACCTGAGCACCGCACAGTCTGATTTCACGACGGCTGCGTCCGAACGCGGCCCGCACCGAACGCAGCCTCGCAGGCTCGGCAGCTGCTACAGGGTGATGTTTGGCAATGACACCGTTGATGCAAATCAAGATGCCCCACCGCGACGCCCCCTAGACTCGCTGACACTGCCAGCCTATCCGGGGGAATGCCCGCATGATGCTCGACGCCATTCGTTGGGACACCGATCTGATCCGCCGTTACGACCTGGCGGGACCGCGCTACACCTCCTACCCGACCGCGGTGCAATTCGACGGTCAGGTCGGCACGTTTGACCTGTTCCACGCCCTGCGCGACAGCCGTAAAGCCCTGCGACCGTTATCGCTGTATGTGCACGTGCCGTTCTGCGCGAACATTTGCTACTACTGCGCCTGCAATAAAGTCATCACCAAGGACCGCGGCCGGGCCCAGCCCTATTTGCAGCGACTTGAGCAGGAAATCCAGCTGATTGCCTGCCACCTCGACCCCGCGCAAAAAGTCGAGCAACTGCATTTCGGCGGCGGCACCCCGACCTTTCTCAGTCACGATGAACTGCGCCAGTTGATGGCCCAGTTGCGCAAAAGCTTCAACTTGCTGGACGACAATTCCGGCGACTACGGCATCGAAATCGACCCTCGCGAAGCCGACTGGTCGACCATGGGCCTGCTCCGTGAACTAGGCTTCAATCGGGTCAGTATCGGCCTGCAAGACCTCGATCCGGCAGTGCAACGGGCAGTCAATCGCCTGCAAAGCCTGGAAGACACCCGCGCGGTGATCGACGCTGCCCGCACGCTGCAGTTTCGCTCGATCAACATTGACCTGATCTACGGCTTGCCGAGGCAGACACCCGAGAATTTCGCCCGTACCGTCGATGAAGTGATCAACCTGCAACCGGACCGCCTCTCGGTGTTCAACTACGCGCACCTGCCGGAACGCTTCATGCCGCAACGGCGAATCAACAGCGACGAGCTACCGACACCGGCGCAAAAACTGGAAATGCTCCAGGGCACCATCGAACAGCTGACCCAGGCCGGTTACCGCTACATCGGCATGGACCACTTCGCGCTGCCCGACGATGAACTGGCGATTGCTCAGGAAGAATCGACCCTGCAACGCAACTTCCAGGGCTACACCACCCACGGTCATTGCGACCTGATTGGCCTGGGCGTGTCGGCCATCAGCCAGATCGGCGACTTATATTGCCAGAACAGCAGCGACCTCAATCAGTACCAGAACACGCTGGCCAGCGCGCAGCTGGCCACCAGCCGTGGTCTGCTGTGCAACGCCGATGACCGCCTGCGACGTGCGGTCATCCAACAACTGATCTGTAATTTCAGCCTGGAATTCGCCGAGATCGAACAGGCCTTCAACATCGACTTTCAGGGTTACTTCGGCGAACTCTGGCCACAGTTGCAGGAAATGGGCGAAGACGGCCTGATCGAACTTGATAACGAACGGATCACCGTACTGCCCGCCGGACGATTGCTGGTGCGTTCGGTGTGCATGGTGTTCGACGCATACCTGGAAAAGCAAAATCGCCAGCGGTTTTCGCGTGTGATCTAGCCATCACCTCACTGGCCGGTCTGTGAAACGCTGACTTTACGACCCTGCGACAAAATCGCCGCGTGCCTGAATGTCCTTCCGTGGGTTACCCTTACGGCTTATGTGTGTTTTCCCACAAGGATTGAAGAAATGTCCGAGCCAGTAAAGCTGCGCGCTCATAGTCAGGCCCATTGCAAGGATTGCAGCCTGGCCCCCCTCTGCTTGCCACTTTCTTTGAATCTGGAAGACATGGATGCGCTGGACGAAATCGTTAAACGTGGCCGCCCGCTGAAAAAGGGCGAATTCCTGTTCCGCCAGGGCGACACCTTCGATTCCGTTTATGCAGTACGCTCTGGCGCCCTGAAGACCTTCAGCCTGAGCGATGGCGGCGAAGAACAACTCACCGGTTTCCACCTGCCGAGCGAACTGGTCGGCCTGTCGGGCATGGACACCGAAAAACACCCGGTCTCGGCGCAAGCCATGGAAACCACATCGGTGTGTGAAATCCCTTTCGAACGCCTCGACGAACTGGCGCTGCAACTGCCGCAACTGCGCCGTCAGTTGATGCGCGTGATGAGTCGCGAGATTCGCGACGATCAGCAAATGATGTTGCTGCTGTCGAAGAAAACCGCCGACGAGCGGATCGCCACGTTCCTGGTCAACCTGTCGGCCCGTTTCCGCGCCCGGGGGTTCTCGGCCAACCAGTTCCGACTGAGCATGTCGCGCAACGAAATCGGCAATTACCTGGGCCTGGCGGTGGAAACCGTGTCCCGGGTGTTCACGCGCTTCCAGCAAAACGAACTGATCGCCGCCGAAGGCAAGGAAATCCATATCCTCGACCCGATCCAGCTCTGCGCCCTGGCCGGCGGCTCGCTAGACGGCTGATTTCGGCGATGGCGGCTGAGCGAAACGGTTCAGCCGCCGTTATACTGCGTCGTTTGCAGCCTGCCAGGACACTTCGACGATGGTCTTCGACTCCTTCGACATCAAATCCCTCATCCGCCCTGTGATCGACTTTCCCAAGCCGGGCGTGATCTTTCGCGACATTACCCCGCTGTTCCAGTCGCCCAAGGCCCTGCGCCTGGTGATGGACAGCTTCGCCCACCGTTATGTCGAGGCTGACTTCACCCACATCGGTGCGATGGACGCTCGCGGCTTTCTGATCGGTTCGGTCCTGGCCTATCAGCTGAACAAGCCGCTGGTGCTGTTCCGCAAGCAAGGCAAACTGCCGGCCGACGTGCTGGCCGAGGGTTATGCGACCGAATACGGCGAAGCCTTCCTCGAAGTCCACGCCGACAGCCTGTGCGAGGGCGATTCGGTGGTGATGTTCGATGACCTGATCGCCACGGGCGGGACGCTGATTGCGGCGGCGAACCTGGTTCGACGCATGGGTGCCCGGGTTCATGAAGCGGCGGCGATCATTGATTTGCCAGAGCTGGGCGGATCGCAGCGTCTGGAAGATATGGGGATTCCGACGTTTTGCCTGACGCAGTTTGCGTTGTCTGATAAGTAACGCGGCGTCTGCACCGACGCTATCGCGAGCAGGCTCGCTCCCACAGTTAATCTCTGTCGTGCACAAAACTTGGGTACACAGAAAATCCCCTGTGGGAGCGAGCCTGCTCCGGGCGGCGTTCCGACGATGGCGTCAGCCGCCACACCGCAGATTAGAGCCCCATCTGCTTGCTGATGATCTCGTTCATCACTTCCCGCGTCCCCCCACCGATCGACAAAATCCGGTTATCGCGGTACAGCCGCTCCACCAGGCTCTCGCGCATATAACCGAGGCCACCCAAAATCTGCACCGCATCCGTAGTAATCCGGTCAGCCGTGTCAGTCGCAAAATTCTTGGCCATGGAAATCTCCTTGATCACACTCTGCCCCGCCGCCATTTTCGCCGCCTGGCGGTAGGTGAATTCCCGTGACACCTCCAGCGCCGTGGCCATTTCGGCAAGGCGATGCTTGAGCACCTGAAACTTGCCGATGGGCTTACCGAATGCTTCACGCTGGTGAGCCCATTTCAGGCTTTCTTCCAGCGCCAGTTGCGCGGTCATGTTGGCCATTAGCGCCAGCGCCAGGCGTTCGCTCTGGAAGTTGCCCATGATGCAGGCGAAGCCCATGTTTTCGGCACCAATCAGATTGCCTACCGGCACCCGGCAATCGTCGAAGAACAGCTCGGCGGTGTCCGACGCCCACCAGCCCATTTTCTTCAACTGACGGCCGACGGTAAAACCAGGCGTGCCCTTCTCGATCAACAGCAGGCTGATGCCACCGAACCCCGGCGCACCGGTGCGCACCGCGACGGTGTAGAAATCCGCGCGGACGCCGCTGGTTATAAAGGTTTTACTGCCGCAGACGCGGTAGAAGTCGCCGTCACGCACGGCGCGGGTTTGCAGATTGGCGACGTCGGAGCCACCACTGGGCTCGGTAACGGCCAGGGCGCTGATCTTCTCGCCGGCAAGCACCTGCGGCACAACGCGATCGCGGACTTCAGGCCTGGCCCACTTGAGGATCGGCGGCAGGCCGATGTCCAGCGAGCCGAGCCCCGCCACCACACCGCCGGAGCCACAGCGCATCAGCTCTTCGCTGGCGGCGACCTTGGCGAACAGATCACCTTCGTGGCTGCCGCCCAGGGCTTCGGGATAACCGATCCCCAGAATCCCCGCCGCGCCGGCCTTGAGGTAGAGCTCGCGGGGAAAGCTTTCGGCTTCTTCCCACTGGTCGATGTCCGGCAAGATTTCGCGCTCGACGAAACGTCTGACGCTGTCGCGAACCAATTGGTGGCTGGGGTCGAAGTATTCCTGAAAGGCAGGCATCGGCGATCTCCACTGAAGGTTCAGCGAAGTTAACCGAGCGCTTGCTTGGTTTTCAACAGGATTGTGTGAATCAGATAAACCCAGGCGCGTCCTTCGCGAGCAGGCTCGCTCCCACAGGGGTTTTGTGAACACCACAAATCCAATGTGGGAGCGACGGTGCGACGATTCGACCTGCTCGCGAAGGCGCCAATTCAAACGCTACAAAACGATCGGCTTACGCCCGGCAAACGAATGCGCCAACGTCCCGCCATCCACCAATTCCAGCTCGCCACCCAACGGCACACCATGAGCGATGCGCGAGGCGATCAGGCCTTTGTTGCTGAGCAATTGGGCAATGTAATGCGCTGTCGCCTCGCCTTCCACGGTCGGGTTTGTCGCCAGAATGACTTCAGTGAACGTGCCCGCCTCTTCGATCCGCGCCAGCAGTTGCGGAATACCGATAGCTTCCGGCCCAAGTCCGTCGAGTGGCGACAGATGGCCCTTGAGCACAAAGTAGCGACCACGAAAACCGGTCTGCTCCACCGCGTAAACGTCCATCGGCCCTTCCACCACGCAGAGCAAGGTGTCGTCGCGACGGGTATCGGCGCATTGCGGGCAGAGGTCGTCTTCGGTCAGGGTGCGACACAACCGGCAATGGCCCACCCCTTCCATGGCCTGGCTCAGCGCCAGCGCCAGGCGAGAGCCGCCGCTGCGATCACGCTCGAGCAGCTGCAACGCCATGCGTTGGGCAGTTTTCTGACCCACACCTGGCAAAATTCGCAGGGCGTCGATCAGTTGGCGAATCAAAGGGCTGAAGCTCATGGGGAAAAGTCCGACAAAACAACGAGACGCGGTTTATACCCGCGCCTCTGTTTAGCGTCAATTACTCAGTCCTGGGCGACCCGCACAACCAGTTTGCCGAAGTTGCGTCCTTCCAGCAGACCGATGAACGCTTCAGGTGCCTGCTCCAGGCCGTCGACCATGTCTTCGCGGAACTTCACCTTGCCGTCGCGCACCCACGGCGCCATGGCGCTGACGAATTCCGGCTGACGATCACCGTAGTCGTCGAACACGATGAAGCCCTGGATTCGCACACGTTTGGTCAGTAGCGTGCGCTGCAATTGCGGCAGACGATCCGCCCCGGTCGGTGCTTCGTGAGCGTTGTAGGACGCGATCAGGCCGCAGAGTGGAATTCGCGCCTTGGGCTTGAGCAGTGGCAGCACGGCATCGAACACCTTGCCGCCGACGTTTTCGTAATAGATGTCGATGCCCTCGGAGCACGCCTTGGCCAATTCATCGGCGAAGTTCGGGCTCTTGTGATCGATGCAGGCATCAAAACCCAGCTCATCGACCACATAACGGCACTTGTCCGCGCCACCGGCCACGCCAACCACGCGCAAGCCCTTGATCTTCGCCACCTGGCCGACCACCGAACCCACGGCGCCGGATGCAGCCGCAACCACCAGGGTTTCACCGGCCGTGGGCTGGCCGATGTCCATCAGGCCCATGTAAGCGGTCATTCCGGGCATGCCCAACACGCCCAACGCCATTGACGGGCTCGGCAGCCCGGACGGCACCGGAATGATGTCGCGACCGTCGCTGATGCTGTGGCTCTGCCAACCGGTAGAACCGACCACCAGATCACCTTCGTGGAATTTCGGATTCAGCGAGCGCTCGACCCGGCTGACAGCGCCACCGGTCATCACCTCGCCGATTTCAACCGGTGCCGCGTAGGACGGCGCGTCGCTCATACGCCCGCGCATGTAGGGATCGAGTGACAGATAAAGAGTCTTGAGCAGCACCTGACCGTCGGCGAGGTCCGGCAGCGCAACGCGCTCCAGACGGAAATTCTCCGGCGTCGGTGCGCCTACCGGGCGGGACGCCAGGACGATACGTTGGTTGAGGGTCAATGCGTCTGGCATGTGAGCGTCTCCTTTGATCGATGAATTCGACGGTATAGGGGAGCAGACCGTTGTGGCGGTTTCGCGTTCGATGTTTCTGGTCCCGATCGTTCCAACGCTCTGCGTATGGCAGAAACAAAAATGCCAGGCGCAATGCCTGGCATTTTTTTGTAGCCCATCCGACGCGCTTTGGCGAATCAGAATGGCAGTTTCATACCCGGTGGCAGTTGCATGCCAGCGGTCATGCCGGACATTTTGTCCTGGCTGTTGGCTTCGATCTTGCGCACGGCATCGTTGACGGCGGCGGCGAACACGGCCTCCAGCATCTCTTTGTCGTCTTCGCTCAAGCCTTCGACCAGGCTTGGATCGATGGTCACGCGCTTGACGTCGTGACGACCGGTCATCACCACGGTGACCATATCGCCACCGGCTTTACCGGTGACTTCGGCGTTGGCCAGCTCTTCCTGCATCTTGGCCATTTTTTCCTGCATCTGCTGTGCCTGCTTCATCAGGCCGGCCATGCCACCTTTCATCATGGGAATCACCTCAAAAGTACTTGGATAAATACAGCGCCCGGCCCTTTCGGCCGAACACCTTCAGTTACTAGCCCTGAGTGACCAGGGTCTCGACAGGTTCAATAGTATCGTTACGGACCACCGCACCGAACTGCTGCATCATTTGCTGGATGAACGGATCACCGTGGATCGACTCTTCGGCCTCGCGCTGACGGTTCGCACGGCGACGGGACGCAGCCTGGGCCGGGGTTTCCTGCTCGGGCTTGATCAACTCCATGCGCAGGGTCAGCGTACGCCCGTGAAACTGGTTCAACGCATCGTTCAAGCGACGCTGCTGAGTCGCGTTGAACAACGCGCTGTGGGCCGGGTCCAGGTGCATCAGCCAATTGTCACCCTCGACAGCGATCAGCGTGCAGTTGGCGGCGATGCTGCCGGTCATGCCGGAGATCGGCAGTTTCGGGAACAACTCCAGCCATTGCAGCGCCAGACCGGTGGCCGGCATGGCGGCCGGTTCAGGCTCGGCTTCCGGCGCTGGCTCGGCGGTGTGTTCGCTGGCCAGTTCATCGAGGTAGCTGTAGGCCGATTCCATATCCGGCTCGATGTAGTCCTCGTCCAGCGGCGGCTCGTCGTCCAGGTCCATGCCCGGCGTCGCGGCATCGACTTCGGCCACCGACGGCTCCGGAATCGGCGCAGCGGCCCACTCCGGTGCGTCCGGCACCACGCTGTCGGGGGTCGGCAACGGCATCGGCGCCAATTCGGGTTGTTCGCTGGCAGTTTCCAGCACCGGCTCGACGGCGGGTTGCTGAACGACTTCGGGCTCTATCGGGTCGTTCCACGGCAGATCGACGACGGCTTCGACCGCTGCTGGCTCAACGACAGGCTCGGGCGCGACGACGGGCGCAACCGGCTCAGGCTCGGGCGCTTGCACTGGAGCAACCACCGCCGCCACCGGCGCAGGTGCGACGGGGGCAACTGCCGCAGCGACTACCGGCGCAACCACGGGCGCGGCAGCCACTGAATTTGTGGAATCAACTGTGGCTTGGCTGATCCCCACTGGCTTTAGCGGTTGCCTCGGAGCGTCCGAGGTGTCTGCCGGGCGGAACGCGAGCATTCGCAGCAGGACCATTTCGAAGCCACCGCGCGGGTCGGGCGCCAGCGGCAAGTCGCGGCGACCGATCAGGCCCATCTGATAATAAAACTGCACGTCTTCGGCTGGCAGAGCCTGAGCCAGTGCCAGCACCCGGTCACGGTCGCCATGACCGTTGTCGACGCCTTCAGGCAGGGCCTGGGCGATGGCGACACGGTGCAGCACGTTGAGAATTTCCGAGAGCACGCCGTTCCAGTCCGGGCCTTGTTCGGCCAGGTGACGAACGGCTTCGAGCAAGGCCTTGGCGTCGCCTTCGATCAGCGCGTGCAAAACGTCGTAGACCTGACCGTGATCGAGCGTGCCGAGCATCGCCCGTACGTCGGCGGCCATGACTTTGCCTTCACCGAAGGCGATGGCCTGGTCGGTCAGGCTCATGGCGTCGCGCATCGAACCGTCGGCAGCACGGCCCAGCAGCCACAGCGCGTCGTCTTCGAACGGCACGTTCTCAACGCCCAGCACGTGGGTCAAATGCTCGACCACCCGCTCCGGCGTCATGTTCTTCAGAGAGAACTGCAGGCACCGCGAAAGAATGGTTGCAGGAAGTTTCTGCGGATCGGTGGTCGCCAGGATGAACTTGACGTAGGGCGGCGGCTCTTCAAGGGTTTTCAACAGCGCATTGAAGGAATGGCTGGAGAGCATGTGCACTTCGTCGATCAGGTAGACCTTGAAGCGCCCGCGGCTCGGCGCGTACTGCACGTTGTCGAGCAGTTCGCGGGTATCCTCGACCTTGGTCCGGCTCGCGGCGTCGATCTCGATCAGGTCGACAAAGCGACCTTCATCAATCTCGCGGCACACCGAGCACTCGCCGCAAGGCGTTGAAGTGATACCTGTTTCACAGTTCAGGCATTTGGCGATGATCCGCGCGATGGTGGTCTTGCCGACCCCGCGGGTACCGGTAAACAGATAGGCGTGGTGCAGCCGCTGGCTGTCCAAGGCATTGATCAGAGCCTTGAGCACATGGGTCTGGCCGACCATTTCGCGGAACGAGCGCGGACGCCATTTACGTGCAAGAACCTGATAACTCATCGAAAACCGTCGCAACGAAGGAACAGAAGCGGCTAATGCTATCGGAGCAAGGCCAAAATTGCATCCGGTGCGCTCGTCTAATCTGGCTAAGATGGTCTTTGGGGGGCTTCTATCGGCTCGGGTTTTATCAGCACCGGAGCGTTTATGCGGCGGGTCTTGGGGGCACTGCTGATGATCAGCCTGAATGTCGCTGGCGCCGAGCCGCCATTGCGCTTTGTGGTGCCCGACAGTTGGACGATGCCGATGGTGCAACTGGAACGCGGCCACCCCACCCAAGGCATCCTGCACGACGTGATGGTCAGCCTAGCAACCCAGGTCGGCGTGCCGGCCCAATTTCACGTGCTGCCTCGCACGCGAGTGCAAAACGCCATGGAGCACGGCGAAGTCGATATCCGCTGCTATGCGGCGCAGTCCTGGCAGCCGAATCAGTCCGGGGATTACATCTGGAGCATTCCACTTTGGTTTCAGCGCGACATGCTGATCAGCCGGCCAGATCCGCTGACCTCAGTGACGCCTGCGGACTTGTCGCGACAATCCATCGGCGCGGTACTCGGCTACAGCTACCCGACCCTGCTACCGCTGTTCGACGCCGACCGACTGCATCGCGAAGACGCGCGCAACCAGGAACAGGTGCTGGAAAAACTCCTGGCCGGACGCTATCACTACGCCGTGAGCAATCAATGGACGCTGGACTGGTTCAATCAGCGCCTGCTGCCTGGCCGGCAACTGCAAGGCGTGGCGGTTTTGCAGGAACAGAGTGTCGGTTGTTATGTTCGCAACGATCCCAAGGTGCCTGTGCAGCGCATTTTGCGCACCTTGGTGCGAATGAAAATGTCCGGGGAAATCGACGACATTATCCGGCTCTACATTGGTGGCGAGCCACTCAAGGCGCCCAATGGCAAGCCCTAGCCTGCCTGCTCCAGCACCTGCCATTGCGTGGGTGCGACAAAACCCTCGACCCAGCCCGCCACCTCTGCGGGCGGCATCGGCCGGGCAATGAAGTAGCCTTGAGCAACTTCGCAGCCCAGGCGCAGCAGCAATTCACCGTGCTCGATACTTTCCAGCCCTTCGGCGATCACCTGCCGGCCAAAGGCCCGAGCCAGGCCAATGACCGCCATGGTCAGGGCCAGATCATCACGATCATTAACGATGTCGCGCACGAACGACTTGTCGATCTTGATGGTTTGGGTTTGCAAACGCTTGAGGTAGCTCAGGGACGAATAACCGGTGCCGAAGTCCCCCAATGAAAACTGCACCCCCAGCGCCTGACAGGCCTGTAAACAGGCACTGACATGCTGGATGTTTTCGATCGCCACCGACTCGACGATTTCCAGATCGAGCATGTGCGGAGCCACCTGGCTATGCCGGGCGAGCACGTGCTTGAGCCGGTCGACGAAATCCGCGCGCTGGAAATGTCGTGCCGCAATATTAATGCTGACTGGCCAGCCCTGCCCCGCTTGCTGCCAATGGTGCAACTGCGACAGGACCTGATCCATTACCCACTCACCAATATCGATGATCAGGTCCGTTTCTTCCACCAGCGGCAAAAACTCCCGGGTCGGCATCAAGCCGTGTTGCGGATGCTCCCAACGTAACAACGCCTCGAAGCCGACAACCTCGCCACGACGCATGTTCACCTTGGGCTGAAAATGCACACGCAACTCACCGGCAGCCAGCGCCTGGCGCACTCGCGCGACCGTCTGGTGAGTGGCCTTGACCTCCTGATCCCGGGACACGTCGAACAAATGAAAGCGATTGCGACCGCGTTGTTTCGCCACGTACATGGCCTGATCGGCATGACGCAACAGGGTTTCGGCGTCTTCATTGTCGTCGGGGAACAAGGTAACGCCGATACTGGCAAACACATTGACGCTCTTGCCATGCAGCGAGTACGGAGCCGAAATAGCGCCGAGCACCCGGTTCAACGCCGCACGCAGTTCCGCCAGATCTCGCACGTATCGCAACACCAGCACAAACTCGTCACCGGCCAACCGTGCCACCACATCTTCGCCGCGAACAATGGCGCGCAAACGCTTGGCCACCTCGACCAACAGCAGATCGCCACTGGCATGCCCGTAGCCATCATTGACCGCTTTGAAGCCGTCGAGATCGAGCATGCATACCGCCAGCGGGATGTTTTCGTGACGAGAGAACTCCAGCGCCTGATCCAGCAAATCCGAGAGGAACGCGCGATTCGGCAGCCCGGTCAGCACGTCATGCCCCACCCGCCATTGCAGTGAATGCAGCAACTGGTGTTTTTCGCTGATGTCGAAACGAATCGAAAGATAACGGTCAACCCGCCCGGTAGCGTCATCGAGCACCGGCACCATGGTGCTGTCGACCCAATACAGGCTGCCGTCCTTGGCGCGATTACAAATCTCGCCTTTCCAGACCTTGCCCAAGGCGATGGTGCGCCACATCGCCGCGAAGAATTCGGCGGAGTGCAGACCCGAGTTGAGGAGACGATGGTTCTGTCCGAGCAGTTCTTCGCGACTGTAGCCGGACACGGCACAGAACCGATCGTTGACGTGGGTGATCCGGCCGCACAAATCGGTCTCGGAAAAAATCGCGGCGGCATCCACGGCCCTGCGGTATTTCTCATCCATGAGTCAGGCTCGCTGTGGCTAGCGGTGATACCGCTCGACCCGTGCAGGATGCCCGGAAGAGGTGTTTTTATAGGTAATGCGCAGCAACACGATATCACTCCATGAACAGTGTTTGATGGCCTCCTGACAGCAGAGATCAACTAACCTTAAAGGCCCAAAATACCTATTTTGAGCGGCGATTCTACGAAACGCATCACATTTTGCAAAGCAAGGTGATGGATCATGCAGTTGTCTAATGCAAAAATCTATCGTTAAGTTCTTGATTCTAAATGGGAATTAAGCGATGCAAATTTCAAGTTTGGGTGCGGCCATTCGGCGCTACCGCAAGGTCGCTGGGCTTACTCAGGCTGAACTCGGCGAAAAAACCGGTTTTGACCCCAAAACCATCAGCCGCTTCGAAACCGGCACCTACACCCCCAGCGTGGAAGCTTTGTTCCTGCTTGCCGATGTGTTGGGCGTGAAGCTGAAAGCCTTTTTCGCAGATTTAGGCGATGAAGATGAACAGCGGGCGTATCTGTTCGGTGTCATACATAAAGCCACCCCGAAGGATCTGGGAAAGCTGATTGCAGCGGTTGACCAGGCCTTGTCCAAGCCTTAGAGCCAGAAATAAAAAAGGAGGCCGAGCTGTCGCATTCGACAGCCCGGCCTCCTTTTATGTGTTCGCTCTGAAAACCGGAAACGAAAAAACACCGCCCAGGACAAGATCCGTGGCAGAGCAACAAGAATGTATTTTTAGACAGATAACGCGAGAGAGGACTCGCGGTGCGTTATGGAGGCAACCCCACCAGCCACACCCCGGCACACAATGTTCCCGCTGTGGCTGCTTCCTTCCGGATCTGACCAGGTTCACGGGTAATCGTTGCGGGGGGACCGATGGGGTCACCATAACGACGCTCACCTGACGGCGAGCCGCGCCATTGTACCTATCTGAGACGAAGTTACAACCGTTCGGGGGGATTAAAAAATATGTGCTGCTTCAAGGACATGCGCAACCCCTGAAAAGATCGCAGCCTGCGGCAGCTCCTACCCCTGCAACACCTCATCCGCCCGGCCGCCCTCCTGCTGGATCACCAGGTGGATGAAGTGCAGCTTGGCGATTACTGCCGGCGGCAGGACGAATGGATAGAAATCCGGCTGGCCCATGCTGCGTGACAGTTCATTGAGCATGCCCGCCAGTTCGATCCATGCATTGACGAATGACAGGAACGCCGCGCCACCGGGATGCTGTGGATCGTAGAGGGTGCTGGGGGGAAATGGCTGATAGTCGAAGTCCATCTCCCTGGCACTCATTCCGAAACCCAGCGCCGTATCCACCGCGTCCATCATGTGCAGGTAGTGAGCCCAGGTTTCGGCCCAGTCCTCCCACGGATGCATGGTCGCGTAGGCGCTGACGTAATGTTGCTGCCAGTCGAGCGGCGCACCTTGCTGGTAATGCCGTTCGAGGGCGTCGGCATAGCTGGCGCGTTCGTCGCCGAACAGGCCGCGAAACGGTTCCAGCCAATGACTGTTGGCGATCAACCGATCCCAGTAGTAATGCCCGACTTCATGCCGAAAATGCCCGAGCAGCGTGCGGTAAGGTTCGTGCATCTGCACCCGAAGCTGCTCGCGATGGGCGTCGTCGGCTTCTTTGATATCGAGGGTGATCAGACCGTTGGCGTGACCGGTGGTTGGCGGCTTGCCTTCGAGGTCGACACCAATAAAATCGAAAGCCAGCCCCGTCTCTTCGTCCACGGTTTTGGGAATCACCTGCAAACCCAAGCTGACCAACTGTGCGACCAGACGCCGCTTGGCCGTTTCGACCTTGCGCCAGCGTTCGTGGTTTTCGGCAATCGACAGGTCGGGGATGGTGTGGTTCAGGCTACAGGCGATGCATAACGCATCGTGGTCATTGGCGGGCAACAACCAATTGCACGCGGCCGGGGAATCGAGGTTGGCGCAGCGGCGCAAGACACCGGCTTCGGGATCGGCGTCGAGCAACCAGGTATCTGCCTGCAAGCCGGGCTGCAGCGACGATAGGCGACTCTGCTCCGGTTGATAACCCAACGCCGCCGAACACGCCAGACACTGGCTGTTGCGAAAAAACAGCGGCTGCCCGCAGCGACACTGCCAGACCTTGCTGTTGCGCGAGCTTTCGCCGATGAAGGGCGCGGCGATGCGTGTACTGAGCTGTTCGAAGAAGCGGTACATGGCGATCTCTCCCTGGGGCTTGCCAAGACTAGATCATTGCCGCGCGAAGATCGTTCCCACGCTCTGCGTGGTAACGATCAACTAAACCGCAATACCGTGCTTGCCGAGAAACTTGACAAACGCTTCTTCATCCAGAACCTTCAACCCCAACTCATTGGCCTTCGCCAACTTCGAGCCGGCACCCGGCCCAGCGACCACACAATGAGTCTTGGCCGATACCGAGCCCGCCACCTTGGCACCGAGACTTTCAAGTTTGTCCTTGGCGATGTCGCGGCTCATCAACTCCAGCGAACCGGTCAGCACCCAGGTCTGCCCGGCCAACGGCAAGCCTTCAACGACTTTCTTCTCGCTCTGCCAGTGCATGCCGAAATCACGCAGCTGTTTCTCGGCGGCTTCAGCAATTTGGCGATTTTGCGCAACTGCAAAGAACTCCCGAACCGAAGTGGCCTGTTTCTCCGGCAGCGCCTGACGCATATCCAGCCAGTCGGCGCTGAAAACCCCTTCAAGCGAACCAAACTTGTCCGCCAATTTCTGCGCCCCACCCGGCCCCACCGAAGGTATGTGCAACTTGTCGAGGAAACCGCCCAACGTAGTGCTGGCAGCAAACTCGGCGCCCAGCTCACCCTGATCCTGAATCTGCAGGCCATGCTTGAGCAGATCCTTGATCACCTGCTGGTTATGCGCATCTTCAAAGAAGCTGTGAATCTCATAAGCCACTTCCAGGCCCACGTCCGGCAAGTACGTGAGCACTTGCGGCAAGGCTTGCTGAACCCGCTCCAGCGAGCCGAGAGAACGCGCCAGCACCTTGGCCGTCTCTTCGCCGACATCGGGAATCCCGAGGGCGTAGATGAAGCGTGCCAGGCTCGGCTTCTTGCTGTCTTCGATGGCGCTGAGCAGGTTCTTGCTCGACAGTTCGGCAAAGCCTTCCAGATCGACGATTTGCTCGAACGTCAGCGCGTACAAATCGGCCGGCGAATTCACCAGTCCTTCATCTACTAACTGCTCGACGCTCTTCTCTCCCAGACCTTCGATGTCCATCGCGCGACGGGAGACGAAGTGAATGATTGCCTGCTTGAGTTGCGCACCGCAGGCCAGACGACCGACGCAGCGGTACACCGCGCCTTCGCTGACGGTCTCGCGACCTTTGCTGCGCTTGACCAGTTGCGTGCGCTCGACATGCGAGCCACAGACCGGGCACTTCTCAGGAATCTGCACGGCTCGCGCGGTTTCCGGGCGACGCTCCATGACCACCTGCACCACCTGCGGAATCACATCGCCTGCGCGGCGGATGATCACGGTGTCGCCAATCATCAGGCCCAGACGCGCCACTTCGTCCATGTTGTGCAGCGTTGCGTTGGCCACGGTCACACCGGCGACCTTGACCGGCTTCAAGCGCGCCACCGGCGTCACCGCGCCGGTGCGACCGACCTGGAATTCCACGTCGAGCAATTCAGTGAGCTCTTCCATGGCCGGGAATTTGTGCGCGATCGCCCAGCGCGGTTCACGAGCACGGAAGCCCAGCTCACGCTGAGAGGCAATGCTGTTGACCTTGAACACCACGCCGTCGATTTCGTAGGGCAGCGAATTTCGGCGCTCGCCGATGTCACGGTAGTAATCCAGGCATTCATCAATACCCTGAGCCAGTTTCAACTCATGACTGATCGGCATGCCCCAAGCCTTGAGCTGCTGCAGATTGCCAATGTGCGTATCAGCAATATCAGCCGAAATCTGGCCGATGCCATAGCAACAGAACTCCAGCGGACGGTTGGCCGTGATCTTCGAATCGAGCTGACGCAAGCTGCCAGCCGCCGCGTTGCGCGGATTGGCGAAGGTCTTGCCGCCGACTTCCAGCTGCGTGGCGTTGAGGCGTTCGAAACCGGCCTTGGACATGAACACTTCACCGCGCACTTCCAGGGTCGCCGGCCAGCCAGTACCGTGCAGCTTGAGCGGAATGTTGCGCACGGTACGGACGTTGACGCTGATGTCTTCGCCGGTGGTGCCATCGCCTCTAGTCGCACCGCGCACCAGCACGCCGTCCTGATACAACAAGCTGACTGCCAGGCCATCGAGTTTGGGTTCACAGCTGTATTCCACCGCCGCGCCGCCGCCGAACAAGTCGCCAACCGGCAGGTCGAGACCTTCAGTCACCCGACGATCGAACTCGCGCATGTCGGTTTCTTCGAAGGCGTTACCGAGGCTGAGCATCGGTACTTCGTGGCGAACCTGAGTGAACGCCGACAGCGCCGCACTGCCGACACGTTGGGTCGGCGAGTCGCTGGTGATCAGTTCGGGATGCGCCGCTTCGAGGGCCTTGAGCTCGTGGAACAACCGGTCGTATTCGGCGTCCGGAATGCTCGGCTCGTCCAGCACGTGGTAGCGATAGTTATGCTGATCCAGCTCAGCACGCAGCTCTAGAATGCGGTTTTTGGCGGCGGTCATGGGTGTTCTCTCATAAAGCAAAAGAGCAGCCGAGGCTGCTCAATCTATTTTGCTGATCGTCCCGCGCGCGGCGCGGGAACAACCTTTTGAATCAACGCTTCTGGGTCAGGGCGCGACGTTCGAATTCAACGATGCGCTGACGGTAATGCTCGATCGTCTGGGCAGTCAGCACGCTGCGCTGATCGTCTTTCAGTTCGCCGTTCAGCTCCTGAGACAGTTTGCGCGCCGCGGCCACCATCACGTCGAAGGCTTGCTTCGGATGACGCGGGCCTGGCAGACCGAGGAAGAAGCTCACTGCCGGTGTGCTGAAGTGGTCGATGTCGTCCAGATCGAAAACACCCGGCTTGACCGCATTGGCCATCGAGAACAGGACCTCGCCATTGCCGGCCATGCTTTCGTGGCGGTGGAAGATGTCCATCTCGCCGAAACGCAGACCGCTTTCCAGAATGTTCTGCAACAGCGCCGGGCCTTTGAAGCCGGCGGCGTCACGGCAAATCACGCTGATCACCAGCACTTCTTCGGCTTGCGGTTGTTCCTTGTCGCTGGCCGAACTCGAAGCCTTGGTGTCATCCGGGAAATCGTCGTCACGGCTGCTGAAGCTCGGGCCGCCGTCCAGATCCAGACTGAGGTTCATGTCGCCCTGGGAAGGCTCGCCATGGCCACGCTTGCCGCGCTTGGAACCCGACTCACGCGGTTCACGGGCAGGCATGCTCACCGACGGCAGATCGTGCTCGTCCAGTTGCGGCTCTTTATGCGTATCCAGCACACGGGGCGGGCCCAACAGCTCGGCGCTGGTGTCCTCGTCCTGCAAGTTGGACAAACTTCGGTCGAGACGGAATTTCAGTTTCCCCTTGCCGCCGCGCATGCGACGCCAGCCATCGAAAAGAATACCGGCAATGACAATAATGCCGATGACGATCAGCCACTCGCGCAGACCGATTTCCATGTAATCCCGTGCCTCTATAAAAAATGCTGAAAAATAAGAGGTTTACAACTCGTAAACCGCTTTAAAACGTGGCGCCAACTCTATGTTCTGACAGGCGTTTTGCCCACGTATACGAAAAATTGACATTAAACTAGCACGACCAAAGGCAACTTTACACCGTCTGTCACAACGGCTTGCGCGATTATGTCGATTGGCCAGCAAGTCAGGGCAGGTAAATAAGTCCTACAACTCAAAAATACCTCTCCTACAAGCGCCGACTCAGGCATCCACCATCGCCATCGCCTCCTCGACATCCACTGCCACCAGACGCGAACAACCCGGCTCGTGCATCGTCACCCCCATCAGTTGCTCGGCCATTTCCATGGCGATCTTGTTGTGGGTGATATAGATGAACTGCACCGTCTGCGACATCTCTTTGACCAGCCGTGCGTAGCGTCCAACGTTAGCGTCATCCAATGGCGCGTCAACTTCATCGAGCATGCAGAACGGCGCCGGATTCAACTTGAAGATGGCAAAAACCAGAGCCAGGGCAGTCAGGGCTTTTTCGCCACCGGAGAGCAAATGGATGGTGCTGTTCTTCTTTCCTGGCGGCTGCGCCATGATCGTTACCCCTGTATCGAGTAGATCTTCGCCCGTCAGTTCCAAATACGCGCGGCCTCCCCCGAAAACTTTTGGGAAAAGGGCCTGTAAACCGCCATTGATCTGATCAAAGGTATCTTTGAAGCGGTTTCGGGTTTCCTTGTCGATCTTGCGAATCACGTTTTCGAGCGTATCCAGCGCCTCGACCAGATCGTCGTTCTGCGCATCCAGATAACGTTTACGCTCGGATTGTTGCTGGTATTCGTCGATGGCCGCCAGGTTGATCGCACCGAGACGCTGAATGCGCGCGGCAATGCGTTCGAGTTCTTCTTCCGCGTCTTTCTCGTTGGCGTCGGCCACCAGGGTGGCGAGCACGCCGTGGAGGTCGTAACCGTCTTCCAGCAACTGATCTTCCAAGGTCTTGCGGCGCACGGTCAGGGCCTGCCATTCCATGCGTTGTGTTTCCATCTGCCCCCGAATCAACTGCGATTGCTGCTCGGCCTGGTTGCGACGTTTTTCCGCATCACGCAATTCACGGTCAGCGTCTTCCAGAGCGATCTGCGCAGTCTTTAGTTCTTCGTCGACGGTCATGCGTTTGTCGAGCAGCTCTTCAAGCTTCAGGCGCAATTCCTCCAGCGGCGCTTCGCCCTCCTCCAGGTTGAGACTCAGCTGTTCGCGCTTCTCGGTCAGGCGCTCGGATTGCATCTCCAGACGTTCCAGCGCCTGACGCGTCGAGTCGTGTTGTGCCTTGAGCGAACCCAGACGCACCGCCAGTTGATGGGCGTGATCCTTGTGCTGCCGGGCTTCCTGCCGCACCCGATCGAGTCGCTCGCGCAAGCTGTCGCGCTGAGCCAGCAGCAACTCGCGCTGCTCGGTGTCCAGCGCCATGCTGTCGAGGGCTTCCTGCAATTGCAGACGCGCTTCGCCGATATTTTCGTGCTCCAGAGCGCGTTGCTCAGCCAATTCGGTGAGTTCTTCGTCCAGGCGTGTACGACGCAGGGTCAGTTGTTCGGCCTTGGCTTTGCCGGCGGACAACTGGGCTTTAAATTCACCTTGCTGACGGGCTTCGTCTTGCAGCAGACGGCGCAGATGTTCGCGACCGTTTTCCTGCTGACGCTGTTGCGCCCTGAGATTCTGAAGTTGGGTTTCCAGGGTTTCGACCGTGGCTTCGCGCTCATCGCGCTCGAGGCCCAGACGCTGGATTTCCTGACCTCGAGCCAGTACACCGCTTTCCGCTTCGCTGGCCCGACGTACGCGCAAAAAGTGTCGACCGACCCAGTATCCGTCGCGGCTGATCAGACTCTGGCCGGCGGTCAATTGATTGCGCAGGGCCAACGCCTGTTCGAGGCTGTCGACCGGTTTAACCTGCCCCAACCATGGCGCCAGATCGATCTGCGCTTCCACTTTATCGAGCAAGCTGCCGGGCACGCGCACGCCATCACTGGCGGGGCTGAGCAAACGCAAATCGCCCTGGGCAAAACCGGCCAGATCGAAGTCACCGAAGTCATCTACCAGCACCGCTTGCAGGTCGGCGCCGAGCACGGTTTCCACCGCCAGCTCCCAACCGGCTTCGACTTTCAGGCCTTCGGCCAGACGCGGACGGTCCGCCAAATGTTGTTCGCGCAGCCATTCTGCGGTACCGGTGCCGGGATCGAGCGCGGCTTGCTGCAAGGCCTCAAGGGAGGCAAGGCGACCGTTCAGACGCTGCAAGTCGCCCTGAGCCTGTTGCTGATTTTGCAGCGCTAATTGCAATTCCTGACGCAGTTGCTCAAGGCGTTCGACCTGGGCTTCTTCGCTGGCCTGTAAATCTTCAAGCGTTGCTTCGCTGGCGGTGAGTTGCTCGCTGAGTTCCATGATCGCCGCCTCTTCCGGGTCTGCCGAGAGCAAGGCGCGCTCTTCGCCGAGACGCTTCTGACGATCGGCCAGGCGCTCCATGCTGGTTTCCAGCTGCTGGATCCGCGACTGCTGAACTTCGGATTGGCGGCGCGGTTCGGCGGCCGTCAGGTTGAAGGTGTCCCACTGTTCCTGCCAGGCGTGCATGGTGGTTTCGGATTCTTCCAGCGCGGCGGCGGCTTCTTCGGCGGCGGCGCTGGTGACTTCCTGTTCGGGGGTGAGCACGTCCAGCTCTTCGCCCAGCGTTAGCAGCAAGGTGCGGTCGTGGCCCAAGTGAGACTCGGTTTCCAGACGCGCGCGCTCGGCTTCTTTCAGGTCGTCCTGCAATTGGCGCAAACGCTGCTGACCGTGCTGGATGCTCTGCTCGACCCGGGCGATGTCGCCGCCGACCGAATAGAAGCGCCCCTGCACCAGATTGAAGCGCTCGGACAAGTCGTGGTGACCGTCGCGCAGGCGTTCAATGGCCGCGTCGGCATTGCGCTGCTCCGCAACCAGGGCTTCGAACGTGACTTCCTGATTGCCGATGATCGCTTCGCGCTGACCAACCTGTTCATTCAACGCCTGCCAGCGCAAGGCCGACAGTTGGGCCTTGAGCTGACGCTCCTCGCCCTTGTATTCCTGATACTTCTTGGCGGCCTCGGCCTGGCGGTACAAGCGTTCAAGCTGACGCTCGAGTTCTTCGCGCAGGTCGGTCAGGCGGGCCAGGTTCTCGTGGGTGCGGCGGATGCGGTTTTCAGTCTCGCGCCGGCGCTCCTTATACTTGGAAATGCCCGCCGCTTCTTCAATAAAGTTGCGCAGGTCTTCGGGCTTGGACTCGATCAGCTTGGAGATCATCCCCTGCTCGATAATCGAGTAGCTGCGCGGGCCGAGGCCGGTGCCGAGGAAGATATCCGTGATATCGCGACGACGGCATTTGGTGCCGTTGAGGTAGTAAGTGGTCTGGCTGTCGCGCGTCACTTTGCGGCGAATGGAAATTTCCGCGTAGGCCGCGTATTCGCCGAGCAGGGTGCCGTCGGAGTTATCGAACACCAGCTCGATGCTGGCCTGGCTCACCGGTTTACGGCTGGTTGAGCCGTTGAAGATGACGTCGGTCATCGACTCGCCGCGCAGGTTCTTGGCCGAACTCTCGCCCATCACCCAACGCACGGCGTCGATGATGTTCGACTTGCCGCAACCATTGGGCCCGACCACCGCCGCCATGTTACTGGGGAAGTTCACCGTGGTCGGGTCGACGAAGGATTTGAACCCCGCCAGTTTGATGCACTTTAGCCGCACGCTTAAGCGTCCGTCAGGGCGGAGACCACCAGATCACTGCTGCGCTGGGCATACGCCGTCAGCACAATGCGGATCTGCGGAAAATCACGGGCCAGCACGGCGGCGAGCAAGCGTTCGAACAGTTCGAGGAACTCGCTCATCGAGGCCTTGCGCTGTTCCAGGGCGAGGAAATACGCGCGGCTCATGGCCGGCTGCAGATTCTCGACGGTTTCCTGCAAGTACGGGTTGTTGGCGAACGGATACGCGGCGCGCATCACACTGAAGCTGTCGTCGACAAAGGTGCGAATGTCCTGGCGCTCGTAGCTGGCGGTCAGACGCTGCTGGATTTGCACGAACGGCGCCATGTCGGTCTGGACTTGCCAGCCGCTGGCCACTGCATTGCCGAGCAAGATGTAAAGCTCGCTCATCAGCGTGCACAGGCTTCGGACCTTGTGAACCGTCAGCTCGGTCACGTGGGCGCCGCGTCGCGGCAGGATCGCGATCAGGTGGCGGCGCTCGAGGATCAGCAAGGCTTCACGGACCGAACCGCGGCTGACATTGAGGGCCAGCGTGACCTTCTGTTCCTGGATGCGCTCCCCGGGCTTCATTTCGCCACGAATGATGCGTTCGGCGAGGTGGTGAGCAATTTGCTCGGCGAGGCTGTCCGGCGCCTTGAACGTCATGGTTGTCCTTCAAACTCTTCGATCTGCACAAGCGGCGCAGTGTAGCGCACATGAAGGGTCATGGCGGAGTGCCCACTGGGCGGTTTTTGGCACGATTCAAGCAAAAAGCAGGCTATCCCGTGAGGGTCAATAATAAAGGAACGAGTCGTTTATCGACAAAATGCTATTTCCTGACCTTTAAGTCAGAAAATCATTGACCGGAAAGTCAGACCTGATAAATTCGGTTCAAGTCGGTTAACAACAATAATGAGTCTGCGAGGCCTTCCGTGATCCAGTTTTTACTTAACCAGGAACTCCGTAGCGAGCACGCCCTGGACCCAAACCTGACCGTGCTCAATTATCTGCGCGACCATGTGGGCAAACCCGGCACCAAAGAAGGCTGCGCCAGCGGTGACTGCGGCGCGTGCACCGTGGTGGTCGGCGAGCTGCAAACGGATGACGATGGCCGCGAACACATTCGCTATCGCAGCCTCAACTCGTGTCTGACGTTCGTTTCGTCACTGCACGGCAAACAATTGATCAGCGTTGAAGACCTCAAGCACCAAGGCGAGCTGCACAGCGTGCAAAAAGCCATGGTCGAGTGCCACGGCTCGCAATGCGGCTTCTGCACACCGGGCTTCGTGATGTCGCTGTTCGCGCTGCAAAAGAACAGCGATCAACCGGATGCGCATAAAGCCCACGAAGCGCTGGCCGGCAACCTTTGCCGCTGCACTGGCTATCGGCCGATTCTGGCTGCCGCCGAACAATCCTGCTGCGGCAAGCAAACGGACCAGTTCGATGCGCGTGAGGCCGACACCATCGCTCGCCTCAAAGCCATCGCCCCTACCGATATTGGCGAACTCAACAGTGGCGACAAGCGCTGCCTGGTGCCGCTGACCGTCGCCGATCTGGCTGACCTCTATGACGCTTATCCACAGGCTCGCCTGCTGGCTGGCGGCACGGATCTGGCGCTGGAAGTCACGCAGTTCCACCGCACCTTGCCAGTGATGATTTACGTCGGCAACGTCGCCGAGATGAAGCGCATCGAGCGTTTCGACGATCGCCTGGAAATCGGCGCCGCCACCGCCCTCTCCGATTGCTATGAAGCCTTGAAAGCCGAGTACCCGGATTTCGGCGAATTGCTGCAACGCTTCGCTTCCCTGCAGATCCGCAACCAGGGCACCCTCGGCGGCAACATCGGCAACGCCTCGCCGATCGGTGACTCCCCGCCCCTGTTGATTGCACTCGGCGCGCAGATTGTCCTGTGCAAAGGCGAAGTCCGCCGCACGATGGCGCTGGAAGATTACTTCATCGATTACCGGGTCACCGCGCGCCAGGAAAGCGAGTTCATCGAAAAGATCATCGTGCCGCGTGCCAGCGCCGAACAACTGTTCCGCGCCTACAAAGTCTCCAAGCGTCTGGACGATGACATTTCCGCTGTCTGTGCCGCCTTCAACCTGCGCATCGACAACGGCATGATCGCCGACGCCCGCGTCGCCTTCGGCGGCATGGCGGCCACACCAAAACGCGCCAAAAGCTGCGAAGCCGTATTGCTCGGCGCCACCTGGAACAACGACACCGTCGAACGCGCCTGCGCTGCGCTGGCCGAAGATTTCACGCCGCTCTCGGACTTCCGTGCCAGCAAGGAATACCGCCTGCTCAGCGCCCAGAACCTGTTGCGTAAGTACTTCATCGAACTGCAAACACCGCACATCGAGACTCGGGTGACCGCTTATGTCTAATCATCACGCCGTAGAGAAGACCCAGGCCGAATTGGCTGAACTGTTCGCCAAGGACCTGACCACCGGTGTCGGCCGCAGCGTCAAGCACGACAGCGCCACCAAACACGTGTCCGGTGAAGCGCAGTACATCGACGACCGGCTGGAATTTCCGAACCAGTTACATGTTTACGCACGCCTGTCGGACCGCGCCCACGCGAAAATTATCAGCATCGACACCCAGCCTTGCTACGCCTTCGAAGGCGTGCGCATCGCTATCACCCACAAAGACGTACCAGGCCTGAAAGACATCGGCCCATTGCTGCCAGGTGACCCATTGCTGGCTATCGACGACGTGCAATTCGTCGGTCAAGTGGTGCTCGCCGTTGCGGCGAAGGACCTGGAAACCGCACGCAAAGCCGCCATGGCCGCGATCATCGAATACGAAGATCTGGAGCCGGTGCTGGACGTGGTTGAAGCGCTGCGCAAACGCCACTTTGTGCTCGACAGCCACACGCATCAACGCGGTGATTCGGCCGGCGCTTTGGCCACTGCCGAACACCGCATTCAAGGCACACTGCACATCGGCGGCCAGGAACACTTCTATCTCGAAACCCAGATCTCTTCGGTGATGCCGACCGAAGACGGCGGCATGATTGTCTACTGCTCGACGCAGAACCCCACCGAAGTACAGAAGCTTGTAGCCGAAGTGCTGGACGTATCGATGAACAAGATCGTCGTCGACATGCGCCGCATGGGCGGTGGTTTCGGCGGCAAGGAAACCCAGGCCGCGAGCCCTGCGTGCCTCTGTGCAGTTGTTGCACACCTCACCGGCCAGCCGACCAAAATGCGCCTGCCGCGGGTCGAAGACATGCTGATGACCGGCAAGCGTCACCCGTTCTACGTCGAGTACGACGTGGGCTTCGACAGCACTGGCCGGCTGCACGGCATTGCCCTGGAACTGGCCGGTAACTGCGGTTGCTCGCCGGACCTCTCGGCGTCGATTGTCGACCGTGCAATGTTCCACGCCGACAACTCGTACTACCTGGGCGACGCGACCATCAACGGTCACCGCTGCAAGACCAACACCGCGTCGAACACCGCTTACCGTGGCTTCGGCGGCCCGCAAGGCATGGTCGCCATCGAAGAAGTGATGGACGCGATTGCCCGCCACCTGGCCCTCGATCCGCTGGCGGTGCGCAAGGCCAACTACTACGGCAAGACCGAGCGCAACGTCACCCATTACTACCAGACCGTCGAGCACAACATGCTCGAGGAAATGACCGCCGAACTCGAAGAAAGCAGCCAGTACGCCGAGCGCCGCGAAGCGATTCGTCGCTACAACGCCAACAGCCCGATCCTGAAAAAAGGCCTGGCGCTGACCCCGGTAAAATTCGGTATTTCCTTCACTGCCAGCTTCCTCAACCAGGCCGGTGCGCTGATCCATATCTACACCGATGGCAGCATCCACCTCAACCATGGCGGCACCGAAATGGGCCAGGGCCTGAACACCAAAGTCGCGCAGGTCGTGGCTGAAGTGTTCCAGGTGGAAATGGACCGCGTGCAGATCACCGCAACCAACACTGACAAGGTGCCGAACACCTCGCCGACCGCCGCTTCCAGTGGCGCCGACCTGAACGGTAAAGCCGCACAGAATGCAGCTGAGATCATCAAAAAGCGCCTGGTTGAATTCGCCGCGCGCCAATACAAGGTCAGCGAAGAAGACGTGGAGTTCCACAACGGTCACGTGCGGGTTCGCGATCATATTCTGACGTTTGAATCGCTGATCCAGCAGGCGTATTTCGCTCAGGTGTCGCTGTCGAGCACCGGGTTCTACAAGACCCCGAAAATCTTCTACGACCGTAGCCAGGCGCGGGGCCGGCCGTTCTATTACTACGCCTTCGGCGCAGCGTGCTGCGAGGTGATCATCGACACCTTGACCGGCGAGTACAAAATGCTGCGCACCGACATTTTGCATGACGTCGGCGACTCGCTGAACCCGGCCATCGACATCGGCCAGGTCGAGGGCGGTTTCATCCAGGGCATGGGCTGGCTGACCATGGAAGAACTGGTGTGGAACAACAAAGGCAAACTGATGACCAACGGCCCGGCCAGCTACAAGATCCCGGCCGTGGCCGACATGCCGTTGGACCTGCGGGTGAAGCTGGTGGAAAACCGCAAGAACCCGGAAGACACGGTGTTCCATTCCAAGGCCGTGGGCGAGCCGCCGTTCATGCTGGGTATTGCGTCGTGGTGTGCGATCAAGGACGCCGTTGCCAGCCTGGGCGACTACAAGCATCAACCGAAAATCGACGCACCGGCGACGCCGGAGCGGGTGTTGTGGGGCTGTGAGCAGATGCGCCAGTTGAAGGCGGCGAAAGCCGTGGAAGCTGAAACCGAGCTGGCTTCGCTCTAGACCGAGGCGCGGCCTTCGCGGGCAAGCCTCGCTCCTACAGGTTTGCGGTGATCATTCGAACATCACCATTCCCGTAGGAGCGAGGCTTGCCCGCGAAGAGGCCCGAACAGACAACAGAGATGTTGAGGTGAAACATGTACAACTGGATCGATGCCCTCGCCGACCTGCAATCCCAGGGTGAACCCTGCGTGTTGGTCACGATAATCGAAGAACTCGGCTCGACGCCGCGTAACGCCGGCTCGAAGATGGTCATCAGCGCCAGCCAGACCTTCGACACCATCGGTGGCGGGCATCTGGAATACAAGGCCATGCAAATCGGCCGCGAAATGCTGGCCAGCGGTAAGCAGGACACGCACCTTGAGCGCTTCAGCCTCGGCGCCAGCCTGGGTCAGTGCTGTGGTGGCGTGACGGTGTTGCTGTTCGAACCGATGGGCCAGGTCCAGGCGCAGATCGCCGTATTCGGTGCCGGCCACGTCGGCCGGGCGCTGGTGCCGCTGCTCGCCAGCCTGCCCTGCCGGGTGCGCTGGATCGATTCGCGGGACGCCGAATTCCCGGAACAGATCCCCCATGGCGTACGCAAAATCGTCGCCGAAGAACCGGTGGACGAAATCGATGACCTGCCCGCCGGCAGCTATTGCATCGTCATGACCCACAACCACCAGCTCGACCTCGAACTCACCGCCGCGATCCTCAAGCGCAACGACTTCGCCTACTTCGGCCTGATCGGTTCGAAGACCAAACGGGTGAAATTCGAACACCGCTTGCGTGACCGTGGTTTCGACAGCGCCGTGCTGCAACGCATGCGCTGTCCGATGGGCATCGGCGAAGTCAAAGGCAAGTTGCCTGTGGAAATCGCCATCTCCATCGCCGGCGAAATCATCGCCACCTATAACGCCAATTTCGGCCAGCACACCGCCAGCGCCGGATCATCGATCGCCAAACTGCTGCCTGCTTCACGCCGCAGCCAAGCCACGAATTGAGAAATTTTATGCCTCTGACTCGCAAAGCCTACCGCGCCGCCATTCTGCACAGCATCGCCGATCCTGCCGAAGTCGGTATCGAAGCCTCTTACGAGTATTTCGAAGATGGCCTGCTGGTGGTCGATAACGGCCAGATCAGCGCCCTTGGTCACGCCAGCGACTTGCTGCCGACCCTGCCGGCCGACATCGAGATCACCCATTATCAGGACGCGCTGATCACCCCTGGCTTCATCGACACCCACATTCACTTGCCGCAAACCGGCATGGTCGGTGCCTACGGCGAGCAACTGCTGGACTGGCTCAACACTTACACCTTCCCGTGCGAAAGCCAGTTCGCCGACAAGGCTCACGCCGACGAGGTCGCGGGCATTTTCATCAAGGAACTGCTGCGCAACGGCACCACTACGGCGCTGGTGTTCGGCAGCGTGCATCCACAATCAGTGAACTCGTTCTTCGAGGCCGCCGAACAGCTGGACCTGCGGATGATTGCCGGCAAGGTGATGATGGACCGCAACGCGCCGGACTACCTGACCGACACCGCCGAATCCAGCTACGTCGAAAGCAAGGCGCTGATCGAGCGCTGGCACGGCAAGGGTCGCCTGCACTACGCGGTCACCCCGCGGTTCGCCCCGACCAGCACCCCGGAACAGCTGACCCTCGCCGGCCAGTTGCTCAGCGAATTCCCAGACCTGTACATGCAGACTCACATCAGCGAAAACCTCAAGGAAGTCGAGTGGGTCAAGGAGCTGTTCCCGGAGCGCAAGGGCTACCTGGACGTCTACGACCATTACAAGCTGCTCGGCGAGCGCTCGGTATTCGCCCACGGCGTACACCTGTGCGACGATGAATGCGCACGACTGGCGGAAACCGGCTCGGCAATCGCCTTCTGCCCGACCTCGAACTTCTTCCTCGGCAGCGGCCTGTTCAACCTGCCGATGGCCGAGAAGCACAAATTGAATGTTGGTTTGGGCACAGACGTCGGTGGCGGCACCAGTTTCTCACTGCTGCAGACCCTGAACGAAGCCTACAAGGTCATGCAGATGCAAGGTGCGCGACTGAGCCCGTTCAAGTCGCTGTACCTGGCGACCCTCGGCGGCGCCCGCGCGTTGCGCCTGGAAGACAAGATTGGCACCCTGCAACCGGGCACCGACGCCGACTTCCTGGTACTGGACTACAACGCCACACCGCTGCTGAGCTATCGCTTGAAGCAGGCCAATAACATTGCCGAAACGTTGTTTGTATTGATGACGCTGGGGGATGACCGGACGGTGTTGCAGACATATGCGGCGGGGAATCAGGTGCATCAGCGCTAAGATCTTCCGGGCATAAAAAATCCCCCGTCGCCGTACAGCCCGGGGGATTTTTATTGCCTGTCAGATCGCCTTCGCGAGCAGGCTCGCTTGTATGTTTAGACTTGAAGGGGTGGGCGGGACTAAAAGCTCGATTCTGACTCTGACCAGTACAGACCGTGGGAGACTTCTCATCCCGCCCCTTCTACCCAAAGCGCCGATAAGGAATTCATCGGTAAAACCGACGATAGAGGCAAGCCAGCGCAACGGTAGACCCCGACAAGCTCTTAAACCCTAGCTCCGAGGATTCGTCATGACAATCCTTACTTCGCAGACGGTGGTTGGCGTCGATATCGCCAAGACCGAAATAGTTGTCTATCGCTCCGACCGGCTAACCACTGACACCATCAAGAACGATCGAACAGCCCTCAAACGCTGGCTTAAAACATTGCCCGCCCAAAGCGCTATCGCCGTTGAAGCCACCAACATCTACCACCTGGACACCGTCGAGCTGGCCCATGCGATGGGGCACCAGGTCTATGTCGTGGATGCTTATCGGGTGAGCAACTATCGCCGCGGCATCGGCCAACGAGCCAAGAACGATCCCTGCGATGCCCGTCTGCTGGCGCGTTATTTGACGAACGAACAAGACGGACTGCGGATCTGGAGCCCACCACCCAAGGCCTACACCTCGCTGAAAAGCCTGCTCCACAGACGTGCAACGCTGATCCAGAACCATGCCGGTCTGATGCTGAGCTGGGCCAATGAACCCTTGTTGAAGAAAGTACAGAGCGCCCAGCAAAAGGCCTTCAAGCAAGCGGATCAGGCCATTCAGAAACTGCTGCGCAAGGTCAGCAAAGAGGCGGGTATTGAAGAGAATATCGACCGCTGCAAAGCCATCGAAGGGGTTGGCGAACTGACTGCAACCGGGTTGGCGACGACCTTTATGCGCGGTGATTTTGCCAATAGTGATGCGTTCATCGCGTTTCTAGGGATGGACCTTACGGTCGATGACTCCGGGAAGAAGAACGGCCCCCGGCACCTGACAAAAAAAGGGGATCCGGAAGTCCGCCGGTTGGCTTACAACGCCGCAATGGCAGCCTGTCGCTCAGCTAAATGGAAACCGTTTTACGAGTCGTATTTGGCAAGAGGCTTCTCGAAAACCCAGGCCTTGGTGGCCCTTGCCCGGAAACTCTGCCGGGTGGCATTTGCCCTGATGAAAAATCAGAGCGAATACCACCCGGCCTGAGGTTGCGGGGTTGCCCTGCAACATAGAATCTCCCACAGTTGATCTTCAGTGGTTACAAGATTTGCATTCAATACAAAACCTTGTGGGAGCGAGCCTGCTCGCGATGGACGCGACGCGGTGTCAGAGTTTGACCGCTGGCCGCCCTGGTTTCTTGGTCTGCAACAAATGCGAGAACACCGCATGCAAATCATCCGACGCGCTTTCTTCGTCGAGGTTGAGTTTGCTGTCGATGTGATCCATGTGATGCATCATCAGGTCCACCGCCAGCTCAGCGTTGCGCGCTTCGATGGCGTCGATCAGCTGGGTGTGCTCGTCGTAGGAACAGTGGGAGCGATTGCCGCTTTCATACTGGGCAATGATCAACGACGTCTGGGACACCAGGCTGCGCTGGAAGCTGATCAGCGGAGCATTTTTCGCCGCTTCAGCCAGTTTCAAGTGGAACTCGCCCGACAGACGAATACCGGCGCCGCGATCGCCACGGGAGAAGCTGTCGCGCTCGTCGTTGACCATCTGGCGCAACTCGGCAATCTGCTCGGCAGTGGCGTGCTGCACCGCCAATTCAGTGATCGCTCGCTCCACCAGACGCCGGGCCATGAACACCTGGCGAGCCTCTTCGACACTCGGGCTGGCGACGACAGCGCCACGGTTCGGACGCAGGAGCACGACGCCTTCATGGGCCAGGCGCGAGAGCGCGCGGCGAATGATGGTGCGACTGACCCCGAAAATTTCCCCCAGCGCTTCTTCGCTCAACTTGGTACCGGGCGCCAGACGCTGTTCGAGGATGGCCTCGAAGATATGCGCGTAGACAATATCGTCCTGGGTACCGCTGCGGCCGGCTTTGCCTGCTCGCGGTTGTTTCTTTAGGGGTTGCAACTGTTCGTTCATGGGCACTCGAGTCGGAAAAACTGCGGCGAATTGACCGTGACTGTAATACGGCACAGTGGGTCGCTGGCAAGTATCGCGTAAAAAACACCGCGATTGTACACAATGGAGGGTGGCAACACGACTGTACGGCTGTTTGTCGCCTCGGCTGTATTGCAACGCCTGGTTACTTTTGAGTTTAGGCTTGAACCTGGGTTTTACCTTTCAAAAGTATAAGGAATACCGCTGTCATGAACGACGCCACACATACGCAGCTCCGCCCTTTGGCCGACACGTCACCCTCGGCGATCGTCGCCGGCTTCATCGCGATGATGACCGGTTACACCAGCTCGCTGGTCCTGATGTTCCAGGCTGGGCAAGCGGCAGGTCTGACCAGCGGGCAGATTTCGTCGTGGATCTGGGCGATCTCCATTGGCATGGCGGTGTGCTCGATTGGCCTGTCTTTGCGCTACCGCACCCCCATCACGATCGCCTGGTCGACCCCCGGCGCGGCGTTGCTGATCACCAGTCTGGGCGGCGTGACGTACGGTGAAGCCATCGGTGCTTACATTACCTGCGCGGTGCTGGTGACCCTTTGTGGCCTGACCGGCAGCTTCGAACGGCTGGTGAAAAAGATTCCAGCGTCATTGGCCGCAGCTTTGCTGGCGGGAATTCTGTTCAAGATCGGGAGCGAAATCTTCGTCGCCGCCCAGCATCGCACTGCTCTGGTACTGGGGATGTTCTTCACTTATCTGGTGGTCAAACGCCTGTCGCCACGTTATGCCGTGCTGGCCGCGCTGTTGATCGGCACGACGCTGTCGGGGTTCATGGGGCTGCTGGATTTCAGCGGTTTCCATCTGGAAGTGGCGACGCCGGTCTGGACCACGCCGCACTTCTCCCTGGCCGCGACCATCAGCATCGGCATCCCGCTGTTTGTCGTGGCAATGACGTCGCAGAACATGCCGGGCATCGCCGTGCTGCGCGCTGACGGTTACACCGTGCCGGCTTCGCCGCTGATCACCACGACCGGCATCGCCTCATTACTGCTTGCGCCGTTCGGTTCCCACGGGATCAACCTCGCGGCCATCAGTGCGGCGATTTGCACCGGGCCGCATGCCCATGAGGATCGTAACAAGCGCTACACGGCGGCCGTCTGGTGCGGGATTTTCTACGGGATCGCCGGGGTGTTCGGCGCGACGTTGGCGGCGCTGTTTGCCGCGCTGCCGAAAGAGCTGGTGCTGTCGATTGCGGCGCTGGCGTTGTTCGGCTCGATCATCAATGGCTTGAGCATCGCCATGAATGAAGTGAAGGAACGTGAAGCGGCGCTGATTACCTTTATGGTGACGGCGTCGGGGTTGACGCTGTTTTCCATCGGTTCGGCGTTCTGGGGGATTGTGGCGGGGGTGTTGACGTTGGTGATTCTGAACTGGCGTAAAAGCTAAAAGCTCGCAGCCTCGTTTCACTCGACAGCTGCTACAGGGATTGCATTGCCCTGTAGCAGCTGTCGAGTGAAACGAGGCTGCGATCCTTTGATCGTCACAAAAAAAAACGGCGACCCTTGGGTCGCCGTTTTTTATGACATCAAGCTACCGGATTGATCGGCTTTTCCGGGTACCAGACGTCGATCAGCGGGCTGACAGTCGCTTCAGTCAGTTCGCTGCGGCCTTTGAGCCAGGCTTCAACAGCGGCGCGCTGCTCTTCGGACACCGAGCCACGCTTCTGCAGGCAAACCAGACCGAAGTCGTCGCCGCCAACATAGCCCAGACCGTTGGCTTCCATGGCTTCTTTCAGGAACGCGTCGAGGAAAGCATCAATGGCTTCATCAGCCAAATCTTCTTTAAAATCCAGGTTCAGTTCGAAACCCAGCTCTTGAAATTCATCGACGCACAGTTTTTTGCGCAGACGCTGGGAACGGTTAGTCGCCATTGGAACAATCCTCATAAGTAATAACGGGCGGCACTTTAGCAGTTTAAGGCGCCGATTGCCCGTCTCTCTGGGTTGCAAGCCCTACCGTCGGTAAAAAATAGCGGATTAGAAGGCCAGGGCACGGCACAAGCCGCTACACCTTGGGGCATAATGCCGACACTTTCATGACCAATGAGGGAATTTATCTTCATGCCCTCGTCTTTTTCCCCCTCGGCTGTAGGGTTTTATTTCACATGATCAAATCTTTGCGTCCATTGTTACTGGCCGGTTTTCTGCTCCCTCTGGCCTTCTCTGTTTCCGCCGCCTCGATCAACACCGCGCTATCGCCCAACGTTGAAAAAGCCCTCAAGGCCAGCAAGATGCAGGACAACGCCCTGTCGCTGGTGATGATCCCGCTCAACGGCCCTGGCACCCCGACGATTTTCAACGCTGACGTCTCCGTCAATCCGGCCTCGACCATGAAACTGGTCACCACTTACGCGGCGCTGGAAATGCTCGGCCCGAACCACCAGTGGAAAACCGAGTTCTACACCGACGGCACGCTCAGCGGCGGCATCCTCAACGGTAACCTCTACCTCAAGGGTGGCGGCGATCCGAAGCTAAACATGGAAAAACTCTGGTTGCTGATGCGTGACCTGCGCGCCAACGGTGTGACGCAAATCACCGGCGATCTGGTGCTGGACCGCAATTTCTTCGTACAACCGCAATTACCGCAGTTCAACGACGACGGCAATGACGATAACAAGCCGTTCCTGGTCAAACCTGACGCGCTGATGGTCAACCTCAAGGCCCTGCGCTTCGTGGCGCGTAACGACAACGGCCGGGTGCTGGTGTCGGTGGAGCCGCCGATTGCCACCATTCGCATCGAAAATCAGGTCAAAGCCGTCAACTCCAAGCAATGCACCGGTGGCGTGCGTTACAACCCGGTGCCCCAGGCCGATGGCAGCGTGACCGTGACGGTCGGCGGCCAGTTGGGCGAGGGCTGCAGCTCCCAGACTTACCTGTCGCTGCTCGACCACGCGACCTACACCGCGGGTGCCGTGCGAGCGATCTGGAAGGAACTGGGCGGCAGCATTCAGGGCGTGGACCGTCTGGCGCCAACGCCTAAAAATGCCAAGGTCCTGGCTCGGGCCTTCTCGCCGGACCTGGCGGAAATCATCCGCGACATCAACAAATACAGTAACAACACCATGGCCCAGCAGCTGTTCCTGAGCCTGGGCGCGCAGTTCCGCACCGAGGCCGACGGTGACGATGCCAAGGCTGCACAGCGTGTCGTGCGTCAGTGGCTGGCGAAGAAAGGCATCACCGCGCCGCACCTGGTGATGGAAAACGGCTCCGGTCTGTCCCGTGCCGAACGTGTGAGTGCGCGTGAATTGGCTGGCATGCTGCAAGCCGCCTGGAGAAGTCCGTACGCGGCCGAGTTCATCAGTTCGATGCCGATTGCCGGCACCGATGGCACTATGCGCAAACGCCTGAAGACCACTGCGATGCGCGGTGAAGCCCACGTCAAGACCGGCACCCTGAATACCGTGCGGGCGATTGCCGGTTTCAGCCGCGACATCAACGGCAATACCTGGGCTGTGGTGGCGATCCTCAACGACAAGGCACCGTTTGGCGCGTCGTCGGTGCTGGATCAGGTGCTGCTGGACCTGTATCGCCAGCCGAAACTGCCGGAAACGGCTTCGGTGCTCTAACCCGATCTACCAGACACCTTAGATCCAATATGGGAGCGAGCCTGCTCGCGAAGACGGCGTCACATCCAGCAACGATGTGATTGACAGACCGCTTTCGCGAGCAGGCTCGCTCCCACAGGGTATTGCGTAGCCGGACCTAACTCATCTCTTCTTCTACCCGATCCCGCCCGGCCTGTTTCGCCGCGTACACCCCCGAATCCGCCCGCAGCAGCAGCGCATCCGCGCCCTCCCCGACTCGCCAACTGGCAATCCCGAAACTGGCGGTCACTGTCCCGACGCCTTCGATCGGCGAACTGCGCAACCCTTGCCATAGCTGCAAGGCCAGGACATGGGCATGCTCGCCGTTGATGTCCGGGCAAAGCACCATGAACTCCTCACCACCCAGGCGACAGAACACGTCGGTGCGGCGCAGCCGATGGCCGATGCGTTCGCACACGATCTGCAACACCCTATCGCCGACCGCGTGGCCATGCTGGTCATTGATACGCTTGAAGTGGTCGATATCGAGCATGATCACCGATAGTTCGCCGCCACCGCGCTCGACCCGGGCCATTTCGGTGGTCAGGCGTTCCTGGAAATAGCGGCGGTTGTGGATCCCGGTCAGCGAGTCAGTGATCGACAGCGCGCGCAATTCTTCTTGCACCCGCTTGAGGTCGGAGATGTCCGAGACGTAGCCATGCCAGAGCACGCCACCACCGGGCAGTTCCTCCGGCGTCGCCTCGCCACGAACCCAGCGCAGGCCGCGCAGGGGCAGCAGCACGCGGTATTCCTCGCGCCAAGGGCTGAGGGTGTCCGCCGATGCCCGGATCGAGGCGCGGACTCGGGTGGTGTCCTGCGGATGAATCCGCGTGAAAATCGCTTCGGCGTTGAGCAACAGCACATCCGGCTCAAGTTCGTAGATCTCGCGAATACCGTCGCTGGCGTAGATCACGCTGAAGCGCCCATCGAACTCCATTTTGAACTGGTAGATCCCGCCGGGCAGATGAGCGCTGAGTTTCTTCAACAACAGGTCCCGTGCCGCCAGGGCCTCGTGGACGCGCTTGCGCTCGGTGATGTCGATACAGATCGCCAAGTGCCCGACCCACAGGCCTTGCTCGTCGAGTACCGGGGTCGCGAGCATGTTCACCGTCAAATGGCTGCCGTCGCTACGCAGCAGCGTCCATTCCCGCGCTTCGTGACCGCCCTCCTCGCCGCCCTCGACCAACATCGCCTGGCAGGTCGGAATCGGTTTGCCATAGCGCGCACTCAACTCCGCCGAGCGGGCGAGAAGCTCCCGGGGCAGGTGCAAGTTTTCCAGGGTCATGTGGCCCACCACCTCTGCGCTGGTGTAGCCGAGCATTTGCTCTGCACCGGCATTAAAGGTGCTGATGATCCCGCGTAAGTCAGTGGCGATGATCGCCACCTGGGTCGCGGCATTCAGCACGCCGCGCAACTGGCCATGGGTGCCGCGCAACTCCTGCTCGCGGGCGCGCAGTTCCTGGGTCCGTTGCTCGACCATTTTCAGCGCCCGTTGACGCTGACTGACCAGCACATAGAGCAAGGCACTGAGCAACAGACTGAGTAAACCACCCAGCACTATCAGGCTGGTCACAGAAGAGTGGTTGGCTTTCAGGAAGGCATCGCTGGGCTGAATGTCGACTTGATAGTCATGGTCGGCGAGCCGCAGCAGCCGGGTCGCGGCCAATTCACTGGGGGCTGGGGTGTTGGGAGACTCATAAAGCACTTCGTGCTGATCATCTGTGGATAAGTCGAGGATGCGCACCGAAAGGTAGTCACGGCCCGCCTCCGGCAGCCCGTCCGCCAGCAACTGGCGCATGCTGATCACGGCCATAACATAACCGAACGGTTTCAACCCCGCCGTGGTCGGGCTATTGCGCAGCAGCACCGGCGCGACCAGCAGCACGCCGCGTGCATAGGCCGGCTCGATACTGGCCAGATGCATCGGCTGCGATACCGCCATGCCGCCGTGCTGATCGGCCCGTTCAAGGGTGGAACGGCGCAAGGGTTGAGCCAACAAGTCGTAGCCCAGGGGCGAGCCAAGCGTGCTTTGGGTCTGGCTGTAAAGCACCGCCACGTACTCCTCCCGTTCGGCCGCCAGTTGCAGTTGGCCGTCGGCATTGAGTTCGCGCAGGGTGAACTCGGGTAAACCCTCTGCACGCACCTGGCGTTCAAATTCCGCTCGTTCGGCACCGGTTACCCGCTTGGCGAAGGAATAGGCCTGAGTCCGGTGCAGCAGCGGTTGGGTGTAACCGTCGAACTCCGCGCGGGAGACCGAATCGGAATTGGCAAAGAACCGGCGCAGGCCATCGAGGCGCTGCTCCTGATCTTCGAAGCGTTCTTCGATACGGCTGTAACGTTCACTGGCCAGCAGTTGGAAACGTTGCCGCAGTTGATGGTGGAACAGATTCAGCGTCGACCACGCCAGCAATCCCGTGAGAATTGCGCCGACGAGCAATACCAGCAGCGCGACCAGCCAGGCCGAGGCATCTTCACTGATAAAACCCAGGATCTTGGGGCGCACGGCGTGCAACGACATAGACGCAACTCAAAACGCCAGGTGCGGGAAAGCCCATTGGCCATGCGTTGAGTTATAGCTATTAGCCATCAATTTGACCAGCACAGAAAGAAGCCAAGAGCCTTTAAAAATCAAGGCTCTGTGGATCCAATCCCTTCAAGTGTCAACGAGCCGTGATTTTCCAGGCACGGTGGATTTTGCCATTACGGGCGAAATCCGGATCGATGGTCTGGGCGGTGATTTCCTCGACCGCATAACGCTCGGTGAGGTTTTCCTCGAGCTGGAACTTGCGGAAGTTGTTGGAGAAGTACAACACGCCGCCCGGGGCCAGACGCGCCATGGCCAGGTCGATCAATTGCACCTGGTCACGCTGCACGTCGAAGATCCCTTCCATGCGCTTGGAGTTGGAGAACGTCGGCGGATCGATGAAGATCAGGTCGTATTCGTCACGGCAGGCGTCGAGCCAGGCCATCACGTCGCCCTGCTCCAGACGGTTCTTGTCGGAGAAACCGTTCAGCGACAAGTTGCGACGCGCCCAGTCCAGATAGGTTTTCGACAGGTCGACGCTGGTGGTGCTGCGCGCGCCGCCCTTGGCTGCGTGAACACTGGCGGTTGCGGTGTAGCTATACAGATTGAGGAAACGTTTGCCGGCCGCCTCTTTCTGAATCCGCATGCGCATTGGCCGGTGATCGAGAAACAGCCCGGTGTCGAGGTAGTCAGTGAGGTTGACCAGCAGCTTCACGCCGCCTTCGTTGACCTCGACGAACTTGCCCTGTGCCGCTTGGCGTTCGTACTGCTTGGTGCCGCTCTGACGCTCGCGACGTTTAACCACCACGCGGCTCTTGTCGATGTTCAGGGCCTGCGGAATGGCGGCCAGGGCATCGAACATGCGCGCCGAGGCTTTTTCCGGATCGATGGACTTCGGCGCGGCGTATTCCTGGACGTGGACCCAATCCTGATACAGGTCGATGGCCATGGAGTATTCCGGCATGTCGGCATCGTAGACGCGGTAGCAGTCGATGCCTTCACGCTTGACCCACTTGCCAAGGGCCTTGAGGTTCTTTTGCAGACGGTTGGCAAACATCTGTCCGCCTTCGCTCAAGCGCGGCTGCTCGATCACCACCGGTGCCGGTTTGATCGGGTTGCCATTCTTGTTGTACTTCTCGTACTTGCCGGGTGCTACGTCGTTGTCTGCGACTTCGACTTCGGCTTGAACTTGTTCACGCTCGACCTGACGCTGTTCCGGAGTGCGACGTTCGCCGGTAACGAACTGGTCCGGAGTGACTTTGATCAGCAGCAACTTGCACGGCAACGCGCCGTTCCAGAACGAATACTGTTTGTGGCTGCGGATGCCCATGCGCTTGCCCAGGTCCGGGGCGCCGGTGAATACCGCGGCTTCCCAGTTCAAGCAGGCCTGACGCAGACGTTCGCCGAGGTTCTGGTAGAGATAGAGCAAGCTCGCTTCATCACCCAGACGTTCGCCGTACGGTGGGTTGCAAATCACCAGGCCTTTCTGGTTCTGGTCTGGACGCGGCTCGAACGTCCCGACTTCGCCCTGGTAGATCTTGATCCACTCGCTCAGGCCGGCACGTTCAACGTTATTGCGGCCCGGTTGAATCAGGCGCGGATCGGCTTCGTAACCGCGAATCCACAGCGGGGGCTTGGCCAGACCGGCCGCGCAACGCTCAGTGGCTTCTTCGTGAAGCTTTTTCCACAGCGCCGGGACGTGACCGAGCCAGGCCGTGAAACCCCACTGCTCGCGACGCAGGTTCGGCGCCATGTCGGCGGCGATCATCGCGGCTTCGACGAGGAACGTACCGACACCGCACATCGGGTCAGCCAGCGCGCCGCCATCGGCCGCAATGCGTGGCCAGCCGGAACGGATCAGGATTGCGGCCGCGAGGTTTTCCTTCAGCGGCGCCGCGCCCTGCTGCAAGCGATAGCCGCGCTGGTGCAGGCTGTGGCCCGAGAGGTCGAGGGACAGGATCGCTTCACCACGGTCCAGGCGCAGGTGAATGCGCAGGTCCGGATTGAGTTTGTCGATGGACGGACGATCGCCCTGCGGCGTGCGCAGTTTGTCGACGATGGCGTCCTTGACCTTCAAGGCGCCGAAGTGGGTGTTGTCGATGCCCGAGCCGTGACCGCTGAACTCAACGGCCAGGGTGCCATCGTTGAGCATGTGGTCTTGCCACTCGATATCCAGCACGCCGTGATAAAGATCTTCGGCGTCCTTCATCGGGAAACGCTTGAGCACCAGCAGCACCCGGTTCGCCAGACGCGACCACAGGCACAGGCGATAAGCGGTTTCCATGGTTGCCATGCCACGCACGGCAGAGGTGTGCTCACGCGCTTCTTCAAGGCCAAGCCCGACGGCTTCCTCGATGAGCAGGCCTTCAAGGCCTTTTGGGCAAGTGAGGAAGATTTCGAATTGATCGGACATTGGAATTTCAGAGCCTTTGGCTTAGTGAACCGACAACGCATTGCCGGCCCGGTTTTCAATCAGGCGCTTTTCTAAAAGAGCGCCCGCGTGGCACGAAGGTGTGCCGTTCCACCCTTGCTGCTCGGGTTAAAAGAGCTTAGATGCAAAGACAGATAAAAAAGTTGATGCAACAAAATGTCATAAGTCGACCCTTCGTCGAATAGTCCCCCTGCTCAACAGGAGGCGTTCTCACTTAGGGATTCAATCCATCATGCAGCGCAGGGCCGATCATACCGGGGTTTTGCCAATAAACACGGGACAACATCGTGTTACTTATGGCCATACCACCTTAATAGTTACGTCCTTATGACAAAACGATCATTCCCTCGATGTGACGCATTGGTTAGAACTCAACACAGGTTGACGCCGCAATGACGTCAACACCTTGGCTCGCGACGCCGGCAGCGAGCCCCAACGGCAGGAGTTTTTCTGCCAGACCTCAATTGAGGTCGACGCGATAAATACAGTCAACAAGTGAGGGCAACACCCTATGAGAAGACTTAAGCGTGATCCGTTGGAAAGAGCATTTTTGCGCGGATATCAATATGGAGTTGGTGGCAAATCCCGTGAGCTTTGCCCATTTACTCTACCGTCGGTACGCCAAGCCTGGATTAACGGCTGGCGAGAAGGACGCGGCGACAACTGGGACGGTATGACCGGCACTGCGGGAATCCATAGACTCAACGAACTTCACGCCGTCGGCTAACACAGGGCACACACTCCGACACGACAATTTGATTACGTAACGACTTACCACGCACGCCCCATCCGGGCGGCGGGCTTCGGCCCAGGGGCTCCTTCGAGGAGCCCTTTTTTATGCCTGCTTTTCGCCAAAATACAATTCCCTTGTAGCAGCTACCGAGCACCGCGAGGCTGCGTTCGGCGGCAGAGCCGTCGTGAAACCTGAAAGCACGGTGTACCTGTAAGACCGCGGTGTCTGATTCTACGACTGCTGCGCAGCCGAACGCAGCCTCGCAGGCTCGGCAGTTGCTACAAGGTCAGCGCAAGGCGGCGATGGCGTCTACAGATTCACGAATCAGCGCCGGACCTTTATAGATGAAGCCGGAATAGAGCTGCACCAGGCTGGCACCCGCAGCGATTTTCTCAGCCGCGTGCTTGCCTTCGGTGATGCCGCCCACGGCGATGATCGGCAAGCGACCGGCCAACTCGGCCGCCAGCACCTTCACGGTGTGGGTGCTCTTGTCGCGAACCGGTGCGCCGGACAAACCGCCCGCCTCGTCACCATGCTCCATGCCTTCTACACCGACGCGACTGAGGGTGGTGTTGGTGGCGATCACCGCGTCCATCCCGGTTTCGATCAGCGCTTGCGCGACCTGAGCGGTTTCTTCGTCGGTCATGTCCGGCGCAATCTTGATCGCCAGTGGTACATGTTTGCCGTGGCGCAGCGCCAGTTCTGCGCGGCGCGTTGCCAGGTCGGCCAACAACTGCTTCAGCGAATCGCCGAATTGCAGGCTGCGCAGGCCCGGGGTGTTCGGCGAACTGACATTGACCGTCACATAGCTGGCGTGGGCGTAGACCTTGTCCAGGCAGATCAGGTAGTCGTCGACCGCCCGCTCAACCGGGGTATCGAAGTTTTTGCCGATATTGATGCCCAGCACGCCCTTGAACTTGGCCGCCGCCACTCGCGCCAGCAGGTGATCAACGCCGAGGTTGTTGAACCCCATGCGATTGATGATCGCCTCGGCTTCCGGCAGACGGAAAATCCGTGGCTTCGGATTGCCCGGCTGCGGGCGCGGCGTGATGGTGCCGATTTCGACAAAACCAAAACCCAGTTGCGCAAAACCGTCGATGGCCGCGCCGTTCTTGTCCAGACCGGCCGCCAGACCCACCGGGTTCGGGAAGTCGAGGCCCATGACGGTCACCGGCATTTTCGCCGGTGCCTTGCACAGCAAGCCGTTGAGGCCCAAACGCCCGCCCGCGCCGATCAGGTCCAGGGACAGATCGTGGGAGGTTTCCGGGGAAAGTTTGAACAACAGCTGACGGGCCAGGGTGTACATGGGCGGGTTTGACTCTGGGCTACGAAAAGTGGCGGCGATTATAGCCGGGCATCGGGGTTGCAGGCGAGGCGCGCGACAAAATCAGCGTGCGATGGCATATGCCTTGCACCGTCACTGACATCAGCACTCATGCCAACGGCGGGATGAGTCGAAAGACAACGGCGTCGTCACTTGGCCTTGCCCTGGCAAGCAGCCCGGTCCGGCGCTTTTTTATGGAAGGTGTTTACTGATGATTGAAGTTCCAGCCAACCCCCTGGCCTGGGTCAACGGCAGCGATGCCCCGGAAAAGACCGAAATCAGCCTCGGCTTCATGGCCCTGAGCGACTGCGCCTCGGTAGTGGTCGCGGCCACGCAGGGCTTTGCCCAACCTTATGGCCTGACCCTGAACCTCAAGCGCCAGTCGTCCTGGGCCAACCTGCGGGACAAACTGGTCAGTGGCGAACTCGACGCCGCCCACAGCCTGTACGGTTTGATCTACGCCGTGCATTTGGGCATCGGCGGTGTCGCATCGACCGACATGGCGGTGCTCATGGGCCTGAATCAGAATGGCCAGAGCATCAACCTCTCCCATGGCTTGCAGGCGCTGGGCGTGACCAGTCCTGAAGCACTGGAACGGCACGTGCACCAAAGTCGCCCAAAACTCACCTTCGCCCAGACATTTCCTACGGGCACCCACGCCATGTGGCTGTATTACTGGCTCGCGAGTCAGGGCATCCACCCGTTGCAGGACGTCGACAGCGTGGTGGTGCCGCCGCCGCAAATGGTCGCGCACCTGCAAGCCGGGCGCATCGACGGCTTCTGCGTCGGCGAGCCATGGTCCGCCAGCGCGGTGCAGCAAAGTCTGGGGTTCACGATGGCAACCACCCAGACCATCTGGCCCGATCATCCGGAAAAAGTCCTCGGTTGCACCCGCGCCTTTGTCGAGCAATACCCCAACACCGCAAGGGCGCTGGTGATGGCGATTCTGGAGGCCAGCCGCTTCATCGAAGAAAGCACCGAGAATCGCCGCAGCACCGCGAAGCTGTTGAGTGCCCCGCAATACCTCGACGCACCGCTCGACTGCATCGAACCGCGATTGCTCGGTGACTACGCCGATGGCCTGGGTCATCGCTGGCAAGACCCGCACGCGCTGCGCTTCCATGGTGATGGCGAGGTCAATCTGCCGTATCTGTCCGATGGCATGTGGTTCATGACTCAGTTCCGCCGTTGGGGTTTGTTGCGCGACGACCCGGACTACCTCGGCGTGGCCCGTCAGGTCCAGCAACTAGACTTGTATCGAGAGGCCGCCACCACCGTAGGTGTGGCCGTGAGTGATCAGCCAATGCGCAGCAGCCAGTTGATCGACGGCAAGGTCTGGGATGGCCTGGACCCCGCCGGCTATGCCCGCAGTTTCAAGCTGCACGCCATGAGCGACAGCTCGCCCCTTCTCGCCAGCCGCTGACAGGAGACTACGAATATGTTGCGTATCCTGCTGATCAACGACACCGCGAAGAAAGTCGGTCGCCTGAAGGCGGCCCTGACCGAAGCCGGGTTCGAGGTGATCGACGAGTCGGGCCTGACCATCGACTTGCCCGCGCGCGTCGAAACGGTGCGTCCGGACGTGATTTTGATCGATACCGAGTCACCGAGCCGCGATGTGATGGAACAAGTGGTGCTGGTGAGCCGCGACCAACCGCGGCCGATCGTGATGTTTACCGATGAACATGACCCCGATGTGATGCGTCAGGCGATCAAGTCCGGCGTCAGTGCCTACATCGTCGAAGGCATCCACGCACAGCGCTTGCAGCCGATTCTCGACGTGGCCATGGCGCGTTTTGAAAGCGACCAGGCCTTGCGCGCCCAGCTCAACGCCCGCGACCAGCAACTTGCCGAGCGCAAGCGCATCGAGCTGGCCAAAGGGCTGCTGATGAAAATGAAGGACTGCAACGAGGAAGAGGCCTACACCCTGATGCGCCGCCAGGCCATGAGCCGGCAGCAGAAGCTGATTCAGGTGGCGGAGCAGATCATCGCCATGAGTGAGTTGCTCGGCTGAAGCTCTGTAGTGCCTGAAAGGACCCCATCGTCGGAACGCCGCCCGGAGCAAGCTCACTCCCACAGTTGATTTGTGTACGGCGCAATTCCCTGTGGGAGTGAGCCTGCTCGCGAATGGCGGCGACTCGGTTTCACCTGTTGGCACAGATCTCGCTAGGTAATCGCCACAGGTAACCAACGGCGGTTGCCCCACCTACGACAAAGACGTCGCTCACCTCATTTGCCCTTTGGCGAATCCGGTGGCGGCGTTTTTTTGTTTTGGCCCCACAGACCGGGGCCGGTGGTGCGGCCGATGCGGCGCCCCACCTGCAAGCTCATGACTCCTTCTCGAGACTCCTAACAGCTGAGGTGCGCGATGAATTCAAGCTTCTGGAAATCCGGCCATACCCCGACACTGTTCGCGGCCTTCCTCTATTTCGACCTGAGTTTCATGGTCTGGTACCTGCTCGGTCCAATGGCGGTGCAGATCGCCGCCGATCTGCAGCTGACCACCCAACAGCGCGGACTGATGGTGGCCACGCCGATTCTGGCCGGGGCGGTATTGCGCTTTGTGATGGGCTTGCTGGCTGATCGCCTGTCGCCGAAAACCGCCGGGCTGATTGGACAGGTGATCGTCATCTGCGCCCTGTTCGGCGCCTGGAAACTCGGCATCCACAGTTATGAACAAGCGCTGGTGCTGGGCCTGTTCCTCGGCATGGCCGGCGCATCCTTCGCCGTCGCTCTGCCGCTGGCGTCGCAATGGTATCCGCCACAACACCAAGGCAAAGCCATGGGCATCGCCGGTGCCGGTAACTCGGGCACAGTGCTCGCTGCACTGATCGCCCCGGTGCTGGCCGCTGCATTTGGCTGGAGCAACGTGTTCGGCTTCGCCCTGATCCCGCTGATCCTGACCCTCATCGTCTTCGCCTGGCTGGCCAAAAACGCGCCTGAACGGCCAAAAGCCAAATCGATGTCCGACTACTTCAAGGCCTTGGGCGACCGCGACAGCTGGTGGTTCATGTTTTTCTACAGCGTGACCTTCGGCGGCTTCATCGGCCTCGCCAGCGCCCTGCCCGGCTATTTCAACGACCAATATGGCCTGAGCCCGGTGACTGCCGGTTACTACACCGCAGCCTGCGTGTTCGGTGGCAGCTTGATGCGTCCGTTGGGCGGCGCTCTGGCCGACCGTTTCGGTGGCATTCGCACCCTCTTGGGGATGTACACGGTGGCGGCGGTCTGCATCGCAGCGGTGGGTTTCAATCTGCCGAGTTCCTACGCGGCACTGGCACTTTTCGTCTGCACCATGCTCGGTTTGGGCGCAGGTAACGGCGCCGTTTTCCAATTGGTGCCGCAGCGCTTTCGTCGCGAGATCGGTGTGATGACCGGTTTGATCGGCATGGCCGGCGGTATTGGTGGATTTGCACTGGCAGCGGGCATGGGCGCGATCAAACAAAGCACCGGCAGCTATCAACTGGCCTTGTGGTTGTTCGCCAGCCTTGGCGTTCTGGCCTGGTTCGGTCTGCACGGCGTGAAACGTCGCTGGAGAACCACTTGGGGTTCGGCAGCCGTGACCGCTGCTCGGGTCTGAAGCCTTAATGAGCCTGCAACTGAGTTTTGCCGAAGCGAGCGCCATCGGCCCTCGCGAGGAGAATCAGGACGCCCTGCGCCTGGTGACTCCGGCCCCGGCGCTGGCGGCGAGCAAGGGTTACCTGTTCGCCATCGCCGATGGCGTCAGCCAGTGCGCCGATGGTGGCCTCGCCGCCCGCTCGACGTTGCAGGCTTTGGCGCTGGATTACTACGCCACACCGGAAACCTGGGGTGTCGCACAGGCATTGGATCGTCTGCTACTGGCCCAAAATCGCTGGTTGCAGGCCAATGGCGGTGGGCAACCGTTGCTCACCACGGTCAGTGCTTTGGTGATGCGCGGTAGGCGTTTTACCTTGGCCCATGTCGGAGATTGCCGGGTTTATCGCTGGCACGCCGACACCTTGCAGCGGGTCAGCGAGGATCACGTCTGGGACCAGCCCGGCATGCAGCATGTGCTCAAACGGGCCCTTGGGCTCGATCAGCATTTGGTGCTGGATTTTCTCGATGGCGAACTGCGGTTGAACGAAAGTTTCGTACTGCTCAGCGACGGCATTTGGGCCGTGCTGGGTGACACCGCGATTGCGGCAATTCTGCGCGATCAACCGGATCTGAACAGCGCCGCGCAGACCTTGGTCAACGCGGCGCATCTGGCCGGCAGCCAGGACAATGCCAGCGCCTTGCTGGTGCGGGTCGATGCCCTCGGTGAAACGAGCATCGGCGATGCGTTGATTCATTTGCAGCAATGGCCGCTGCCGCCAGCCTTGAAAGCTGGCCAGACTTTCGAGGGCTGGCAGATTGAGGGATTACTCGGCCAGAGCCAGCAGTCGCTGCTCTATCGGGTACGCGATGGGCAACAACAACCCTGGCTGCTGAAAACCTTGCCCGGTGCACTGCGCGACGATCACTTGGCCGGGCAGGCGTTGCTGTCGGAAGAATGGTTTCTCAAGCGCGTGGCCGGGCGGCATTTCCCTGAAGTCCACGCCGCCAGTCAGCGTCAGCATTTGTACTACGTGATGCGGGAATATTCCGGATCTACCTTGGCGGAGTTGCACGCCGATGTCGGACCGCTGCCTCTGCCCCAATGGCAGGATTTGGCCGAACGCCTGCTGCGCGCCGTTGGCATGCTGCATCGACGGCAGATTCTCCATCGCGATATCAAACCGGAGAACCTGCTGCTGGGGGACGACGGCGAATTACGCCTGCTGGACTTTGGTCTCGCCTACTGCCCGGGCCTTTCCGAAGATCAGCCTTCTGCCCTGCCCGGAACACCCAGTTACATCGCGCCGGAAGCCTTTCGCGGGGAAGCACCGACACCGCAACAGGACCTGTATGCCGTCGGCGTGACCTTGTATTTCCTGCTCACCGGGCATTATCCCTACGGCGAAATCGAAGCCTTCCAGCGCCCACGGTTCGGGGTTCCTGTCAGCGCCAGTCGCTATCGACCCGACCTGCCGGAATGGATTACGCAAAGTCTGGAGCACGCCGTGGCGGCGGATCCGGATCAACGCTTTGAAACGGCGGAAGAATGGTTGCTGCTGCTGGAACAGGGCGAGCGGCGCAGTTTGAGCGTGCGACCCAGACCGCTGCTGGAGCGCGAACCGTTGAAGGTCTGGCGGACCTTGGCGCTGGTGTCGTTGCTGGTGAACCTGGTGTTGCTGGTTTTGATATTTCACGGCTAACACCGATCCCCTGTAGCAGCCGAACGCAGGCTTCGCCAGTTGCTACAGACCGCTCCAATTGCGGGCAACGTGCAATGTTTCAGTGCAAAAACATCCAAATCAAATGCCGAGTCCGCGACCAACCCCAGTAAATCCGGGTACCTGAAGAACTTGGCACAACCACTGCATTACCTCTCTCACCATACATAAAGCCCAGCCTTCAACGATGAAGGATGCGCTGCCCGAGAGAACGGGACCAGGACAAAGGCGTCCTCGCTAGGCAACTAGCGGGACGCCTTTTTTTGTTTGCGCAAATTTTGTCGAGCAAGACCTGAAAGCCCTGATGAGGCGGGTCCGAGCTCCCCGGAGAACCTGATGAAAAAACTAAAACTGGTGATGATCGGCAACGGCATGGCCGGGGTTCGCACCCTGGAAGAACTGCTCAAGTTGAGCAATGAGCTGTACGACATCACGGTCTTCGGCGCCGAACCTCATACCAACTACAACCGCATCCTGCTGTCGCCCGTGCTGGCCGGCGAACAAACCTTCGAAGAGATCGTGCTGAACGATCTGGACTGGTACCTGGACAACAACATCAAGCTGCTGCTCAACCGCAAAGTGGTGGAGATCGACCGGGTCAAACGCCGGGTTATCGCCGAAGACGGCAGCGAGGCCGAATACGATCGCCTGCTGATCGCCACCGGCTCGACTCCGTTCATCCTGCCGATCCCCGGCAACACCTTGGACGGCGTGATCGGCTACCGCGACATCGCCGACACCCAAGCAATGATCGACACCGCGAAAACCCACAAGCACGCCGTTGTGATCGGTGGCGGCCTGCTCGGCCTGGAAGCCGCCAACGGCCTGATGCTGCGCGGCATGCACGTCACCGTGGTGCACATCGGTGAATGGCTGCTGGAACGGCAACTGGACAAAACCAGCGGTCAGTTGCTGCAAACCGCCCTGGAAGCCCGCGGCCTGCACTTTCGTCTTTGCGAGCAAACCCAGGCCCTGCACGATGCCGGCAATGGCCGGGTCGGCTCGGTTGAGTTCAAGAATGGCGACATCATCCCCGCCGACCTGGTGGTGATGGCCGCCGGTATTCGACCCAACACCGAACTCGCGGAAAAATCCGGTATTCCCTGCAACCGCGGGATTCTGGTCAACGACACCCTGCAAACCTACGACCCACGCATCTACGCCATCGGCGAATGCGCCAGTCACCGCGGCATCGCTTACGGCCTGGTGGCGCCGCTGTTCGAACAGGCCAAGGTCTGCGCCAACCACCTCGCCCAATTGGGCTTCGCCACCTACAAGGGCTCGGTGACGTCGACCAAATTGAAAGTCACCGGCATCGACCTGTTCTCCGCCGGCGACTTCATGGGCGGCGAAGGCACCGAAACCATCACCCTTTCCGACCCTATCGGCGGGGTCTACAAAAAACTGGTGATCAAGGATGACGTGCTGGTCGGGGCCTGTCTGTACGGCGATACGGCAGACGGTGGCTGGTATTTCCGGCAGATCCGTGAGAATCACGCCATCGACGAGATCCGCGATCACCTGATGTTCGGTGAAAACGCTTTAGGCGATGTAGGACATCAAGGCCAGGACAAAGCCATGAGCATGGCCGACACCGCCGAAGTCTGCGGCTGCAACGGCGTGTGCAAAGGCACCATCGTCAAGGCGATTCAGGAGCACGGGTTGTTCAGCGTCGACGACGTCAAGAAACACACCAAGGCTGCCAGCTCCTGCGGCTCCTGCGCCGGGTTGGTGGAACAGATCCTGATCAACACCGTGGGCGGCGCAGCGGACGTCAAACCGAAAAGCGAAAAAGCCATTTGCGGTTGCAGCGACTTGAACCACGGGCAAATCCGCCAGGCCATCCGCGAGCAGCATCTGCTGACCATCTCCGGCACCCTGAGCTATTTGAACTGGCGCACGCCGAACGGCTGCGCCACGTGCCGGCCGGCGCTCAACTACTACCTGATTTCCACCTGGCCTGGCGAAGCCAAGGACGACCCGCAATCGCGCCTGATCAACGAACGGGCCCACGCCAACATTCAGAAAGACGGCACTTACTCTGTAGTCCCGCGGATGTGGGGCGGTGTGACCAATCCTTCGGAGCTGCGGCGCATTGCCGACGTGGCCGACAAATACAACGTGCCAATGATCAAGGTGACCGGCGGCCAGCGTATCGATTTGCTGGGGATCAAGAAGCAGGACCTGCCGGGCGTCTGGAAGGACCTCGACATGCCGTCCGGCCACGCCTACGGCAAATCCATCCGCACCGTGAAAACCTGCGTCGGCAGTGAGTTCTGCCGCTTCGGTACCCAGAACTCCACGCAACTGGGCATCGAGCTTGAGCACGACCTGTTCAACATGTGGTCGCCGCACAAAGTGAAACTGGCCGTCTCCGGTTGCCCTCGCAACTGTTCGGAAGCAGGCATCAAGGACGTCGGAATTATCGGCGTGGATTCGGGCTGGGAGATGTACATCGGTGGCAACGGCGGGATCAAAACCGAAGTCGCGGAATTCTTCGTCAAGCTCAAGACCGCCGAGGAAGTGCGCGAATACAACGGCGCGTTCCTGCAGCTCTATCGCGAAGAAGCTTTCTACCTCGAACGCACCGTGCACTACCTGCAACGGGTCGGCATGGAACACATCAAGAAAGCCGTGCTGGAAGACCCGGAGCGGCGCAAGGCACTCAACGATCGCTTGCAATTCTCCTTGTCGTTCGAACAGGACCCGTGGAAGGAACGCCTGGAACAGCCGCTGCTGAAGAAAGAATTCGACGTCATCACGGTGAAGAATCTGGAGGTGCCGGCATGAACTGGCTGGATATCTGCGCACTGGAAGAAATCAATGCCCTGGGCTCGCGGATCATTGCCGGCCCGAAAGGCGACATCGCGATTTTTCGTACCAGCGACAATGAGGTTTTCGCACTCGATGACCGCTGCCCGCACAAGGGCGGGCCACTGTCCCAAGGTTTGATCTACGGCAAACGGGTCGCCTGCCCGCTGCATAACTGGCAGATCGACCTGGAAACCGGCGAAGCACAGGCCCCGGACATCGGTTGCGCTCACCACCATTCAGCACGGGTCGAGAATGGCCGGGTGTTTCTGGCCCTGCGGGAAGCAAGCTGATGAACCAGATCACCGCTTCCACCTGCTGCTATTGCGGGGTCGGCTGCGGCGTGCTGATCGAGCATGACGGCGAGCGCATTCTCGGCGTCAGCGGCGATCCGACCCACCCGGCCAACTTCGGCAAACTGTGCAGTAAAGGCTCTACCTTGCACCTGACCGGCGACCTCGCGGCCCGGGCGTTGTATCCCGAACTGCGCCTGGGAAAAGGCCTGGCACGCAGCCGCACTGACTGGGATACCGCCCTCGATCACGCCGCCAGCGTTTTTGCCGAAACCATCGCCGAACACGGCCCGGACAGCGTGGCGTTCTACATTTCCGGGCAATTGCTGACCGAGGATTACTACGCCTTCAACAAACTGGCGCGAGCGCTGGTGGGCACCAACAACATCGACAGCAATTCGCGCCTGTGCATGTCTTCGGCAGTGGTCGGCTACAAGCGCAGCCTGGGCGCCGACGCACCGCCATGCAGCTACGAAGACCTGGAATTGAGCGACTGCGTGATGATCGTCGGCAGCAACATGGCCTACGCCCACCCGATACTTTTCCGTCGCCTGGAGGAAGCGAAATCCCGCCGGCCGCAGATGAAAGTCATCGTCATCGACCCGCGTCGTACCGACACCTGCGATTTGGCTGACCTGCACCTGGCGATTCTGCCGGGCACCGATGTCGCGTTGTTCCATGGGATTTTGCACCTGCTGTTGTGGGAAGACTGGGTCGACCGCGACTTCATCAAGGCCCACACCGAAGGCTTGGCCGAACTGAAAAACCTGGTGCGCGATTACACGCCGCAGATGGTTTCGCAGCTCTGCGGGATCAGCGTCGAGCAACTGCAGCAATGCGCCGAATGGGTTGGCACTTCACCGAGCTTCCTGTCGCTGTGGTGCATGGGCTTGAACCAGTCCACCGCCGGCAGCGCGAAAAACAGTGCGCTGATCAACCTGCACCTGGCCACCGGACAAATCGGCCGCCCCGGTGCAGGACCGTTCTCCCTGACCGGTCAGCCAAACGCCATGGGTGGTCGCGAAACCGGCAGCTTGTCGAACCTGCTGCCCGGCCATCGCGAGGCCGCCAATGCCGAAGATCGCGCGGAAGTGGCAGCGTATTGGGGCGTGGATCAACTGCCTGCAAACACCGGGCTCACCGCTATCGAGTTGTTTGAGCAGATGCGCAGCGGAAAAATCAAGGCACTGTGGATCGCCTGCACCAACCCTGCGCAATCAATGCCGGATCAAACCGCCGTGCGCGCGGCACTGCAAGCCTGCCCGTTCGTGGTATTGCAGGAGGCCTTTCGCACCACCGAAACCGCAGCCTTCGCAGACCTGTTGTTGCCCGCCGCCAGTTGGGGCGAAAAGGACGGTACGGTGACCAACTCCGAACGGCGCATTTCCCACGTTCGTCGAGCCATCGTCGCACCCGGCGAAGCCCGCTCTGACTGGGCGATCACCGTTGATTTCGCACAGCGCCTGGAAAAATATCTACGTCCCGATCAAACCAGCCTGTTTGCCTTTGAAAACCCGGCGCAGGTCTTCGACGAGTACAAGCAATTGACGCGCGGGCGTGATCTGGACTTGTCCGGCATCAGTCATGCACTGATCGACCACCTCGGCCCGCAGCAATGGCCCTTCCCCACTGGCGCCAGCGAAGGTACGGCGCGGCTGTACCTGGACGGAATTTTCCCGACGGCCAGTGGACGTGCGCAATTCGTGGCTGACCCGTATCGCGCCGCCAAGGAACAACGCGACGCGCGCTTCCCGCTGACCCTGATCACCGGCCGCCTGCGGGATCAATGGCACGGCATGAGCCGCACCGGCACCGCCGCACAACTATTCGGCCACGTCAGCGAAGCCGTGTTGAGTTTGCACCCGGATGAACTACGCCGGCATCGGCTGCAATCGGGCGACCTGGTCAGCCTGAAAAGTCGCCGTGGCGCGTTGATTGTCGCCGTCGGCGGTGACGACAGCGTGCGACCCGGCCAGGCCTTTCTGCCAATGCATTGGGGTGATCGCTTCCTCAAGGGCGGCGTAAATACCCTCACTCTTCCCGCCTTCGACCCGCTATCGAAACAGCCCGAACTCAAACACAGCGGCGTGCGCCTGGAACCGGTGGAACTGCCGTGGAACCTGTTCGCCCTGATCGAGGGCGATGTTCAACAGCATTTTGAGACGCTACGGCCGCTCTGTGAGGCGCTTTCCTACGTCAGCCTCAGCCTGGCCGGCCGCGAACGCCCCGCGCTGCTGGTACGCGCGGCCAGCGCCGTCGCGCCCGATCCGCAATTGCTGCGTGATATCGATCAATGCCTGGGACTCAACGATGGCCCGGTTTTGGCCTACGACGACCCACGGCGCTCCATCGGTAAACGGGTGCGGATCGAGAACGGCCGGATCACTGCCATTCGCCTGGCCGGTGAAACCCTTGCCCAACACTGGCTGCAAAGCCTGTGGCTGGAAGGTCGCGCTGACGAACAGCTGCGGCGCTGGCTGCTGGCACCGCTGAGCGCACCACCGGGCAACACCCGTACGCCGGCCATCGGTAACAAAACCCTGTGCAACTGCAAAAACGTCAGCCAAAGCGCGGTCTGCGCCGGCATTAGCCGCGGCCTGGACCTGCAGGGCTTGAAACAAGAATTGGGCTGCGGCACGCAATGCGGCTCCTGCGTCCCGGAAATCAAGCGTCTGCTGGCCGCCACTGCGCAGCCGGTCGCCGTCACCTCGTGAGGAAAACACTATGAGCGCAAAAGTCTGGCTGGTGGGTGCGGGTCCTGGCGATCCGGAACTGTTGACCCTCAAGGCCGTGCGGGCGTTGAGCGAAGCGGATGTGGTGCTGATCGATGACCTGGTCAACGACGCGGTGCTGGAGCATTGCCCGCAGGCGCGGATCATTCCCGTGGGCAAGCGCGGCGGCTGTCGCTCCACACCTCAGGCATTCATTCATCGCCTGATGCTTCGTTATGCCCGCCACGGTAAATGCGTGGTGCGGCTCAAGGGTGGCGACCCGTGCATTTTTGGCCGGGGCGGCGAAGAGGCGCAGTGGCTGCGTGAGCATGGGGTCGAAGTGGAACTGGTCAACGGCATCACTGCCGGGCTTGCCGGCGCAACGCAATGCGATATTCCGTTGACCCTGCGGGGTGTTGCGCGCGGCGTGACGCTGGTCACCGCCCACACTCAGGATGGCAGCAGTCTGAACTGGCAAGCCCTGGCCCAAGGTGGCACGACGCTGGTGGTGTATATGGGTGTCGCAAAACTGAGCGAGATTCGTGAGCAGTTGCTCGCCGGAGGAATGGCGGCGGATACACCGGTGGCGATGATTGAAAACGCTTCCCTGCCACACCAACGTGAATGTCGGAGCGATCTGACAGCGATGGAAGAAGATGCCCACGCCTTTGAGTTGAAAAGCCCAGCAATCCTGGTCATCGGCGCGGTTGCGGCCTGTGCAGAAGTACCCCTGTCGGTATCTGATTTTCCCGCGAATGCAGTCAATCTGTCAGCCTGACTCTCCCTGCTTCAACCCTGCCCTCACCAAATCGCAGACAAAGAAAAGCCCGGCCTAAGCCGGGCTTTTCAGAGCTGCGCGCTAATTACTTAGCGTTAGCTTCAACCTGCGCTTCTACGCGACGGTTTACAGCTTGGCCAGCTTTAGTCGCGTTGTCAGCAACTGGGCGGGATTCGCCGTAGCCAACAGACTGAACGCGGGACGATTCAACACCGTACTGGTTGGTCAGAACTTGCTTAACGGCGTTTGCACGGCGCTCAGACAGTTTCTGGTTGTAAGCGTCAGGACCGACGGAGTCAGTGTGACCTTCAACAGTAGTGCTGGTGGATGGGTACTGCTTCATGAAGTCAGCGAGGTTTTTGATGTCGCCGTAGCTGTTAGGCTTGACTACCGACTTGTCGAAGTCGAATTTCACGTCCAGCTCAACACGAACAACTTCAGCAACTGCTGGGCAGCCATCAGCGTCAACAGTTACGTTGGCTGGGGTGTCCGGGCACTTGTCAACGTTGTCGCAAACGCCATCGTTGTCGCTGTCGGAGCAGACTTCAGCTGGTGCTGGAACTGGAGCAGCAGCAGGCTTGGAGCCGCCACCGAAGTTCACACCGATACCGACGCTTGGAGCCCACTCGGTGTCGCCCTGGTCGATGTTGTATTGAGCTTCAACGCCAGCACGGGCGTAGAAGTTCTCGGTGAAGTACAGCTTGGCACCGCCGCCAACGTTGGCGAAAGTGGAACGGTTACGACCGCCGGAGCCATTCTGACCGATGCTTTGATCGGAGAAGCCAGCCGATACGTACGGACGCAACATGTCGCCCGGGTTGTTGAAGTGGTACAGAGCGTCCAGAGCGGTGTTAGCGCCCTTGATGTTACGACCGTCGTCGGAACGCACGTTGTGCACTTCGTCGTAAGCCAGACGCAGTTCAACGTCGTCGGTCAGGAAGTAGCCGATCGAACCGCCGAACAGGTTGCCGTTGTTCTTGAAGTTACGAGCGCTGTCGAATTGTTCTTTCTTGGCGAAGCCTTCGATTTCAACTGCGCCTTGGCCTTGTGCCAGAGCGCCGAACGAAGTGGCGGCAATCAAAGAACCAATGGCCAAGCCCAAGGTGTTTTTCAGTTTCATCCGTTAAATCCCCATCTGGTGATTGTGAAGCAGTCCCGCAAACCGGGGGACAACTCGGCGGCAAGTCTATCAGAACTTGCCTACACGTAAGAGATATTTGCGCCGAACTAAGTTTCAGCAATGCCTGCAAATTTCTCACGCAATTTATCTAGAGCACGTTTGTAACGCATTTTTGTCGCACTCAAACCCATGTGCATGATATCCGCGATCTCTTGAAATTCCAGCTCTGCGACAAATCGTAGCACCAGAATTTCACGGTCAATCGGGTTCACATACACTAACCAGCGATCGAGTCCACCCTTGTCCTCGGGTTTCGGCGCCTTTTCTTCAGACGCTTCCTCAAGGGGGTCCAGACTCAAAGCATCCATCAAGCGACGCTTTCGCCGTTCTTTCCGATACTGCGTGATGCACTCGTTGTACGTGATGCTATATAGCCATGTCTTGAACTTCGATTTGCCCTCGAAGTTCTTCAGGCCATACAGCACCTTCAACATCACTTCCTGACAGACATCGTCTGCGTCACGATCGTTCCCAAGATACCGTGCACAGACGTTAAATAATGTTCGCTGGTAACGCCGCATCAGTTCTTCATAGGCGCGCGTTACGTGAAACAGCTCGGTATGCGAGCGCGCGACCAACTCCTCATCAGAGAGCTCGCGGGGGTCGTAGCGCGTGGACAGCGATTGAGCTTTATTCAAAACAAGTCGGGCCGACAGTCAGGTCAATGTCCGCCGCAACCCTTTTCAGGGCATTTTTGCGGCGGCATACATTAGCAGGGTTTGCCGGGTTAGCGGCTACTCACATGCTGTTCCAAGAGAATCCGATTGGAAAGAGAGACTAGCTCACCCTCATCGGTCAGCAATGTGGTTTTAACCGTGCCGATCTCTTCGATCTGACCTTCGACCTCGCCAACACGCACTTGTTGCCCAACCTGATACAACTCACGCACATAGATTCCCGCAAGAATCTGACCGGCAATTTCCCGGCTTCCCAACCCCATGGCCAGCGCAACCGCCAGACCAACGGTAATCAATACAATCACAATCACGTGGTTGAGCAGGTCAGTTTTGACCTCCAACTGGCTGATTGCGACCGAAATACTGATGATAATCACCAGGCCCTGGGCAATTCGCCCCAGGCCCGCAGCGTAGTCCAGCCCTACGCCCTCTGCCGCCCCCCGCACCAGCCCATTGGCCAATTGCGCGAGCAAAACACCCACCAGCAGCACCAGCGCGGCGCCAAATACTTTCGGCAAATACAGCGCAAGCATATCAAGCGTAGCCGAAACTCGCTCAAGTCCAAGGGATTCTGCGGCCGAAACCAGAAAAATCAGCAGAACGAACCAATAGACGATCTTTCCGATCAAGGTCGAGATCGGCACTTGAAGGCCGGCCCGAGACAGCAATTTGGTCAGTCCAGTGCCGCCCATCAGGCGATCGAGCCCCAGCTTGGCGAGCAACTTCGACAGCAAAGTGTCCAAAAGTTTCGCAACGACGAAACCCAACAGCAACACAACCAGTGCGCCGAACAGGTTCGGGATGAAATTTGCAACCTTGGTCCATAACGCAGTCATTGCAGTGACGAGGCTCTGAGTCCAGAGATCAAGTTCCATATTCAATCAGCCTTATCAGCAGTGCGAACGGTAGGTTTACGGTGACGGGAAACCGGAGCGACATGGGCCGATCCATTATTCAAGGCAATCATCAGCGCGGGCAACCAGCGGCCCAGCAGGCTGAACAGATCACCGGCGCCGACCTGGCGGTTGGCGGTTTTCAGTACACGCCCAAGGCACGCATCATCGTCCCGGGTGGACGGTGATGCCTTGAGCATGTCACGCAAAGACTGTTCAAACGGATCGTGCATACGCACCTCTCGTGATGTCTGTGAAAGACGCGGTCAAATTTGCTCGGGTCACATGGCTCACCCTCAGACCCAGCGCAAACGTCGGAACAACCACCACTGCCCTAGCGCCACCGAGACCATCATCAGACACGCGATCAGGAAGCCATAGGGGCTTGCAGAGAACGGAATCCCGCCGACATTGATACCTAAAAGCCCCGCCAGAAAACTCATCGGCAAAAAGATCCCGGTGATGATCCCGAAGCGGTACATCGTGCGGTTCATTCGCACGCTCAAACGTCTATCTTCAGCCTCGAGGACCAACCCCACCCGCTCCCGAGTCAATTCCAGCTCCTCGAGATACCGAGTCAGGCTGTTGTTCAATTCGTTCCAGTAATCACCGTCGTCTTCGACGAACCAAGGCAGTTTTATCCGTGTCAGCTGCCCGAATATTTCCCGCTGCGGTGCAAGAAAACGTTTCAGCGCAGCGGCCCTTCGACGGATCTGCAAAACGGCACCGTGCTCGGGCGTGTACCGTTCGTCGGCATCCAGCTTTTCTTCTTCCTCATCGACCACTTCCGAGAGGCAACTGACCAGATCCTGCACCTTGTTGGTGAGGTATTGCGCCATATAAAGGATGAGTTCTGACGCCGTTTTCGGTCCTTTGCCTTCGGCGAGCTGCACCAGCAACTCATCGGTGGCGCGCAACGGACGCAAACGCAGAGAAATAACCCGCTGGGCTGACGCGAAAATCCGCACCGAGACCATGTCTTCCGGCTCGGCACCCGGGTTCAGGTTGACCCCACGCAAAAATAGCAGCAGTTCGCTGTCCGAAAGCTGTAAAAGACGCGGCCGGGTGTTTTCTTCAAGTAAAAGATCACAGCTGAATTCGCTCAGACCGCTGGATTTTCGCAACCAGGTCCGGGTTTGCGGATGACTGCGATCCCAGTGCAGCCACAGGCTTTCATGGGCCTGTAGCTGCAAGTCATCGAGTTCAGTCCGGGCTATCGAACGCGCACCGCCTTTACCGTCCAGCACCAGGGCATGCACCAGCCCCCACTGCGCGTTTTCTTCCTCGAACATCCTCACCCCTTTGTTGGTGTAGCGCTTTATTCAGGCATCTTCAGCGGACTTGGCGAGATGATCACGCCATTGTTATCCGCGTAGATGTAATGGCCTGGATGGAACGTCACGCCAGCAAAGGTCACGGCTACGTTGAGATCGCCGATGCCGCGTTTGTCGGTTTTCATCGGGTGGCTGGCCAGCGCCTGAACACCTAGATCGGTTTGCGCAATGACGTCGACGTCACGGATGCAACCGTAGATCACCAGCCCTTCCCAACCGTTTTTCGCGGCTTTCTCGGCAATCAAGTCGCCCAGCAGCGCACGACGCAGGGAACCGCCACCGTCGACCACCAACACCTTGCCATTGCCCTTGAGCTCGGCTTGTTCCTTGACCAGCGAGTTGTCTTCGAAGCATTTGATGGTCACGATTTCGCCGCCGAAAGAATCACGGCCACCGAAATTGCTGAACATCGGTTCCAGCACCTGCACCAGCTCCGGATAGGCGTCGCACAGGTCAGGCGTGAGGTAATGATTCATCGAGAAACTCCTGTAAAGAGGAAGACAATCGAGGGTGTCGAAACGTGACCAGAACAGCTCAATGCGTCATATCTTAGCCGCAAGCCGAACAGAGCGAAATGCCCTTGTTAGAGCATCAGGCTCAGACCTTCGCAGCCAGATCCGGTTTTTCACCCAGCAATGGCGTTTGCTGATCTGCCAACCAGCGCGCCACCAGCGGCCAGACTTCAGTCTGGGCGGCTTTGCTGACGAGCATCTCCACATGACCGAAATTATCGCCAAAGCCCTGTTCGCGACCCAGGTTGATGAATTGCTTATGCTCGGAACCCACCTGATCGAACAGCTTGCGACAAGCCCAGCTCGGGTCCTGATGGTCACCTGCGGCACTCACGGCCAATACCGGTAACTGAACGTCGGCCAATCCGGCCCACCAATCCTTATCGGCATCGCCAAAGCGCCCGAACAGGCCATACCAGCGCATGCTTTCCAGGGCCAGGCCAATGGGCTCGTCCTCCGGGCCGCGCTTGAGCCGTGAACCGGACAGCTGGGCAAAACGTTTGAGAATGAAGCGCCCGCTCCACTCCACCGGCGGAATCTTCAACGGCCAGTAGGTGCGGCTGATTTGCGTACCAAAAAACGCCGCGGAAGCCACCACCGGCTCGCCGATGTACTCCCCACCCAGTCCAGCCGCCAGCGTAATCCCGCCCAGCGAGTGACCGATCCAGTGCGGGACCTGGCCGCTCTGCTCCCGCACGAACGCGCCAATGGCCGGCAAATCGTAACGGGCGTAGTCGGCAACGCGGTTCTTGCGGTAGTTCTGGTTACGCTGGGACAGGCCGTGGCCACGCATTTCGGGAATCCATACATCGAATCCCAGACGCGTCAGATAGGCACCCAGTCCAAGCCCCTTCGGGGAAAACCAGAACCGGCGATTGGAAAAGCTGCCGTGAAGCAAAATAACCGGAACGCCACGCGCGCCTGAGCCATCCGCCATGCCCAGGCGCGTCACAGCCAGCTCGACGGTGCCGTCAGGGCTGTTACCGGGTTTCAGACGATAGACGTCTTCGCTCAGATCGCCGCGCCGCTCGGCGCTGATCAGGGCGACAGGAAATAGGTTGCTGCTGCTTTGCATAATGCTCTTGCACAAAAAAGGGCGGCTTCCAGAGGAGCCCGCCCTACTTGAATCTTAAAGGCAGCGTTCACCGACCACGCTGCCAATCATTGTAGGATCGAGCCTGCTCGCGATGGTCGCCAACGATAACGCGTTCATGCTGAAAAAACGCGGCGTTCTGCAGTCCATCGCGAGCAGGCTCGCTCCTACAGGGTCAAGCCTGCGCCTGACCTTCAGCCAGGAAGAACCAGGTTTCCAGTACGGAATCGGGGTTCAACGAAACGCTTTCGATGCCCTGCTCCATCAGCCATTTGGCCAGATCAGGGTGGTCCGAAGGGCCCTGACCGCAAATGCCGATGTACTTGCCAGCCTTGTTGCAGGCCTGAATCGCGTTAGCCAGCAGCTTCTTGACCGCCGGATTACGCTCGTCAAACAGGTGCGCGATGATCCCGGAGTCACGATCCAGGCCCAGGGTCAGCTGGGTCAGGTCGTTGGAGCCGATGGAGAAGCCGTCAAAGAACTCGAGGAATTCTTCCGCGAGGATCGCGTTGGACGGCAGTTCGCACATCATGATGATGCGCAGACCATTCTCACCGCGGGCTAGGCCATTTTCGGCCAACAGATCGATCACTTGGCTAGCTTCGCCCAGGGTACGGACGAACGGCACCATGATTTCAACGTTGGTCAGGCCCATCTCGTTGCGCACACGCTTGAGGGCGCGGCACTCGAGTTCGAAGCAGTCACGGAACGCTTCGCTGATGTAACGCGAAGCACCGCGGAAGCCCAGCATCGGGTTTTCTTCCTCCGGCTCGTAGAGCTTGCCGCCGATCAGGTTGGCGTATTCGTTGGACTTAAAGTCCGACAGGCGCACGATGACCTTTTTCGGGGTGAACGCGGCGGCCAGGGTGCTGATGCCTTCAACCAGTTTGTCGACATAGAAGCCAACCGGATCGTCGTAACCGGCGATGCGCTTGTCGACGCTGTCCTTGATGTCCTGCGGCAGGCCGTCGTAGTTCAACAGCGCTTTCGGGTGAACACCGATCATGCGGTTGATGATGAACTCCAGACGGGCCAGGCCCACACCGGCGTTCGGCAGCTGAGCGAAATCGAAGGCGCGGTCCGGGTTGCCGACGTTCATCATGATCTTGAACGGCAGATCAGGCATGGCATCGACGGAGTTTTTCTTGATGTCGAAGCCCAGTTCGCCTTCGAAGATGTAACCGGTGTCGCCTTCAGCGCAGGAAACGGTCACGCCCTGGCCGTCTTTCAACAGCTGGGTGGCGTTGCCGCAACCGACTACAGCAGGAATGCCCAACTCGCGAGCGATGATCGCCGCGTGGCAGGTACGACCGCCACGGTTGGTGACGATGGCGCTGGCGCGCTTCATGACCGGCTCCCAGTCCGGGTCGGTCATGTCGGAGACCAGTACGTCGCCTGGCTGGACTTTGTCCATCTCGGACACGTCCTTGATGATGCGCACCTTGCCGGCGCCGATGCGCTGACCGATGGCGCGACCTTCAACCAGCACGGTGCCGGTTTCTTTCAACAGGTAGCGTTCCATGACGTTCGCCGAGGTACGGCTCTTCACGGTTTCAGGACGGGCCTGAACGATGTAGAGCTTGCCGTCGTCGCCGTCTTTGGCCCATTCGATGTCCATCGGGCACTTGTAGTGCTTCTCGATGATCATCGCTTGCTTGGCCAACTCGCTGACCTCGGCGTCGCTCAGGCAGAAACGTGCGCGATCAGCCTTGTCGACGTCGATGGTCTTGACCGACTTACCGGCCGTGGCGATTTCGCCGTAGATCATCTTGATGGCTTTGCTGCCCAGGTTGCGACGCAGGATGGCCGGACGACCGGCTGCCAGCGTGCCTTTGTGGACGTAGAACTCATCCGGGTTCACCGCGCCTTGTACGACGGTTTCACCCAGGCCGTAGGCGCCGGTGATGAACACCACGTCACGGAAGCCCGATTCGGTATCGAGGGTGAACATCACGCCGGCGGTGCCGGTTTCGGAGCGGACCATGCGCTGCACGCCAGCCGACAGGGCTACCAGCTTGTGGTCGAAGCCCTGGTGGACGCGGTAAGAAATCGCGCGGTCGTTAAACAGAGAAGCGAACACCTCTTTGGCGGCGCGAATAACGTTTTCGACACCACGGATGTTCAGGAAGGTTTCCTGCTGACCGGCAAAGGAAGCGTCCGGCAGGTCTTCGGCGGTAGCGGAAGAGCGCACGGCCACGGCCATGTCAGGGTTGCCGGCCGACAGCGTAGCGAACGCAGTGCGGATCTCGGCGTTGAGCTTCTCGGGGAATTCGGCTTCCATGATCCATTGACGGATCTGGGCGCCGGTCTTGGCCAGGGCATTGACATCGTCGACGTCCAGGGCGTCGAGGGCAGCGTGGATCTGATCGTTCAGGCCGCTCAGCTCGAGAAAATCACGATAAGCCTGAGCTGTCGTGGCGAAGCCACCGGGCACCGATACACCGGCACCTGCAAGGTTACTGATCATCTCGCCCAGGGATGCGTTCTTGCCCCCTACGTGCTCTACATCATGGACGCCGAGCTTATCGAGGGAAACTACGTACTCTACCAAGGTGATCTCTCCACTAACTGTGTTGGAAAAGCTCAGAAGCCGGCTGCTACAGGGAGCGTTTGCCAGCTGTATGGCCTGGACCTGGAAAATAAGTGAGAATGCGGGCCACTGGCGGCCGGCAAATCGCGCCTATCATATCCAAGATTCGTCACAAGTGTCCTGTGATACAGGACACTCACTTAAGGCCCAAGGTGCAAATGAAACGATCTGCTTTCTTTATCTCCGATGGCACCGGCATCACAGCCGAAACCCTGGGTCAAAGCCTCCTGGCGCAGTTCGAAAACATTACCTTCAGCAAATTCACGAAGCCGTACATCGACAACGCTGATAAAGCGCGGGTCATGGTACAACAAATCAACAAAGCCGCTGAAAACGATGGTTTTCGGCCGATCATCTTCGACACCATTGTCAATCAGGACATCCGTGAGATCCTCGCAACGTCCAATGGTTTCATGATCGACATTTTCTCGACCTTTCTGGCGCCTCTTGAACAGGAACTGACCGAGCATTCTTCCTACACCGTCGGCAAATCCCACTCGATTGGCAGCAACTCCAATTACATGGAGCGGATCGAGGCGGTGAACTTCGCCCTCGACAACGACGATGGCGCGCGCACGCATTATTACGACAAGGCGGACCTGATCCTAGTGGGCGTGTCGCGTTGTGGTAAGACGCCGACGTGTCTGTACATGGCCATGCAATTTGGCATCCGCGCGGCCAACTACCCGCTGACCGAAGACGACATGGAACGCCTGCAACTGCCAGGCACCCTGCGTGCCCACCAGCACAAACTGTTCGGCCTGACCATCGACCCGGACCGCCTCACCGCGATTCGCAACGAGCGCAAGCCCAACAGCCGCTATTCGAGCTACGCACAGTGCGAATTCGAAGTGCGTGAGGTGGAGAATCTGTTCCGCCGCGAGAACATTCCGCACATCAATTCCACGCATTTTTCGGTGGAAGAGATTTCGGCGAAGATTCTGGTGGAGAAAGGCGTCGAACGGCGGTTCAAGTAGATTTTTCGGCGACAGTTACATCGCTATCGCGAGCAGGCTCGCTCCCACAGTGGATCTCTGTCGTACACAAACGCTGTGTCCACTGGAGATCAACTGTGGGAGCGAGCCTGCTCCGGGCGGCGTTCCGACGATGAACGATTACACGGACTCTGTTAATGCCCCCACCAGCGCATCAAATCCTTGCAGCAACAACCGATCATCCCCCGCCGAATTACAAACACTCGCCCTGATGAACTGCGGTACCGCCCCATGCCCGACCGCAAACGCTTCAGCGGTGGCGATCAGATAATTATTCACCTTGAGTTCCTCAGCAATCTGCGAGGCCCGCCACGGCTCGGGCACTTCGACCCAGAAGTGCGGGCTATGGGGATGGGTTTTGTACGCCAAGCCCTCCAGCACACCACTCACCAACGCCTTGCGCCGACCGATCTCGGCAATCTGCTGGCCCAGCAACTGCTCGGCAATGCCGTTTTCTATCCACAGACTCGCCACCTCCAGCGACAACGGGCTGGCCATCCAGCACGTCCCGCGCACAGCGGCGCTCAAGCGTCCGATCAACGGTTGCGGCGCATGCAGGTAACCGACTCGCAAACCCGCCGAAACCGCCTTGCTCAGGCTGCCGATCAGCACCGAACGCTCCGGGGCGAAATGGCTCAAGGGCAACGGTCGCTGTTGAGCTAATACCGCGTGGGCTTCGTCTTCAAAGATCAACAGATTGTGCTGCCGACAGACCTCTGCAATCGCCTCGCGCCGTGCGACGGACATCACTGCAGCCGTAGGATTCTGGATCGTCGGCGTGCAATACAGCGCCGAGACACGATGGTTGCGGCAAACCTCCTCCAGGGCATCGGGCATCAGCCCTTCATCATCCATCCCGACACCGATGAGTTTTATCCCGAGCTGGCGTGCGACGCTGATCAACCCCGGGTAGGTCAGGTGCTCCGTCACCAACGTATCGCCTGCCTTGAGCAACCCCATCAAGGCACACAACAGGCCGTGCTGGCCGCCGTTCACGCAAACGATCTGCTCGGTGTTCGGGACAAACTCTTTATGCCTGAGCCAGTGCGCGCCCGCCGCACGATAGCGTGGCAAACCGACATCGGCGGTGTAGCCACTGATGTGTTGCAACGCCTCAGGATCAAGGGACAACGCTTGCAGGCTCTGACTCAAAAAAAGCGCTTCCTGCCCCGGAATCGGTTGATTGCGGCTCATGTCAAAAAACGCCCGCGGTTCATCACTGACATTGCGAAAGCCACGGTCCCGCGATCGTTCCATTCCGCGCTGACGCACATACGTGCCGTCCCCCACCCGCGCGACCACCAATCCCACACGTTCGAGTTCACCGTAAGCGCGGCTGATGGTACCGATAGTCACGCCGAGGCTATCCGCCAGCAACCGATGAGGCGGCAATTTGCTGGCGGGCTCGATCAGCCCTTCAGCGATGCCTTTTTCGATCGCGTCGGCGAGGCGTTTGTATTTCACCCCCAGACCATTGGCGAGGCCGTCGCGCAGGATTGACACCATGGCAATACTTGTTTTGACAGTCATTCCAGCCCCGAATAGCGTGCTTGAAACAGGTTCAATCAGGGATAGACCTTTTGCAGATGAAGGTCAATTCCGACGACAAAAGGAGTTCGATCATGTCCATCGCCATCAGCGTACCTTCACGTACTGCCAAACCCTGGCTGGCCGCCCTGATCACCAGCGTGTTGTTCCTGATCGTGTGCCTGAGTTGGGGCACCACGTGGCTCGGGATCAAGATTGCCGTTGAAAGCGTGCCGCCACTAATTGCTGCCGGCCTGCGGTTCCTGATCGCTTTTCCGTTATTTCTTGGCTTCGCCCTGATACGTCGTGAGCCGCTGCTGTTTCCCAAGGAAAGCCGCTGGTTTTTTGTCTTCGTCACGCTGTCGTATTTCAGCCTGCCGTATTACTTGCTCAATTACGGCGAGATGCACGTTTCGTCCGGCCTGACGGCACTGCTGTTCAGCTGCATGCCGGTGTTCATCCTGCTGTTTTCCGCGCTGTTTCTGCGGGAGAAAATCTACCCCTCGCAAGTGCTCGGCATCGCTATCGGTTTCGGCAGCCTGTTCATGATCATCCGCAGCCAAGGGCTGTATCTGGACCATGCCGAATTGCTCGGGGTGTTGGCGATTCTCTGCGCCGCGGTGATGCATGCGCTGTGTTACGTGGTGACGAAAAAACACGGTACGGCGATTAGCGTCATCACCTACAACACGCTGCCCATTGGCATCGCCGGGCTGATGCTGTTTGTCGCCGGATTGAGTGTCGAAGCACCGGTGTTCGATGCCATCACCGCGCGTTCGTGGAGCGCCCTGTTCTATCTGGGACTGGTGGCGTCGGTGGGCGGGTTTATCGTTTACTTCCTGCTGCTCAAGCGACTGAGCCCGATCATTCTGTCGTTTGTGTTCATCATTTTTCCGGTGTTCGCGGTGATCATCGGTGCCTGGTACGAGGGGCAAGCCTTGTCCCGGGAACTGATGATGTACTCGGCGATTTTGCTGACGGGGTTTGCGATCACCAAATTACCTGTGGAAAAGTGGCTCATCGGCAAAAAAGCAAACCCCTAGGCGACGGTCAGATCACAAACAAATCCACAAACCGATTCACCGGTGTCGCCTCAAGCGCAGCCTGATCCTTGCACAATGCAAAGATCTCGGCGCTGCGCTGGGCCGTGAAGCGCGTAGTCAGGTTGGCCTTGAACTTCTCTTCCAGCAGCGGAATGCCGTCGGTGCGGCGACGGCGATGGCCGATCGGGTACTCCACCAATACGTTTTCGGTGCTGGAGCCGTCCTTGAAGAACACCTGTATCGCATTGGCGATGGAGCGTTTGTCGGCCTCCAGGTATTCGCGGGTGTAGCGTGGGTCTTCGACGATGACCATTTTTTCGCGCAGCACGTCGATGATCGGATGCGCCGCGTGGAAGTCGTCTTCGTACTGCTCGGCCACCAGATTGCCGAACGCCAGCGGCACGGCGGTCATGTACTGAAGGCAATGGTCACGGTCCGCAGCGTTGGCCAGCGGGCCGACCTTGGAGATGATGCGGATCGCCGATTCGTGGGTGGTGATGACGATTTTGTCGATTTCGTGCAGGCGATTTCTGACTTGCGGATGCAACGTAACGGCGGCTTCGCACGCCGTTTGCGCGTGGAACTCGGCCGGGAAGCTGATTTTGAACAGCACGTTTTCCATCACGTAGCTGCCGTACGGCCGGGAGAAGCTGAACGCGCGTTTGTCTTCAGGCTTGAGCGCCAGGTCGTTGTTGGTGTGGCTGAACAGCACGTCGTAGAAGCCCCATTGTTTGGCGGTCAGTACGCCGGGGATGCCCATTTCGCCACGCATTGCGATGTCCGCAAGCCGCACGCCGCGACTGGACGCATCGCCGGCCGCCCAGGATTTACGCGATCCGGCATTCGGCGCATGACGGTAAGTGCGCAGCGCCTGTCCGTCGGCGAAGGCGTGAGACAACGCCGACAGCAACTGCTCGCGATTGGCGCCCATCAGCTTGGCGGTCACAGCGGTCGAGGCGACTTTCACCAGAATGACGTGATCCAGGCCTACGCGATTGAAGGAGTTTTCCAGCGCGATCACCCCCTGGATTTCGTGAGCCATGATCATGGCTTCGAGCACCACGCGAATGGTCAGCGGCGCATCGCCATTGGCGAGGCGTTTTTGCGACAAGTGGTCCGCCACCGCGAGAATGCCGCCGAGGTTATCGGACGGATGGCCCCACTCGGCCGCGAGCCAGGTGTCGTTGTAGTCGAGCCAGCGGACGATGCAGCCGATATCCCACGCTGCTTTGACCGGGTCGAGGCGATAACTGGTGCCGGGGACGCGAGCGCCGAACGGGACGACGGTGCCTTCGACGATCGGGCCAAGGTGTTTGGTGCACTCGGGGAAGCGCAGGGCCAGCAGGCCGCAGCCCAACGTATCCATCAGGCAATTGCGGGCGGTGTCGAGGGCTTCGGCGGATTGGATCTTGAAGTTGAGGACGTAGTCGGCAATGTCCTGCAGGACCGTGTCGTAGTCGGGGCGGTTGTTCTGGTCGACGTTGGTGCTCATGTTCGATTCACTCTTGAAGTGGTTCGTTGAGGGGACCTCGGTTCAGGGATCAATCTCGATTAGCTACAGCATTCTTATTGTTGAAATGCAGTCCCTGTGGGAGCGAGCCTGCTCGCGAAAGCGGTGTATCAGTTGACATCAATTCTGGATGTCAGTCCGTCTTCGCGAGCAGGCTCGCTCCCACATTGGTTCGGTGTCCGGTTTAGAAACAGTCGCCCGGCACCCGCACGAAGCCTTCCATCAACACCCGCGCACTGCGGCTCATAATGGCTTTGTTTACAGTCCATTCACCGTTCACCTGGCTCGCCTCAGCACCCACGCGCAAGGTGCCGGACGGATGCCCAAAGCGCACGGCATTGCGTTCGATACCGCCCGCTGCGAGGTTCACCAGCGTGCCGGAAATCGCCGCTGCCGTACCAATCGCCACCGCCGCCGTGCCCATCATCGCGTGGTGCAATTTGCCCATGGACAGCGCCCGCACCAACAGATCGATATCGCCCGCCGCAATTGCTTTTCCACTCGAAGCAACGTAGTCCGCAGGCTTGGCCACGAAAGCAACCTTAGGCGTGTGCTGACGCTTGGCCGCTTCGTCCAGATCCTTGATCAAGCCCATGCGCAATGCGCCGTAAGCCCGAATGGTTTCAAACATCAGCAACGCTTTCGGATCACTGTTGATCGCGCCTTGCAACTCGGTGCCGGTGTAACCGATGTCTTCGGCATTGACGAAAATCGTCGGAATACCGGCATTGATCATGGTCGCCTTGAAGGTTCCGACGCCAGGCACTTCGAGGTCATCGACCAGGTTGCCGGTAGGAAACATCGAACCGCCGCCGCCCTCTTCTTCCGCTGCCGGGTCCATGAATTCGACCTGCACTTCAGCAGCCGGAAAGGTCACGCCGTCGAGTTCAAAATCGCCGGTTTCTTGCACTTCACCGTTGGTAATAGGCACGTGGGCGATGATGGTCTTGCCGATGTTGGCCTGCCACACGCGAACCACGGCAACGCCGTTCTGCGGAATGCGGCTAGCGTCCACCAAACCATTGCTGATAGCAAACGAACCGACCGCTGCCGACAGGTTGCCGCAGTTGCCGCTCCAATCGACGAAAGGCTTATCGATGGACACCTGACCGAATAGATAGTCGACGTCGTGATCGGCCTTGATGCTTTTCGACAGGATCACGGTTTTGCTGGTGCTGGAGGTCGCGCCGCCCATGCCGTCGATTTGCTTGTCGTACGGGTCGGGGCTGCCGATCACGCGCAGCAACAAGGCATCGCGAGCAGGCCCTGGAATCTGTGCCGCTTCGGGCAGGTCTTTCAGGCTGAAGAACACGCCTTTGCTGGTGCCGCCACGCATGTAGGTGGCGGGGATTTTGATCTGGGGTGCGTGAGCCATGATGTTCCTTTTAGGATCGAGCGGGACCGCATGGCCCCGCCCGAACTCATCGTGTTAAACGGCAACCGCCGATTCTTCGAGGAAGTCCTGAGCGAAGCGTTGCAGCACGCCGCCCGCCTCATAGATCGACACTTCTTCGGCGGTGTCGAGGCGGCAGGTCACCGGCACTTCGACGCGTTCGCCGTTCTTGCGGTTGATCACCAGCGTCAGCTCGGCACGCGGGGTGCGCTCACCGATCACATCGTAGGTTTCGCTGCCATCGATGCCCAATGTCTTGCGGTCGGTGCCCGGTTTGAATTCCAGCGGCAACACGCCCATGCCCACCAGGTTGGTGCGGTGAATGCGCTCGAAGCCTTCGGCCGCAATCGCTTCCACACCCGCCAGACGCACACCTTTGGCTGCCCAGTCGCGGGACGAACCCTGACCGTAGTCGGCGCCGGCGATGATGATCAGCGGCTGCTTGCGTTCCATGTAGGTTTCGATGGCTTCCCACATGCGCATGACCTGGCCTTCCGGCTCGACGCGAGTCAGCGAACCCTGTTTGACCTTGCCGTTTTCCTGAACCATTTCATTGAACAGTTTCGGGTTGGCGAAGGTCGCGCGTTGCGCGGTCAAGTGGTCACCGCGGTGCGTTGCATAAGAGTTGAAGTCCTCTTCCGGCAAGCCCATTTTCGCCAGGTATTCACCGGCGGCGCTGTCGAGCATGATCGCATTCGAAGGCGACAGGTGATCGGTGGTGATGTTGTCCGGCAGCACCGCCAGCGGGCGCATGCCCTTCAGCGGACGAGCCCCGGCCAGCGCGCCTTCCCAATACGGCGGACGGCGGATGTAGGTGCTCATCTCGCGCCAGTCGTACAGCGGCGTCACTTTCGGGCCGGTGTCTTCGTGGATGGCGAACATCGGAATGTAGACCTGACGGAACTGCTCCGGCTTGACCGACGCCTTGACCACCGCGTCGATTTCTTCGTCGCTCGGCCAGATGTCTTTCAGGCGGATTTCCTTGCCCTCGGCGTCCAGGCCCAGCACATCTTTTTCGATGTCGAAACGGATGGTGCCGGCGATGGCGTAAGCCACGACCAATGGCGGCGACGCAAGGAAGGCGTTCTTGGCGTACGGGTGGATCCGGCCGTCGAAGTTGCGGTTACCGGACAACACAGCAGTGGCGTACAGGTCGCGGTCGATGATCTCTTGCTGGATCACCGGATCCAGCGCGCCGGACATGCCGTTGCAGGTGGTGCAAGCGAAGGCGACGATGCCGAAACCGAGTTGTTCCAGCTCGCTGGTCAGGCCGGCCTCGTCGAGGTACAGCGCCACGGTTTTCGAACCCGGCGCCAGGGACGATTTGACCCACGGCTTGCGGGTCAACCCGAGCTTGTTGGCATTGCGCGCCAGCAGGCCGGCGGCAATGACGTTGCGCGGGTTGCTGGTGTTGGTGCAACTGGTGATGGCGGCGATGATCACCGCGCCGTCCGGCATCTGGCCTGGAACGTCGTCCCACTGGCCGGAGATGCCTTGAGCCGCGAGGTCCGAGGTGGCGACGCGGGCGTGCGGGTTGCTCGGGCCAGCCATATTGCGCACTACCGAGGACAGGTTGAAGGTCAACCCGCGCTCGTATTGCGCGCCTTTCAGACTGTCAGCCCACAGGCCTGTGGTCTTGGCGTAGCTCTCGACCAACTGCACCTGCTCGTCTTCACGGCCGGTGAGTTTCAGGTAGTCGATGGTCTGCTGGTCGATGTAGAACATCGCCGCAGTTGCACCGTACTCCGGGGCCATGTTGGAAATGGTTGCGCGGTCACCGAGGGTCAGCGCCGAGGCGCCTTCGCCGAAGAATTCCAGCCACGCGCCGACGACTTTTTGCTGACGCAGGAACTCTGTCAGCGCCAGCACCATGTCGGTGGCGGTGATGCCCGGTTGCAGCTTGCCGGTCAGTTCAACGCCAACGCTTTCCGGCAGACGCATCCAGGACGCGCGGCCGAGCATCACGCTTTCAGCTTCCAGACCGCCGACACCGATGGCGATCACGCCCAGTGCATCGACGTGCGGAGTGTGGCTGTCGGTGCCGACGCAAGTGTCGGGGAACGCCACGCCGTCGCGCACCTGGATCACCGGAGACATTTTCTCCAGGTTGATCTGGTGCATGATCCCGTTGCCAGGCGGGATCACATCAACGTTCTTGAAGGCCTTTTTGGTCCAGTTGATGAAGTGGAAACGGTCTTCGTTGCGACGGTCTTCGATGGCGCGGTTCTTCTCGAACGCCTCCGGATCGAAGCCACCGCGCTCGACGGCCAGGGAGTGGTCGACGATCAATTGCGTCGGCACCACCGGGTTCACTTGCGCCGGATCGCCACCTTGCAGGGCGATGGCGTCACGCAGGCCGGCGAGGTCCACCAGCGCGGTCTGACCGAGAATGTCGTGGCACACCACGCGGGCCGGGAACCACGGGAAGTCGAGGTCGCGTTTGCGCTCGATGAATTGCTTCAGGGATTCGGTGAGCGTGGCCGGGTCACAGCGACGCACCAGGTTTTCCGCCAGCACGCGGGAGGTGTACGGCAGGGTGTCGTAGGCGCCAGGCTGGATAGCCTCGACAGCTGCGCGGACGTCGAAGTAATCCAGATGGCTGCCGGGCAGCGGTTTACGGAATTCAGTGTTCATCGTCAGGACTCGGTCACGGTAGTTGCGAAAGTGGGTGCCTGGCGCTAGCCCTGAAAGTCACACGATCCAATGTGGGAGCGAGCCTGCTCGCGAAAGCGGTATTTCAGTCGACATCATTGTTGGATGTCAGTCCGTCTTCGCGAGCAGGCTCGCTCCCACAGGGTTCCCGGTTCCTTCAGTTAGCTGCCTCAGCCTCCACCATTCAGCGTTGTTCGATTGGCACGAACTTGCGCTGTTCGACGCCGACGTACTCGGCGCTCGGGCGGATGATGCGGTTGTTGGCACGTTGTTCGAACACGTGCGCCGCCCAGCCGGTCAGGCGCGAGCAGACGAAAATCGGTGTGAACAACTTGGTCGGGATGCCCATGAAGTGGTACGTCGACGCATGGTAGAAGTCGGCGTTCGGGAACAGTTTCTTCTGTTCCCACATGGTCTTGTCGATGGCTTCGGAAACCGGGAACAACACGGTGTCGCCCACTTCGTCAGCGAGTTTTTTCGACCAGCCCTTGATCACCTCGTTGCGCGGATCGTTGTCCTTATAGATCGCGTGACCGAAGCCCATGATCTTGTCCTTGCGCTCGAGCATGCCGAGGGTGCCTTTGATCGCCTCTTCCGGCGAGCTGAAGCGCTCGATCATTTCCATCGCCGCTTCGTTGGCGCCGCCATGCAGCGGACCACGCAGCGAGCCAATGGCGGCCGTGACGCAGGAGTACATGTCCGACAGCGTCGATGCACAAACCCGTGCGGTGAAGGTCGAGGCGTTGAACTCGTGTTCCGCGTAGAGAATCAGCGAAACGTTCATCACTTTGACGTGCAACTCGCTCGGCTTCTTGTCGTGCAGCAGGTGCAGGAAGTGGCCGCCGATGGATTGTTCGTCGCTCACGCAGCTGATGCGTTTGCCGTCATGGCTGAAGCGATACCAGTAGCACATGATCGCCGGGAACGCGGCCAGCAGGCGGTCGGTCACGTCGTGTTGTTCGGAGAAGTCCTTCTCCGGCTCGATGTTGCCCAGGAACGAGCAACCGGTGCGCATCACGTCCATCGGGTGGGCGTCGGCGGGGATGCGTTCCAGCACTTCTTTCAGCGCTTGCGGCAGGTCGCGCAGCTTGCTCAGTTTGCTGATGTAAGCGGCGAGTTGTGTTTTGGTCGGCAGTTCGCCGTAAAGCAGCAGGTAGGCCACTTCTTCGAATTGTGCGTCAGCCGCCAGTTCGCGAACGTCGTAGCCACGATAGGTCAGGCCTGCGCCCGACTGGCCCACGGTGGACAGTGCGGTTTGCCCGGCAACCTGGCCACGGAGCCCGGCGCCACTGAGTACTTTTGCTTCGGCCATTGCTGTCTCCAATCTTGAATTTGTTAGGGAATCTGCAATTTCTACACGGTTACATTCTTTTCGTAGCAGCTGTCGAGCCTGCGAGGCTGCGTCCTCTCGTAGCAGCTGTCGAGCAGCGCGAGGCTGCGTTCGGCTGCGAAGCAGTCGTAAAACCTGTAAGCACGGTTGCCCGGCTTGGCGAGTCCTTCGGCCTCGAACGCAGCCTCGCGCTGCTCGGCAGCTGCTACAGAGGTGCGTTCGTCATTACTTCTTCGCGGCGAACAACGCATCGAGCTTCTGCTCGAAGGTGTGGTAGTCGATGCGATCGTAAAGCTCCATGCGCGTCTGCATGGTGTCGATGACGTTCTGTTGCGTGCCGTCGCGGCGGATCGCGGTGTAGACGTTTTCTGCAGCTTTGTTCATCGCGCGGAACGCCGACAGCGGGTACAGCACCAGCGACACATCGGCAGCAGCGAGTTGCTCGGTGGTGTACAGCGGCGTCGCGCCGAATTCGGTGATGTTGGCCAGGATCGGCGCTTTCACGCGGTTGGCGAACAGCTTGTACATGTCCAGTTCGGTGATGGCTTCCGGGAAGATCATGTCAGCGCCGGCCTCGATGCACGCCGCGGCACGATCCAGTGCAGATTCCAGGCCTTCCACCGCAAGGGCGTCGGTGCGGGCCATGATCACGAAGCTGTCATCGGTGCGGGCATCGACAGCAGCCTTGATGCGATCGACCATTTCCTGCAGCGACACGATCTCTTTATTAGGACGGTGCCCGCAGCGCTTGGCGCCGACCTGGTCTTCGATGTGAATCGCCGCCGCGCCGAACTTGATCATCGACTTGACGGTGCGCGCGACGTTGAACGCCGAAGAACCGAAACCGGTGTCCACGTCCACCAGCAGCGGCAGGTCGCAGACGTCAGTGATGCGACGTACGTCAGTCAGCACATCGTCCAGACCGGTGATACCCAAGTCCGGCACGCCGAGGGAGCCGGCAGCCACCCCGCCACCCGACAGATAAATAGCCTTGAAACCGGCGCGCTTGGCCAGCAGCGCGTGATTGGCGTTGATCGCGCCGACCACTTGCAGCGGATGTTCGCTGGCGACCGCATCGCGGAAACGCTGGCCTGGAGTGCTCTTGTTGGAACTCATGACTCACCTCGTTCAGTGGCTGTCTGGTTTGCGCCGTCCTGGTAGTGACGAGCGATATTGCGTTTGGAGGCGCCGATATGGCGGCGCATCAACAACTCGGCCAGCTCACCGTCACGGTCGGCGATGGCGTCGAGAATTCGGTGGTGCTCGGCAAAGGCCTGACGCGGGCGATTGGGCGTGGTGGAAAACTGGATGCGGTACATGCGCACCAGTTGATAGAGCTCGCCGCAGAGCATCTGCGTCAGGGTGCGGTTGCCGCTGCCCTGGATGATTCGGTAGTGGAAGTCGAAATCGCCTTCCTGCTGGTAGTAGCCGACACCGGCCTGAAACGCCGCATCGCGCTCGTGGGTTTCGAGGACCCGGCGCAGTTCGTCGATTTCTTCGAGGGTCATGCGCTCGGCCGCCAGACGGCAGGCCATGCCTTCGAGGGATTCGCGGATTTCGTAGAGTTCCAGCAGCTCGGCATGGCTCAACGAAACCACCCGCGCCCCGACGTGCGGCACGCGAACCAGCAGGCGCTGGCCTTCCAGACGGTGGATCGCCTCACGCAGCGGCCCGCGGCTGATGCCATAGGTGCGCGCCAGTTCCGGCTCGGAGATCTTGCTGCCCGGGGCGATCTCACCCTTGACGATGGCCGCCTGAATGCGCCGGAAGACGTTCTCGGAAAGTGTCTCGGAATCGTCTTGGGCAATGACCGGGGGATCGAGTTGATCCAGCATATTGTCGACACCTTGAAAGCTGATGCCGCAAAAACTAGCTAATACAGACCTTTTAGTCAAAGGATAAATAGGTATTGTCGACAATCGTCTAATAACCGACTGCACCTTAACGAAGCAGTCCCTCTGTTTATAGCCGCCTCCCGGCGCTGGCGCCATAAAACCACCGTGCTAGAATGCCGGCCGCATTTGTTTGTGACATCTGCACTGCTTGTCATAAACAGTTGATAGGCATACGAGGGAGCTTGCGCAGCAATGCCAGGGCCTTGAATCGAAGTACGGACCGCTGCGCACCAGGATTTATGAGACTCAAGCCCTTCCCCACCTTCCTTTATCTTCTTTGCCTGCCCGGTTTCGCCGCGGCGGGGGAAAAGACTGTTTACGGCCTCAACGAGTACGCCTCCCTGGACGGCATCGACCTGGAAGTCGCCGCCAAACTCGACACCGGGGCGAAAACCGCGTCCCTGAGTGCCCGAGACATCAAACGCTTCAAACGCAATGGCGAATCCTGGGTGCGCTTCTATCTGGCGATCGACGCTGCGCACTCGCACCCGATCGAACGGCCACTGGCCCGCGTCAGCAAGATCAAGCGCAGGGCCGGCGACTACGACCCGGAAGAAGGCAAGAAGTACACCGCCCGTCCGGTGATCGAGCTGAATATCTGCATGGGTTCGGCTTTACGCAGCATCGAAGTGAACTTGACCGACCGCAGCGCTTTCCAATACCCGCTCCTGATCGGCTCCGAAGCACTGAAACGCTTCGATGCGCTGGTCGACCCCAGTCTTAAATACGCTGCTGGCAAACCCGCCTGCGCCACCGACGCTCATACCGCAGAGTAATTCCAATGCGCTCTCTTACCCTTCACCTGAAATTCCTGATCGCCATCCTGGTGGTGCTGGGTATTTCAGTCACGGCCTATCAGATCTTCGTGCTCGGCATCCCCGTGACCGAAGACGCCACCGACGACTTGTGGAACATCGACGCCAAAGTCGAGTTCGTCGCCAGTACCAAGGACCCGGTCAAGATCCAGATGTTCGTGCCGCCGCTGAGCCGCGATTACGTCAGCCTCAACGAGAGCTTCATTTCCAATAACTACGGCGTGGCCGTGAACCGTGCCGACGGCAACCGCAAAGTCACCTGGTCGGCACGTCGGGCCAAGGGGAATCAAACGCTTTATTACCGCCTGGTGCTGACCAAGCGCTACACCGGTGAAAAATCCAAGATCAAAGGCCCGACCTTCCGCGACAGCATCGCCGTCGAAGGCGCGGAAAAAGTCGCCGCCGAAGCCCTGCTCGCACCGATTCGCCAACACTCGGCCGACGTCGAAACCTTCATCGGCGAAGCCATCAAGCGGGTTAATAACCTCAACGACGACAACGTTAAACTGCTGCTGGGCGGCGATCCATCCGCGGGCCACAAGGCGAAAATCGTCGAGCTGGTGCTGTCCATCGCCCACGTGCCGGTGGAAAAGGTCCACACCATTCGTCTGGTGGCCGACCAGCCGCAAATGCCGGAACTCTGGCTGCGCAGTTTCAACGGCACCGACTGGCTGTATTTCAACCCGGAAACCGGTGAACAGGGCCTGCCGACCGACCGCCTGCTGTGGTGGACCGGTGACGAAAACCTGATCACTGTCGATGGTGGCAAGAAAGCCAACGTTACCTTCAGCCTGAACAACAGCGAGATGAATGCGATCCGCCTGGCCAAGCTGACCGACGAAAACACCGACGCCAACTTTCTCGAATACTCGCTGTACGGTTTGCCGCTGCAAACCCAGCAGACGTTCATGATCATGGTGATGATCCCGATCGGTGTGCTGGTGATTTTGATCCTGCGCAACCTGATCGGCATTCAAACCCTCGGCACCTTTACTCCCGTGCTGATCGCCCTCGCCTTCAGGGAAACCCAGCTCGGCTTCGGTATCGTGCTGTTTACCATCATCACGGCGCTGGGCCTGTCGCTGCGCTCCTACCTTGAACACTTGAAGCTGCAAATGCTGCCGAGGCTGTCGGTGGTGCTGACTTTCGTGGTGGTGCTGATCGCGGCGATCAGCCTGCTCAGCCATAAACTCGGCCTGGAACGCGGGTTGTCGGTGGCGCTGTTCCCGATGGTGATTCTGACCATGACCATCGAACGCCTGTCGATTACCTGGGAAGAACGCGGCTCCGGCCACGCCATGAAAGTGGCGATCGGTACGCTGTTCGCCGCGTCGCTGTCGCACCTGATCATGAGCGTTCCGGAACTGGTTTACTTCGTGTTCACCTTCCCGGCGATCCTGTTGATCCTGGTGGGCTTCATGCTGGCGATGGGGCGTTATCGCGGCTACCGCCTGACCGAACTGGTGCGTTTCAAGGCCTTCCTGAAGAAGGCTGACGCCTGATGTTCGGCTTCTGGAAGACCTGGAAGGCCCTGGAAGCCCGGGGCATCATGGGGATCAATCGGCGTAACGCAGACTACGTGCTCAAGTACAACAAGCGCAGTCTGTACCCGATCGTCGATGACAAGATCATCACCAAGGAACGCGCCATCGCCGCCGGCATTCATGTGCCGGAACTGTATGGCGTGATTTCCACCGAAAAAGAAATCGACAACCTCAACGACATCATCGGCGGGCGCAACGACTTCGTGATCAAACCGGCCCAGGGCGCGGGCGGTGACGGCATCATTGTGATTGCCGACCGTTTTGAGGGCCGCTATCGCACGGTGTCCGGCAAGATCATCAGCCATGAGGAAATCGAGCACCATATCTCCAGCATCCTGACCGGCCTCTACTCCTTGGGCGGTCACCGGGATCGGGCGCTGATCGAGTACCGCGTGACCCCGGACCAGATCTTCAAGAGCATCAGCTATGAAGGCGTGCCGGACATTCGGATCATCGTGCTGATGGGCTATCCGGTGATGGCCATGCTGCGGCTGCCCACCCGCCAGTCCGGCGGCAAGGCCAACCTGCACCAGGGCGCCATCGGTGTCGGTGTCGACTTGGCCACCGGCCTGACCCTGCGCGGCACCTGGCTGAATAACATCATCACCAAACACCCGGACACCACCAACGCAGTGGATGGCGTGCAACTGCCCTACTGGGACGGTTTCATGAAACTTGCCGCGGGCTGCTATGAGCTGTGCGGGCTGGGTTATATCGGTGTCGACATGGTGCTGGACCAGGAGAAAGGGCCGCTGATTCTTGAGCTCAACGCACGGCCTGGGTTGAATATTCAGATTGCTAATGATTGTGGGCTGACGTTGCGTACCCATGCGGTCGAGGCGCGAATTGAAGAGTTGAAGGCTCGCGGGGTTGTTGAGACGGTGCAGGAGCGGGTTGAGTTTGTTCAGGAAATGTTTGGGCATATTCCTGCGGTTGAGGGCTGAAATCGCCCCTCACCCTAACCCTCTCCCAGAGGTAGAGGGGACTGACCGAGGTGTTCTTGGAGCTGCGTCGACCTGAAAGCCCGAGCCGAACTCAGGTTTTGAAAAGCCCCCAATCTGCTCCCTTTCCCCCTCTCCCCACTGGGGCGGTCCGACGTTTCGGGAGGGCTGGGGTGAGGGGTGGCTTTTGAATCCGACACAAATCCTGAACCTCCACCAACCTGCCAATCCCCGACATCCCCTCTAGGAGCAATTCCCCGAGGAGACTACAATCGCCACCCTCGCCTCGTTGGCTGATCTGCCCCGCCCATGTTGACCTGTTCCGTACACCCGCTCCCCTATCGCGCCAACCCCGCCGAGTATTTCGCGGCGATTCGTCATGCCCCCGGTGCCGTGCTGCTCGACAGTGGCCGACCGAGTGCCGAGCGTGGACGTTATGACCTGCTCAGTGCCTGGCCGCTGGAGCAAATAGCAGTATTGCCTGACGAAAGTGGCAGCGATTTCCTGCAACGCATTCGCGATAATCTGACACGACTCGGTGAAGCGGCTGCTCCTTACGATTTGCCCTTCGCTGGCGGCCTCATCGGTTACCTGAGCTACGACTTCGGTCGGCATCTGGAAAACCTGCCGAGTCAGGCGCAGGACGATCTGCAACTGCCCGATGCACGCTTTGGGCTGTATGACTGGGCGCTGATCAGCGATCACCAACTGAGTACAAGTCAGTTGGTCTTCCACCCGTCGCTGATCGACAGCGAACGTCAGCGTCTGATCACGCTATTCAGTAAGCCTACGGCTGAAGCAGTCGAGCCTTTCAAGTTGAAAGCCCCGATGAAGGCCGACCTTAGCGCTGACGAGTATCGCCACGCGCTCGAACGCATTCAGCAATACATCCAGGCCGGCGACTGTTACCAGGTCAACTTCGCCCAGCGTTTCCGCGCGCAGTGCCAGGGTGATCCTTGGGCCGCGTATTGCGCGCTGCGGGCGGCGTGCCCGACGCCATTTTCCGGTTTTCAGAGCTTGCCTGACGGCGGTGCGGTACTGAGTCTGTCGCCAGAACGCTTCGTCAAAGTCAGCGAACGCCATGTGGAAACCCGCCCGATCAAAGGCACCCGCCCTCGCGGACTGACCGCTGCCGAAGATGCGGCAAACGCCGCTGAACTGCTGGCCAGCCCCAAGGACCGCGCAGAAAACCTGATGATCGTCGACCTGCTGCGCAATGACCTCGGCCGGACTTGCCGTATCGGTTCGGTGCGGGTCCCGGAGTTGTTCATCCTGGAAAGCTACCCGAACGTGCATCACCTGGTGAGCAGCGTCACCGGAGAGCTGGCGGATGACCGGGATGCGCTGGACCTGATCGCCGGCAGCTTCCCTGGCGGCTCGATTACCGGTGCACCGAAAATTCGCGCGATGCAGATCATCGACGAACTGGAGCCGACGCGTCGTGGGTTGTACTGCGGATCTTTGCTCTATCTGGACGTGCGCGGCGAGATGGACAGCTCGATCGCGATTCGCAGTTTGCTGGTCAAGGATGGGCAGGTGTGTTGCTGGGGCGGTGGCGGAATCGTCGCGGATTCTGAGTGGCAGGCTGAGTATCAGGAGTCGATAACCAAGGTGAAGGTATTGCTCGACACCCTGAAAAACCTTTAAAAGCTTCGCGGGCAAGCCTCGCTCCTACTGTGACCGGTGATCACCTGTAGGAACGAGGCTTGCCCGCGAAGGCGTCCTTGAAAACAACTACAAACTCAACGCCCGATTCGAAGCCTTGATGAACTCCTGCTTCAGCGCTTCAAAGCTGTGCACCGCCGGGAACTGCGGAAACTCGCGAATCACATTGTCCGGCGCATGAAACAGAATCCCCACATCCGCCTCACCCAGCATCGTAGTGTCGTTGTAGGAATCCCCCGCCGCGATCACCCGGTAGTAAAGGCTCTTGAAGGCCAAAACCGACTGGCGCTTGGGATCTTTCTGACGCAATTGATAGCTCGTCACCCGACCGGAATCGTCAGTAATCAGGCGATGGCAGAGCAATGTCGGAAAGCCCAGTTGACGCATCAACGGCTGGGAGAACTCGTAGAACGTGTCCGACAGAATCACCACCTGAAAGCGCTCACGCAGCCAGTTGACGAACTCGATGGCGCCATCCAGTGGCTTGAGCGTGGCGATCACTTCCTGAATATCAGCGAGTTTCAAGCCGTGCTCGTCGAGGATCCGCAGGCGCTGCTTCATCAGCACGTCGTAGTCGGGGATGTCCCGGGTGGTAGCCCTGAGGGATTCAATCCCGGTTTTTTCGGCGAAGGCGATCCAGATTTCCGGGACCAGTACACCTTCAAGATCCAGACAGGCAATTTCCACAAGACACTCCCATTTGTATTGATTATTGAGTCGAGCGAGCAAAAGGACTGCCGAACTCTAGCGACTCAGGCTGGCGGGTGCAACGCAGAGGGCGCGCCAGCAGCAGCAGGATTTTGTTACCATCAGCCCCATATAGAGCGCCCAGCGCCACCGACCTGTAGGAAGCCGCCCTGATGAGCCCAACGTTCGACGTCGTGGAACTCGCCACGACCTATGCCAACAAATCCGCACAGGACATCCTGAAACTCGCGTTCGCTGAGTTTGGCGATGACCTGTGGATATCTTTCAGCGGCGCCGAAGACGTGGTGCTGGTGGACATGGCCTGGAAGCTGAACAAGAACGTCAAAGTGTTCAGCCTCGACACCGGCCGCTTGCACCCCGAGACCTACCGCTTCATCGATCAGGTGCGCGAGCACTACAAGATCGACATCGAACTGGTGTCGCCGGACTACACCAAGCTCGAACCTTTCGTGAAGGAAAAAGGCCTGTTCAGTTTCTACAAGGACGGCCATGGCGAATGCTGCGGCATCCGCAAGATCGAGCCGCTACGTCGCAAGCTCTCGGGAGTGACGGCCTGGGCCACCGGGCAGCGTCGTGATCAGAGCCCTGGAACTCGCAGCGCCGTCGCGGTGCTGGAAATTGATACCGCGTTCTCTACTCCAGAACGCACCCTGTACAAATTCAACCCACTGGCGCAAATGACCAGTGAAGAGATCTGGGGTTACATCCGTATGCTGGAGCTGCCGTACAACAGCCTGCACGAACGCGGGTTCATCAGCATCGGCTGCGAGCCCTGCACCCGTCCGGTGTTGCCGAACCAGCACGAGCGCGAAGGTCGTTGGTGGTGGGAAGAAGCGACGCAGAAGGAATGCGGTCTGCATGCGGGCAACATCATCAGCAAATCCAAGGCTTGAAAACCGCCTCAATAAATGTGTACACACGAATGTCACCATAGGTGCCATTTGTGTGTGCACTTTTCATTTCAGCGCCCCAAAAAGTTACACGCCCCTCTTCAGACTTCCTCAGTCGACCTTTCGTACACATCCCACTGAAAAATAAATACCTGTTCAAACAGTCAATTTTTATCGCCTTTATTTCAGATACTTATCGCAAACAGATAACAAAACGAAATTAACGGTGAAATTCATAGATCGCTGACTGGCATGGATCTGGCTTAAGTGCATACATGTTTTGTATACAATCACATCAAAACATACACACATTTTAGATCCGCAAGCCTGAAGCGCCCTATCCCGTACAGGCTGCAGATGCCCCGTAACCAATGATGCTGACTGCCCGCGACGAAGATTTGTCGAGCCAACGCTCATGCACAGTCATCGCGACGCCAAGCTCGGAGCCTGCCGGAATGCGTACTAGCCTCTCCAACAACAACATCGCGCTGGATCTGCCCCCCTTCCCACCCACTTCAACCCCTCACGACCAAACGTTTCAAGAACCCGTCGTACTCAGCCCCCGCCTGCACAACAAGGACCTGGCGCCGACCAAAGCCGAAGGTCGACGTTGGGGCCGCTACAGCATTTTCGCCCTGTGGACCAACGACGTTCATAACATCGCCAATTACTCATTCGCCATCGGGCTGTATGCGCTCGGACTGGGCGGCTGGCAAATCCTGCTGTCCCTGGGGATCGGCGCGGCGTTGGTGTATTGCTTCATGAACCTCTCGGGTTACATGGGGCAAAAAACCGGCGTGCCGTTTCCTGTCATCAGCCGGATCAGTTTCGGCATTCACGGGGCGCAGATTCCTGCGTTGATTCGTGCCGTTATCGCCATCGCCTGGTTCGGAATTCAGACGTACCTGGCCTCGGTGGTCTTTCGGGTACTGCTGACAGCGGTTCATCCAGGTTTCGCTGACTACGACCACAACTCAATCCTCGGCCTATCAAGCCTGGGCTGGGTGTGCTTCGTGGCGATCTGGTTCGTGCAACTGGCGATTCTCGCCTATGGCATGGAAATGGTGCGGCGCTACGAAGCGTTCGCCGGGCCAGTGATTCTGCTGACCGTCGCCGCTCTTGCCGGGTGGATGTACTTTCAGGCCAACGCGACCATCGCCTGGTCGATCCGCGAACCGCTGACCGGCGGCGAGATGTGGCGCAACATCTTTGCCGGTGGTGCGTTGTGGCTGTCGATCTACGGCACGCTGATCCTCAACTTCTGCGACTTCGCTCGCTCGTCACCGTGCCGCAAGACCATCAAGGTCGGCAATTTCTGGGGCCTGCCGGTAAATATTCTGGTGTTCGCCTGCATCACAGTCCTGCTCTGCGGCGCGCAATTTCAGATCAATGGACGGATCATCGAAAGCCCGACGGAAATTATTGCCTCGATCCCCAACACCTTCTTTCTGGTGCTCGGCTGCCTGGCGTTCCTGATCGTCACCGTGGCGGTGAACATCATGGCCAACTTCGTCGCTCCGGCCTTCGTGCTGAGCAATCTGGCGCCCAAATACCTGACGTTCCGCCGCGCCGGGCTGATCAGCGCGACCATCGCGGTGCTGATCCTGCCGTGGAACCTCTACAACAGCCCGCTGGTGATCGTGTATTTCCTGTCCGGCCTTGGCGCCCTGCTCGGCCCGTTGTACGGGGTGATCATGGTCGACTACTGGCTCGTACGAAAAGGTCAGGTCAACGTGCCGCAGTTGTACAGCGAAGACCCCAACGGCGCTTATTACTACAGCCGCGGAGTCAATTTACGCGCCGTCGCGGCGTTCATTCCTGCCGCGCTGATCGCCATCGTCCTGGCGCTGGTCCCGGGCTTCGACAGCGTATCGCCCTTCTCCTGGCTGATTGGGGCCGGGATTGCCGGGATGCTCTACCTGATCATCGCCAAACGGCAGCCCCATTACGCAGACGTCAGCGGCGAAGCCATCGCCGTCGATAACGTCAGTCATTAACCCCTTGGCGGCCCGGCACCTTGGGGCCGCAGAACCACCTGTTATAAGGACTTCCCATGCGAATTCTCGTGGTCAACGTCAACACCACCGAGTCCATTACCCAGGCCATCGCACGCTCGGCTCAGTCCGTGGCCGCGCCCGGCACAGAAATCATCGGCCTGACGCCCTACTTCGGTGCTGACTCCATCGAAGGCAATTTCGAAAGTTATCTGGCTGCTATCGCGGTGATGGACCGGGTGATGTCCTACGACCAACCCTTCGATGCCGTGATCCAGGCCGGTTACGGCGAGCACGGCCGCGAGGGTTTGCAGGAGTTGCTCAACGTGCCGGTGGTGGACATCACCGATGCGGCGGCCAGTACCGCCATGTTCCTCGGCCATGCCTACTCGGTGGTCACCACGCTGGACCGCACCGTCCCATTGATCGTGGATCGCCTCAAACTGTCCGGACTCTGGGACCGTTGCGCGTCGGTGCGGGCCAGTGGTTTGGCGGTGCTGGAACTGGAATCCGATCCCGAGCGTGCGCTGGAGGCAATTATTCGTCAGGCGGAATTGGCCGTGCTTGAAGACAAGGCCGAGGTGATTTGCCTGGGCTGCGGCGGCATGGCCGGGCTGGATGAACAGATTCGTCAGCGCACTGGCGTGCCGGTGGTGGATGGTGTGACGGCGGCGGTGACGATTGCCGAGTCGTTGGTGCGATTGGGATTGTCGACGTCGAAAGTGCGGACTTATGCGACGCCGCGGCCGAAGAAAATTATTGGCTGGCCTGGGCGGTTTGGCAGGTAGACCGCGTCATCGTTCATCGCGAGCAAGCTCGGCTCCCACATTGGATCTGCGGCGTTCACAAATCCGCTGTGGGAGCCGAGCTTGCTCGCGATGGCCGCGCCTCGGTTTTGAAGCCGGCTCATAGTGCACTGAACCGCTGCCCCAACCCCTGCTCCGCAAACTGCTCAATGACGAAATCCACAAACGCCCGGGTCTTGCCGGGCAGCAGTTTGTGCTCCGCGTAATAAATCGAAATGTTGCCATCGTCGACATACCAGTCCGGCAGCACCCGCTGCAAGGTCCCGGCCTCCAGGTAGCCCACGGCAAACGGCATGCTCACCAGCGCAATGCCCAACCCTTGGGCGGCCGTGGCGCAGGCCGCCTCCGAATCACTCATGGTCATCCGCGCCTTGAGCGTCAGCGGGCTGTGTTGCTGGGTGCGACTGGTCAATTGCCAGGAACGCACACGACCGGTCTGCGGCGATCGAATCAGGATGCCATCGTGATGCTTCAGATCATCGGGCTCGGCAATCACCTCACGCCCTGCAAGATAGTCGGCTGATGCTACCAACACCCGATGCGCCGGCGTCAGCTTACGCGCCACCACCCCCTGCGGCAGCTCGAATCCCCCACCAATCGCCGCATCGAACCCCTGAGCAATCAGATCGACCTGACGATTATCGAAATGCCAGTCCGGGTTGATCGCCGGAAAGCGTCGCAGAAACTCCCCGAGCAACGGCACGATGTACAAACGCCCGAACACGGTACCCATGCTGACCTTCAACGTCCCCGCAGGTAGCCCCTCGGCGCTGGCCAGATTGGCCACGGCATTCTGGATCGTGTGAAGACTGGAACTCACTTCACCGAGAAACCGATGACCCGCTTCAGTGAGCGTCAGGCTGCGAGTGCTGCGCTGAAACAGCCGCACACCCAGTCGCGCCTCAAGTTTGGCGACGCTCTTACCCACCGCCGCCGGGGTCAGACTCAGGCGGCGCGCGGCTTCGGCGAAGCTGCCGACCTCGGCACTGCGCACGAAGCATTCGATACTGCTGAAGGTTTCCATAAGCACCACTATAAACTTCTGGTTTACACAGACTATCGCAATTACCGTCTACACAGCCGGTAATCCTGAATCGATACTAGGCTCCATCAACCGAGACATCTCGCCTCGGGACTCTGGAGATCGATATGACTACTCAGAACCTCAGCGGCAAAGTGGCTTTGATTCAAGGCGGATCCCGCGGTATCGGCGCCGCCATTGTCAAACGCCTGGCCGCTGAAGGCGCGACAGTGGCCTTCACCTACGTCAGCTCCACGGCCAAAGCCGAAGAATTGCAAAACAGCATCACCGGTGACGGCGGCAAAGCCCTCGCCATCAAGGCTGACAGCGCCGACGCCGAGGCCATCCGCAACGCCGTGACCGCCACCGTAAAAGCCTTTGGCCGCCTGGACATTCTGGTCAACAACGCAGGCGTGCTGGCCGTTGCACCGCTGGAAGATTTCAAACTCGAAGACTTCGACCAGACCCTCGCGATCAACGTGCGCAGCGTATTCATCGCCACCCAGGCCGCAGCCAAACACATGACCGAAGGCGGTCGCATCATCAACATCGGCAGCACCAACGCCGACCGCATGCCGTTCGCCGGAGGTGGCCCTTACGCCATGAGCAAGTCGGCGCTGGTCGGCCTGACCAAAGGCCTGGCGCGTGACCTCGGCCCGCGCGGCATCACCATCAACAACGTGCAGCCGGGCCCGGTTGACACTGACATGAACCCCGCCAGTGGTGACTTCGCCGAAAGCCTGATCCCATTGATGGCGGTGGGTCGTTATGGCAAAGCGGAAGAAATCGCCAGTTTCGTCGCCTACCTCGTGGGTCCCGAAGCCGGCTACATCACCGGTGCCAGCCTGACCATCGACGGTGGTTTCGGCGCCTGATGTTCTGAATCACGCATAAAAAAACGCTGGCAACCCTGACCAGGTTGCCGGCGTTTTCATGTACGCAGCTTTAAGCCCATTCGAGCGCTGGCAAACCGCAAGCGCTCGGATTGAACGCTTTCAGCGTACGAAGAATGCCATCGGCGTGTGCGTATTTTTCGTCAGCCATCGCCGCATCCGGGATCGCAATCGCGGTCATCCCCGCCGCTTTCGCCGCCGTGACACCGAACGGTGAATCCTCGAACACCAGGCAATCTTCAGGCGCTACACCCAGGCGCCGCGCCGCCGTGAGGAAGATGTCCGGTGCCGGTTTGGCCGCGCCGACTTCAGGATCATCGGCCGTCACGATGAAATCGAACAGCGCGAACCAGTCGCGGTGCAACGTGGTTTTCTGGCCGAACGACTGACGCGACGAACTGGTGCCCACCGCGATCGGAATGTTGTTGGCCTTCAAATGCCGAACCAGCTCCTGCGCGCCAGGCATCGCCAGCGCTGTAGGAAAACGCTCACGCATCAGCGGTTCGCGGATCACCAGGAACTCTTCGGCGGTGATCGGCAGGTCCAGCGCCTCGACCACATAACGCGCCAGATCACCCGCGCCACGGCCGATGATGTGCTGTTTGACGCTCCAATCGAAGACCCGACCGTAACGCGCGGCAATCATGGACGTGACCTCGGTGTAAATGCCCTCGGTGTCCAGCAACAAGCCGTCCATATCGAAAATCACGGCCTTGATCGGGCCGAATTCATTCAGCGGTGCATTCATCGCATCTGATCCGTTTTCTATGACATCCCAGAGGCGGCTCAGGTACGGCCGGGTCCGCGATCGATTAAAGGATTCAGCAGCATAGCGACCGCGACTGGCATAGGGCAACGGGCAATGCCTGAGTGGTACTAAAACCTGCGCCGAAGTGCTCTCCGTCATTTAGCGATTTCCCCTACACCAAACACTTACTTTCCCGACTTCTTTCCCCGCCGATCCCCCGCAAAGTCTCGCGCTCTGAATTGATCCGCGCGAGGGACTGCGAATGTTCATACCTGACAACCTCCTGGCCTTGAACAATACCATCGGGCTGCTGGTGGTCGCCGCCATGGACCCTGAGCACCCGGATGTCGAAGCGCTGCTCGATGACTTTCGGCTCTGCCTCAATGACTACGATGCCTGGGCTGAAAATTTCTGGACCGGCAAGGCCCTGGATGTCGAGCAAGTATTCAAGGTCGGCAATGAAGTCCGTCTAAGCGCGCCGAAGAATTCGACCACGCCTGTCAGTGCGACTGTCGCCGCGTGCCAGGCCAGCGGTCCGTTGACCCTGGTGCATATGTTTGAGGCAGCGCGTTTCGTGCCGATCGGCAATACGCCGGTGATGCTTGAACCTTTGCTTTCCGATGTGGCGGGTGAACAGACGTTCGGCGAGCCGATCTACGACGAGATCGGCCCCAGCGGCATCCTGGAAATCCGCGATTGCCAGCGCGGCCAGCGTTATCGCATCACCTTCTTTCCCGATGTATCCGCTGATCACGTCAAAGCACTTTACGCCTCCTATCAGGGCGTCATCGGCGAGCTGGAACGCTGGTTGCGCAACGAATGGACGACCGAGTTCGAACCAGCGTGGGCCGGGTTCTCCCAGGTCGGTTTCATCAAGCGCTACGGCATGCTGCAACAAGCCGATTGGCGCGGCTTCGAGAACTCGCTGAACGGTTTGTGGGATGACGTGAAACAGATTTACGCCCTGATCGCGGACCTGCAAGCCAACAGCGAAAAACTCCTCGAATACCTGACCCGATCCGAGCTTGAAACGCTGCTGAACGCTTCGGCGGAGTCCATCGCCAAGGTGTTGCTGATGCTGAGCGACGAGCCGTTGATGTTCATTCATCTCGCGGCGTTCACCAGTTGGCTGAGGATGCTGCCGCCGCAGTACATCGCCGAAGTCGTGGCGGAAATTCGTACGGAGATATTAATCAGTTTCCTGCTCGTGTGCCTTACCGGTCCTGCGGGACTGGAGTTGCGCCTGAGTGAGAAGGTGCTGTCCGGGATCAAGTCCCCGCAGACCCGGCAATGGCTGGCGGCCGCCAGTTTGCGATTGGCTGAGCTCACCGCCAAGTCCGACCTGACAGCCCACGCTGGCGCGCTCAAACCGCTGATGGTCAATGCCCGGAATGCACCGATCAAACCTGCGCCCGCCGTGTCGTTGCAAATCACCGCGGGGATTGCGCCGGTTTTGTTGGTGAAGAATCCGCTGGCCATTGCTCGCGACAAGTCTGAAGCCATGACCAGGATTGGCAGGCAGGAACATCGCAACGATGCCCCGGATCAAGCGAAAAACCCCAACGGTGACAGCGCCGATTGCGGACCGTTGACCTGTACCAATGGCTGTCCGGTATCGATGGTCACGGGCGAAGAACTGCTCACCCTAACCGATGGTTCGCTGGACGGGATTTTGCCGTTCGACTTCACCCGGCTCTATCGCACCAGTGCGGTGGAGATCGATTGCGGGCTCGGATTCGGCTGGAGTCACTCCCTCGCGCATCACCTGGAAATCGATGGCGACACCGTCATCTGGATCGACCACGAAAACCGCCGCACGACCTTTCCGCTACCGAATATCGAGCGCCCGACGATTCACAATAGCCTGTCGCGGGCGGCGATTTATCTCGGCGATGAACCCGAAGAATTGATCCTCGCGCAAGCTGGCGAAAAAGCGCGTTATTTCCACTTTCGTGCAGGGCGTCTGACGGCCATTAGCGATGCCTACGGCAATCGGCTGACGGTGCAGCGGGACTCTTCTGACAGGATCAAGCGCCTCGATAACGGCGCAGGGCGCTCCCTTCTGTTGCGCTATGAGCGCCGGCACATCGTCGCCGTCGAGTATCAGCGTTTTCATCCGGCCGACACCCTGGAAGACGCCTGGCGTACCGAGCAAACACGGGTTGCCTACCGCTATGACGCTCGTCATCGCTTGATCGAAGCGACCAATGCCGCCGGCGAAAGCGAACGCTACGACTACGACGATCAGCAGGTGATTCTGCAGCGGCAGTTGGCCGGTGGGGCGAGTTTCTACTGGGAGTGGGAGCGTGCCGGGAAGGCGGCCCGGTGCGTGCGGCATTGGGCGACTTTTTCGCAGATGGACACGCGTTATGTCTGGGACGACAACGGCAGTGTGCGGGTTAAAAACGCCGACGGTAGCGAAGAGATTTACGAGCACGACGACCGCGCGCGGCTGGTGCGCAAGGTCGAGCTGGACGGCGGCGAACACCTCAAGGCCTACGACGATCAAGGTCGGTTGCTTGCTGAGCAGAATCCGCTCGGCGCCGTCACCGAATACCGTTATGACGAAGTCGGACGGCTTATCGCGCTGATTCCGCCGGAAGACGAGCCGACGACCTACGAGTACCGCAACGGTTTCCTGCATGCGCGGTACCGCGGTAAAGCGGTGTGGAAATATCAGCGTAATGCGCACGGTGACGTCACCGAAGCGACCGACCCTGACGGCCATGTCAGTCACTTTCACTACGACGAAAAAGGGCAGCTGCTGTCGATCCGTTACCCGGACAACAGTCGGCATGTGTTCGTTTGGAATGGCTTGGGGCAGTTGGTTGAAGAAACGCTGCCGGACGGTGGTGTGCGGCGGTTTTCTTACGATGCGTTGGGGCGGCAGATTACCCGACAGGATGAACACGGCGCCGTTACCCACTACCAATGGGATGCCGTTGGACGACTGATCCAGACGACGCTTCCTACAGGCGCGAGCCGCGCCTTCAGCTACAACGCCTACGGAAAAATCACCGCCGAACGCGATGAACTGGGCCGCGTCACCCGCTACGAATACATCGACGACCTGCACCTGGTCAGCCGCCGCATCAATGCCGACGGCACCCAACTGAAGTACCGCTACGACAACGCCCAGCTGTTGCTCACGGAAATCGAAAACGAGTCCGGCGAAAAATATCTGCTGGACTACACGCCCAATGGCTTGATCCGACAGGAAACCGGATTCGACGGCCAACGCACGGCGTACGCGTACGACCTCAACGGCCATCTGCTGGAGAAAACCGAGTTCGGCGAGGACGGTTCGCAGCTGGTGACGGCTTATCAGCGGGATTCGGCCGGACGCCTGCTGGTCAAAACCCTGCCCGACGGTATCAAAGTTGAATACCGCTACGACAGCCTCGGCCGACTGGTCAGCGTCGACGACGGCCACGATCACCCGCTGGAGTTCGAATACGACCAGCAAGACCGGCTGATCAGCGAACACCAAGGTTGGGGCACCTTGCATTATGGCTACGACGCCTGCGGTCAGCTGAATCGCCTGCGCCTGCCGGACAACAGCAAACTCCACTACCACCACGCCAAAGGCGGCGCGCTGACGGCCATCGACCTCAACGGCACCCGACTGACGTCGCATACCTTCTTCGCCGGGCGCGAACTAAACCGCCAACAAGGCCTGTTGCTCAGCGATTATCAGTATGACGATCAGGGCCGTTTGAAAGCCCACGCTGTCAGCCAACACCTCCAACCGCTGTATCGCCGCGACTATGCCTACAGCGCCAACGGCAATCTCGACAGCATCGCCGACACCCGTCACGGCCAACGCAACTACCAATACGACCCGCTCAACCGCCTGACCCGCGTCCGCCACACTCGCGACGACCCACCGGAAACCTTCGCCCACGACCCGGCGGGCAACCTGCTGATGCAGGACCGCCCCGGCGCCGCGATCGTCAAAGGCAATCGTCTGCTGATGCAAGGCGACCGCCATTACGACTACGACGCCTTTGGCAACCTGATCCGCGAGCGCCGCGGCACCGGGCAAAATCTCGTCACCGAGTACCGCTACGACTGCCAACATCGGCTGATCGGCGCCACCCTGCCCAACGGCAGCCATGCGACCTACCGCTACGACGCCTTCGGCCGCCGCATCAGCAAAACCGTCGACGGCAAAACCACCGAGTTCTTCTGGCAGGGCGACCACCTCGTCGCCGAAAGCTGCGGCGAGCATTACCGCAGCTACGTCTACGAACCGGGCAGCTTCCGCCCGCTGGCCATGCTCGACGGCAAAGGCCCACATCAGGCCTGCCCGTTCTACTACCAACTCGACCACCTCGGCACACCGCAAGAACTCACCGATTACAGCGGCGACATCATCTGGGCCGCCCGATACACAGCCTATGGCCGCCTGACTCGCCTCAACCGCGACACTCATCAGGTGCTTGATCAGCCGTTGAGGTTTCAGGGGCAGTATTTCGATGCGGAGACCGGCCTGCATTACAACCGGCATCGCTACTACAATCCGGATGTTGGACGGTATTTGACGCCGGATCCGAGTAGGTTGGCGGGTGGGATTAACGGGTATCGGTACACGCGGAACCCGACGGGGTGGGTTGATCCGCTGGGGTTGAGTGAGAATTGCCCACAGGCGGGAACAGGAAATTGCCTACCTCCGGATGAGACAGGCAACACTAAAATAAATGATGGAGAGCCTGACCTCCCCTATTCAGGAACCATCTCAGCCGCAATGCAGAAAAAGATTCTGTACGGGATTCGGAGCCCTAGGCATAACAGCCCTATTGGTGGGCACTCCGCAAAAGTACTTAACTCCCCGGAGTATCAAGTGGACGTACTTCAGACGAATAGAGATGGCACCATCAGCGCAAAAAATTTCAAGATGATTCTGGAGCGTAAAGATGGAACAGTAGGCTGGTCGGCCGCTAAATCACCTAATCGACATACGTTTGCGCCGGAGAACTGGAGTGACGAAAAGATCCTAAGAGCTACAGATGAGGTGGCACGTGCGCCAGGTGCAATCATTCGCGATGAGGCTGGAATGAAAATCACCCAACACACAAAAGTCATTGATGGCGTCGAATGGCAAGTGATTAAAGAAAACGATCAGATCACCTCATCCTATCCAACGGGAGGTAAGCCGTGAGGCCAGAAGATAAGAATGACATTTTTCAAAAGTTTGAGACTTGGATGGGTGATTCAGAAAACTCCAACTGGACTGCCTATTCCAGCGAGCTTGTGGCCAAAGTGGTGTTGTGTGATTTTGCAGCCGAGGATTGGATAAAACTTGCAGCAACAGTGTTAAGCAAAGCTGAATACTGGCAGCAGCGTTGTATCGTTTCCTTAGGAGAAAACCGCTCACCAGAAGCGATTGAAATAATGAAACTTGTCCTCATGGATTCTTCATATATTGACGCCCGCACAATCGCAATTTACGAATTGGACTGGGCCGAGGTCGCAATAGAAAGCAAATATGCGTCTGCGATAATTGAGATCATAAACTCAACCCCACACGAAGAGGTTGAACCTGAGCTCAAATCGCTATTAGCGAAATCTCAAGCTTCAACGGATTAGGGTGAGCCAAAAATGCCCAGCAGTTTACTGGGCATTCAGTTGCAAATATTGAGTTACTTAATCACCCGAACCTCTCGTACTCCCACCAGCACCACCCGCGCCTCCTCCCGCAGACCCAGAACTCCCACCGCTCCCGCTTCCACTCATCCCGGAACTACCGGATCCTCCAGACCCACTCCCAGAACCGCTCCCACTCGAACCTCCACCACTCATCGCCCCGTTTCCCTTCTCCGGGCTGGTGCTACTCCCGTTTGCATCACCACCATCCCCACCCTCAATGGTGCCAGGCGGCAACGCCTTCCCGTCCGAGGAGCCCGCATTCATTTCGGAGTACGGTGGCCTCCCGCCCTTATCCACAGGTGCATCGCTGCCGGAGGACTGAGCAAACGCCGACATTGAACCGGCCGACAACACGCCGATCACCGTCAGGGCCGTCAATTTTGACCTGATCATGGTGTATCTCCTTTAAAAGGTGCGTACCTGATTTCTGGCAGCCATCGCTTTTCAAAGGTGCCGCACCATCGACGAGCGGCGCAGAGCCACAGCGTAAATTCAGCTCGATTCGTTTGAACCGTCGTCACCGGCAATGTCCGGGTCGTCAGGGTGAGCTTCAACATCTCCGCGCTTCACTTCATCAGACGGCAACTGCTCTACAGCGGTGTCGTCATCAGGCGGACGTTGATCACGACTCAGGGAATCGGTCGGTGAAGGCAGCGGATATTCGGGGGTATCGTCGATGTCGGAGACTTTCGGATCAGCGTTCATAAAGCACCTCTCGTGGGGCCTGAAAAGCAGGCCCTGAGGTTTCGAGGATCGCGCCCTGCATTGCGTTCGATCAGAGAGACGATCGGTCGAACCCGTCGCACAGCAGGGTCAATCTTCGTCCTCATCCTCTTCCTCGTCTTCGAACTCGATATTTCCGACGTCGCCCGCATCATCGGAATCATTGAGCGGCACCGTTGCGTCATCCATCAGGGAGCCTGGGTCTTCGTTACCAGGATCGTTAATAAACGGAAGCCCGCTCGGGCCTTTTTCTTCCTTGCCTTCGGTTTCAGGAGTCATGGCACGCCTCACAACATTCTGGGGTGTATGAAGTTCGAGGCGGCCCACGACCAAACGTTCCAGAGTCCTACTACCAGAAATGAAAAACCCGGCGCTAGGCCGGGTTTCTGGTGTAGTTCGATGTCGAATCAGTGATGTTTGTTCTTGTGCTTGTTTTTATGCTTATGCTTGTGGCCGCTACCGGAGTGCGAACTGCCGCTATCGTTACCCAAGTTGTTGCCTACCGCCCCACCCGCTGCGCCGCCCAGACCTGCACCAATGGTCGAACCGGTAGAACCACCCAGGCTATTGCCGATCACCGAGCCACCGGCCGACCCCAGACCACCACCAATAGCCGCTTCTGTGCGACTGCCTTTGTTCGCGCCGACCGCGCTACCTGCCGCGCCGCCTACACCGGCGCCAATCGCGGCACCCGTGCTGCCGCCCATTTGCCGGCCGACCACGTCACCTAGCGCACCGCCAATACCACCGCCAACTGCAGCGGTGCCGTCACCGGCGGCCATTGCACCTTGAGCGACCAAAAGTCCCAGAACCAACGTGGACAATGTCAAACGCATGATATGAACCTCTAAATTCCGTATCGGGGGTAAGAGAACGCGTTACGGATGGCGTGAGTTTAGCTTTTTCATCACGCCAGCGCTGATCGTTGGACAGCTGTAAATTCGAAGAGCGCGAATAAGAAATATCCAGATACAAAAAGCCCGGCATCAAGCCCAATGCTGTTCACTTAAGCGGAGCAGCCTTGCGGTTAACCGGATACCGGGTTTTTGACATCTTCACCGCCCTAGGCCTCGCAGGCCTGGGGCGTTTTGCTATGAAGAGCACACCAATGCTGCCGCGAAGCTCGTCCAGGCGTCTTGGCGTGTGTGAGGGCGAGACCGCTCCGGCCATGACCACCAGATGGCTGGCGATGTGCTGACAGGCAAACTTGAAACTCACCTCGCTGGGAGCCCGCTTATGAGCTACAGCCGCCTGACTGGCTTCTCGACGCACTACGTTATAAGCCAGTAACAGCCCCCATAATTCTTGATACACCAGGTCTACAGTCTTGCTGCGAAGGGTCAAGGCATTGTCTTGCATTGAGCTTTTGATATCCCTGAAACCCAGTTCGATTTCCCATCGCTCGTGATAAAGGGTGGCGACCTGCTCAGCGCTAAAGTGCGAGGCTGGCAGGGAGGTGAAGACGGTTTTTTCTTTCCCGGCGACCTCGTAGGTGACCGCCCGTACTTGCCAGTACTCAGGCAACAGTGGGTTCTTTTTACGCGCTTGCTGCGAGACCTTCATCTGGACTAGGTAATCACCATCGCCGTAGTGTTCAATTTCCGTGCGAACAGTACCCTTACGCTCCGGGATCATCCAATGCCGGTTTTTTTCAGTACTTTGGATACTCAACAATAGGTCCGCACTGAAAAACCCTTTGTCCAGCAGGGTCACTGAGTGGTTGGGTATGCTCTCGATGAAGTCCTTGGCCAGCGGGATCTCCCCTTTGCGGTAAGGGCTGATGGCCGCGTTGGCGATGATATGAGAACGGGCGTTCATCAACGCAACAAGGCGCAGCACCGGATAAGGGGTTTGACGATCGGAGGAGGTATTGCCGGAGCCAAAATGGTCCCGCAATGACGACGTTTCCGGGGTTCGAAACAAGGCACCGTCGACGGCAAAGACTTGAAGACCGTGCCAGTCATCTTGCGGGTAGCGCTCGTATCCCCAGACATTGGCGCACTGTTGAAATAACCAAGCGACAGGCTGATTCCCCAGACGCTGGCGCGCCTGCGACAACCCGCTTTTGGCTAACAGCACCTCATTAGCAAGACCGTCGGCACAAATATTCAGTCGGCGAGCGACCTCGACTATTGGCTCACCTCTGAAAAGTGCCATCCCGACTACCAGCCAAAGGACTATGTCCGAAGGCAAGCGCCGACGTCGGATCGTGGCTTTATCCGCCAGAGCGGCCGCTGCGGTGATCCAATCATGAGGAATATGATCGGTGAACACCTCAAGGCGAGAGAGCGGTTGCTTAGCAAAATCCAAAACCGCGCTTAAATCCTGAGCAACAGACATAAAAAATCCGGAATCCTTATCAGATTCCGGATTTTCCGGCTGCCTGAGGATTAGTCAACAATCCTTAAGTGAACAGCATTGCGGCATCAAGCCGGGCTTTTTGAGCTGATCAATCAGGATCAGTGACGCTTGTGACCTTTGGCCAGGTTGCTGCCCACGCCGCCGCCCAATGCGCCGCCCAAGCCTGCGCCAATGGTGGAACCGGTCTTGCCGCCCAAGCTATTGCCGATCACCGAACCGCCGGCCGCGCCGACACCACCACCAATGGCTGCCTTAGTGCGGCTGCCTTTACGTGCTGCGACGGCACTGCCGGCCGCGCCCGCTACACCAGCACCAATCGCTGCACCGGTGCTGCCGCCCATGCTCTGGCCGACCACATTACCCAGCGCGCCACCCAAACCACCACCGATGGCGGCAGTGCCATCACCCGCGGCCATCGCACCTTGAGCAACCAAAAGCCCCAGAACCAAAGCAGGCAGTGTTAAACGCATGACAAGAACCTCAAAAAAAGGGGTAACCGAAAGGGGCGAGATTGAATGCTTTAGAGGAGACAAAGTCCAGACACGCACGGGTGCAACGTCGCAATAGGCGACGGATGGACAGCGTTTTTAGAAAAGGTTTTATGACAGGCAAAAAAAAGCCCGCTGGGGGAACGGGCCAGGTACTGCTTTCTAACGGATGAGTTGAGCCTACGTAGGTAGGTGTGAAAAGTTTGTGAAAAAAAACACCAACTGCGGGTTGTGTATCTGTAGTCCAAATCTCAACAGCCGAACTTGTGAAAATGAAAACCCCGCTCAATGGCGGGGGCTGTCCGGTTGACGGCTACTTCCTGGAAGGCGGCATCCTCTTGGGCAAGAAATTCGCCTTTTCGGTTCGGGGCACCTTGTATTTCACTTTGGCGACCTGGTCCCGGTCTTCTCCAAAGCCCGATACATACTCCGCTTGACCACACTGCATGCAATTGTTGATCGGAAACTCAGATCCGTCGTCTTCGATATACGAATCAGCCATACCTTTCCCCTCTCAAAAAAGGGTCGACACCGGCAAGCCCTATTTGCCTGAAAAATATCGACCTTCAACGCTTCTGAGACTAGCCAGTCATTACTGGACTTGTAGTTCAGATTATTGCATCCCCGACGAACGGCCTCGTGACACATTCACCTCAACTTGACCGCCGTTCCGGTCACGAACACCACCACCATCCCGCCCTTCCCGGCCGGCATGCTGATCTCATAATCAAGCCCCACCACCGCATCAGCTTGAAGTGCCCGCGCCCGTTCCTTCAACTCGTCGGTTGCCTGAATCCGTGCTTCCTTCAACGCCCGCTCCAATGTCTGAGAGCGCCCACCGAAAAAATCCCGCATCCCGGCGAACATATCGCGGATAACGTTGACACCCTGCACCGACTCGGCGCTGACAATGTCCAGATAGGCGGTGATTTGTCGGCCTTCGATGGTGTGGGTTGTGGTGGTGATCATTAAATTTCCTTCTTCAGGGTCCGGGGATAATTACTCAAGGCAACCTGGACAGATGTTGAGCCAACGCATCAAACGCCGGCAAGGTAACCGGATTGTTAGCCGAGTTACTGGCGACCGGATGGGAGGCGTAGCGAACAATCACCATCTCGGCTTTCGGGTCGACATAGATGCGTTGCCCATGGACCCCGCGCGCCATGAAGGCTCCACCTTCTTTGTTGGTCACCCACCACATTGAACAGTAGCTCCACCCCTTCAACAAATAGTACCCCGCCAGGGCGAATGCCTGCTTGTCACCGCCGCGACGTATGGTCGTCGACCACCGCTTGGGGCACGATTTGCTGACCGTTGAACTGGCCGTCATTACGAAACATCTCGCCAAACCGTGCGATGCATCACCACAATCCCGTCGGTGTAGGTGGCCGCGAGGGATTGATCCCAGGTCATCGGAGCCTTCGCGCCAAGCGGGACGAAGCTGATCGTATCGATGTCTTTGCGCAGCGCAGATACCAATGAAACCGGTGCACCGAGCCCCCGTAAAATGTTGATCGTAGGCATCAGTTGACGGAAGTTCGAGACACTCCAACGCATCGCCGGGAACTGGAAATAGCTGCCGTCTTCGAAGCGCACGGTACGATCTGCATTTGGTGGCGAGCCGACCATCCAGCCTAGTTTTGCGGGGTCGCTGGCTTCAGCATCGGGGAAAGTCTTAGTCGTGGATGCAGTGGCGAATAAGGAGACGGTACTCATCAACACGGCGGAGAGGGAAATAGCAATGCGGCGGGAAGCGGCTGTTGTCGGTTTAACAGAAATCCCGTTTACACAAAATCTGGGACACCCTCGAAGACCGTGCTTGCAAAGTCGTCTAACAGAGCTCACGCCCGTTGCACAGCCGTGATGCGGAGCGCCTTGTTCATCTGCTACTGCCAAGGTACTAGAGCAGCTTGACCAACACAGTTGTGACAGTGGCCACCGTGCCAATCAACCCAGTCGCTACAGCCACCGGATACCAAAAAGCTTCACGGGTCATCTTCCCCGCCTCGGCGTTCAGCTTGCGCTGCTCAGCCATCAGCTTGACGATCTCCACGTGAACCTTTTCCAGTTCGGCCTGTTCCATGGTGAACTTCCTGCATAACGTGCGTTCGTCCTTCCAGATAACAGGCCGCGTCATGTGCCTTGCCGTTGATTCATTTTGTCCCCTAAAGGCGCAAAGCGAATACCCCTCACGAAACGGCTCGTGTCAGGCGCTGAAACTATGAAAGCGCCCAACTACCTGGCTTTCCATCATTACTTCCCACATGCCTATCCCCCGTCCTACATGAATTTCGGAAGCGCCTTCGCCGATGGTCTTGGGTCAATAACATTGCCATCCACAAAATCCAGACGCCAGAAACAACAAAACCCCTGACTTCTCTCGAAATCAGGGGTTTTGGTTACATCGAATTTGGCGGTGAAGGAGAGATTCGAACTCTCGATACAATTTCTTGTATACACACTTTCCAGGCGTGCTCCTTAAGCCACTCGGACACTTCACCGTATCTCGTCAAACATGTTCTGTCTGTCGAGGCGCGCTAATGTAGTCGAAAGCTTTTCCGATGGCAAACTTTTTTTGCAGAATTTTCATGCGCTTAGCGTTTTAGTCGTTCGAGCAGGTTCCAATCCATGGCAAACCCGCCAATCTCCGGCTTCGCGCCCTCCTCTATATAGAGGGGAATGCGCGGCTGGTGCGGCGGGCGACGCTTGCCGGGCGGGGAATGGGTGACTGGGTGGTCAGTCACGGCGCTTTACCTGGCCTGCGGCGGTGGGTAACGTCTGCCCTACTTTATTGAAAGGAATAGCGTCATGAGTGAGTTGATTTCCTACCATCTCGAAGACGGTATCGCGACCCTGACCTTGAGCAATGGCAAGGTCAATGCCATCTCTCCAGACGTGATTGCTGCGTTTAACGCCGCGCTGGATCAGGCGGTGACTGATCGTGCGGTGGTGATCATTACCGGTACACCCGGGATTCTGTCGGGCGGTTATGACTTGAAGGTGATGACCTCCGGTCCTAAAGAAGCCGTGGCGCTGGTGACTGCCGGTTCGACGCTGGCCCGTCGTCTGTTGGCGCACCCGTTCCCGGTGATCGTGGCATGCCCTGGGCATGCGGTGGCCAAGGGCGCGTTCCTGCTGTTGTCGGTGGATTACCGCATTGGTGTCGACGGCCCGTTCAGCATTGGTCTGAACGAAGTGCAGATCGGCATGACCATGCACCACGCCGGTATTGAGTTGGCCCGTGATCGTCTGCGCAAGTCGGCGTTCCACCGCTCTGTCATCAATGGCGAGATGTTTAATCCGCAAAGCGCCGTGGATGCCGGTTTCCTCGACGTGGTGGTGTCGGCTGAAGAGCTGCAAGGCGCGGCACTGGCGGCGGCTCGTCAGTTGAAGAAGATCAACATGACCGCTCACAAGAACACCAAGCTCAAAGTGCGCAAGGCGCTGCTGGAGACGCTGGACAACGCGATCATCCAGGATCAGGAGATTTTGGTTTAAAGCCAAACGTGCCGCACCGAAAAGCCCGACCGTCGTGTCGGGCTTTTTCTTACGCACTCCGTTGAAAAGCCTAAAACCGCTCTAGATCGCGTCTGACCCACAAGTCGGAAACATGCGCTCAAACATCGCCTATCTCCCACCTCTATAGCGACAATTGCCGAAAACAGTGCACATCCGTACACTGCGCCACCTTTTGTCCCGGTGGGGCCTGTAAATGCTGTTTGTGTTTCGTATGTTACTGATGGGCCTGCACTTTATTCTGGCTGGTGTGCTCGGAGTGATTCTCGGCCTGTGCCGACCGTTCAATCCGGACAACAGCCGTTTGTGCGCGCGTCTTTATGCATGGCCGGCGATGTGCATTTTGCGTCTGCGGGTGAAGGCCGACGTCGGACCGCTGATGGATAAACCCGACAGCTGCGTGATCATCGCCAACCACCAGTCCAACTACGATCTGTTCGTGTTCGGCAACGTGGTGCCCCGCCGCACCGTGTGTATCGGCAAGAAGAGTCTGAAGTGGGTGCCGCTGTTTGGTCAGTTGTTCTGGCTGGCAGGCAATGTGCTGATCGATCGCGGCAATGCGCAGAAAGCGCGCCAGTCGATGCTCACCACTACTCACACGCTACAGAATGAAGACACTTCGATCTGGGTCTTCCCGGAAGGCACGCGCAACCTGGGCGAAGAGTTGCTGCCGTTCAAGAAAGGCGCCTTTCAAATGGCCATTGCCGCCGGGGTGCCGATTGTTCCGGTGTGTGTCAGCAGTTACGTTAAACACATGCGATTGAACCGTTGGCGCAGTGGGAAGATTCTGATCCGCTCGTTACCGGCGATTCCTACGGCTGGATTGAGCCTGGATGACATGCCGCTGCTGATTGCCCAGTGCCGCGAGCAGATGCGCGAGTGCATCGCTTCAATGGATCGGCAACTTCAAGCCGCGTAAAAGAGACCCGCCTTGTGCGGGTTTTCTTTCGTCTGCGAGCTATTGCCTGCGAACTCAGTAGATTTCATTGACTCTCAAGCAGCAGACAAGGCTAAGCTGGACACTGCCTGCCACTGCCATCTTTGCTTATAGAAAGCTGCCAATAAGAAGTGAATTACTATCATGGGTAGAGTTGTTGCTGCTGCGGTTTACAGCGCTGGTAAGAAAGTCACCAATATCACCCTCGACGAAGGCGCCGCCTGGGCGGCAAAGCCCGACCACTTTGTCTGGATCGGCCTCGAAGAGCCGAACGCTCAGGAGCTGTTCAATCTACAACGCCAGTTCAACCTGCACGAACTGGCCATCGAAGACGCCCTGGAAAAACACAGTCGACCGAAACTGGAAACCTTCGGCGACGCACTGTTCATCGTCACGTATTCGCCGATCCGGAATGAAGGCAAACTGCAGTTCATCGAGACTCACATCTTTGCCGGCAACGGCTACATCATTACCGCACGCAATGGTCATTCAGCGTCCTACGCCTATGTCCGACAGCGTTGTGAGGCGCGTCCGTTGTTGCTGGAGCACGGGGAAGATTTCGTACTCTATGCCATCCTCGATTTCGTGATTGAAAACTACCAGCCCGTGGGTGAAGCGATCCATGCCGAGATCGATGAGCTGGAGAGCAACGTAATGTGTGGGCATCTAAATGAACATGACATCCAGAAGCTCCACAGCCTGCGCCGCGATGTATTGCGCTTGCGTCGGTATGCGGCACCGATGGTAGAAATCGGTGAGGAATTGCAGAAGCTGAGCTTTCCATTCATAGACAAGAATATGCGGCCGTACTTTCGCGATGTCCAGATTCATGTCACGCGACAGATGGAAGACCTGACGACCCTGGCAGACATTGCGAGCCAGACCATCGAGGTCGGGGTGTTGCTGGAGGCATCACGCCAAAGCGTGGTGCAGCGCAAGTTTGCGGCGTGGGCGGCGATTCTGGCGTTCCCGACGGCGGTGGCCGGGATCTACGGGATGAACTTCGAGAACATGCCGGAGTTGACGTGGCAATACGGGTATTTCGGGGTGGTGGGGTTTATTACGGTGGGTTGTGTGGGTTTGTGGGCGAGCTTCAAAAAATCAGGTTGGCTTTAACAAGCTATTGTAGCGAGGGGACAAGCCCCCTCGTCACAGGTTCGTTGTCAGCTCATTGAACCGATCCAGCTTCAGGCTTGTGCGCCACAAACCGCATCATCCACTCCGCAACGGTAGTGCCGTGATGGTCGCGCTCAAGGCTCGCCATACCTTTCGAATAAATCTGTTCGCCCAGCGCTTCCTGACGAATGTCCAACAGCGCGCGCGAGTAATCGTGAATGAATTCCGGATGCCCCTGGAAGCACAGCACCTGATCGTTGATGTGGTACGCGGCGAACGGGCAGAAATCGCTGGAAGCAATGACCGTGGCGTTTTCCGGGAGCGCGGTGACCTGGTCCTGATGGCTGATCAACAAGGTCAGCTCTTCCCTCACCGGGCTCATCCATGGTGCCTTGGCGGCGAGTTTGTAGTTGTGGGTGCCGACGCCCCAGCCTTGGGTCGCACGTTCGCTCTTGCCACCCAGCAGCAGCGCTAACAGTTGATGACCGAAGCACACGCCCAGCAGTTTGTCACCGCGCTCGTAGCGGGTCAGCAGATAAGTCCTGAGGGTTTCAATCCACGGGTCGGTGCCGAAGGAATCGGCCTTGCTGCCGGTGACCAGGTAGGCATCGAACGTCAGCTCATCGCCGGGATACTCGCCCTGCATCACGTTGTACACGGTGAACTCGGCAGCGATGGGTTGCTGCGAAAACAGACGCTGGAACATCTGCCCGTAACCCTGATATTGATCGACCAGTTCCGGACGCAGGATGTCGGTTTCCAGAATGCAGATGCGTAACGACATAAAAAATACCTGACACGTGATGGGAATAATGCACACCCCTGAGCCTGCCTTGAAACACAGTGGCAAGGCAAGCCCCGGAATGCGTTACCCGTCCCCTAGAACGCCTCCTCTTTGGCAGCTTTTTCCAGCAATAGCGCAGGGGGTGCGAATCGCTCGCCATACTGCTCCGCCAGGTACTGGGCGCGGGCGACGAAATCTTTCACGCCGTACTGATTGATGAACTGCAGCGCGCCGCCGGTCCAGGCGGCGAAGCCGATGCCGAAGATCGAGCCGACGTTGGCATCCGCCGTCGAGGTCAACACCCCCTCCTCCACACAGCGCACGGTTTCGATGGCTTGCACGAACAGCAGTCGATCACGCACGTCCTTCGGCGAAATCTGCCCGTCAGCCTTCTCAAAACGGCGTTGCAGCTCTGGCCACAGATGCTTCTGCCCACGGGCAGGATAATCGTAGAAACCACCACCCGCAGCCTTGCCCGGACGTTTGTATTCGTTGAGTAGCAAGTCAATCACGGCGAACGCCGGGTGCTCAATCAGCGGTTTCCCTTCTGCTTGCAGGTCTTTGGCGGTTTGCTGGCGGATATGGCTCATCAGGCTGAGGGAAACTTCGTCGGAGATCGCCAGAGGTCCGATCGGCATGCCCGCCTTGCGCGCTTCGGTCTCGATCATCGGCGCGCTCACGCCTTCGCCCAGCATGGCGATGCCTTCGTTGGTGAACGTGCCGAACACCCGCGAGGTGAAGAAACCGCGACTGTCGTTGACCACAATCGGCGTTTTCTTGATTTGCAGGACGAAATCGAACCCGCGAGCGAGGGTTTCGTTGCTGGTGTGGGCGCCTTTGATGATTTCCACCAAGGGCATTTTCTCCACGGGGCTGAAGAAATGCAGGCCGAGGAACTTGCTCTGATCCGGCACGGCGGTCGCGAGGCCGCTGATTGGCAAGGTCGACGTGTTGGAAGCAATCACCGCATCCGGGCCAACGACTTTTTGCGCCGCCGAAGAGACCTTGGCTTTCAAATCGCGATCTTCAAACACCGCTTCAATGATCAGATCACAACCGGCCAGGTCGGCATCGCTTTCAGTGGGGTGAATTCGCGCCAGCGTTGCATCGCGCTGATCGGCACTCAATTGGCCACGCGCAACCTTCTTGTCCAGCAGCGCCGCCGAATGAGCCTTGCCCTTCTGTGCAGCCGCAAGGTTGATGTCCTTGAGCACCACGTCGATGCCGGCCGACGCGCTGACAAAGGCGATTCCGGCGCCCATCATGCCTGCGCCCAGCACGCCCACGCGACGAGTCACGTAGGGCGAAAACCCCCGAGGCCGCGAGCTGCCGGCATTGATTTCGTTGAGCTGGAACCAGAACGTGCCAATCAGGTTTTTCGACACCTGGCCGGTGGTCAATTCGGTGAAGTAACGGGTTTCGATCAAGTGCGCGGTGTCGAAATCCACCTGAGCGCCTTCCACCGCGGCGCAGAGGATTTTCTCTGGCGCCGGCAGGCAGCCCTGGGTTTTGCTGCGCAGGATCGACGGCGCGATGGCCAGCATCTGCGCGACTTTCGGGTTCGACGGCGTACCACCGGGAATCTGGTAACCCTTCACGTCCCAGCGCTGCACAGCTGAAGGATGGGCAATAATCCAGGCGCGAGCCTTAGCCAGCAGTTCATCACGATCCGCCGCCAACTCATCAATCAAACCTGCCCGCAACGCCTGCTGCGGCCGGACTTTCTTGCCTTCGAGCAGATAGGGCAAGGCTTTTTCAATACCGAGCATCCGCACCATGCGCACCACTCCGCCGCCCCCCGGCAACAAGCCGAGGGTCACTTCCGGCAAGCCGAGTTGCACCGAAGAATCGTCCAGCGCAATCCGGTGATGACACGCCAGGCAGATTTCCCAACCGCCGCCCAACGCGGCGCCGTTGATCGCGGCGACCACCGGTTTGCCGAGGGTTTCCAGGGTTCGCAGCTGCCCTTTGAGCGTCAGCACCATGTCATAGAAGGCTTTGGCTTCAGGCTTGCCGACCTTGATCAGTTCGTTGAGGTCGCCGCCGGCGAAAAAAGTTTTCTTGGCCGAGGTGATGATCACGCCAGCGATGGTGTCTTTGTCGGCAACGAGTCTGGCAACACAGGCGGCCATGGCTTCGCGGTAGACCGCGTTCATGGTGTTGGCGCTCTGGCCCGGCATGTCGATGGTCAGGACGACGATCTGGTCCTGACCTTTTTCGTAACGGATGGCTTCGGTCATGAAAGGATTTCCTTGAAGTCGGTCGGGGCTCAGAGGCGTTCGATGATGGTGGCAATGCCCATGCCGCCGCCGACACACAGCGTCGCGAGGCCATAACGCAGGCGCCGGGTTTCCAATTCGTCGAGCAGCGTGCCGAGGATCGCGCAGCCAGTGGCACCCAGCGGGTGGCCCATGGCGATGGAGCCGCCGTTGACGTTGACCTTGTCCGGGTCGATCGCCATGTCCTTGATGAATTTCAGCACCACCGAGGCGAAGGCTTCGTTAACCTCGAACAAGTCGATGTCTTCAACCCGTAGACCGGCCTTGGCCAGAGCCTTGCGGGTGGCCGGCGCGGGACCGGTGAGCATGATGGTCGGGTCGGTGCTGGTGACGGCGGTGGCGACGATTCGCGCCCGCGGTTGCAAACCCAGCGCCCGGCCCTTGGCTTCGGAGCCGATCAGCATCAGCGCCGCGCCATCGACGATCCCGGAACTGTTACCCGCCGTGTGCACGTGGTTGATCCGCTCAACATGGCTGAAGACCCGAAGCGCGGTGGCATCGAAGCCCATTTGCCCGACCATCTCGAAGCTCGGCTTGAGCTTGCCCAAGCCCTCCATGGTCGATTCGGCGCGGATGAATTCATCGTGATCGAGCAGGATGATGCCGTTCTGGTCCTGCACCGGCACCAGCGATTTGTTGAACGAACCGTCGGCCCTTGCCCGCGCAGCCTTTTGCTGGGAGTGCAGCGCATAGGCATCGACGTCCTGACGGCTAAAGCCTTCGATCGTGGCGATCAGGTCAGCGCCCACGCCTTGAGGGGCAAAATGGTTGTGAAAATTGGTCTCCGGGTCCAGCGCCCAGGCGCCGCCATCGCTGCCCATCGGCACGCGGGACATGGACTCGACGCCGCCGACCACCACCAGGTCTTCGAAGCCGGAACGCACCTTCATCGCCCCAAGGTTCACCGCCTCCAGCCCCGAGGCGCAAAAGCGGTTGATCTGCAAACCCGCCACGCTGACGTCCCAATCCGCCACCTGAGTCGCGGTTTTGGCGATGTCGGAACCCTGGTCGCCGATGGGCGTCACGCAGCCCAGTACCACATCGTCGACCTGACTGGTGTCGAGGGACGTGCGCTGTTGCAGCGCCGTTAGCAGCCCGGCTACCAGGTTCACCGGTTTGACGCTGTGCAAGGCGCCATTGGCCTTGCCTTTGCCGCGGGGCGTGCGTAACGCGTCGAAAATCAAAGCTTGGGTCATGACGTCCTCGAACCTGAGCGGGGAGTAAATGCAGTCCCCACTCTTAGGCCGAGCGGCCCTGGATTCAATGACCGCAGTGCTCACAGACGTTGACGGTCACGCTCAGACGGACGGTAGGCAACCACCGGATTAACCGATTCAGGACACCAAGCTGTCTAGCAAACGGGCGCCCAAGAAGCTGGCATTAGGCCTCATGCCTTTTTAAGAGCAATTTATGTGAGGCCCATACGAAATGGATCTAAACCAAGCGTGACGCGGGCTCTAAGGTGAACTTGTACGAAGTTGTCGTCGGGTTTTGCCGAGGCGCTCGTCAAACAGGAAGTGCAACGCTCTGCCGTCATGGAGAAATGCAGGCAGGCATCAGGAAATAACAATAAAGGCGGTCAAGCCATGTTCAAACAATCGAAAGTACGTCAAGCCGGGCTCATTCTTTTCGCCACTACGCTGTTGTTGATTTTGCCGAACCTGACCAAGGTGATCGGCTAGTCGGTCAATAAAAAATACGGCGCCAGGTTTTATATCGCCCTCTAAAAATGTGACTGGCTCGCTACCCGGGCCAGCGTGGGTGTGCCAACCTTTACGGCACTTCCACGACATGGACGGCGATCACTTGAAAACGCTCATTCTTTTCGGGGCCTTGCTGCTCAGCACGGCTCTGTCTGCCGCACAACTGAACCTTGAGCTGGGCGCGAGCAGTCGCACCTGGCAAACCGAGGAGTTGCTTAAGCATCCTCAGGTTCAGACCCTCACTATCAGCAACGACGTTTCCTACAAACGGGACATGAGCTATCGCGCTGTTCCGTTGGCTGCGTTGTTGACGGGCATCAAACCTGAAGACCACTTACAGGCTGTAGCCCTGGATGGTTTCGCCGCAGAACTGTCAGCCGCGCCGTTGCTCAATACACAGGGTGCGCGCGCATGGTTGGCGATTGAAGAACCCGCCAAGCCGTGGCCACCGCTGTCGGAAGGCAAATCCGGCGCCGGGCCATTCTATCTGGTCTGGACCGATCCGCAGGCGGGCGACATCAGCCCCGAGCAATGGCCCTTTCAAGTGGCGAGCATCAAGCGCTTGGCACCGGTGGTCGAGCGCTTCCCTGCCCTGCTGCCCGATCCGGCGTTGAAGGCTGACGATCCGGTGAACAAGGGCTTTGCGCTGTTTCAGAAGAATTGCCTGGCGTGCCATCGATTGAACGGCGCCGGGGATGCGCAGTTTGGGCCGGACCTGAATATTCCGTTTAACCCGACCGAGTACTTCGGCGCGGATTTCCTCAAGCGCTACATTCGTGATCCGCAGAGCTTGCGCCAATGGCCACAGGCGAAGATGCCCGGATTCTCGGCGACGGTGTTGCCGGACGGGGATCTGGAGGGGTTGGTGGGGTATTTGAAGCACATGGCTGGGCGAAAAGTTAAACCCTGACACCATCCCCCTGTGGGAGCAAGCTCGCTTGTATGTTTAGACTTGAAGGGGTGGGCGGGACTAAAAGCTCGATTCTGACCAGTACAGACCGTGGGAGACTTCTCATCCCGCCCCTTCTACCCAAAGCGCCGATAAGGAATTCATCGGTAAAACCGACGATAGAGGCAAGCCAGCGCAACGGTAGACCCCGACAAGCTCTTAAACCCTAGCTCCGAGGATTCGTCATGACAATCCTTACTTCGCAGACGGTGGTTGGCGTCGATATCGCCAAGACCGAAATAGTTGTCTATCGCTCCGACCGGCTAACCACTGACACCATCAAGAACGATCGAACAGCCCTCAAACGCTGGCTTAAAACATTGCCCGCCCAAAGCGCTATCGCCGTTGAAGCCACCAACATCTACCACCTGGACACCGTCGAGCTGGCCCATGCGATGGGGCACCAGGTCTATGTCGTGGATGCTTATCGGGTGAGCAACTATCGCCGCGGCATCGGCCAACGAGCCAAGAACGATCCCTGCGATGCCCGTCTGCTGGCGCGTTATTTGACGAACGAACAAGACGGACTGCGGATCTGGAGCCCACCACCCAAGGCCTACACCTCGCTGAAAAGCCTGCTCCACAGACGTGCAACGCTGATCCAGAACCATGCCGGTCTGATGCTGAGCTGGGCCAATGAACCCTTGTTGAAGAAAGTACAGAGCGCCCAGCAAAAGGCCTTCAAGCAAGCGGATCAGGCCATTCAGAAACTGCTGCGCAAGGTCAGCAAAGAGGCGGGTATTGAAGAGAATATCGACCGCTGCAAAGCCATCGAAGGGGTTGGCGAACTGACTGCAACCGGGTTGGCGACGACCTTTATGCGCGGTGATTTTGCCAATAGTGATGCGTTCATCGCGTTTCTAGGGATGGACCTTACGGTCGATGACTCCGGGAAGAAGAACGGCCCCCGGCACCTGACAAAAAAAGGGGATCCGGAAGTCCGCCGGTTGGCTTACAACGCCGCAATGGCAGCCTGTCGCTCAGCTAAATGGAAACCGTTTTACGAGTCGTATTTGGCAAGAGGCTTCTCGAAAACCCAGGCCTTGGTGGCCCTTGCCCGGAAACTCTGCCGGGTGGCATTTGCCCTGATGAAAAATCAGAGCGAATACCACCCGGCCTGAGGTTGCGGGGTTGCCCTGCAACATAGAATCTCCCACAGGGGATTCGTGGTGTTCCGGATTATTGCTGTTGGACTGAGATAATCGGCATCGGTGTCGGTGACACAAACACCTTCGCATGCATCTGCTCGCAACCACCGCCACGCCGCATGCCTCGCACCGGGCAGGCATCCAGGTAGTCCAGGCCCACCGCCAGTTTCAAATGACGCTCAGGCCGCGCCAATTCATTGGTCACGTCGAAGCTGTACCAGGCGTCATCGAGCCAGGCTTCCGCCCAGGCGTGACTGGCCAGGTGTTCGCTGTTCTCGCTGTACAAATAGCCCGACACATAACGCGAAGGGATGCCCAGGCTGCGAGCGCAGGCGAGAAAGGCGTGGGTGTGGTCCTGGCAGACGCCCGAACGCCCGGCGAAGGCCTGGGCGGCGCTGGTGTCCACTTCGGTGGAGCCCGGCGTGTAGGTCATGTGCTGGTTCAGGCCATGCATCAAGTCGATCAGCGCCGTGCGATCCCGGCGCTGCTTGCATTCTTTCTCGGCGAACGCACGCAGGGCTTCGTCGGCTTCGGTCAGGCGCGTGAAACGCAGGAACGGCAGCGCCGACTGGCTTTCATGCTCCGCCTCACGCAATTCGTCAATGTCCACCTGCCCACGAGCGCCGATGATGATCGCCTCATGAGGCTCGTCCATGGTCAGCACGTGCAAGATATTGCCGAACGGATCGAGTTGCGCACGCACCGGGCGTGGCAAGTCGAGCTGCCAGCTGAGCACATGCTGGCGCTCGCTGTCGTGGGGTGTCAGTCGCAGGTACTGGATGCTCGCCCGCACCTGATCTTCGTAGTGATAGGTGGTCTCGTGGCTAATGGAAAGTCTCATGCAGCCTCCAGGTAGGAACTGTGTATGGCGTTACCCAACTGGCGCACCAGCGGGATGAACTCGGTCAGCCAGGCGTGCAGGCCTTCGTCGAGAATTTCGGTGATGCCGGTGTAGCGCAGGCGTGCATCCATTTCCGCTGCCAGGCGTTGCGCGGGACGGCCGTTGGCCCCCGGCAGCTGGGCAAGGATCTGGTCGATTTCTTCAGTGCAGGCGCGCAATGAACGCGGCACGTCAGCGCGCAGCAACAGCAACTCAGCCACATGCCGGGCGCCGGGCGCATCGCGGTAGATTTCGGTATAGGCCTCGAACGAGGACAACGCCCGCAGTAAAGCACTCCACTGGTAATACGCGTGAGCGGTGCCATCGCTGACCGCCTCTGCCTGATCGCCAGCCATTTCGTAGCGGGCGTCGAGCAGGCGCAACGTGTTGTCGGCCCTTTCGATAAACGTCCCCAGACGAATAAAGCGGAACGCATCGTTACGCATGATCGTGCCGTAGGACGCGCCGCGGAACAGGTGGGAACGTTCCTTGATCCACTCGCAGAATCGGCTCATGCCGTAGCGACTCAAGCCTTGATCAGCTATCCCGCGAATTTCCAGCCAGGTGGCATTGATGTTTTCCCACATATCGGCGGTGATTCGCCCACGCACCGCATGGGCACTGGCCCGCGCGGCGCCGAGGCAGCTGTAGATGCTCGCCGGATTGGCCGCGTCCAGGGCGAAGAAATGCAGCAGCCGTTCAGCGTGCAATTCACCGTGGCGCTCCAGGTAATCGTCCAGGGTGCCGGTGATCAACAGCGGCATGGCGAGTTCATGCAGGCCGTCACCACGGCCATCCTGCGGCATCAGCGACAGCGAATAACTGATGTCGAGCATCCGTGCGAGGTTTTCCGCCCGCTCCAGGTAACGCGACATCCAATACAAATCCGAGGCAGTTCTACTTAACATGGCAGGCTTCCTTCAATCCTCGACCACCCAGGTGTCCTTGGTTCCACCGCCCTGGGATGAATTCACCACCAGGGAGCCTTCGCGCAGGGCGACACGGGTCAAACCGCCGGGCACAACCCGGGTTTCGCGGCCAGACAATACAAACGGACGCAGGTCGATGTGGCGTGGAGCGATGCCGTTTTCGACAAAGGTCGGACAGGTCGACAGGGACAACGTCGGTTGCGCGATGTACGCATGGGGCTTTGCTTTGATCCGCGCGCGGAAAGACTCGATTTCCGCCGCCGTCGCCGCCGGCCCTACCAGCATTCCGTAACCGCCGGAGCCCTGGGTTTCCTTGACCACCAGTTCTGGAAGATTGGCCAGTACATGGGACAGTTCAGAGGGATTACGACACTGCCACGTCGGCACATTCTTCAGAATCGGCTCTTCATCCAGATAGAAACGGATCATGTCCGTGACGAATGGATACACCGACTTATCGTCCGCGACCCCGGTGCCGATGGCATTTGCCAGCACCACGTTGCCGGAGCGATACGACGACAGCAGCCCTGGAACGCCGAGCATCGAGTCCGGGTTGAACGCCAGCGGATCGAGGAACGCATCGTCGAGGCGACGGTAGATCACGTCGACGGCTTTCGGTCCGTCCGTGGTGCGCATGAACACCTTGTCATCCCGCACGAACAGGTCCGCGCCTTCCACCAGCTCAACGCCCATTTCCCGCGCCAGAAACGCATGTTCAAAGAACGCGCTGTTGAAACGACCCGGCGTCAGCACCACCACGCTCGGGTTATCGATCGGGCTGGAGCTTTTCAAGGTGTCGAGCAACAGGTTCGGATAGTGGTCGATAGGGGCAATGCGCTGGGCCGCGAACAACTCGGGGAACAACCGCATCATCATCTTGCGGTCTTCCAGCATGTAGCTGACGCCGCTCGGTGTACGAAGGTTGTCTTCAAGCACGTAGTACGTGCCGTCGCCATCGCGCACCAGATCGACCCCGGAGATGTGGGAATAGATATCGCGGTGCAAATCCAGCCCTTGCATCGCCAACTGGTATTGCTCGTTGGCCAGCACTTGCTCGGCCGGAATGATGCCGGCCTTGATAATGCGCTGCTCGTGATAGAGGTCGGTGAGGAACATTTTCAACGCCTTGACCCGCTGAATGCAGCCGCGCTCGACGACTCGCCATTCACTGGCGGGGATGCTGCGGGGGATGGTGTCGAAGGGAATCAGGCGCTCTGTCCCTTGCTCATCACCATAGAGCGTGAACGTAATCCCGGCGCGATGAAATAACAGATCGGCCTCGCGTCGCCGTGGTGCCAAAAGCTCGTCAGGCGTTTCGGACAGCCAACGGGCAAACTCCCGATAATGCGGGCGGACCTGGCCGCCGGCATCGTACATCTCATCAAAATAGGTGCGGATCATGCCGTACTCCTTGTCACCCGGACATCTGGGCTTCGCAAAGCCCGTGCCATCGGCATAAACGCTTTGATATCAATCAGTTGGATAATCGCATTGCACGAACCGCACCAATCCTGTGCGGTAAATGCCCCCACCTGATCGCCCCCGCTTCATTGCGAAGCAATGTTGTCGCCTATCACCAGCATAGCCAGAGTTGATTTCACTGCCCGGGAGTCGATGCGGATAATCCGCGCATTCGCTGAAAATCTTGACGAATTTCCCTTTAGCCGCTTGTTTAGGCGGCTTTTTTTTGCGTTTTTGAAACGTTATGAATCAAAAACACGATTTCCAAACCCGACAAACGAAAACGGCCAACCCTGAGGTCAGCCGTTGCTGAGTGTTGTCACTGTTCATAAGTTATGCGAGTCGCCCTCGTACCTCCTGCTTGACGCCCCATCCTTCGATGATGCCGCCCAAAGGCTCGACCACCGCCTCGAAATCCTGCTCAAAATCGCCGATGCCGTCATAAGTGGCGTACATCACTTTGCTCAGTTCCAGGTACCACGCGCCGTCGTCGCGCACGCTGATTTGTGCATTCAAGGATTCACCGCAGTAATGCCCTGCCGCCCTGCGCGCCCGCTCCTCGTCCGGGAAAATGGCGTAGAACTCGATGGGATGGAATCGTGAAAAGTCGAAGCCGCCTTCTTTCATACGGCGCAAGACGCTGGTGCTGATGTCTTCTTGATAGGCTGTGCTCATGAAACGTCCCCCTCAGACTGATGGATAGACTTTCCGTATTCCCGGCACTCGCAACCGAATGGGGCGAGTGATGCGGCAACAACGTTGCCGGTGGGAAGCAAGCATGTAGCTGACAAGACCAGACCTTAGCGATCCGTTCGCTGATCTCGATTGCAGAGTAGCCTCAAGATAGAGCCGCTGCCAAGGCCTGGTTAGGAATGTGACAGGAGATGTTCAGATTGGCGTGATGCTGAGGATTTCAATGCTGTACTGGGACTTCAGACTTTTGACAGTCGGATCATCGGTGCGCCCTTCCAGATCGTTGAGGTCCAGTTCGGCAGCCACAGGCAGACACCGGGCGCGAATGAGCTTCGCGGCTTGTTCGTTGTTCGGGCATTCATCGCTCTCGAACACCTCGTCAGCTTGTTCACCGTGATCATCAACGAAAGTGACTTTCCACTTTTGCATCAGGTGCCTCCTCGATAAAACCCATGGATGGGCTTACATGTATCTCGACATTCTTCCCCGGCCAATCGTTCAACCGGACCTTCTATAAGTGAAGCATGAAAAAAGGGCCGACTGCGGTGTGTTTTCACACAACCTGAGAGGGCCCTTTCTGGCTTGCTCGATATCAGTCGTTGCTAGGTTTGTTCACAGCCTGCAGGACGTATTGCGGCAAGGCGAACGCGCCGATGTGGATTTCCGGGTTGTAGTAGCGGGTGATGATGCCGCTACCGGCGAAGCGCTGCTGCAGGGTTTCGCGGGACAATTTGCGATAAGCGGTATTGGTCGCGCCCCAGGCGAAGGTCATGGCACCGCCGATGTAAGTCGGCACGGCCGCCTGATAGAAGTGCCAGTCCGGGAACAGGCTGCGCAGGCGCCCGGCGGTGGTTTTGACTTCTTCGATTTGCATGAACGGCGTACCGTTCTGGGTCACCAGGATGCCGCCTTCGTTCAGGCAGCGACGGCAGGCCTGGTAGAAGTTTTCCGAGAACAGCACTTCGCCCGGGCCGATCGGGTCGGTGGAATCGGAAATGATCACGTCGAATTTTTCGGTGGTGGTGGCGACGAAACGCATGCCGTCGTCGATCACCAGGTTCAGGCGTGGATCAGCGAACGCACCCTTGGAGTGGTTCGGCAGGAATTCCTTGCACATGTCGACCACGGCGCCGTCAATCTCGACCATGGTGATGTGCTCGATGCTGCGGTGCTTGGCCACTTCACGCAGCATGCCGCCGTCGCCGCCACCGATGATCAGTACGCGCTTGGCGGTGCCATGCGCCAGGATCGGCACGTGGGTCAACATCTCGTGGTAGATGAATTCGTCGGCTTCGGTGGTCTGGATCACGCCGTCCAGCGCCATGACGCGGCCCATGCGCGGGTTCTCGAAAATCACCAGGTGTTGGTGTTCGGTGCGCACTTCGTGCAGCAGTTTTTCCATGCGAAAACGCTGGCCGTAACCTTCGTAGAGAGTTTCCAGATACTCGCTGGGCGGGGTGTTGCTCATGGGAAGTGCTCCGATGAATGCGGGTGGCAACGGACGGTTACCCGCCCATGATGGCCAATCGATCAGCTCGATTGCCCCGGGAAAGGCTCAAATTCTACGTTGCGGAACATGACAGGTCGAACCGTCCAGCGGACTGTCAGATCCTTACATTGCCTCGTGGCCCGGCGATGGCCCAGATGATCAGACCCAGCACCGGCAGCAGCAGGATCAGCAGCACCCAGATGATTTTCATCCCTGTGTCGGCACCACTTTTGAGCACGTTGATGATTGCCCAGATATCCAAGGCAAGAATAATCAGGCCAATCAGACCGTTGAACGTGGAACCCATGGTGTTGCTCCCTAAGAGTGGTTTGCACTCTTAGGATAGCCGGGCCTTGCGAGGGTTCCGCTTTTTAAACGTGGATGGCAATTTTGAGGGCTTCCAGCGAGGGTGCGGCAGCGATGCCGACTTTGGCGCACAACTCGAGTACGCGCGGCACGTCGTTGCCGTAGACCAGCACCACTTGCAGTTCGTCGTCAAGCAACTGACTGAAGTTCATCAGCGTGTAACCGCCGTTTTCCTTGTTCATGCTGCCCATCTGCACCTGAATGCGATTGAGTGCGGTGAGGGCTTCAGTCTTGGCCAGTTGCTTGGGTTTGATATTGAAATCAACGCCGGGCCCGAACGAGGAAACGATCTGGGCGAACAGGTCCATGTAGGTGTCGGCCTGGAACAGCACGGTTTCCGGAAGACTGCCGACGACGACCCACTCGCCCAGCGGAATCGGAAACGTGTCGTCGTAGTTGATATCCGGATTGGCCGTCAGAAAAGCCTCGGGATCGGCGTAGGCCTGGGCCGCTTCGTCAGCGACTTTCAGGATTTCGTCATCGCTCATGCACCCGGAGCTTATTTTGCTGATGAGTTCGACGAGTGCGGCTTTCATGGGGCGGAATCCTGTAGCGAGGGAATTTTGAAGGCGCGAAGGATAGCGCATTACGCCCCGCAATTCCTGTGCGCGAGCATGGCCGGGAATGTTGACACACATCAAGATCCGGCGCCCTGAGTAGCGGCACAATACTGGCACCTTGCCGAAACTGTTTCCGCTATCAGAGAAGACCTCCATGGGTGCCTGGCTTAGCAATATCTCGCTGAAATACAAATTCTGGGCGGTCAATGCCGTCGCCTTCGTCACGACCTTGTTGCTGGTGTTGTATGCCGTACAGCTCGAACAACAGGCCCGCAGCCATGCTTATCAGGCATCGGCACAAGCCCAGGCGCGACTGCTCAACGCCTGGCCTGCCGGGCAACCGCTCCCCAAAGCCGAAAACGTGCTGACTTTCAGTCGCGGGCAGGCACCGTTGCTGAACGGGCAGCCGGTTCTGGAACTGGCCGATACCAACGGCTGGGTCGGAATCAATGCCATGCCGCTGTTCGGCGACAACCCGTTGATGGGCGCCGAAGTGTTTACGCGCACGGATGGCAACCAGGTCGCAGTGATTGCCCATGGCCCGAGCCTGACCCAGGTCTTTGGCGAGCGTTTTCCCAACTATGCGGTGGCGGTGGCGATCCTGATGCTGGCGATGCTCGGCGCTTCGCAATTGTTGATCCGCTTCCTGCTCAGCCAGCTCAATACGCTGAAGGACGTGATGCTTCACGTCGAGAAAACCGGTGACCTGTCAGCCCGTGTGCCGCTGGCCTGCACGGATGAAGTCGGGCAGATGGCCAATGCCTTCAACGCCATGCAGGCCGGTTACCAGCGAGTGGTCAACACCGTTGCCAGCACCGCCCGGCAACTGGATGTCGGCGCGGCACGGCTGGCGTCGAGCATGAACGAGGTGCGTCACGGCATGCTCGGCCAGCAAAGCGAAACCGATCAGGCCGCCACGGCGATCAACGAAATGACTGCCACGGTCTATCACATAGCCCAGCACGCCGGCGCCACCCGCGACCTCTCGCAAACCGCCGACACCCTGGCCGGCAGCGGGCAGGAAGTGGTCAGTCGGGTGCAGAAGTCGATTGCCGGTTTGTCCAGCGGGGTGCAGCAGACTGCCGAGATGATTCAGCGTCTGGCCGAGGACAGTCAGAAGATCAACGGCGTAGTCAGTGTGATTCACAGCATCGCCGAGCAGACCAATCTGCTGGCGCTGAACGCAGCGATTGAAGCGGCCCGTGCCGGTGAAATGGGGCGCGGGTTTGCGGTGGTCGCCGATGAAGTGCGCAACCTGGCCAAACGTGTCCAGACCTCCACTGACGAGATCACAATCATGGTTTCCGCGTTGCAGGCCGGTACTCGGGACGCGGTGGATTTCATGCAGGAAAGCTCGTTCAAGGCCGACGATTGCGTGCAGCAAGCTCAGGAGGCCGGCGCATCCTTGGCGGAAATCACCAGCGCAGTGGCGCAGATGCGGGAAAGCAACACACAGATCGCCGTGGCGGCCGAGCAGCAGAGCCACGTGGCGGAAGAGATGAATCGGGCGGTGGTGAGTATTCGCGACGTCACCGAGACCACCGTGCAGCAGACGGTGGATTCGGCGACCACCAGCCATGAACTGGCAGCGTTGGCGGGGGAATTGAGCAAGGCTATCGGTCAGCTCAAACTGTAAGGACCCCTTCGCGAGCAGGCTCGCTCCCACATGTGATCCTCAGTGACCATTAATTTTTGGTACAAACGAGATCCACTGTGGGAGCGAGCCTGCTCGCGAAGGCGTCAGCCCGTTCAACATCAATTCCAAACATGACACCTATCGCTTCGATAGCCAGCCTTGATTCGCCGACTGGTTTGGCCCGGCCTATTCTTTGTTCAAGAGCCTCAACGAACAAGGATTACCATCATGGGCAAACGTCACCCCAACCTGCCCGCCTGGCAATGGCGAGCGCCCCCGAACAATCACCAGCACCCGACCAATCTGGTGCTGCACCTGATTGCCGTGCCACTGTTCATCGTGGCGTTTCTGCTGATTGTCTCGGGGGTATTCAGTCTGAGCTTCGCAAATGTCGCGATCGGTGTGATCGGCCTGCTCGCAGCGCTCGGCCTGCAACGCCACGGTCACCGTGAGCGCCACCGTCGTCACTGATCAGGCGAAAATCGTCACCGTCTGCCGGCTCATGGCAATCAACTGACCGTCCGCGCTCCACAACTTCGCGGCCGCATGGCCGTAGCCGTCAGCGGCATGCTCGATCTCGACGAGGTATTTGCACCAGTCCAGCGTGCTCAGCTCAAGCAACGGCTGGACGAATTCAATGGTCCAGGTCAGCGTGCTGCCCATCGCCGGTTTTTTCAGGTGCGGCAACAGCGCCGGTGGCCAGGCGTCGACCAGCGCCAGGATATGCGACTCGCTGACTGCCTCTTCCTTCACGTCCCCACGCAAGCGCACCCAGCCGCCCATCTCGCGGGATTTGTTGCCGGTGAACGGCAGACCGCCGACACTCCAGCGCATCGCCAGATGCCGCATGAACTCCGGAGTCACTCCTTTGATGTAAGGCAGTTCCTGACAGTCGTCCCAGTGCTTCATCTCGGGCGCCGGTTCGGCGATCACCGCCACTTCCGACGGTCGCGAGGCGCCGAAGCTGCCCTGGACCAATGTCACCACCTGGCCCTTCTGCATCGCCCGGCCCAGCACCTGGCTGACCGCTTTGCCTTCGCGCAACACATCGACTTCAAAACTGACCGGCACTTCAGGCTCGACCGGGCCGACAAAGGTGATCGCCAGCGAGCGCACCGGACGATCCGCCGGGACTTTTGCGCGCATGGCTTCGTACTGCAAGGCGGCCACCAGGCCACCGAAACTGGCACGCCCCTGAGCCCATTCGGCCGGGATAGACAGCTCCAGCGGCTGGCTGCGGACAGCGTCGAGCAGATCGGAAAAGCGCATGGAAACCTCGGTGCGGGAAAAGGATGAAGGGATCTTAACCAGCCCGCGAGGATGGCACAGCGCTTATTCCGGCCAAAAGCACTGACAGATGAGCCGGATAGTACCGCCATCCCTGTAGCAACTGCCGAAGGCTGCGTTCGGCTGCGAAGCAGTCGTAAAACCTGCATGCGATTTTACAGCTATCACCGAGATAACCAGATTAGCGACTGCTGCGCAGCCGAACGCAGCCTTCGGCAGCTGCTACATAGATCTGTCTTGTGGTGGTTTCAGGATTTGAAGCAAGCAGCGCTGAATTTGTCGAGGACGCGGTCGGCGCGGCCTTCGGCCTTGGCCATGGCGGTTTTCCAGGCCGCGACGCAGGGCTGCAAATCGGTTTCCTTCTCAGCTATGGCCAGCCATTGCAAGCAATCGTGCCAATCGCCCAATGCACCTTGCGCGGATTTCAAGCACGGCATCGCCGCTTTCGGCAGTCGATCCAGTTCGGGATAGGCTTCGATGCCATAGCGCACACGCTTGATCAACAGGCGCAAACGGTGGCGATCATGCGCTGGATCGTGCAGGGCTTTGTCGAGTTTTTTCCACTGTTTGGCCAAACGTTGTTCGATGCTTTGACGCAAGCCCTTGAGCAAGCCCTGACGCTGGGAGGCCCGCAGAAAACGCGGGAAGGCGTCGAGGATCATCAGCAACTGCGCCACTTCAGGACTCGTCGCGACCGCCGGGTAAGCCTCGGCCATTTGCGCCATACGCCGATGGGCAGCCTCGGGTTGATCATGCTCGAGCAGGTAGGCCGCCAGCACTTCGCGATCGCGCAACGGTGTGGTCAAGTCGCCGACCCGGGACGCCGCCGCTTCCAGCTGTTCGACCCCGGGCAAACCGCGCAATGGCCGCAGCAGACTGCGCAAGCGGCGAACCGTGGTACGCAGATCGTGCAGCGCTTCAGGGTCGGTGCGCGCACTCAAGCGTGCCTGACAGGCCAGCAAACGGACTTCCAGGCCCAGTACATGAGCCACCAACCGGTTAATCATGGGGTATTACTCCGTAAACAGCTGCAAGCCGTCAGCCGAAATCCGGGGCGACCGACTTATTGCTTGCAGCTTAGAGCTTAGAGCTGCTTTCAGCGCCCCGCGCGCGATTCACGAATATAAAAACGCGCCTTCTCGGCCTTCTTGGTGCAGCCTTCGAACGCTTCGAATTGCTGCTGAGTCTTGGCGCCGGTCAGCAGCGACAGGGCCTTGGAATAGCTGACAGTTCCGGCAAAACCTTCAGCCTTCGCCAGATCCAGTTCACGCCACGCAGCATCGATCCCGCTACCGCAGCTGTCACGGTAAGCGGTTTTGCCGGCACAACCGGCAAGTGCCAGGGCAATCAAAGGCACACAGATCCAGGCTTTCATTATTCACACCTCAAAGATAGGTAAACAGTCGTGCAGTTAAGACGGTCTGGCGCGTGAAAAGTGCCTTGCTCCCGCCTCGGAAACTCTAGCGCTCGCGAGAATACCCATCTGCCGCCAAAGAGTGTCGAAAAAACGACGCCCTCGCCTCGCGGAACGACCTTAGCGATTGAAGCGCGCCCCTCGATGGGTGCATTGTTGAACCTTGTCAGACGAGGGCGATTCATGAAAAAGCGTGTCGCGCTGGTGCTGGGCTCAGGTGGGGCCCGGGGCTACGCCCATATCGGGGTCATTGAAGAGATCGAACGGCGTGGCTATGACATCGCCTGCATCGCCGGATGCTCCATGGGCGCGGTGGTCGGCGGGATCTATGCCGCCGGCAAACTCGACGAATATCGCAACTGGATCGAAAGCCTGGATTACCTCGACGTCTTGCGTCTGGTGGACGTCAGTTTTCGTCTGGGCGCGATTCGCGGAGAGAAGGTTTTCGGGCAGATCCGCAAGATCGTCGGCGAGATCAATATCGAGGACCTGCGCATCCCCTACACGGCGGTGGCCACTGACCTGACCAACCAACAGGAAATCTGGTTCCAGGAAGGCTGCCTGCACCAAGCCATGCGCGCCTCGGCGGCGATTCCCAGCCTGTTCACCCCGGTGATGCAAGGCAACCGCATGCTGGTGGACGGCGGCATCCTCAACCCTTTACCGATCGTGCCGGTGGTGTCGAGTCATTGCGACCTGATCATCGCGGTCAACCTCAACTCCACCAACCAGCGCCACTATCAATTGCCGGTGATCCAGCGCCCGGCGGCGTTCAAGAGCCGTTTCGACAGCCTGATCAACTCGCTCGGTTCAAAATTGCCATTTCGCCGCAAACAGGCGGAACAATTGCTGCTGCTGGAAAAGGAAGCGTTGATGGCAGAAGCGGCCGAGATCAACCCGTGGATCGAATCCGCCGAACCCAAAGCCCAGCAGCCGGCCGCCGCCCCTGAACGCGACGGCGCGCCGAAGTCCGCCACCGGTTCGTTCATCATCGACAACGTCGGACCGGCGTCTTTGCTGGACCTGATCAACCAGAGTTTCGAGGTGATGCAAACCTCATTGTCGCAGTACAAGATCGCCGGTTATCCGCCGGATATTTTGATCAACGTGCCAAAGCGAGTGTGCCGGTTTTTCGAGTTTTACAAGGCGCCGGAATTGATCGCGCTGGGGCGGGAGATTGCGCGGGATACGCTCGATCGGTATGAGAGTGAGCGGGATTCCTGAGATTCTCGAATGAATGATCCGGCCCCATCGCGAGCTTGCTCGCGATGGGGCCGGATCATTCAATACAAAACTAAAGATTGTCCTCACTCAACAACCGATACCCGACCCCCGCCTCGGTGACGATAAACCGAGGCTGCGTCGGATCATCCGTCAGTTTCTGGCGCAAATGCCCGACCACAATCCGCAGGTAGTGACTGTCTTCGGTATGAGTCGGCCCCCAAATATCCTTGAGCAATTGCTGCTGGGTGATGACCCGTCCCGGATGTCGCGCCAGTTGCGCCAGTACCGCGTATTCCTTGCGGGTCAGCGCGACTTCGGTGCCGTCGAGCGACACCCGGCGATAAGCCAGATCCACGGTCAACGGGCCGAACGTCAGTGCCGCTTGTTGCGCTTCTCCCGCCGGAGCCTGACGCAACAAGGCACGCACCCGCGCAAGAAACTCCTGAATGCCAAACGGCTTGGTCACGTAGTCGTTGGCGCCGTAGTCGAGCGCTTCGACTTTCTGCCCTTCACTGGCGCGCACCGAGAGCACCAGCACCGGCACCGTCGACCACTCGCGAAACTCGCGTAGCACCTGCTGGCCGTCCATGTCCGGCAGGCCGAGGTCGAGTACCAGCAAGTCCGGTTTATTCAGTGCCGCCTGGGCCAGGCCCTCGGTGCCAGTGCCGGCCTCCAGCACTTTGTAGCCCTGGGAAACAAGGCTGATGCGCAGAAATTTACGGATCTGCGGTTCGTCGTCGATGACCAAAATGGTCGCGGTCTGGCTCATGAATTCACATCAACATAAAGAAGTGGCAAGAGAGTAACGCAAGCGGGATCAAGCTTCACTTTCGGCTCTTAATTTTCAAAGGCCGGCTGAGTTTGCAACGGCAGGTGCAAGGTGATGCAGGTGCCGCGCCCCTCGATGCCATCGGCGACGCTGATCCGCCCGCCATGGGCACCGACCATGCCCTGACAGATCGCCAACCCCAGACCGGTCCCCTGCCCGCCACGATCACCGCGCGCGGCGGTGTAGAACATGTCGAAAATCTTCGCCCGCTCTTCCTGCGGAATCCCCGGCCCTTCATCGCTCACCGAAAAAAACAGCTCGCTGTCGTCGGCTCCGGCGCGCAATTGCAGGCGACCGTGAGACGGTGAAAACCGCGCGGCATTTTCCAGCACGTTGACCAGCGCCTGTTCGATCAGCGCGGCGTGGACATACAGCAGCGGCAACTGCGGCGGCACTTCGGTGCTCACCTGCAACGGCGCCAGCACGGCGCGCAGACGATTGAGCGAACTGCCGACGATGTCGGCCGGCGACACCCAGTCCCGCGCCAGCTTCAGCGCGCCGTGCCCGAGGCGGGTCATGTCCAGCAGATTTTGGATGTAGCGATCGAGGCGCTCGGCTTCATCGCGCGTGCCTTCGAGCAGTTCGCGGCGATCTTCCAGCGGGATCGCTTCACCGAGGGCCAACAGGCTATCGATGCTGCCGCGCATGGAGGTCAGCGGCGTGCGCAAATCGTGGGACACCGAGGCCAGCAAGGCACTGCGCAGTTGCTCGGTTTCGCCGTGCAGGCGGGCGGCTTCCAGGTCCTCGGCCAATTGCGCACGGGCCAGTGCCTGAGCCAGCGGCTGGCTCAGCGCGGTCAACAAACGCCGACGCTGACCGCTCAAGCTCTGGCCCTCTTTGGCACACACGCCGAGCAGCGCCAGCGGCCCGTCTTCCACTGACAACGGCCACCACCACCAACGTCCGAACGGCAACGTGCCGGTGCCCGCGCCCGCCGGTTGATCGTGTTGCCAGGCCCAATCGGCGGCAGCGCGCTCGGCTTCGGAAAACTCCAGCGGGCCACCGGTTTCGACTTTCCAGCCGCCCTGCCCGTCTTGATTGAGCAGGCACAGTTGCAGGTCACTCCAGCCGTTGAGGTGCTGGGCCGCTGCGCTGACCACCGCCTGACGGTCGGTGGCGGCCGTGAGTTTGCGTGACAAGTCGAGCAGTTCGGTGGTCTCTTCCTGAGTGTCGCGCAGGGCTTGTAACTGCCGCCGCTGTCGGGCCGCGAGGTTACCGGTGAGCGCCGCCATCAGCAGGAAGAACAGCAACGTCAGCACGTCTTCTTCGCGCTGGATTCTGAAAGAGAAAGTCGGCGGAATGAACAAAAAGTCGTAGGTCAGAAACGACAACACCGCACAGGCCAGCGCCGGGCCGAGGCTGCTGCGCACCGCCACCAGCAACACTGCAACGAGGAACACCAGCGAGATATTGGGCAGCGGCAAGACACTTGCCACCGCCCAGGCCAACGCACTGGCGAGCACCGTCGCCACCAACGCCAGCGCGTAGTCGAACCACACCAGTGCCTGCGCCGAACGCTGACGCGGCTGATGCTGTTCGTGATCGCTGTCGAGGACGTTGATTTCCAGCCCGCGCGCATCGCGCAGCAAACGCGACGCCAGTCCGCCGCCGAACAAGCGCCGACGCAATCGTTGCCGGGATTGCCCCACCAACACAAGACTGGCGCGACGTTCGGCGGCGTGCTGGATCAGGGTTTTCGCCACCTCACCAGCCCGCAACAACACCACTTCGCCGCCGAGGCGTTCGGCCAATTGCTGGGCACTTTGCAGACGCAAGCGCGACTGCTCGTCACGCACACTGCCGTTGTCCACATGCACCAGGCTCCACGGCAAATGCCGACGCTGGGCAACGCGACTGGCGTGACGCACCAGACGCTCGGCCTGTGCATCGCCATCGACGCCAACCAACAGGCGACCGCGTACCGCCGGCGCCGCTTGGCCGAGCTGGCGATAGCCCTGGGCCAAATCATCATCGACCTGAGCGGCAGCGGTTTGCATCGCCAGTTCCCGCAGGGCCGTGAGGTTGGTCTGGGTGAAGAAAGCGTCGATGGCCGCCCTCGCCTGCTCCGGCACGTAGACCTTGCCATCGCGCAGACGCTCGAGCAGCTCGCGCGGCGGCAGGTCGATCAGCAGCAGTTCGTAGGCCTCTTGCAGCACCCAGTCCGGCAGGGTTTCGCGGACCTGCACGCCCGTGATGCCACGCACTTTGTCGTTCAGACTTTCCAGGTGCTGGACGTTGACCGTGGTGTACACGTCGATGCCTGCAGCGAGCAGTTCCTGAATGTCTTGCCAGCGTTTGGCGTGACGACTGCCGGGCGCGTTGCTGTGGGCCAGTTCGTCCACCAGCACCAGTTTCGGTTTGGCGGCGAGCAAGCTGTCGAGGTCCATTTCTTCGAGCATCACACCACGGTATTCCGAGCGCACCAACGGCTGCTGCGGCAAGCCGCCGAGCAGCGCTTCGGTCTCGGCACGACCGTGGGTTTCGACCACGCCGGCAATGACTTTCACGCCCTGGCGCAGTTGGGTGTGGGCCGCTTGCAGCATGGCGTAGGTCTTGCCGACACCGGGTGCGGCGCCGAGAAAAACCTTGAGCCGGCCACGGCCGTCGCGGGGCAGGTCTGCTAACAGCGCGTCGGCGCGGCCGGAATCACTCATGCTTGAAGTTCTCTTCTTTCAGGTATTGATATGGTGATTTTTCGGCCGTCTTCGCGAGCAGGCTCGCTCCCACATTGGAATGCATTCTCCTGTGGGAGCGAGCCTGCTCGCGATTAGGGGCGCCACCGATTTACAGGTTTTCCAGCGCCATATTCAGCGCCAACACGTTCACCACTGGCGGCCCCACCAATGGCTGCTCGATATTCGCATCCATCAACTGCTGGAGCGTAGACACCGGCAAATTGCGCGCCGCCGCAACACGCGCAAGTTGATAGGTAATTGCGGCCGGTGGCAAGTGTGGATCGAGGCCGCTGCCGGAGGTGGTGACCATCGCCAATGGCACCGGACCCTGGCCCGACACTAGCAGCTTGTGGGCATCATCGGTCACCCGAGTGGCCAGGGCCGGGTTGCTTGGCGAAAGGTTGCTGGCACCGCTCGACACGGTGGCAAATGCACCGGCCGATGGCCGTGGATGGAACCAGGCGTCGCCGACGAAATCTTGCGCAATCAGCGACGAGCCGCGGACCTTGCCATCCGCGTCGTGGACCAGACTGCCATTGGCTTGATCCGGGAATGCGACCTGGGCGACACCGGTGACCACCAGTGGATAGGCAACGCCGGTGATCAGGGTCATCAGGACGAGCAGGCTCAGGGCCGGGCGTATCATTGTGGACATTTCAGAATCCTCGAAATTGGAGAAGTTGTGGGGTGTCAGGGAAATCCACCCCTCACCCCAGCCCTCTCCCCATAGGGGAGAGGGGAAAGGGAGCAGATCTTCAAGTTTTTCAAAACTTGAGTTCGACTCGGTCTTTCAGGTCTGCACACCTCGTAAAAACACCTCGGTCAGTCCCCTCGCCCCCCTGGGGAGAGGGTTAGGGTGAGGGGGTCGATTTCAGCCTCAAACCAAATGCAACGCCGTCAACAGCATGTCGATCGCCTTGATCCCCACAAACGGCACCACAAGCCCGCCCAATCCATAGATCAGCAGATTGCGTCGCAACAACGCCGATGCACTCGCCGCCTGCACGCGCACGCCGCGCAATGCCAATGGAATCAGCACCACGATGATCAAGGCGTTGAACACAATCGCCGAGAGAATCGCGCTCTGCGGACTGCTCAGGTGCATGACGTTCAGCACGCCCAGTTGCGGGTAGATCGAGGCGAACAGCGCCGGCAAAATCGCGAAGTATTTGGCCACGTCGTTGGCGATGGAAAACGTCGTCAACGCACCGCGGGTCACCAGCAGTTCCTTACCGATCTGCACCACGTCCAGCAGTTTGGTCGGATCGCTGTCGAGGTCGACCATGTTCGCCGCCTCGCGCGCCGCTTGCGTCCCGTCGTTCATCGCCATGCCCACGTCCGCCTGGGCCAGGGCCGGGGCGTCGTTGGCGCCGTCGCCGCACATGGCGACCAGGCGACCGTCGTTCTGCTCGTGGCGAATGCGCGCCAGTTTTTTCTCCGGTGTGGCTTCGGCCAGCACGTCATCGACGCCCGCCTCGGCCGCAATCGCCGCGGCGGTCAGCGGGTTGTCGCCGGTCACCATGACGGTGCGAATCCCCAGTTTGCGCAGTTCGGCGAAACGCTCGCGAATGCCGGGTTTGACCACGTCCTTGAGGTGAATCGCGCCGAGCAATTTACCGTCGGCGCAAACCAGCAACGGGGTCCCGCCGCTCTGGGCGATCTTGTCGATTTCCCGGGACAGCGGCGCGGCCAGATCGGCACGTTTCAGGCCAACGAAGGCCAGCAACGAATCCACCGCGCCTTTGCGATACACGCGGCCCTGATAGTCGACACCGGACAGACGAGTTTCAGCACTGAACGGCACCACGGTCAGCAACTCGGTGGCTGGCTCTGGCTGTGGATGAATCCCGCGCAGGTACTCGACGATGGATTTACCTTCGGCCGTGTCATCGGCCAGCGAGGCGAACAACGCACCTTCGGCCAGCTCTTTGCTGCTCACACCCGGCGCGGCATAGACCGCGGTGCAACGACGGTTACCGAAGGTGATGGTGCCGGTCTTGTCCAGCAACAGGACGTGTACGTCCCCCGCCGCTTCCACGGCGCGACCGGATTTGGCGATCACATTCAGGCGCACCAGACGGTCCATCCCGGCGATACCGATGGCGGACAACAGACCGCCAATGGTGGTCGGAATCAGCGTGACCAACAACGCCACCAGGAACACCAGCGGCAGGCTGCCGTTGGCGAAGTGGGCGAACGGCTGCAGGGTGACGACCACCAGCAGGAAGATCAGGGTCAGGCCGATCAGCAGGATATCGAGCGCCACTTCGTTCGGGGTTTTCTGGCGTTTGGCGCCTTCGACCAGGGCGATCATGCGATCGAGTGTCGACTCACCCGGGTTGGCGGTGATGCGCACCAACAGCCAGTCGGACACCAGTCGGGTGTTGCCGGTGACGGCCGAACGGTCGCCGCCGGATTCGCGAATCACCGGCGCGGATTCACCGGTAATCGCCGCTTCGTTGACCGCCGCGATACCTTCAATCACCTCGCCGTCACCGGGGATCATTTCCCCCGATTCAACGCGGACCACATCACCCTTGCGCAGGCTGGTGGCCGGCACGACTTGAAAGGCGCCGTTGCCGGTTTTGCGCCGAGCACTCAGGCCTTCGCTACCGGCCTTGAGGCTGTCAGCGCGAGCCTTGCCGCGACCTTCGGCCAGTGCTTCGGCGAAGTTGGCAAACAGCACGGTGAACCATAACCACAAGGCGATTTGCGCGGCGACAAAAGTCGGCACGCTGCTGTCAGGAATGAAGCACAGCACGGTGGTCAGGATCGCGGTCAGTTCGACCACCAGCATCACTGGCGCACGCTGCAATTGCCGAGGGTCGAGCTTGACGAAGGCTTGCACCAGCGCCGGACGCCAGAGGGCCGAGATCGCGGTTTTCGGTTGTTCCGGCGCCTTGACGGTGGCGGCTTTAGTTGCGGGCATATTCATCATTGACTCCTTAGAAGCCCAGGCTCAGATGTTCAGCAATAGGACCCAGCGCCAATGTCGGCAGGAAGGTCAAACCACCCACCAGCAAAATGGTCACGGTCAGCAAGGTCACGAACAGCGGGCCATGAGTCGGGAAGCTGTTCTGGCCGATCGGTGCGGTTTTCTTCATCGCCAGGCTGCCGGCCAGAGCCAGTACCGGGAGGATGTAACCGAAGCGACCGATCAACATGCCCAGGCCCAGCATCAGGTTGTGGAACGCGGTGTTGGCACCGAAGCCGCCGAATGCAGAACCGTTGTTGGCGCTGGCCGAGGTGTAGTTGTAGAGCAATTGGCTGAAACCGTGGGCGCCGGGGTTGCTCACCGAGGCCACCGGGCCTGGCAGGCTCGCGGCAATCGCGCCAAGTACCAGCACGCCGACCGGCATCACCAGCAAGGTCACAACCAACAACTGGACTTCCTTCGCTTGCAGTTTCTTGCCGAGGTATTCCGGGGTGCGGCCGATCATCAGGCCGGCGAGGAACACCGCGATCAACACGTTCAGCAACATGCCGTAGAGCCCGGCACCGACGCCGCCGAAGATCACTTCGCCGACCATCATGTTGACCAGCACGACCATGCCGCTCAGCGGGTTAAGGCTGTCGTGCATGCCGTTGACCGAACCGTTGGATGCCGCAGTGGTGGTCACCGACCACAGCACCGTGGCGGTCGTGCCGAAGCGTGCTTCCTTGCCTTCCAGTGGCGCTGTCTGCTCGACAGCGACGTTGTTCAGGGTCGGGTTCGGTTGGTATTCAGCCCACAACGAGGTGGCGCCGCCGATCAGGAACAGCGCCAGCATGCAGGCGATGATCGCCCGGCTCTGACGCAGGTCTTTCACGTAATGGCCAAAAGTGAACACCAGCGCGACCGGGATCAGAATGATCGAGGTCATCTCGAACAGGTTGCTCCAGGCTGTCGGGTTCTCGAACGGATGTGCCGAGTTGACGCCGAAGAAGCCACCACCGTTGGTGCCCAGTTGCTTGATCGCAATCTGGCTGGCCGCAGGGCCGAGCGGGATCACTTGATCAACACCCTGCATCGTCACGGCATTCACGTACTGCGCGAAGGTTTGCGGCACGCCCTGCCAGACCAGATACAGCGCCAGCAGCAGGCACAGCGGCAACAAGCCGTAGAGGGTGGCGCGGGTCATGTCGACCCAGAAGTTGCCGAGGGTCTTGCTCGACTTGCGGCCGATCCCGCGACACAGGGCAACCAACACGGCGAGGCCGGTGGCGGCGCTGACAAAGTTCTGCACGGTGAGGCCGACCATCTGACTCAGGTAGCTCAGGGTCGCTTCGCCACTGTAGGACTGCCAGTTGGTATTGGTCATAAAGCTGACGGCGGTATTGAACGCTTGCGTCCACTCTTGACCCGGCAGGTTCTGCGGGTTCAGTGGCAAGTGGTCTTGGAACAACAGGATCGCGAACAACAGCAAAAAGCCCGCGAGGTTGAAGGCGAGCAAGGCCAGGGTGTACTTCTGCCAGCTCTGTTCGGCCTGCGGATCTACGCCGGCCACCCGATAACACCCGCGCTCTACCGGGCCGAGGATCGGAGTCAGCCAAGTGCGCTGACCTTCCATCACCTTGTAGTAGAAGCGCCCCAGAAACGGTGCCGGAATCAGCACCAGGGCGAAGAAGGCGAGGATCAGCCAATAGTCATAACTGTGCATAGCCGCTCCTAGTTCCGGTCCGCGCGCAATAGCGCAACCAACAGATAAATGAACAGCCCCACTGCCAGTAGCAGTGACACCCCGTCCAGAACGCTCATGGAAGTTCTCCGTGTTACGGCGTATTGCCGCGTGTGGAGTCATTGTCGGTAGGGAGGCTGTAAACGAACGAGAGCGAGGGGTGTGGCGGGGCATAAAAAAAGCGTAAAGAGTGGGTTTACGCTAGGGTTACGGTGGTGTCTGGGGGCATACAACACCGTTCCGGATTTATCAGGCATCTCTATCGTCCTGCATCGATAGTTAAGACTCCCCAAAACCAAAGTGGGATGAACAACCTATTGCACCACCCCGCCCCTGCCGACAAGATATGACCGTTTGCGTTTTCGACTACTGAAAAAGGCTGGCCAACATGCGTATCCTCATCACCGGCGGTGCCGGTTTCATTGGCTCTGCCTTGATTCGCGAGCTGATTCGACACACCGAGCATGAAGTGCTCAACCTGGACAAGCTGACCTACGCCGGCAATCTCGAATCGCTGACCGGCATTGCCAACGACACTCGCTACGAGTTCGTTCAAGCCGATATCGTTGATCAGGCGACCGTCAGCGCGGTGCTGACACGTTTCCAGCCGCAGGCGATCATGCACCTGGCAGCGGAATCCCACGTCGACCGTTCCATCGACGGACCTTCGGATTTCATCCAGACCAACATCGTCGGCACCTACAGCCTGCTGGAGGCCACCCGCGCATATTGGCAAACCCTCGCCGAGCCGAAAAAAAGCGCCTTCCGTTTCCACCATATCTCCACTGACGAGGTCTATGGTGACCTGCATGGTGCCGATGATCTGTTTACGGAAACGACGCCCTACGCCCCGAGTTCACCGTACTCCGCCAGCAAAGCGGCGTCCGACCACCTGGTCCGTGCCTGGCAGCGCACCTATGGCCTGCCGGTGCTGTTGACCAACTGCTCGAACAATTACGGTCCGTTCCACTTTCCCGAAAAATTGATTCCGCTGGTCATCCTCAATGCCTTGGCCGGCAAGCCGCTGCCGGTGTACGGCGACGGCCTGCAAATCCGCGACTGGCTGTTCGTCGAAGATCACGCCCGGGCGCTGCTCAAAGTGGTGACCACCGGTATCGTCGGCGAGACCTACAACATCGGCGGGCACAACGAACAAAAGAATATCGACGTGGTGCGTGGCCTCTGCGCCCTGCTTGAAGAACTGGCACCGCACAAGCCAGTGGGGGTCGCGCACTACGCCGACTTGATCACGTTCGTACAGGATCGTCCTGGCCATGACCTGCGCTACGCGATCGATGCCAGCAAGATCGAACACGAACTGGGCTGGGTACCCGAAGAGACCTTCGAAACCGGCCTTCGCAAAACCGTTCAGTGGTACTTGAACAACCTTGAGTGGTGCCGTCGCGTTCAGGATGGCAGCTACCAGGGTGAACGCCTTGGTGCCATCAATCCCCAGGAGCTTCATGCATGATGAAAGGTATCGTTTTGGCAGGCGGCTCGGGCACACGCCTGCATCCGATCACGCTCGGGGTGTCCAAACAGCTGTTGCCGGTCTACGACAAACCGATGATCTATTACCCGATTTCGGTCCTGATGCTGGCCGGCATCAAAGACATTTTAGTGATCTCTACTCCCCAGGATCTGCCCCAGTACCGCAATCTGCTGGGTGATGGCAGTCAGTTCGGGGTCAATTTCAGCTATGCCGAGCAGCCGTCGCCGGATGGACTGGCCCAGGCTTTTCTGATTGGCGAAAGCTTCATTGGCAATGATCCAGTGTGCCTGATCCTCGGCGACAACATTTTCCATGGTCAACACTTTGGCGAGCAGTTGCAAAACGCGGCAACACGCACTTCTGGCGCTACCGTGTTCGGCTATTGGGTCAAAGACCCGGAGCGATTCGGCGTGATTGATTTGGACAGCCAGGGCCGTGCGCTGTCGATCGAAGAAAAGCCGAAAACACCGAAATCCAGCTATGCCGTCACCGGCCTGTATTTTTACGACAACGATGTAATCAGGATCGCCAAAGCGGTAAAGCCTTCGCCTCGCGGCGAGCTGGAAATCACCGACGTCAACAATGCGTATCTCAAACGGGGAGACCTGCAGGTCGAGCGCTTCGGCCGTGGTTTCGCCTGGCTCGACACCGGCACCCACGACAGCTTGCTCGATGCCTCTCAGTACGTGCAGACCATCGAACGTCGACAAGGCTTGAAAGTCGCCTGCCTCGAAGAGATCGCTTATGAAAAGAACTGGATCAACCGCGAACAGCTGCTGGAGCGTGCCCGCTACTTCGGCAAGACCGGGTATGGCCAGTACCTGGCCAAGCTCGCAGGGGATGAACAATGGGTGTGAATGAAACCGGTCTGCGCGGCGAAGTGATCATCGGTAAAAGCCTGCAATTGGCTGATCTGCTCCCATGAGAGTTCTCATCAGCGGCCAGCATGGTCAGGTCTCACGCGAACTGCAGCGTCGACTGGGGGGGGTCGGCGAGTTGATCGTGCTGGGTCGCGATCAACTCGATCTGGCACAACCCCAGCAGATTCGCCAACAGGTACAAAAGGTTCGTCCGGATCTGATCATCAATGCGGCGGCCCACACAGCGGTCGATCTGGCTGAAAGCGAGCCGGAAACAGCCTTTGCCATCAACGCCGTGGCCCCTGGCATCTTTGCCGAAGAAGCACTGAAGCTTGGCATCCCGCTGATTCACTACTCCACCGATTATGTATTCGACGGCATGAAGGTCGGGACTTATAACGAAGACGACACGCCAAACCCTCTCGGGGTTTACGGCAAGAGCAAACTGGCCGGTGAACGGGCGATCACTGACGTGCAAGGCAAACATCTTATCCTGCGTACCAGCTGGGTCTATTCGACCCATGGCCGCAATTTCCTGCTGACGATGCAACGCCTGCTGCAAGAGAGACCGGAAGTACGCATTGTCGCCGATCAGATCGGCGCACCTACCTGGGCAGGCACAATTGCCAATAGCACCCTTGCCCTGATCGAACGCTGGCAGGCAGGTGAGGCCGCTACTTGGGGGACATATCATCTGACCGCTCAGGGAGAAACCTCCTGGTTCGGCTTCGCCCAGGCCATTGGCGAAGCGTTACGGCAACAAGGAAAGCCCTGCGCAAACCTGCTGCCGATTCCCTCCAGCGATTACCCGACACCGGCGGCCCGACCGCTCAACTCATGCCTTGATTGCAGTCGCCTGCAACGTGAATGGGGCATCAGCCAACCAGACTGGCAACTTGCGCTGCGCGAATGTCTTGCCGAGCAAGGCTAAACCTACAAGCAGGACTTGCCCACGAAGACGGCAAAACCGCCACCAGCGCCCCCAACTGGCGCACCCATTTGCGCGCATCGAGCGGCAAACATCCCCGATACGACAGCTTTCGGCGCTTTACGACGCGTCAACACACAATGGCACGCCCACTGCAAACGCCCTCCCTGAGCTTTCCAAACCGTTCAGGGAGCAACGCATGAACACACAACTCAAACCCACACTGGGCACGCTGCACCTGTGGGGCATTGCGGTCGGGCTGGTGATTTCCGGTGAATACTTCGGCTGGAGTTATGGCTGGGGCGTGGCAGGCACACTCGGTTTTCTGGTGACGTCCTTTATGGTCGCCACGATGTACACCTGCTTCATCTTCAGTTTCACCGAGTTGACCACCGCGATTCCTCACGCTGGTGGTCCCTTTGCCTACAGCCGCCGCGCCTTTGGCGAGAAAGGCGGATTGATCGCGGGGCTGGCGACACTGATTGAATTTGTCTTCGCCCCGCCAGCCATCGCTCTGGCGATCGGTGCGTATCTGAACGTTCAGTTTCCAGCGCTTGATCCGAAACACGCCGCGGTCGGCGCCTACATCGTGTTCATGGGCCTGAACATCCTCGGGGTGAAACTGGCCGCAACCTTCGAACTGGTGGTCTGCGTTCTCGCAGTGGCCGAACTGCTGGTGTTCATGGGCGTGGTCGCCCCGGCGTTCAGCTTCAGCAATTTCGCACTCAATGGCTGGGCCGGTTCCGATGTGTTCGGCGCGCCGGCGATTGCCGGGATGTTCGCGGCGATACCCTTCGCCATCTGGTTCTTCCTGGCCATCGAAGGCGCGGCCATGGCCGCCGAAGAAGCCAAGGACCCGAAACGCACCATTCCGAAGGCTTACATCAGCGGCATTCTGACGCTGGTTTTGCTGGCGATGGGCGTGATGTTCTTTGCCGGCGGCGTCGGTGACTGGCGCACCTTGTCGAACATCAACGACCCGCTGCCGCAAGCGATGAAAACCGTGGTGGGTGAAAGTTCGGGCTGGTTGCACATGCTGGTGTGGATCGGCCTGTTCGGCCTGGTGGCGAGTTTCCACGGAATCATCCTCGGCTACTCGCGGCAGTTCTTCGCCCTCGCCCGGGCCGGTTACCTGCCGGCGTCTCTGGCCAAATTGTCACGCTTTCAGACACCGCACCGGGCAATCATCGCCGGTGGCGTGATCGGCATTGCCGCGATCTACAGTGATGGTTTGATCAACCTGGGCGGCATGACGCTGACGGCGGCGATGATCACGATGGCGGTCTTCGGGGCAATCGTGATGTACATCATGAGCATGCTCAGCCTGTTCAAACTGCGCAAAACCGAACCGAATCTGGAGCGCACCTTTCGCGCGCCGTGTTATCCGTTGGTGCCGTTCATTGCGCTGGTGCTAGCGGTGGTCTGCCTGGTGGCAATGGCCTGGTTCAACACGCTGATCGGGTTGATCTTCCTGGGCTTCATGGCGGTTGGGTTCGTGTACTTTATGCTGACGGCGCAACTGCGTGCCGATGCGCCGGCGGACGCGATGCTGACCGGGCTCTAAACAGGCGAAGTGTTGCTGTCAGAACAGGCATAGAATGGAGCGACTGCGATGGAACCAGTGCGAAAATCCATCGCTCAAAGTGGTATGCACGATCGGTTGGCAAAACCCGCCAATCGGCCTGCCCTCAAGGAGAGCCCTATGCCCTGGTATGCCTGGTTGATTCTGATCGTTGCAATCGGCTCGATCGTTGGTGGTTTGATGATGTTGCGTGACACCGCCAACAAGGTCGAACTGACCGAGGAGCAACGCAAACGCGTCGCTGAACGCAACGCGGAAGCGGATGCCAAGGATGCGCAGGACCGCTAACTAAACAGACCCCGTCATTCTCATCAAATGACGGGGTTTTGCGTTTCTATTTCTCCCAATCGGCCTTGGCGATGTGCAGGCCATGCAGCCCTTTGTATGCCGCGCGTTCCGGCTGGCTCCAGCCCTCAAGCAACGAATCCTCCAACTGATAAACCTCTACCCCGAGCGGACGACACACGCTTAGCGGATCCTGTGCATCCGGCCCCCACATGGCAAGCGACAGATCGCCACCCGGGCAGGTCGAGAGGGCGCAGAGCAGATCGATTTCGGCAAAGAATTCCAGGTAATCGCCCTTCTGTGCCGGACAGGCTTTCATGAAATACATGTCATCGTGGTTCAGGCCCGTGCACTGGAAAATGTTCAGCACGTCATGCACGTCGAATTCGGTCAGCCCATGAGGCAGGACCGCGCGGGTCAGGTTCGAGTGGCAGTGATGGTGAAAGTCTTCGCCGGTGAGCATTTTGTTCACGTAAGGGTCGCAACGGGTGCCGAGCAAATCGTGCAAGCGACCGCCATGTTCGTCGATGCCGTAACCGGCCAGGCTGTCATCAGTGATGGTCACCAGCGGCCGCAGAAAAGGCAGATTCGACCAGAGCCGGTCATGGGTGCTGACGTGTGCGCCCTGTAATTGCCGGGTCCGTGCCGCCCACAAACGCTCCCGTGGATCGTTGGCATTCCAGACGTTGAAATCCCCGACTTGGGGCCCGACGGGGGTGGTCACGCGAAACACATGCCCGGCTGGCACCTTCCAGGCGCGACCGGTGCGGATCGGCACCTCGAATGCCTCGATTAGGGTGCGCCCCTCCTTTGCATCGCGAATCCGTTCGTAGAAGGCTTTGTCCACCTGCAAGGCTGAGCCTTTGCTGACTTGATAGGCCGCCGGATAGTCTTTGTACATGGCACGAATCCTCGATCAGTGATGGGAAACTGGGGCAAGCATTTGCAAAAGGAGGTGTTCGGAATCGTCGAGATACAGGCTCATGGCGTCCTCGGCCGCGCGCTTGTCGCCCTCGGCCAACAACTCATGGATCTGCCGGTCGCGCGCCAGCCAGGGCGCCTGAAAACGTGATTCGTCGGGAGCGGTGCAAAACACCAGGCGCAATTGCGCGACGACGTTGGTGAAGAACTCATCGAACAACGGACTGCGCAGCAATCCAACGATGTGTTGATGAAAGGCCAGACTGTGGGTGCCGACAGCGCGCCAGTCCTCGCGCTCCCGGGCAAGCTCGGTGGCTTCCAGGGCTTCGAGCATCCGGTCGGATTGATAGTCGCGCAGCGGCTGACTCGCGCTGATGGCCTGCAGCTCCAGGGTGCGCCTGACCTTGAACAGATCCCGCACGTCCTCGACGCCCAGCCTGCGCACCATCACGCCCTTGTTGCGCACATAACGGGTCAGACCTTCCTGCCCCAAGCGATGCAGCGCTTCGCGAATGGTATTGCGGGATGCGTTGTAGGCAGACACCAGATCGTTTTCCACCAATGCCATGCCGGGTAGCAAACGGCCGCCAATGATGTCGGCGCGCAACTCAAGGGTGATGTGGTCGGCCAGGGACAGTCCGCTGTTCATACTCATTGCCTCGTGATTGTTCAACAATCGTCAGTTAACGAGTAATCACTATTCGTGCCAGTTAGCTCAAGACAGCAGGACGGAGTTGGACGCATCTGCATGCTTTTTAGAAGTAGAAGTACAATCACCATCCCATTTTCATTGGTTAATATGGCGCATTGTTGCGGAGATACCCGATGCGTTACTCGCAGGACCATAAAGCCCAGACCCACCAACGCATCATCAAGGAAGCGTCAGCGCGCTTTCGCCGCGATGGCATTGGCGCGACAGGTCTGCAACCGCTGATGAAAGCACTGGGCCTGACTCACGGTGGTTTCTACTCGCATTTCAAGTCCAAAGACGAACTGGTGGAAAAGGCTTTGCAAGCCGCGGGCGAGCAGGTCGATGTCATTTGCGCCGAACTGTTCGCTCAAGATCGTCCGCTGGAAGCGTTCATCGACGCCTATTTGTCCGAATGGCACCAGACTTCACCCGATGAGGGTTGCCCGTTGCCGACCATGTCATCGGAACTCGGCCTGCGCGGGCAGCAAAGCCCGACCACTGACGTGGTGCTCAACGCACGACTCGAACAAGTGCAAGGCACTCTTGAAGACGAGAACGCCGCCGACCAAAGCATCGTCATCATGTCGACACTGGTCGGGGCTTTACTGCTGTCACGCAGTGTCAAGAATCCCGAGCTGGCGCAGCGGATTCTCGACGTGACTCGCGCCTATCTCAAACAGCCCCGGGACTAGCCCTCCCAGCGCTTGAACAGCACGCTGGCATTCACCCCACCAAACCCGAAGCCATTGGACAGCGCATATTCGATTGCCATCGGCCGCGCCTGGCCGTGGACAATGTCCACGCCTTGGGCGGCGGGGTCCGGGTTATCGAAGTTGAGGGTGGCCGGCACGACCTGATCGCGAATCGCCAACAGCGTGAAGATCGCCTCGATACCGCCCGCTGCACCGAGCAAATGCCCGGTGGCCGATTTGGTCGATGTCACGGCGATTTTGTTATCCGTGCCGAACAACGCCTTGATGGCAGCCAACTCCCCCAGATCGCCGACCGGCGTCGAGGTTGCGTGAGCATTGAGATGTTGCACCTGCGCCGGCGAAATGCCCGCCTGGGCCAACGCCAGCGACATCGCCCGTTGCGCACCGCTGCCATCCTCGGGCCCCGCCGTCAGGTGATAGGCATCGGCACTGGTGCCGTAACCGACCAGTTCCGCCAGCGGCTGAGCACCGCGGGCCAAGGCATGTTCCAGGGATTCAATCACCAGAAGGCCAGCGCCCTCCCCCATGACGAAGCCATCGCGGTCACTGTCGAACGGCCGCGAGGCACGCTCCGGGGTGTCGTTGTATCCGCTGGACAAGGCGCGAGCAGCGGCAAACCCGGCGAGACTGACGCGATCGATCGCCGCTTCCGCGCCGCCACATACCGCAATGTCAGCTTCGCCACAACGAATCAACCGCGCCGCATCACCAATCGCCTGCACCCCGGCCGCGCAAGCCGTCACCGGAGCACCCAATGGGCCCTTGAAACCGTGCTGGATCGACACATGACCCGCGGCGAGGTTGACCAGAAATGAAGGAATGGTGAACGGCGACAGGCGTCGCGGTCCACGGCTGTCCGTTGTGCGCACCGCATCGGCAATCGCACCGAAACCACCCACGCCGGAACCGATAATGGTTGCCGTACGCTCCTGGGCATTGGCGTCCGCCGCTTGCCAACCGGCCTGCTCCAGCGCCTGACGCGCCGCTTCCATGGCGAACATAATGAAGCGGTCCATCTTCTTCTGCTCTTTGGGCGCCGTCGCCCGGTCCGGGTCAAATCCCGCCTCGGGATCGTCAGCCAGCGTCGGCACTGCGCCACCGACCTTGGCCGGCAAATCGGCAACCACCTCATCCGGCAAATTGCGTAACCCGGAACGCCCGGCCAACAGACGCGACCAAACGGCTTCGACGCCAGAACCCAATGGCGACACCAAACCCATGCCCGTTACAACCACTCGACGATCACTCATACCGCAAATACCTCAAGCCGATTCATGACGCCTCACGTGTAACGCGCGGCAGCCTTATTTTTGGAAAGATTCGGTGCCAATACATGACGCGCCGCAATGAAGGCATCCCAGTCGGCCGCATCCGGCAACGAAGGAATGGTGATCAACTCACCCTGGTCCAGACCCGACAACGCCGCATTAACCATATCCCCGGCTTCCATGACCATATCCGCCGGAATCTGGGTCGCGTCGATACCGGAGCGCTCCCAGATTTCGGTACGTGTTACGCCTGGCAACACGGCCTGCACCTTGACCCCAGTGCCCTCCAGTTCAGCGTTCAACGACTGCGTCAGACTTAACACATAGGCCTTGCTGGCACTGTAAGTCGCGTTGAAGCGCTCCGGAAACAAGGCGACTACTGACCCGATATTGATGATCATCCCCCGACCCGCCTTGGCAAAACTGGCGGCCGCTGCCGATGCCAACCGCGTGACCGTTGTCACGTTCAGTTGAATCAAACGCTCCAGTTGATCCATGTCGGAATTGGCCAACAAACCATCCGCTGCAACACCGGCGTTGTTCAGTAACAGGCTGATACTCGAATCGCTGCGAAGACGCTGCTCAAGCTTCAGCACCTCATCCTTTTGCGTCAGATCCGCCTTGAGCACCTCGACCTGAACGCCATGCTCGGCGCGCAACCTGGTAGCCGCTGCTTCCAGCCGCTCTTGATCACGGGCGACCAATAACAAATCAAAACCACGCGCCGCCAACCGCTCGGCGTAAATCGCACCGATACCGGAAGAAGCACCGGTGACGAGGGCCGTACCTTGGGACTGGACAGAGTTCATGACTGTGCTCCTGGGAGATGCCTAAGGGAAAGACAAGCGCCTGAGGCTCAAAACGCTTGGCGGAAACCCATTTATTATAGGCATAATCTGAACCGCATATGATAGACGTAATTTTTCCAACATCGACGAAATGACTGCCCTTGTAGGAGCTGCCGAAGGCTGCGATCTCTTGATCTTCTGATGAATTCATCTCGTCAGAAATGAAAAAAAAGGCCGATCAATGACCGCAATGCTGTTCACTTAAGGATTGTTGACTAATCCTCAGGCAGCCGGAAAATCCGGAATCTGATAAGGATTCCGGATTTTTTATGTCTGTTGCTCAGGATTTAAGCGCGGTTTTGGATTTTGCTAAGCAACCGCTCTCTCGCCTTGAGGTGTTCACCGATCATATTCCTCATGATTGGATCACCGCAGCGGCCGCTCTGGCGGATAAAGCCACGATCCGACGTCGGCGCTTGCCTTCGGACATAGTCCTTTGGCTGGTAGTCGGGATGGCACTTTTCAGAGGTGAGCCAATAGTCGAGGTCGCTCGCCGACTGAATATTTGTGCCGACGGTCTTGCTAATGAGGTGCTGTTAGCCAAAAGCGGGTTGTCGCAGGCGCGCCAGCGTCTGGGGAATCAGCCTGTCGCTTGGTTATTTCAACAGTGCGCCAATGTCTGGGGATACGAGCGCTACCCGCAAGATGACTGGCACGGTCTTCAAGTCTTTGCCGTCGACGGTGCCTTGTTTCGAACCCCGGAAACGTCGTCATTGCGGGACCATTTTGGCTCCGGCAATACCTCCTCCGATCGTCAAACCCCTTATCCGGTGCTGCGCCTTGTTGCGTTGATGAACGCCCGTTCTCATATCATCGCCAACGCGGCCATCAGCCCTTACCGCAAAGGGGAGATCCCGCTGGCCAAGGACTTCATCGAGAGCATACCCAACCACTCAGTGACCCTGCTGGACAAAGGGTTTTTCAGTGCGGACCTATTGTTGAGTATCCAAAGTACTGAAAAAAACCGGCATTGGATGATCCCGGAGCGTAAGGGTACTGTTCGCACGGAAATTGAACACTACGGCGATGGTGATTACCTAGTCCAGATGAAGGTCTCGCAGCAAGCGCGTAAAAAGAACCCACTGTTGCCTGAGTACTGGCAAGTACGGGCGGTCACCTACGAGGTCGCCGGGAAAGAAAAAACCGTCTTCACCTCCCTGCCAGCCTCGCACTTTAGCGCTGAGCAGGTCGCCACCCTTTATCACGAGCGATGGGAAATCGAACTGGGTTTCAGGGATATCAAAAGCTCAATGCAAGACAATGCCTTGACCCTTCGCAGCAAGACTGTAGACCTGGTGTATCAAGAATTATGGGGGCTGTTACTGGCTTATAACGTAGTGCGTCGAGAAGCCAGTCAGGCGGCTGTAGCTCATAAGCGGGCTCCCAGCGAGGTGAGTTTCAAGTTTGCCTGTCAGCACATCGCCAGCCATCTGGTGGTCATGGCCGGAGCGGTCTCGCCCTCACACACGCCAAGACGCCTGGACGAGCTTCGCGGCAGCATTGGTGTGCTCTTCATAGCAAAACGCCCCAGGCCTGCGAGGCCTAGGGCGGTGAAGATGTCAAAAACCCGGTATCCGGTTAACCGCAAGGCTGCTCCGCTTAAGTGAACAGCATTGCGATCAATGACCGGCCCCTGGCGCTGACGTATAAGCTTAGTTCACCTCAAGCTTCTCGCGATTCTTATCCAGAATCGCTTTACCGATTCCCTTCACTTCGAGCAATTCGTCCACGGACGCAAACGGCCCATTACTCTCACGATAGGTAACAATCGCCTTGGCCTTGGCCTCGCCCACACCGGCCAACTCGCGCTGAAGGGTTGGCGCATCGGCCTGATTCAGATCGACCTTGCCGGACTGCTCCTTGGGAGAAACTTCCAGCACCAAGGGTGCATTGCCAGCCTCGGGCTTGGCCGTCGGCGAAGCAATGGCAGCAATAGAGGCGCTGGTGAGCAGGGCGAAAACCAGAGAGTAGAAATAGCCAGTACGCATAAATGAAGCTCCATGACATCAATTGAGAAAGCAGCTTTTCCGAAGCTGCCTTCCAAACTTAGACGATGTCTGGAGTCTGTCAAAAATGTGTCCGTTACAGGATGTGAAACAATCAGGGTTCGAGGCGACGTTGCTGGTAGATCCAGTCAACGATTTCCCCGTCCGGGCTGTAACCGCTGACGGTATCGCGCAGCAGTTGGCGAACACGCGCGTAGTCGTCCTGTTCAACCGCTTTGAGCAACTCTGTCAGCTTTGACTTAAGCACATCCCAAGGCAGGTGATCCTCGTTGGCGCTCATGATCATCGGGTGCCGAGTAGCGGCCACATTGTCGCCGATCAACAACTCTTCGTAGAGTTTTTCGCCCGGACGCAGCCCCGTGAACTCAATTGAGATATCACCATGCAGATTTTTTTCCGAACGGACACTCAACCCGGATAAATGAATCATCTTCTCGGCAAGTTCGACGATCCGCACTGGCTCGCCCATGTCCAGGACGAAAACATCTCCCCCCTGCCCCATTGAGCCTGCCTGAATCACCAGTTGCGCGGCTTCGGGAATGGTCATGAAATAACGAGTGATCTTCGGATGGGTGACCGTCAGCGGCCCACCCGACTTGATCTGCTTGTGAAACAGCGGAATCACCGAGCCGGAAGACCCCAGGACATTACCGAAACGCACCATAGTGAAGCGCGTCTTGTTAACGCGGGAAACGTTGGTCGTGTCGCCAAACAGCACCGGAGCCAGTTCCTGGCTGAGTGCCTGCAGCGTCAACTCGGCAAGGCGTTTGGTACTGCCCATTACATTTGTAGGACGTACCGCCTTATCGGTCGAGATCAGCACAAAGTTGGCGACGCCAGCCTGAAGTGCTGCCTGGGCGGTATTTAGCGTACCGATTACGTTATTGAGCACGCCTTCGGCAATGTTATGTTCAACCATGGGTACATGTTTGTAAGCCGCAGCGTGATAAACCGTACCCACATGCCAGGTTTTCATCACATCCAGCAACTTGTCCTGATTACGCACCGAGCCCAAAATCGGCAACAGACGAATCGATAAGGACTCGTGCGCGATGCGCTGTTCAAGCTCGGACAAGATGCTGTAAAGGTTGAACTCACTGTGTTCAAAAAGTAAAAGCGTGGTTGGACGCAATGCCAGAATCTGACGGCACAGTTCAGAACCGATGGACCCTCCGGCCCCGGTGACCAGAACGGACTGCCCCTTGATACAATGCTCAAGCAAGTCAGCCTGGGCCGGAACGGCATCACGACCCAAGAGGTCAGCAATGTCTACCTCCTGAATATCATCGACCTTCACTCGACCGCTGGCCAAATCCATAAATCCCGGGACACTTCGCACATGGAGAGGGAACCCCTCGAGGAAACTAAGAATTTCGCGACGGCGCCCACGGTTGGAAGAAGGGATAGCAAGGAGAATTTCCTGGGCCCCGGTGTTATCGATCATCTGCTGGATATGTTTGGGCTTGTAGACCTGCAAACCGGAAATGACCCTGTCGGCGATCCCGCTATCATCATCGATAAACGCAACAGGGCGCATGACCCGGCCCATTCGCAATGCGGCAACGAGTTGGTTACCTGCCGCCCCTGCACCATAAATGGCGACTCTCGGCAAACCGTCATCCCGGTTGGTAAACGGTACGTGCTGAGCAGCGCTGAACCAGTCCCCCAAAAAATACTGACGCATCGCCAGGCGCAGGCCGCCGATCATGATCAGACTCAACCACCAGTAGTTGAAAATGATCGAGCGTGGGACGACATTTTGATGATTGCTGTACCAATAAACCACAATGCCGAGTATCAAGGACGACAAGGTGACGGCCTTGATAATGGCGATCAGCGCGTCATTTCCAAAATAGCGCATGACGGCTCGGTACATGCCAAAGCGAATGAAAAGAGGAATGGCCACGACAGGAGCACTGACAAAAAGCCAGAGGTGCTGAGTGAGTGGGTTGACCATCTCGTCCAGCCCAAGGCGTACAATGAAAGCCATCCACAATGCCAGCCAGACCAACAGGATATCAGTCATCACTTGCACAATACGCTTGTGTCGTCTTGGCAGACTTAGCAACTTTGCCCGAATCTTATCCATAACCCCTCTAACCACCTCTCGAGCTCCTAGCGTTGATACAGCAACCGCTGATTTCGGTATGCCACATCCACACTGCGCATTACTAAACAATCAAAACAACGCTTAAGATTTCTTTGCAACTTCCAATTCGCCCGCGTGAAACTTGAAAGCCAGCAACACCAATGGTGCGTACGCCAAAATTAGACCTACTGCGCCGTCGAGGTATCGCATCACTACCAATATAGCGACCGGTACTAACCACAACAAATTTATGGCAGATATCGCCACAGTCACTGGTCGATGGCTTCCCACCTTGCGTGACGCATACTGGTATCCATGGCTGCGATGAGCTTCATAAATTTTATCCCCGCGCAACAGACGTCGGATCAGGGTAAAGGTGGCGTCAACGATAAACACGCCCAGCAAAATGAGCCACGCCCACAGAAAAACGGGGTCGCTCCAGGCGGCATGCAGCGACAACACTCCAAGCACCAAGCCTAAAAAACCGCTTCCGGCATCGCCCATGAAAATTCGTGCGGGGGGGAAATTCCAGATCAGGAAACCGAGCACTGCCATTGCCAACATCGCCGGCGCAATACCCAGACTCGCATAGCCTCCAATCCAATAAACAAGGCATGCACCCACACAGGCACAAATCGCTTCGACGCTCGCCAAGCCATCAATGCCATCCATGAAATTATAGAGGTTCAGCATCCAGACCAGATAAAACGCACCGATCACATAACCAAACCATCCAAGATGGACGTCTTGACCAAAGACAGTGAACGCGGCCATACCGCCAATCCAGCACAACGCCCACGCAGCGCCACCGAAGTGCGCCAACAAGCGCCAGCGCGCAGCGATATGCCCATGATCATCCAGAAAACCGATGACAGCAATCCAGCCCCCGGCGCCGAGCAGTGCCAACGCAAGAAGCCAGGTGATTGCTCCTGTCCATGCCAGGATCGGCAGAGCAACCAGAAAACTGAGGACGATGGCCACACCACCGCCCCGCGGCGTCGGTACCGAATGCGAACTACGTGCGTTTGGAACATCTATCAGGCTGCGTGCTAATGCATACTTGCGCAACGCACCAGTGGCCAGAAAAGAAACGCCTACTACTATCGCCAACAACCATATTGTGTTCAAAGGTCAACTTCCTGAAACAGCCAAAACCAATTCTGCAATCGAACCCGTGCTGTCATATGTAATGTGTCAGCTTACCGCTGCCTTTCCTTGTTCAAAAAATAGGTCGCAGTCGATCGAAGCGCGTTGTCGACGCTGACTGGAGGAGTCCAGTCCAGCAACTCGCGAGTCTTGGTTATATCGACTTGGAGCGAACCGCACAGCCGCTGCGAGAGTGCCCGTTTGCCGAGAAGTTGTGCACTTCGCTCAAGCAGCACGCTCGGCACCGGTAGCAACCGCGCCGGCTTGCCCAGTGCTTGCCCCATTCGCCTCAACAACTGCGTTGTGGACAGATCCTCCCCGTCACTGACGAGGAAAGTCTGATTCGCTGCAGCGGGATGGCGAATACAAGTTACGATCAAATCAACAAGATTATCCAGTGCCACCAGGCTGCGTCGATTATGGATAGCCCCAAATGGCAAGGGAATGCCTTTGTCTAGCCAACGCATCATATTCAGGAAGTTGGCTTTCACCCCCGGGCCATAAACCAGCGTCGGCCGGATGATGACGACTTCCATCCCGGTCTGAACGGCAATGTCTCGTAACCCTTGCTCGGCCTCCATCTTCGAAACGCCATACGGATCTGCTGGCGCTGGAGGTGCGTCAGCAACGTAAGGTTCGTTGACCGGCGTCCCTTCACCATTCACCTTGATCGAACTGATGAATATAAAGCGACGCACTCCCAAGCTTGCTGCCTGTCGTGCGAGTTTCAGCGTGCCTTCGACATTTACCTTACGGAAAGCCTCAAGCGGATCGGATTCGGTGTCGTTCATGACATGAACGCGAGCGGCGCCGTGAATGACAACCGCCACTTGATCCAATGCTTCTGACCAATCGGTGTCAGCATGAAGCCCGGCGGTCCGAACGGTTGTAACGTTCTGCGGACAGTCGGGCAATGCGTGCCCACGAATGGCTGCCACCGGTTCCAAGTCATTAGAGGCCGCTAACCGACCCAGTACTGCACGACCGACAAAACCAGTAGCACCTGTCAATAAAACACGCATTTTCAAACCTCGGAGCCCTTAGGATTTCGACCAGACAGTACGATTGATGTAGTCGGTATAACTCAATACGACCCGAACTACCTGCTTCGAAACCGGACCTGCCTGATAATCCCTGACGACAGGGATGACGCGCTGAGTACGATCATGTTGACTGGTGACCACACGTACGGCATCCAGAACACCATCTACTTTCAGGCCACTCATAATGAGTGTTCCCTCGTCCATCCCTTCCGGACGCTCATGCGCATTACGGATAGTAATGGCAGGCAAGTTCAGAAGAGAGGCTTCCTCGGTGATGGTGCCGCTATCGGACAGAACGCAGAACGCCGACATCTGCAACTTGATGTAATCAAGCAAACCGAAGGGTTTCGAGAAGTGAATCAGTGGATGATCCAGGGATTCACCAATTGCTTCCAGACGCTTGCGAGTACGAGGATGTGTGGAAACGATAATCGGAAATTGATACTTGTCGGCCAGTGCTCGCAGCGTTTTGAGCAAATCGCGCAGGTTTTCCGGCGTGTCGACGTTTTCCTCACGATGAGCGCTGACAATAAAGAATTTATCCTGCTCCAGCCCTTCTCGAACCAAGACGTCGGACGCGAGGATTTTCGGCATGTAATAATCGAGCACTTCCTCCATATGCGAACCGGTTTTGATAATGGTTTCGGGACGGATTCCTTCAGCAATGAGGTAGCGTCGAGCGTGCTCGGTCAACACCATGTTGATATCGCTCAGGTGATCGAGCACCTTGCGATTTAGTTCCTCAGGAACACGCTGATCAAAGCAGCGATTACCGGCTTCCATATGGAACACCGGAATCTTGCGGCGCTTGGCAGCAATCACCGCAAGACAGGTGTTTGTATCACCGTAGAGCAACAGTGCATCAGGCTTTTCGCATTCAAAAACCTCATCAGCCTTGGAAATCACCTCCGCGATGGTCTTTGCTGCGGTGTCGCCAGCAGCGCCCAGGAAATAATCGGGCTTTCGAATTCCAAGTTCGTCGAAAAATACCTGATTCAACTCGAAGTCATAGTTTTGACCCGAGTGAACCAGCACATGCTCAACCTGCTTATCGAGCTCTGCAATGACGCGGCTCATCTTGATAAGTTCTGGCCGCGTACCGACCAGTGTCATGACCTTAAGCATCGAGTTTCTCCTGAATGTAATCCAGGTTCAAAAGCACTTTTTTCACGCCCTCAACATCCAGACGTTCAGTATTGTGCGAGGTGTAATCATCCAGATCGGAAATTTCCTGCTCACCCTCAACAAAAAACTTCTTGTAGTTCAGGTCGCGGTTGTCCGAAGGGATTCGGTAGTAACGCCCCATGTCCTCGGCTTTGGCCATTTCTTCGCGGGAAATCAGCGACTCGTAAAGCTTCTCTCCGTGACGGGTGCCAATGACTTTGACAGCGTTGTCACAAGAGAACAGTTCTTTAAGTGCCTGTGCCAGATCCGCCACTGTCGAAGCCGGTGCTTTTTGCACGAAGATATCGCCTTGTTCGGCGTGCTCGAACGCATGCAGTACAAGGTCAACAGAGTCCTCGAGCGACATCAGGAAGCGGGTCATGTTCGGGTCAGTGACGGTCAGCGGTTCGCCATTCTGCAGTTGATTGATAAACAGCGGGATCACTGAACCGCGCGAGGCCATGACGTTACCGTAGCGGGTCGCGCAGATTACAGGGCCCGACTCGGGAATCATCCGGGACTTGGCAACCATCAGCTTTTCCGCCATGGCCTTGGAAATACCCATGGCATTGATCGGATAAACAGCCTTGTCCGTACTGAGCACGACAACGCGTTTTACACCCGAAGCAATGGCAGCGTTCAGCACGTTTTCGGTGCCCATAACGTTCGTACGCACGGCTTCCATAGGGTAAAACTCGCAGGAAGGAACCTGCTTCAACGCAGCCGCGTGGAAAATGTAATCCACACCCACCATTGCCTGAGTAAGGCTGTCGCGGTCGCGCACATCACCAATGTAGAACTTCACCTTGTCGTTGGACAAGGCAATACGCATATCTTCCTGTTTTTTCTCATCACGGCTGAATACGCGAATTTCTTTCACATCCGTATCGAGAAAGCGTTTCAACACCGTATGGCCAAACGAACCGGTTCCGCCGGTAATCATCAAAACTTTGTTATCAAACATAACTACCTTCCCAAACTTGATTGAATTTAATGATCAACGCAGCGCGCGCATCGACTTGACCAATTCCAACCACGAAGGTGGAACGTAGCCGGTCGCAGATTGAAATTTTGATGAATTCAGCGATCGATCTATAGAAACTTGATTATCTCGAATGATGTCGATTTTCTTTTCGTAAACTTCCGCTACCAACTTCAGCAACGACAACTTGTCAATTGGCTGAACGGAGACATGATAAAGCCCTTTAAGCTCCGGGTTTGGTATCACGTAGTCGCGAATGACACGCGCAAGTTCTACGGTAGGCAGCCCTGAAAAAATCGCCTTTTCGTAACCTTTAACTGGCCCGTTCTGGGAAAGAAACCAGTCAACAAGCGAATACTGACTTCCCAACTCGTGACCAATAATGGACGTCCGAAGGGTGACGGCATTCGGCGAAGTGTGAAGCTCGCCAATATACTTGGACTTCCCATAGAGATCCTCCGCATCGGAGATATCCTCTTCGGTGTACAAGCCTTTGCGACCGGAAAATACGCAATCCGTGCTGATGTGAATCAAACGTGCGCCGGACAGCTCGCAAAGTTTTGCAATGCGATGCGGCAACATGGCATTGATAGGGAGCGCAGAAAGGGGATCCTTGGCATCCGACAGCTGCTTGATTAACCCGACGCAATTGATGACGACATCGGGCTGTACACGCGCCAACACCGAAACAAGCGAATCCTGGTCAAGCACGTCGACGTTACTGATCAACGAACCGTGGGTGTCTTCAGAAAAGTGTCTTGCGCCTCCCGGATGACGCAAAGTACCCCACACCTCGTAATGCGGGTTTCCATGGAATTGCCTGAACACCGCGCTACCCAGCATTCCAGTGACCCCTAACACGAGAACTTTCATTTTGACTTACCTTTCAATTCATTGATCCTGGAACCGAGAATTTCTACCAGACGCTGGCTTTGCCGCTCCATTTCGAAATGCTCAAGGTAATACTCCCGCCCTGATATTCCCAATGATTCGCGCTCATCCGAGCTCATGTGGAAGAGTTGCTCGATGCAAGTCGCCATACCTTCCGCATCTTCCGCTGGAGTCGTCAGGCCGGCCCTCGCCTCTTGAATGACACTTGCTCCTTCGCCATCCAGCGCAGCAATGATCGGCCTACCTGCTGCGAGGTAAGCCTGGACCTTACTGGGGATGGTATAGGAGAACGCCTCATCCTGCTTCAACGTCACCAACAAACCTGCGGCACGACTAAAAAAATGTGGCATTTCGGTTACAGGGAAACGACCGGCAAGGACAAGATTGTCCAAGCCTCTCGATTGTTTCTGAGTCTCGAGCCAACTCAACATACTGCCGCTACCAACCAGCACAATTCTCAGCGCGGGCAAATGCCGCAGTTTGTCTGCGACCTCCACGAGGGTTTCGACTGACTGTGCTGTTCCCAAATTCCCGGCAAAGACCAGACAAAAATGGTTATCGAGTTCGGCCAGCAATGGCGCAGGGATCTGAGGCTCCTGGAGACTGCCAAGCACGTCCTGATAGGAATTGGGGTAATAGACAATCTTGTCAGAATTAGCATAACGGGCCACGGGTTGACGGAACGCCCGCGACTGTACAAGCAGCGTATCAACAAAGGCATAAATGCCTTTTACCATCCAGCCCACTACTCGTAGCGCCAACTTGTTTTTGATAAACCCTGTCGCGCTTAAACTTTCAGGCCAGAGGTCTTGAACCCATACGGCCAAATGACTGTTGAGCTTCCACTTTAAATATATGGCAGGAATGACCGACGTAATGGGGGATGGCGCAAACATAAAGATCGCGTCGTACGCTTCGCCTTTCACCGCAGCAGGATAGAACTTCAATCCGTTAACAATGAAAGATAAATAGTTAAGCAGTAAATTTTTTGCTCCCGACGCCCCACGAGGACGAAGCGGCGCACGACAAACGCGAGCCTTGGACTCGTAGTCTTCCTCAACGTAACCTGAAGCTCTATAACCGGCAAAAACTACGCCATCCGGATAGTTTGGCTTGCCGGTTAAAACTTTTACAACATGACCTTGAGCAGATAGATTCCTAACCAAATCATTAATGATAAAAGATTCCGGCCAAAAATATTGTGAAACCACCAGAATTCTCATGCATTAAACTCCTTCTTTGGCGCACTTAGCCAAAGACAGCAACTCGCTCCAAGTCCTTTTAGAAGTGTTCGCCCAGTCAAACTTATCACTCTGCCGAACTGCCTCAGCCGACAACCGACTTAAAAGTTCCGGATTTGATAACACCTCAGACAACAATTTGTATATATCAACCGGATCAAACGGAGAAAAATACAGGGCCGCTTCCGCACCGAATTCCGGCATAGGCATAACATTGGAGCAAACCATCGGCCTACCCGAAGCAAGCGCCTCAAGAAGGATATTTGGGCAATTCTCACAAGACGACGCGAAAAGATTGAGATAAGCATGGTGGTACAGCGGTGGGAGACTCTGGTAGGGAATGGCACCCATCAGCAATACCTGTTGCTCAAGACCCAGGCTCGTCACCAGAGCCTTGACTCGCTCTGCCTCAGGCAGATTTTTCTCCCCCACAAGAATCAGCGAAAAACGCTCACGGAGTTCTGGGGAGAGTTTTGCGTAGGCATTCACCACTTCGTAGTGGTGTTTATAAACATCAAACCTCGACACATATAAAATATATTCATTGACCGGAAGAAAATCAGGACGAGCAACAGTGCTTCTGTGAGTTCTAAACACCGAACCGATCCCGTGAGGAATCGTAATCGCGTTTTTAACTTTAGTGAGCGATTCAATAACACTTCGCGCGTAATTAGATATGAAAATCGTCAAGTCGGCCTCGGACATGCTCTTCAACATAATACGATTCAACAGCCAATTTCTTAACCGCTGCAGACCTAACGGAATACTTCTACGCACTCGCAAATCGAATGGAATCATATTACGAAACATTGTTACTACTTTGCAGCCTTCTGGCGGACGGGTGCCCACGACCCCGCCAGGACAAAATAGAACGTCGGCCTTTTCAGCCTTCAAGATACCGGGGAGCATCCACTTCTCCCACAGCGCCCTTACAATCGGATTTTCGGTAGGCCAAGCCGGCTCTACTCGTCGAATCTTTGGATGATTCGGTAACTTTAGTGACGCAGGAGCGAACACGACGATTTCAAGATCGTCGTCCTCGGGCACAAACTGAAAAAGATTGATCAGATAAGTCTGACCACCACCAAGCCGGGCAGAAAGAGCGTTGAAAACTATCTTCATAGGGCACCTTATGCTCAATATAAATTAACGACTATTTCTATCAAGCCAGGACTGGAACATTAAAATATTCCACAAATGAAGACTTCGATCGTAAGTTCCATTCTGATGTTGAAGCCACGCCGATCTAATTTTCTGACAATCGAAATACCCCTCTCTCTTGATCCGCTCTTCAGCCAACAGGTCTTCCGCCCACCCCTTCAACGGTCCACGCAGCCATTCTGCAAGCGGAATAGAGAAACCCGCCTTTGGTCTGTCAAAGAACGAGGTAGGCACATACTGCTTGAGCAACTCCCGCAGTGGCCACTTACCCACGCCGCTCTTTATCAATTGGCTTGAAGACAAGGAAAACGCCAGTTCCGCTACGCGGTGGTCGAGCAGTGGAGCCCGGGTTTCCAGGCTTGCACTCATCGCACCGCGGTCTACTTTGACCAGCAAATCATCAGGCAAATACTGAGAGACATCCCACCGACGCATTTCCTCAATGTAATCGACCGCCGACTCCCAAGAGACAACCCCACGATCATGATCGTCAATGCCCAGCACCACGTCGTCAGTAGGCTGCCATTGGGACATCAGACCTGTGTACATCTGCGCCAGATTCTCAGACGCCAGCAACTCAGACATTCTGTAGATTCGCCGACCATTTACTTTAGCTCGTACGGTACCCGGCAAAATGGAACAGACGTTGTCCCACCCTTTAGACGAAAGAGACCGAAGGGAATACGCCATGATATGGCGCGCAGGCAATGGAAGCTTTTTTATACGCTCCCACAAACCGGCAGTAATTTGATAGCGGGGATATCCTGCAAAAAGCTCGTCGCCACCGTCTCCGGACAGCGCTACCGTTACATATTGCTTCGTCATCCTGGACACCAGGATTGTCGGGATCTGCGATGAGTCGGCAAAAGGCTCATCGTAGACATCTGGCAAACTTGGAATAATCGAAACTGCGTCATCAGCACTTAAGTAAAACTCAGTGTGAGTCGTTCCCAAGTGCTTGGCGATGGCCTTCGCGTAAGGTGCTTCATCAAATTCAGGCTCATTGAAGCCGATTGTGTACGTATTGATACTTGTAGGACTCTGCGCCTGCATCAACGAAACGATCAGGCTTGAGTCGACGCCGCCCGACAGAAATGCCCCCAGCGGAACATCGGCGATCATCTGCGATTTGACAGCGGTAGACAGTCTTTCGCCGACTACACCTACAACCTCTTTGTCGGTCGCCTGCGACAACTCGTCCTTCAACGCACTACTGGATTTTAGCGACCAGTAAGAAACTGGCGCTTGCGCGCAATTAAGCGAGTCGACGGTCAAATAGTGAGCCGGCTTTAGCTTCTTGATACCTTCGTAGATAGAGTCCGGAGCCGGAACATACCCATACTGCACAAACTTCGCCAATGCACGACGATCGATTCGCAGCTCGCCACTAAAAGCAGCCTTGATAGCCTTCAACTCGGAAGAAAAAACAAAGCGATTGCCGAGAATGCCGTAATAGAGAGGTTTTTCCCCCATCCGGTCTCGGGCCAACGTAATTGTTTTCGTCACTTTGTCCCAGACAGCGAACGCAAACATGCCTACCAAGTTTTCTAGGGTAGTTTGTACGCCCCATGCTTCGATTGCGGTCAAAAGCACTTCAGTGTCGGAGTGTCCACGCCAAACGCGGGAGCAACCTGCATCAATCAGTTTTTGACGAAGCTCGTTGAAGTTATAAATTTCGCCGTTAAAAACGATAACGAACCGCTCGTTATCGGACACCATTGGCTGACTGCCGTGCACCGAAAGCTCTAAAATAGAAAGCCGCCGGTGACCTAGCGAAACTCCGCTATCGGAATCTGACCAAACTGCTCCGTCATCGGGCCCGCGGTGTATCAACGCATCTGCCATCTTGCCCACGGCAACGGCGCTGTGCTGATCCAGCTTCCACCCGACAACTCCCGCAATTCCGCACATACCTACTCTCTCAATCCAGTGAAAATATTTAACTTCACTTCAAAACCCTGACGAGCTTCATTGCGAAGAATAATCCTAATGACATCACATAAAAAACCAGTGAATTCAGCAGGTATATTTCACCGTACCAAATCCAATGCATAACCGAAGCGGCACAAAGCATATAGAGAAAAAGCCGCAAAAAGTCGTCATCGCGACAACGCGAGTCGATCAAACGCAAGAAGCAAACGCTGATGAAGCCATTGAGAAAAACGCCAAACAAACCGAAATTCTCAAAAGCAACCCCCGCCACATGAATACCGCCAAGTCCGGTAATGTAGTACCAGAGCGCTGGGTTATCTACCATGATGGGTTTTTCTATACCGAAAGCCGAATAGATAGGCGATGGTGCGAGCGAAAAAAACATGTCGAGATAGGTCTGACCATATCTCAGGTGCTCTCCATCCCAAAAACTCGTCAACTGCTGAACCAGCGGCAAAATGATCGCATTCCAGGAGTTGAACAAAAAATACTGGGTGATGTTATCCGATGTCAGGTCCACGTCCATGCGGCTCATTGAAACCACTACACCGCTTACCAGCAGAAGCACCATGAATGCAGCAACAAGCAGCAGTATTTTCAGCTTGATCAACGCGTTATAACGGAATAGCAAACCCAGTATGTAAGCAACAACGAGCACGACAAAATCACGGTCACCTGTCATTGCATTGGCAACGCAGTAAGACAGCACCAACATCGCAGACGCCGTCAGCATTAACCTGGACGGGTAGGCGAACGCCAAAGCGGTGATCGCAATAATGGAGAAAACAACTACCGACTCGATACCCGCAAACATCTCAAGCATCGCATTCGCGTTAATGAGTCTAAAGGCGATAAAAAAGAGTGAAAGCGCAAAAAAAATCACGCCTGCCAGTTTAAAATCCATCGCAGAAAAAAAAGTGGGCCCGCCCAAATCAAGCTTTCTGGCAGGTATCAACAGCGAGAGTAGATAGGCAAACAGCCCACCCACAACACCCAAAAGCCAGACGAGAGAAAGCCTGAACACCAGCAGGTCATCCAGGTAATACTCATACCCCCCGATCGGCCAAAGCGTAACGGTGTCTCCCCACAGACAGCTTACGAGCCCGAGAAAGGGTACCGAGTAACAGACGGCATACAGCGCGACCAGATATTTTTTGAATATCAGGCATAAGACGCACTGCGTGATCAAAATCAGTAAGCACGTCGAAACCAGTACTATCGCCATCAGCTTAAACCAACAAAATCAAAACAACTAAACTGCAAACCAGAATTAACTCTGGCCCCCGTATCGATTTCTGCCACGCACATTACATGACCATGGCTCACAACAAAAACACTATTCATGACACCCATTTACGCTTGCCGAAAGCTGCAAGAACAACAATTTGAGCAATCAGAGCCAACACAAAAGACCTAAAAAGATCAAGCGCCAACATATCACCTTTCAGACTCACGTAAATTGTCGCCGACAAATACGCTATTGCGTATACACAACTACCCAGAAACACTACTCTCGTCTTGTTCTTGCTGTGCAGTATTTGCGTCACAATAGTCGTCGTAAGGCCAATACCTCCTGCCAGTACCGCATAGGTCAACAGATCACTCTTACTGCAAAAACTTGTCCCCAGGAAGCACAACCAATAGTTCTGCGACAAAATCATGAGTAAGGGTAGACAGATAGATATTAATATCCCGAGCATCAAGTACAACCTGCTGGCGCTGTTCCCGTGCCCCGCCAGCCGGACAATGGCATAGGAAGTCAACGAGCTTGGAAGCACGGTCACCAAAATATAGAACAGGAAAAAAAGATTGAAATAACCGACTTCCGAGACATTCAAGCTTGAGTTAGCAAATACCATCAGACAAACAATATGAACAGGCGCCCCTAAAATCATACTGCCGGCAATGGCAGGAGCCCCCGACTCCGAAAGCAGCCCGATCATTTTGCGAAAGGAAAAAAGCGCGCGGCCTTCCTCATTGCTGAATTTGCTTGCCTTTATCATCCAAAAGCCAAAAGCGGGTGCGATCATCGTACATATGGCCAGTGTGAACACTACCCCTTCTATACGCCCTTCTAGCTTGGCAATAGCAACAACCAACAGTAATCCTATAAGCCCATGAGCGGCTAATGCTGCCGCCCATCTTCCGGAGGTATTAAGGGAGAACATCATTCCGGTAACGGTTAAATTGCAAACACATGCAAAACCCAGAAAAAAAGCTCCAACCATCAAGTAACCTGTGCTTACGTCATAAGCAGAATCTGGCACCGGAAAAGCTGAAAAGACAATGATACAGAGAGCACCAACGACGATACCGCCCCATGCCATGAGGCTCAGGGACGTCTTGTAGTTTACTCGCCCGGCATTCATGACGGCGTAACGACTCAGGGCCACGCTCAAGCATTCCCCGACCACTGTAGCGACCCCTGTTACGATCGCATAATGGTAAGAAAAAACGCCATATAGCTCGACCCCTAGTATTCGAGCCAAACTGAATAGCAAAACAAACATACACAGTTTGTTCGCCAAGACAGTGATTGCGCAAATCTCCTTAATCACAAAAATTAACTTCTTGCAAAGAAGGATACATACCACCCCGCCGCTTTCAACATTCCCTCACCAACATTGAAAAGTGGTTCATAACCCAGCAAGTTTTTTGCCTTGTCTATATTCGCTTGCGAATGCCTTACGTCACCCGCCCGAAACTCGCGATAGATCATTTCCGAGCCAGAGTTCACAGAAACACGAGCCAGAGCATCCTTGATACAGGCAAAGACCTGATTCAATGTTGTTCTATCACCCACCGCGACATTATAAACGTTATTTTTTGCTTCATCGCTGGCACAGGCTGCGAGGATGTTGGCCTGAACGGCATTTTCTACAAAACAGAAGTCTCGACTCGTTTCGCCATCACCGTTAACGAAAACTTCTTCGTTATTGATCATGGCCGCGGTCCACTTCGGAATTACGGCTGCATAGGCGCCGTTAGGATCCTGACGCTTACCGAAGACGTTAAAGTAGCGAAGCCCGATAGTTTTGAAGCCGTAAGTGCTGGAAAAAACCTCAGCATACAATTCGTTGACATATTTCGTGACCGCATACGGCGAAAGAGGCTTTCCGATGACGCCCTCCACTTTCGGGAGCGCTGGATGATCACCATAGGTAGAACTAGAAGCTGCGTAGGTAAAGCTTTTTACCTCCGCATCTTTCGCAGCAACCAACATATTCAGAAAACCATCAATATTCGTGCTGTTTGTTGTAATAGGATCGTTGATAGAGCGAGGGACAGAGCCCAGTGCCGCCTGGTGCAATACGTAGTCTACCGGAGTGCCTGCCGTAGCAATGTCAGCCTGGAAAGTCATCGCTTTTTTGCAATCTTCTACATTTCTGATATCGCCGCTGACCAATACGAACCGCGCCCATTGCTCAGGGCTCACCACTGATCGAACTTCATCGAGATTACGCTGATGCCCCGTAGCGAAATTATCCAGCCCCACAACCCGTTGATCCAGTTGCAGCAGGGTTTCCAATAGATTGGAACCAATAAATCCGGCCACTCCCGTGATCAACCAGACTTTGGGGGATTGTTGAATTTCTGCTTTGATTTCTTCGAAACGAATCATGTAATTCTCGACTTGGATTGTAGTATCAGCGAAAACGAATCGGGGTCTTTACAGCCCCCCGGGGTTCAAAGACGCAGATCCGACTGAGAGGCATCCAGCAGATACTTAAGGTCATAGAGAACGTGTTCAGCTTTACCCAAGCTCCGAATTTTTTCGGCACCCATTGCGGCGAACTCATTGTGGGCGACGGCCAGAATAATGCCATCGTAGGCATTATTCTGCGGCTCGCTGACGGGCGTGATCGAGTACTCATGCATCGCCTCGGCTGCGTCCACCCATGGATCATACACATCAACCTTAATATTGAACTCAGCGAGCTCATTCACAATGTCGATGATTTTGGTGTTGCGCAGATCCGGGCAGTTTTCTTTAAATGTAAGCCCCATTATCAAGACGCGAGCCCCATCAACATGAATTTTGCGCTTGAGCATTGCTTTGACTAGTTGAGATACGACATAAGCGCCCATGCTGTCATTCAAACGGCGCCCGGCCAGGATGATTTCAGGATGGTAACCTATTGACTGCGCTTTATGAGTAAGGTAGTAAGGATCTACCCCAATGCAATGCCCACCTACCAAGCCCGGACGAAACGGCAAGAAGTTCCACTTTGTCCCCGCGGCTTCTAGCACCGCCTCGGTATCAATACCCATCTTGTTGAAAATCAATGCCAGCTCATTGATCAGCGCAATGTTCAAGTCACGCTGAGTATTTTCAATAACTTTTGCTGCCTCGGCGACTTTGATGCTTTTCGCCTTATGAGTTCCGGCGACAATAATGGTGTTATATAGGTCATCTACCAGATCAGCCACTTCAGAAGTGGACCCTGCCGTGACTTTTTTAATGGTAGTTACACGATGTTCTTTATCGCCCGGGTTTATCCGCTCCGGGCTATAGCCAGCAAAAAAATCAACATTAAACTTAAGGCCGGATACCTTTTCCAATACCGGGACACAGTCCTCCTCGGTTGCACCAGGATAGACCGTTGACTCATATATAACGATATCGCCTTTTTTCAGAACACGACCAATGGACTCGCTGGCCTTAACCAAAGGCGTCAGATCGGGCCTTTTGTGCTCATCAATTGGGGTAGGTACGGTAACAATAAATATATTGCACTCCGACAACTCGTCCAGCGCAGAGCTATAACTTAGTCCTGAGGCCGACTGCAATTCATCGTCAGATACTTCAAGAGTAGCATCATGACCTGACTTCAGCGCTTCAATTCGTCGCTGGCTGATATCAAATCCAACCACTTGCATTTTTTTGCCAAACTCAACCGCCAGCGGCAAGCCCACATAACCGAGACCTACTATGGCCAACTTTACATCTTCGAGTTTAAGCATTGTTTTCCCTTGCCATTCATCAATATTAAGTTGATCGTAAAAACTACTTCACATCTCGCGCTTTCAGAAACGAGCATCACAGCTGCATAAATTGGAAATTATACCCAAAGCTCCGCAGGGAACCATAACCATTTTAAGCCGCTAGAAGAGGAAACGCGAGTTGACACCCCCACCCTTTGCGAAATCACCCACATCCACACCTACCACTCGTAGGAAAATAGCCATGGGAGGAACCGAAGGAGCGTCCTCACGGCAATTTTCGATCTGGCGCCTGACAGCCAGACCTCTGAGCACAAAGCCCTCTCTCGTTGCTGAACACTAAAGTCAGTTCAAAAAAAACCGCGTGACATTCTTGTCACGCGGCCTAAATGAAGAACAAGCGTAGCTGGGCTTTCAACTATTCCGGTTTCGCCACAAAGAAACTACGAAACAATACAAATACTACCCCCAGGATCAGACCAGTTATCACCCCAAAAACGAGGATCAGCGCCTTATTAGGCTTGATAGGGTTGTCTGGCAACTCTACGACCCCGTCCTGCCGATAAACAGCCACCAGCGACGGATCAGTTTTCAGACCCTTGAAATAGCTGTACTTATCTTGAAGATCACGCAAACGATCCGAAAATGGATCATCCGACTGACGAGCCTGCAGATTTTCGATTTCAGCTTTCAGCGCTTTCGAACCACGCATGTAAGTAAGCTGACCAGACTCCCCACCCGCAATGACAGATTGGTTGACCGTAATCGCTGGCGGCTTCTCCAGATTGATCGACTCAGCGATATGCAACGCCTCATTTAACTTGACAATCGAGTCCTCTCTCGCCCTACGGCTATTCTCTCTGGCCGAACGTATTTGCTGATCCAGATTACGAGCACGGACTTCAGATTCGATTGAAATATTCTTGAGCATCTCGTCTTTAGCTAAATCCCCGGCTTGAGCAACGTATGCACTAACCCACCCTTTGGCCTGTTCAGGATTACCGGTTTGCACGACGACCGAGTACTTGTCAGAAGTTTCTTTGAGCGGCGGAACTACGCGAAGCACCTGAGAAAACTTTGAGTACAGTACGTCCTGGGGTATTTTACGCTCGTCTGGAGACAAACTCGGCACATAGACTTTGCTAAAAAAATCTCTTCGCAGCGACTCTGCCTGTAAGCGACGCGTAAAAATGTCGTAGACATCTTTAACACGGTAGGGCACTAACTCCGACTCTTTCATCCGCCCATAATTGAAGTTTGCAATATCGTTCTGAGTCGGTGGCGCTACAAATGCTTTTGCTTCATAGACTGGCTTCGCAAGAAACGCATAACTGGCCGCAAGAACAGCGCCCAAAATGGTGAAACCAATAACGATCAACTTTTGCTGCCAAAGGCCGTGGATGAATCTCTGCAACTCAAAATCGTCTAAACCTTTTTTATCTTTAGACTCAACGTACATATATTGCTAGCCTTTTACCTTAGGAATACATTACTTCAGTAAATGTAGACGATTTTTAGAGCCTTCACTGCAGATCTCAGCAATTCAAGCTGAAACCACACCGATCCATTCTCATAATAAACGCGCGCAGGATACCGCATCACTGTCGCCTTTTGAATGTCCGAAGCCAAAAATCAGCAAGTCACCTGTCGCCCGCGGCCCTACGCCTTAAGGCGCTAGCAGACATCAACAGCCCGCCCACAACTGTCCCAACGAGGAACGAACCGAGTACAAAAATCGACACCTGCAACTGAGGAGAAGAAAAACCGAAAAATGAAACCACGATAAGCTTTTGGTTTTCCAACACAAAAAGCAGGCATGCAATCGAAATTAACAGTAAAAGACCGGTGATGACGAGCCGCTTGAAGCGACTCCTATCTCGCCACCTACTCGTCACAGAAGCCCTCCTCTTCTTCGTTGACCCGGTCGCGCAACTCTTTACCCGGCTTGAAATGCGGCACGAACTTGCCGTCGAGGCTGACCGACTGACCGGTCTTCGGATTACGCCCCACCCGCGGCGCGCGGTAGTGCAAGGAGAAGCTGCCAAACCCACGAATCTCAATGCGATCCCCGGTGGCCAAGCATTGAGACATTTGCTCGAGCATAGTCTTGATGGCCAGCTCCACATCCTTGGATGAGAGCAGCCCTTGATGGGTGACAATTCGTTCGATCAACTCCGACTTCGTCATATTTTTCCCTTCTTTTTCAAGCAGCTAGGAAAATCGCTATCAAGGTTTTAGCATGACCGGAGGAATTTGAACAGCCCATGTTTTGACGTATATCTGCCAGCATCGGGATGCTGGACACGAAGGGCTCTGAAACACCGTCGCGCCATTACTCACTCATCTGCAGATAACCAGCATGGTGCGCGTCAGATAGCCCGCGGGATTAAAGCCAAAGGGGTACTCATCCTCGTCCTTGGCATCATCGGACCTGGCTACAACTTTGTAGCCCGCCGCCTTGCACTCCTTGTTCGCTCGCTTGCGACACTTCTCCCAGCCCGACCCCAACCCCGAACAATCGATCTCGATGCCACTGACCCCACGCACCGCGTGAGTCTTGGCGCTAGTGGTACAACCCGCCAATGTCAGCACTGCTATGACGACAATGAGCTTGTTCATTCGCTTCCTTAGGCTGGACACGCCGCCCGACGGTCGTTCGCTTCAAGCTAAAGACTAGCTGCAAATAAACGATTGATCCGATTAAAGAAAGAGACAACTTGCCGGGTCGATTGGTTTCACGGCAAACAATCGCAGCGCCGCGAAACCATTAGGATCACCAAATCCCAGACACAAAAAAGGGCGACCGAAGTCGCCCTTTTTTATGGCCTGACAGAACTTAGTTCTGTTTTTCCATTTGTGCACGCAACAGGTCGCCCAGAGTGGTAGGACCAGCAGCGATGCTATCCGTAGGCTTGTCTTTCAAGCTCTGGATTGCTTCTTTCTCTTCAGCATCGTCTTTCGACTTGATGGAGAGCTGGATTACGCGGCTCTTGCGGTCAACGCTGATGATCTTGGCTTCTACTTCCTGGCCTTCTTTCAGAACGTTGCGCGCGTCTTCAACACGGTCACGGCTGATTTCGGAGGCTTTCAGAGTCGCTTCGATATCGTCGGCCAGAGTGATGATGGCGCCTTTAGCGTCAACTTCTTTCACGATGCCTTTAACGATGGCGCCTTTATCGTTCTCTTGAACGTACTCGGAGAACGGATCGCTTTCCAGTTGCTTGATACCCAGGGAGATACGCTCGCGCTCTGGGTCAACCGACAGGATAACGGTGTCCAGCTCGTCGCCCTTCTTGAAGCGGCGAACGGCTTCTTCGCCCACTTCGTTCCAGGAGATGTCGGACAGGTGAACCAGGCCGTCGATGCCGCCGTCCAGACCAATGAAGATACCGAAATCGGTGATCGACTTGATGGTGCCGGAGATTTTATCGCCCTTGTTGAACTGGCCAGAGAAATCTTCCCATGGGTTAGATTTGCACTGCTTGATGCCGAGGGAGATACGACGACGCTCTTCGTCGATGTCCAGAACCATAACTTCCACTTCGTCGCCGACTTGTACGACTTTCGAAGGGTGGATGTTCTTGTTGGTCCAGTCCATTTCGGAAACGTGTACCAGGCCTTCAACGCCTTCTTCCAGCTCAGCGAAGCAGCCGTAGTCGGTCAGGTTGGTTACACGAGCGGTAACGCGAGTGCTTTCTGGGTAACGGGCTTTGATAGCAACCCATGGATCTTCGCCCAGTTGCTTGAGGCCCAGGGAAACACGATTGCGTTCGCGATCGTACTTCAGAACCTTGACATCGATCTCGTCGCCAACGTTGACGATTTCGGAAGGATGCTTGATACGCTTCCAAGCCATGTCGGTAATGTGCAGCAGGCCATCGACGCCACCCAGATCGACGAATGCGCCGTAATCGGTGAGGTTTTTGACGATACCTTTGACTTGTTGACCTTCCTGCAGGGATTCCAGCAGAGCTTCACGCTCAGCGGAGTTCTCGGCTTCGAGGACGCTACGACGGGAAACGACAACGTTGTTGCGTTTCTGGTCAAGCTTGATGACCTTGAATTCCAGCTCTTTGCCTTCCAGGTGCGTGGTGTCGCGCACAGGACGGACGTCAACCAGAGAACCTGGCAGGAACGCACGGATGCCGTTAACGTCGACAGTGAAGCCGCCTTTAACCTTACCGTTGATAACGCCCTTGACCACTTCTTCGGCTGCGAAGGCTGCTTCCAGAACAATCCAGCATTCAGCGCGCTTGGCTTTTTCACGGGACAGCTTGGTTTCACCAAAGCCGTCTTCAACCGAGTCCAGAGCAACGTGAACTTCGTCACCGACGTTGATAGTCAGTTCGCCAGCATCGTTGTAGAACTGCTCAAGCGGGATGAGTGCTTCAGACTTCAGGCCAGCGTGAACGGTTACCCAGCGAGCTTGGTAATCGATATCAACGATAACACCGGTGATGATGGAGCCTGCCTGAAGGTTCAGGGTTTTTAGGCTTTCTTCAAAGAGTTCCGCAAAGCTTTCGCTCATTTTAATTCCTGTTGAATAAGGGCGAAGGATACGCCCATCTCCACGTCCCAGACGACGTGGGTTATGTTCATTAGAAGAAACACCGCAAGACTATGACTGGTCCCCTACGGAGTTTCTTGGTCACCCGGCGATATCGCGAATGGCGATCTCGCTCATGATGCGTTCCAGCACCTGATCGATGGATAATTCCGTGGAATCCAGCTGTATGGCGTCAGCCGCCGGCTTGAGCGGGGCTACCGCTCGCTGGGTGTCACGCTCATCGCGGACACGTATCTCATCTAGCAGACTCGACAGACTAACACCATCGACTTTGCCCTTCAACTGCAAGTATCGACGGCGCGCACGCTCCTCGGCACTGGCAGTGAGGAATATCTTCAGCGGTGCATCCGGGAAAACCACCGTGCCCATGTCGCGGCCATCGGCCACCAGACCCGGAGCCTCCTGAAACGCCCGCTGGCGCTGCAGCAGCGCGTCGCGCACCGCCGGCAGAGCAGCCACTTGCGATGCCCAGGCGCCAACTTGTTCGTTGCGCAGATCATCAGTGACATCGTCACCTTCGAGAATGATCCGCTGCGGATGACCTTCGGTCGCACCGACGAACTGCACGTCCAGATGAGCGGCCAACAGCTTCAGCGACTCTTCATTGGTCAGATCGACGCCATGATTGCGCGCGGCGAATGCCAGCAGACGGTACAGCGCACCGGAATCCAGCAGACACCAGCCCAGGCGCTTGGCCAGAATCCCGGCAATAGTGCCTTTGCCCGAACCGCTAGGCCCGTCGATGGTGATGACCGGTGGCTTGATAATCACGACTGAGCCTCTTGTGCAACACGGATACCGACCTGCGCGCACAGCGCGAGGAAGTTCGGGAACGACGTCGCGACGTTGGCGCAATCATGGATGCGGATCGGCGCAGTGGCGCGCAGCGAAGCCACGCTGAAGGCCATGGCAATCCGGTGATCGCCGTGACCGTGCACTTCGCCGCCGCCGATCTGTCCGCCGTCGATGATGATGCCGTCCGGGGTCGGCTCGCACTTGACGCCCAGCGCCAGCAAGCCATCCGCCATGACCTGAATCCGGTCCGACTCCTTGACCCGCAGCTCTTCAGCGCCACGCAGGATGGTGCGCCCTTCGGCACAGGCCGCGGCCACGAACAGCACCGGGAATTCGTCGATGGCCAGCGGAACCAGCGCTTCGGGAATCTCGATACCCTTGAGTTTAGCTGCACGCACGCGCAGGTCCGCAACCGGCTCGCCGCCGACTTCACGCTGGTTTTCCAGGGTGATATCGGCGCCCATCAGACGCAGAATATCGATCACGCCGGTACGGGTCGGGTTGATGCCGACGTGCTCAAGCACCAGCTCCGAACCTTCGGCAATCGATGCCGCCACCAGGAAGAACGCGGAAGACGAGATGTCGCCCGGCACTTCAATGTGGGTCGCGGTCAGCTTGTGGCCGGACTCGACCGAAGCGGTCGCACCGTTGACGGAAACCGGGTAGCCGAAGCCACGCAGCATGCGCTCGGTGTGGTCGCGGGTTGGAGCAGGCTCGGTGACGGTGGTTTTGCCTTCGGCGTACAAACCCGCCAGCAACAGGCAGGATTTAACCTGGGCACTGGCCATTGGCATGGTGTAGGTCAGGCCTTTGAGCTTGTTGCCGCCACGAATGATCATCGGTGGACGACCTTCAGCGGCAGTCTCGATCACGGCGCCCATTTCACGCAGCGGATTGGCCACGCGATTCATCGGACGCTTGGACAGCGAAGCATCGCCTGTCAGCGTGCTGTCGAAGTTCTGCGCAGCCAACAGGCCAGACAGCAGACGCATCGAAGTGCCGGAGTTGCCCAGATAGATCGGGCCCGGCGCAGGCTTCAAGCCATGCAGGCCGACGCCGTGAATGGTCACGCGACCGTGGTGCGGACCTTCGATCACGACGCCCATGTCGCGGAAGGCTTGCAAGGTTGCCAGGGCGTCTTCGCCCTCGAGGAAACCTTCCACTTCAGTGACGCCTTCAGCCAGGGAGCCGAGCATGATCGAACGGTGGGAAATCGATTTGTCGCCCGGTACACGAATCCGCCCAGTCAGGCGGCCACCAGGTTGTGCCAGGAAAATCAGGTCGTTGGAATTCATAGCGTCCACATAAGCCCGGCGGGCCAGGATTTTACTGAAATGTTCGCGGGCAACCCGGGCGCGAGTGAACACGCCCAACAATTGGTGCCCATCCCCTGCATCGACCGCGTCGCGCAAGGCGTCGAGGTCGCTGCGAAATGTATCGAGTGTGCGCAGGACAGCTTCGCGGTTGGCGAGGAAGATGTCGTGCCACATGACCGGGTCGCTACCCGCGATTCTTGTGAAATCACGGAAACCGCCCGCAGCGTAACGGAAGATCTCAAGGTTTTCATTGCGCTTGGCCAACGAATCGACCAAACCGAACGCCAACAAGTGCGGCAAATGGCTGGTCGCCGCCAACACTTCGTCATGACGCTCGACCTGCATGTGCTCGACATCGGCGCCCAATTCGCGCCACAAACGGTCGACCACTGCCAGGGCTGCCGGATCCGTCTGATCCAGCGGTGTCAGAATCACTTTATGGCGACGGAACAGCTCTGAGTTAGAGGCTTCCACCCCGCTCTGCTCGGAACCGGCAATCGGATGCCCCGGCACGAATCGCGACGGCATGCCGCCAAACGCCCCGGTTGCCGCACGCACCACATTGCCTTTGGCGCTGCCGACGTCAGTCAGAATCGCTTGCCCCAGGTCCATACTGGCCAATTGGCCGAGCATTTTTTCCATGGCGAGGATCGGTACGGCCAGTTGAATCACGTCGGCGCCCTGGCAAGCAACGGCCAGGTCTTCTTCGCAGCGATCCACCACACCCAATTCAACCGCCAGTTTGCGCGACTGCGGGTCGAGGTCGACCCCGACCACTTCCCGGCACAGGCCGCCTTCACGCAAACCCTTGGCAAACGAACCGCCGATCAGCCCCAGACCGACCACCACCAGGCGACCGATCATAGGTTCAGCAGATTGCAGTGCAGTGACATCAACCACGAGCCAGAACCTTGGTCAGCGCCTCAAGGAAGCGGCTGTTTTCAGCCGGCAAACCGATGGTGATGCGCAAGTGGTTCGGCATGCCGTAATTGGCCACCGGACGCACGATCACGCCTTCGCGCAACAAGCCCTGGAAGACCGTTGCAGCAACACGACCCAGATCGACGCAGATGAAGTTGCCCTTGGACGGAATCCAGCTCAACCCCAGCTCGCGGAAGCCCGCTTCCAGTTGCTGCATGCCGGATTCGTTCAGGCGACGGCTTTCAGCCAGGTACTCGGTGTCTTGCAGCGCAGCGCATGCAGCGGCCAGAGCCAGGCTGTTAACGTTGAACGGTTGACGCACACGGTTCAGCACATCCGCAACCACCGCAGTGGACAAGCCATAGCCGACCCGCAATGCCGCCAAGCCGTAAGCCTTGGAGAATGTGCGCGAAACCAACAGGTTCGGGTAGGCCGCCAGATAATCCAGGCCATCCGGCAAGTCGCTGCCTTCGGCGTATTCTATGTAGGCCTCGTCCAGCACCACCAGCACGTGTTCCGGTACGTCCTGCAGGAATTCGTCCAGCGCCTCGGCGCCAAACCAGGTCCCGGTCGGGTTGTTCGGATTGGCGATAAAGACCACGCGGGTATCGGCATCGATCGCGGCCAGCATGGCCGACAGATCATGGCCCCAGTCTTTGGCCGGAATCACTTTGGCCGTAGCGCCAACGGCTTGCGTGACGATCGGATAGACCGCAAACGCATGCTCGCTGAACACAGCGTTCAGCCCCGGCGCCAGATAAGCACGGGCGACCAGTTCCAGAATGTCGTTGGAGCCGTTGCCCAGCGTCACCTGATTCAGCTCGACACGGCACTGATCAGCCAGCAGGGTCTTGAGCGCAAAACCGTTGCCGTCTGGATAACGGGTCAGCTCGGCCAATTCTTCGCGAATCGCCGCCAGAGCCTTGGGGCTGGCGCCCAACGGGTTTTCGTTGCTCGCCAGTTTGACGATGCTGGCCGGATCGATGTCCAGCTCGCGCGCCAGTTCGTCCACAGGCTTGCCCGGAACGTAAGGCGAAAGTTGTTGCACGCCCGGCTGTGCCAGAGCGAGGAAGTCACCACTCATTTGCTACCGCCCTTAGAGAACTGCTTTCGGGTAGGAACCCAGCACTTTGAGTGCTACTGCTTCCTGACTGATCTTTTCCAGCACACCCTTGATCAACGGATCACGGTGGTGGCCGACGAAGTCGATGAAGAACACGTAGGTCCATTTACCGCTGCGCGACGGACGCGTCTCGATTCGCGTCAGGTCGATGCCGTTGTCGTGGAACGGCACCAGCAACTCGTGAAGTGCGCCGGGCTTGTTGCTCATGGAGACGATGATCGACGTCTTGTCGTCGCCGGTCGGCGGCACTTCCTGGCTGCCAATCATCAGGAATCGCGTGGAGTTGTCCGGGCGATCCTCGATTTTCTCGGCCAGGTGGGTCAGCCCGTACAAGCCTGCGGCCATGTCGCCGGCAATCGCCGCCGAGTTCCACTCACCCTTGACCCGCTTGGCCGCTTCGGCGTTGCTGGACACCGCCACGCGCTCGACATTCGGGTAATGCGCGTCCAGCCACTTGCGGCACTGGGCCAGGGACTGGGCGTGAGAATAGATGCGGCTGATGCTGTCGGTCTTGGTGTTTTCACCGACCAACAGGTGGTGGTGAATCCGCAGCTCGACTTCGCCACAGATCACCATGTCGTGTTCGAGGAAGCTGTCGAGGGTGTGGTTGACCGCGCCCTCGGTGGAGTTTTCCACCGGAACCACGCCAAAGTTCACCGCACCGGCTGCCACTTCGCGGAACACTTCGTCGATTGCCGCCATCGGCTTGCTGATCACCGCGTGACCGAAGTGCTTCATGGCCGCCGCTTGGGTGAAGGTACCTTCAGGGCCGAGGTAAGCCACTTTCAATGGCTGCTCGAGGGCCAGGCACGAGGACATAATTTCGCGGAACAACCGCGCCATCTCTTCGTTGCCCAGCGGCCCCTGGTTACGCTCCATGACGCGTTTGAGCACCTGAGCTTCACGCTCAGGACGATAGAACACCGGCACTTCGCCTTCGGCCAGCGAGGCCATCTTTACTCGCGCAACTTCCTGGGCGCAGCGTGCGCGCTCACTGATCAGCTCCAGGACTTTCTCGTCCAGGGCATCAATGCGCAGGCGCAGTGCCTTGAGTTCTTGCTCAGACATTAGCCGTGTTCCTTCTCGAACTCTGCCATGTACGAAATCAGTGCGCTGACCGCAACGATGTCGACGGCGTTATAGATGGAGGCTCGCATGCCACCCACGGAACGGTGACCCTTGAGATTCAACAGGCCACGCTCTTCGGCACCGGCCAGGAATGGCTTGTCGAGACGGTCGTCAGCCAAGCGGAACGGCACGTTCATCCACGAGCGATCCGACTTGTTGATCGGGTTGCTGTACAAGCCGCTGGCGTCGATGAAGTCGTACAGCGTGCGCTGTTTCACTTCATTGAGCTTGCCAATGGCTTCAACACCACCCTGCTCTTTCAGCCACTCGAATACCAGACCCGAGAGGTACCAGGCCAGGGTTGGCGGGGTGTTGTACATCGAGCCGTTGTCGGCCGCGACCTTGTAGTTGAGCATGGTCGGGCACAGGGAACGGGCGTGACCCAGCAGGTCTTCGCGAACGATGTTGACGACGATGCCGCTCGGACCGATGTTCTTCTGGGCGCCGGCGTAGATCATGCCGAAGCGCGATACATCGATCGGACGCGAGAGAATGTCGGAAGACATGTCGGCGACCAGCGGGACATCACCGGTTTCCGGGACCCAGTTGAATTCCAGGCCACCGATGGTTTCGTTCGGCGCGTAGTGAACGTAGGCCGCGTCTTTCGACAGGTTCCATTCGTTCTGACCGGGAATAGCGAAATAGTCGTAAGGCTTGGCGGTAGCGGCAACGTTGACGTTTCCGTAGCGCGAAGCTTCTTCGATGGCTTTCTGCGACCAGATACCGGTGTCGATATAGTCGGCGGTGCCGCTTTCCGGCAACAGGTTCAGAGGAATCTGAGCAAATTGCTGGCTGGCGCCACCTTGCAGAAACAGCACTTTATAGTTCGAGGGGATATTCAGCAGATCACGCAGATCCTGCTCGGCCTTGGTGGCGATGGACACGAACTCATCGCTGCGATGGCTCATTTCCATGACCGACAGGCCCTTGCCGTGCCAATCAAGGAGTTCACCCTGGGCGCGCTGCAGGACAGCTTCGGGAAGTGCCGCAGGACCGGCACAGAAGTTATAGGCTCTCTTGCTCACATCCAATCTCGCTCTGATTTGGTGGTATCACGCAATAAATCGCATTATCAGCCGACACCGAATTCCTGTTGAAACAGGGATCTGTGGGAGCGAGCCTGCTCGCGATTGCATCACCGCGATACATCAGACGCAACGCGGCGCCTGCATCGCGAGCAGGCTCGCTCCCACAAGGGATCTCCAGTGGTGTCGATATTTCATTACGAACAAACAACAAGGGGGCGAATTCTCATCCGCCCCCTGTCTGTCCGCTTATTCCTGCGGTTCTTCGTCAGCGGCGGCGTCCAGCTGCTGATCTTCAACAACGTCGTCGATTACGACTTCGCCGTCGAACACTGCACCCTCTTCACCTTCTTCCAGCTCTTCACCTTCGACTTCCGACGGCTCCTGAACCCGCTCCAGGCCTACCAGCGTTTCATCGCTGGCCAGTTTGATGAGGGTCACGCCCTGGGTGTTACGACCCAGACTGGAGACTTCGTCGACACGGGTACGAACCAGGGTGCCCTGGTCGGAAATCAGCATGATTTCCTCACCGTCGAGCACCTGGACTGCACCGACCAGACGGCCGTTACGGTCGTTGCTGACCATGGCGATGACGCCCTGACCGCCACGCTTGTACTCAGGGAATTCGGTGATCGCCGTGCGCTTGCCATAACCACGCGCCGAAGCGGTCAGGATCTGGCTGCCTTCTTCCGGGATCAACATCGAAATCAGCTTCTGACCTTCCGGCAGACGCATGCCGCGGACACCGCGAGCGGTACGACCCATGGCGCGAACGTCGGTTTCTTTGAAGCGAGTGACCTTGCCGCCGTCGGAGAACAGCATGACTTCGCGCTCGCCATCGGTAATGGCGGCAGAAATCAGTACGTCACCTTCATCCAGCTCCAGCGCGATCAGACCGACGCTGCGTTGACGGCTGAAGGATTCCAGCGGGGTCTTCTTCACGGTGCCTTTGGCAGTGGCCATGAAGATGAAGTGACCTTCGGTGTACTCGTCGACCGGCAGCATGGTGGTGATGTATTCATCACTGTCCAGCGGCAGCAGGTTGACCAGCGGACGACCACGGGCAGCGCGGGACGCTTCCGGGATTTCGTAGGTTTTCAGCCAGTACACTTTGCCTTTGCTGGAGAACAGCAGCAGCGTGGTGTGGCTGTTGGCGACCAGCAGGTGAGCGATGTAATCCTCATCCTTCACGCCAGTAGCCGATTTGCCTTTACCGCCACGACGCTGAGCCTGGTACGCAGCCAATGGCTGGGTCTTGGCGTAGCCACCGTGGGAAATGGTCACGACGCGCTCTTCTTCCGGGATCATGTCACCCAGGGTCAGGTCGAGACGGGCATCGAGAATCTCGGTGCGACGCACGTCGCCGTATTCGGCGCGGATCACTTCCAGCTCTTCGCGGATGACTTCCATCAGGCGCGTGGCGCTGCTGAGGATGCGGATCAGTTCGCCGATCTGGTTGAGGATCTCTTGATACTCGGCCAGCAGCTTTTCGTGTTCCAGACCGGTCAGACGGTGCAGACGCAGTTCCAGAATGGCTTGCGCCTGTTCTGGCGACAGGAAGTACTTGCCTTCGCGCAGACCGTATTGCGGGTCCAGGGTCTCTGGACGGCAAGAATCGGCGCCGGCACGTTCAACCATCGCGACCACGGCGGAAGATTCCCACGCAGTCTTGATCAGCGCTTCCTTGGCTTCCGACGGCGTCGGCGAAGCCTTGATCAGAGCGATGACCGGGTCGATGTTCGACAGGGCAACCGCTTGACCTTCCAGGATGTGGCCACGTTCGCGGGCTTTACGCAGCTCGAACACGGTACGGCGGGTAACCACTTCGCGACGGTGACGAACGAAGGCTTCCAGCAGGTCTTTGAGGTTCAGGATCCGCGGACGGCCGTCGATCAGCGCGACGATGTTGATACCGAACACCGCTTGCAGCTGGGTCTGGGCGTAGAGGTTGTTGAGGATCACCTCTGGCACTTCGCCGCGACGCAGCTCGATCACGACGCGCATACCGTCCTTGTCGGACTCGTCACGCAGTTCGGTGATGCCTTCGAGTTTCTTCTCTTTTACCAGCTCGGCGATCTTTTCGATCAGACGGGCCTTGTTCAACTGGTAAGGGAGTTCGGTGATGACGATCTGCTGACGGCCACCGACCTTGTCGATGTCTTCGATCATCGAGCGGGCGCGCATGTAAATGCGGCCACGACCGGTGCGGTAGGCTTCGATGATACCGGCGCGACCGTTGATGATCGCGGCGGTCGGGAAGTCCGGACCGGGGATGTATTGCATCAGCTCATCGATGGTCAACTCGGGGTTGTCGATGAGTGCCAGGCAACCGTCGATGACTTCACCGAGGTTGTGCGGCGGGATGTTGGTCGCCATGCCCACGGCGATACCGCTGGAGCCGTTGACCAACAGGTTGGGAATACGGGTCGGCATGACCGCAGGGATCATTTCGGTGCCGTCGTAGTTCGGCACCCAGTCCACGGTTTCTTTGTGCAGGTCAGCCAGCAGCTCGTGCGCCAGCTTGGTCATGCGCACTTCGGTGTATCGCATGGCGGCGGCGTTGTCGCCGTCCACGGAACCGAAGTTGCCCTGACCGTCTACCAGCAGGTAACGCAGCGAGAATGGCTGCGCCATCCGAACGATGGTGTCGTACACCGCGGTATCACCGTGAGGGTGATACTTACCGATCACGTCACCGACAACACGGGCAGATTTCTTGTACGGCTTGTTGAAGTCGTTGCCCAGCTCGCTCATCGCGAACAGCACACGCCGGTGCACGGGCTTCAAGCCATCGCGCGCATCCGGCAGTGCCCGCCCGACAATTACGCTCATCGCGTAGTCGAGGTAGGACTGCTTCAGCTCGTCTTCGATATTGACCGGTAGGATTTCTTTGGCCAGTTCGCCCATGAGAAGCCTGATTCCTTTTTCTGGTGAAACTTCGTCACATCCATATGGGACGAACGAAGCTCGCCGCTGCAGGCTGAGTGCCATGCACCGACTTACGACAAATCAACGAGTTATGCCATGGATCTGCGCAGTAAAGGCAGCCACATCGGGCTACCTTGGAAACCGCCGGATGTTATCACAAGAGCCGCCACGCACCTATCCCCCTGATGCGCATGGAGCATAGTTAGTTGACCGGTGACAGGCTTGAAGGGGACGAGAGAGGCTTAGAGCCCTTTTGAATGAAGAATTACGGGGTGAATGGGGGGAGTTCGGTGACTGTTATGACCCCTTCGCGAGCAGGCTCGCTCCCACATTGGATGTGCGTCATCCACAAATCCCCTGTGGGAGCGAGCCTGCTCGCGAAGGCTTTCTAACTGGCGACAGAGATCATCAATGCAGACGCTTACGACACATCAACTGCGCCATTTTCGCGGTGTCCGGGCGCTCGACGATGCCTTTTTCGGTAACGATCGCGTCGATCAAGTCCGCCGGGGTCACGTCGAACACCGGGTTAAACGCATCGACATCCGCCCCGACCCGCTTGCCGCCGACTTCCAGCAACTCGCGACCATCGCGCTCTTCAATCGGGATGTCATCACCGCTGGCCAGGTTCATGTCGATGGTCGAACTCGGCGCCACCACCATGAAGCGCACGCCATGGTGCATGGCGTTCACCGCCAGCTGATAGGTGCCGATCTTGTTGGCCACGTCGCCATTGGCGGTGATCCGGTCAGCGCCGACGATCACCCAGGTAATGCCTTTGGTCTTCATGATGTGGGCAGCGGCGGAATCCGCGTTGAGCGTGACGGGAATGCCTTCGTTGGCCAATTCCCATGCGGTCAACCGCGAACCTTGCAGCCATGGACGGGTTTCGTCGACATAGACGCGCTCGACCATGCCTTCAATGAAAGCGCCACGAATGACGCCAAGCGCCGTGCCAAAGCCGCCGGTGGCCAGCGCGCCGGTGTTGCAGTGGGTCAGAATCGCCTGGGCGTTGCCCTGGTGCTTGCGGATCAGGTCCACACCCAGTTGCGCCATGGTCAGGTTGGCTTCGCGATCGCTTTCATGAATGGCGATGGCCTCGGCTTCCAGCGCCGCCAGAGGGTCTGCATCACCCTTGAGACGATCCAGGCGGTCACGCATGCGACTCAAGGCCCAGAACAGATTCACCGCCGTTGGACGAGAATCGGCCAACAATGCGTAATCCTCCTCCCATGCGGCCTGCCAGTCACCGCCCTCGGCAATTCGCGCCCGGGCTGACAGGACCATGGCATACGCGGCAGTGATGCCAATCGCCGGCGCACCGCGCACCACCATCGAACGAATGGCCTCGGCCACGCCAGCGGCGCTTGTGTAGGCGATCCAGGTTTCCTCGAACGGCAAAATACGCTGATCCAGCAGGCAAAGGGCGCCATCACGCCAATCGATGGCCTTCACCTTCTCCGCAGCCAACAGTCGATCGCGCATCCGTCACCCCGTACTCATGAACAAAAGCCGTCGATTATAGCGATCCCCCTGCGAAGACGCTCGGGTATACTTCGCCATCCTTTACAAAAGCTCTGGAACCGACTCTCGATGCCGAACACTGCCGCTGCGCTCGACTTGCTATTGCTGCCGACCTGGCTGGTACCCGTCGAACCCGCTGGCGTTGTCCTCAAAGAGCACGCCCTGGGTATCCGCGACGGACGCATCGTATTCATCGGCCCACGTTTGGCTGCGCTCAAGCTTAATGCAACCGAGGTCCGCGAACTGCCGGACATGTTGCTCTGCCCTGGCTTGATCAATGCCCACGGTCATGCGGCGATGACGCTGTTCCGTGGCCTGGCCGATGATCTGCCCCTGATGACCTGGCTGGAAGACCACATTTGGCCGGCCGAAGCCAAGTGGGTCGATGAAGCTTTCGTACGTGACGGCACCGACCTTGCAATCGCCGAACAGATCAAAGGTGGCATCACCTGCTTCTCTGACATGTATTTCTTCCCGAAGGTTGCCAGCGAGCGCGTCCATAACAGCGGCATTCGCGCGCAAATCGTGATTCCGATCCTCGATTTCCCGATCCCGGGAGCCAGCACGGCGGACGACGCCATTCGTCAGGGCGTCGAATTGTTTGGCGATCTCAAGCACCACGAGCGCATCAAAGTCACCTTCGGTCCCCACGCACCCTACACCGTGGGCGACGAGAACCTGGAGAAAATCCGGGTGATCGCCGAAGAACTGGACGCCTCGATCCATATGCACGTGCATGAAACGGCTTATGAAGTGCAGCAGTCCGTCGAGCAGCGCGGTGAACGCCCGCTGGCCCGACTCGGGCGCCTGGGTTTGTTGGGGCCGCGCTTCCAGGCGGTGCACATGACTCAGATCAGCGATGAAGACCTGGTGTTGCTGGTAGAAAGTAACACCAACGTGATTCATTGCCCGGAGTCGAACCTGAAGCTGGCCAGCGGGTTCTGCCCGGTGGAGCGCTTGTGGCAGGCTGGCGTCAATGTGGCGATCGGCACCGATGGTGCGGCCAGCAACAACGACCTGGACCTGCTCGGCGAAACCCGCACCGCCGCTTTACTGGCCAAAGCCGTCGCCGGCTCGGCCACCGCGCTGGACGCCCATCGCGCCCTGCGCATGGCCACGCTCAACGGCGCCCGCGCGCTGGGCATTGAATCCGAAGTGGGATCGCTGGAAGTCGGCAAAGCGGCAGACATCGTCGCATTCGACCTCTCCGGCCTGGCGCAGCAACCGGTCTACGACCCGGTTTCGCAGCTTATATATGCCACCGGCCGTGACTGCGTGAAACACCTTTGGGTCGCCGGCAAGCAACTGCTCGACGACCGTCGCCTGACTCGCCTGGATGAAGAACAGCTCTGCACCACCGCCAAGGCCTGGGGCCAGCGCATCAGCGGCCATACCGAATCGTAAGCACCCCGGACTTACCACCGGGGCAACAGGATTTTTCAAGTTTTAGAGGACTTAACATGAGCAACGTCGACTACGCCGAAATCGCCAAATTCGAAGCCCTGGCCCATCGCTGGTGGGACCGCGAAAGCGAGTTCAAACCGCTGCACGACATCAACCCGCTGCGGGTCAACTGGATTGACGAACGGGTCAACCTGGCCGGCAAGAAAGTCCTCGACGTCGGTTGCGGCGGCGGCATTCTCAGCGAAGCCATGGCCCAGCGCGGCGCTACCGTCATGGGCATCGACATGGGCGAAGCGCCGCTGGCGGTCGCGCAACTGCATCAGCTGGAATCCGGCGTGAGTGTCGAATACCGGCAGATCACCGCCGAAGGGCTGGCCGAAGAAATGCCTGAGCAGTTCGACGTGGTCACCTGCCTGGAAATGCTTGAACACGTGCCGGACCCGTCCTCGGTGATCCGCGCCTGTTTCCGCATGGTCAAACCCGGCGGCCAGGTGTTCTTCTCCACCATCAACCGCAACCCGAAGGCGTACCTGTTCGCCATCGTCGGCGCGGAATACATCATGAAGCTGCTGCCGCGCGGCACTCACGACTTCAAGAAATTCATCCGCCCGTCCGAGCTGGGTGCCTGGAGCCGCATGGCCGGCCTGACCGTCAAGGACATCATCGGCCTGACCTACAACCCGCTGACCAAGCACTACAAGCTGGCCTCCGACGTGGACGTCAACTACATGATCCAGACCCTGCGCGAGGAGTAAGCCGATGCGTATCAGAGCTGTTCTTTTCGACATGGACGGCACTCTGCTCGACACCGCGCCGGACTTCATTGCGATTTGTCAGGCGATGCGCGCCGATCGCGGCTTGCCGCCGATGAACGACAAACACATTCGCGACGAGATCTCCGGCGGCGCCAAGGCAATGGTCGCCGTGACCTTCTCCATGGACCCGGAATCACCGGGTTTCGAGGCGTTGCGCCTGGAGTTCCTGGAGCGTTACCTCGCCGGTTGCGCGGTTCACAGCAAACTCTTCGACGGCATGGGCGAACTGTTGGCCGACATCGAGAAGGCCAACCTGATCTGGGGCGTGGTCACCAACAAGCCGCTGCGGTTCGCCGAGCCGATCATGCAGCAGCTTGGCCTGGCCGAGCGCTCGGCGTTGTTGATCTGCCCGGACCATGTGAAGAACAGCAAACCGGACCCCGAGCCGTTGATCCTGGCGTGCAAGATGCTCGACCTGGACCCGGCCAGCGTGCTGTTTGTGGGTGATGACCTGCGCGATATCGAATCCGGTCGCGATGCCGGCACCAAGACGGCCGCCGTGACCTATGGCTACATTCATCCGGACGATAACCCGCGGCATTGGGGCGCGGATGTGGTGGTCGACCATCCGCTGGAGTTGCGCAAAGTGCTCGATAGCGCGCTGTGTAGTTGCTGAGCCGCTTTTCGTAGGAGCACGGCTTGCCGGCGATAGCGATTCTGAAAACGCCATCGCAGGCAAGCCGTGCTCCTACAGGGTCCGCTTTCTGATTTGTTGAGGTTTCTTATGTTTGATTATTCCGCCCGCCCAGAATTGCTCAAGGACCGGGTCATCCTGGTCACCGGCGCTGGCCGTGGCATCGGCGCTGCCGCCGCAAAAACCTTCGCTGCACACGGCGCCACCGTGCTGTTGCTGGGCAAGACCGAAGCCAACCTGACTCAGATCTACGACGAAATCGAAGCCGCCGGCCATCCACAACCGGCCGTGATCCCGTTCAACCTGGAAACCGCCCTGCCCCATCAATACGATGAGCTGGCAGCGATGATCGAAACCGAATTCGGCCACCTCGACGGTTTGCTGCACAACGCGTCGATCATTGGCCCGCGTACGCCAATCGAGCAGCTGTCCGGCGAAAACTTCATGCGGGTCATGCACGTCAACGTCAACGCCATGTTCATGCTCACCAGCACCCTGTTGCCGCTGCTCAAGCTGTCGCAGGATGCTTCGGTGGTGTTCACCTCCAGCAGCGTCGGCCGCAAGGGGCGTGCGTATTGGGGCGCTTATGGCGTGTCCAAATTCGCCACCGAAGGCTTGATGCAAACCCTCGCTGACGAAGTCGACACCGTGGCACCGGTGCGCTCCAACAGCATCAACCCGGGCGCCACCCGCACCAGCATGCGCGCCCAGGCTTACCCGGGTGAAAACCCGCTGAACAACCCGACGCCCGAGGAGATCATGCCGGTCTACCTCTACCTGATGGGTCCAGACAGTACCGGCATCAACGGCCAGGCGTTCAACGCTCAGTAACGTCCGCACGTCGCTTTTGTGCCGCGACGGCTTCCCGTCGCGGCACCCAAAGTGCGTCGTAACCATCCCCGCTACAAGTCAAACAACTGTCACCGAACGCAACAGCGCTCTTCAACGACGCTTCAATACCTTGATTTAGAACGCTTTTTATCCGACTGAACTGAATGGCACGACTTTCGCTCTAAATTTGCTCAGACACGCAGTGTGAAAGCAGACAGGGCGGACGCCTGAGCCGACAGGTTACTTATCGTCGGCAAAGCGGACTAAACTTGCGCCAAATGTCCTACGGGACTGATGGACCAGTATGACGCGCAGCCCAAAGCCGCTCTCACCCAGCCTGTAAGACAGCCTTACTGCTTAGGGGCGCACGCCATATGAAATCACCTTCCCAGACCAACGCAATTGACTTCGATAGCGCCAAATTGCAACGCCTGGGCTTTGGTCAGCAGCCTACCCTCATCGAGAGGTCCGTCAGCCTTGCGCAAATGCGCCAGCAACTGAGCCTGCAGCTGCAAACCAGTCTTGAGCCGCAACGCATTCTCGGGCTCTTCTTCCGCGAGATTCAGCGACTTGTACCGCTTGACGCCTTGACGTACGAGCACACGTCCAGCGACTTGCGCCTGGTGTTCGGCCTGCGCGGCCATCATTCGATCAGCTACAGCCTCAGCCATGAAGGCGAGCACCTGGGCGACCTGGTATTCCGCCGCAATCAGCGCTTCAGTGAGCAGGAACAAGGCAACCTCGAGTCACTGCTGTCCGCATTGCTGTATCCAATGCGCAATGCCCTGCTCTACCGTGCCGCGACCCAAAGTGCCTTGCGCGATCCGCTCACGGATACCGGCAACCGCATTGCCATGGATCAGACCCTGCAACGGGAAATCGAGATGTCGCGTCGACATCCGCAACCCTTGTCGCTGCTGATGCTGGACATCGATCACTTCAAACGCATCAACGACAACCACGGACACAGCGCCGGCGATGACGTGCTCAAGGCCGTTGCAGCCTCGATCAAAAACCAGTTGCGCAACGTGGACATGGTTTTCCGCTTTGGTGGCGAAGAGTTCCTGATCCTGCTTTCCAACACGAATCGTGAGGCGGCAGCCATGGTTGGCGAACGGCTGCGATTTGCAGTGCAGGCAGAGGAATATTCGGCCGACGGCCATGCGATCGAGCTGACGGTCAGCCTTGGCTGCTCGACGCTATTGCCCGGCGAGTCTGCCGACAGCCTGTTGCGACGGGCCGACAGTGCGTTGTATGTGGCCAAGCGCGAGGGGCGTAACCGGTTGGCGATGGCGGGTTGAATGCCCAGAGCGGGCACGCTTGGTTAGCGGCCCGCCACGAAAGGAGTTAACGCACAGCGCCGCGCAATTCCCCCACCATCCCTTGCAACCTGACTGGCTCTGCCACCTCAACCGACACCGCAGGCCCTGCCACCAGCGTCACCCGTGACCACAACCGGCGAAACACGCCCTTTTGCGGATCGCGGCTGAAGAAACTCCCCCACAAACCCTGCAATGCCAACGGAATCACTGGCACCGGCGTCTCTTCGAGAATCCGCGTCAGCCCGCCCTTGAACTCGTTGATCTCGCCATCGGCAGTCAATTTGCCCTCAGGGAAGATGCACACCAATTCACCGTCCTTCAGATACTGAGCAATGTGCGTGAAGGCTTTTTCGTAGATCTGAATGTCTTCCTGACGCCCCGCGATCGGAATGGTCCCGGCCGTGCGAAAGATAAAGTTCAGCACCGGCAAGTTGTAGATCTTGTAGTACATCACAAAGCGAATCGGCCGACGCACCGCGCCGCCAATCAGCAAGGCGTCGACGAAGGACACGTGATTGCACACCAGCAACGCCGCGCCTTCATCGGGAATCAACTGCAGATTGCGATGCTCCACGCGGTACATGGAATGGCTGAGCAGCCAGATCATGAAGCGCATGCTGAACTCGGGGACGATGCTGAAGATGTAGGCGTTGACGCCGATGTTCAGCAGCGACACCACCAGGAACAACTGAGGGATCGATAGCTTGACCATGCTCAGCAAGACGATCGAGACAATCGCCGAGACCACCATGAACAGCGCGTTGAGAATATTGTTGGCGGCAATCACCCGCGCCCGCTCATTCTCGGGGGTACGAGACTGAATCAGCGCGTACAGCGGCACGATATAGAAACCGCCGAAAACCCCAAGCCCCAGAATGTCGATCAACACCAGCCAGGCGTGGCCGAAACTCAGGACTTCGATCCAGCCATGACCTGTGACGCTGTCCGGAATTCCACCGGAATGCCACCACAGCAGTAAACCAAACACGGTCAGACCAAACGAGCCGAACGGCACCAGCCCGATCTCGACTTTACGTCCGGACAGTTTCTCGCAAAGCATCGAACCGAGCGCGATGCCGACCGAGAACACCGTAAGAATCAGCGTCACCACGGTTTCGTCGCCGTGCATCCACTCCTTGGCATAGGCCGGGATCTGCGTCAGATAAATCGCCCCGACAAACCAGAACCACGAGTTGCCGACAATCGAGCGTGACACCGCTGGCGTCTGCCCCAAGCCCAGTTTCAATGTGGCCCAGGACTGGCTGAAAATGTTCCAGTTCAGGCGCATTTCCGGGGAGGCGGCCGCAGCTCGTGGAATGCTGCGACTGGCCAGATAGCCGAGCACCGCAACACCGATGATCGCCGTGGAGACGATCGGCGCGTAATGACTGGAGGACATCATGATCCCGGCACCGATGGTCCCGGCGAGGATCGCCAGGAAGGTGCCCATTTCCACCAGGCCGTTGCCACCCACCAGCTCTTCATCACGCAAGGCCTGGGGCAGGATCGAGTATTTCACCGGCCCGAACAGCGCCGAGTGAGTGCCCATGGCAAACAGCGCCATTAGCATCAGCGACAGGTGATCGAACATGAAACCGACCGCGCCGACCGCCATGATGGCGATTTCCCCGAGCTTGATCAGACGAATCAACGCGTCCTTGGCGAACTTTTCACCGAACTGCCCGGCCAGCGCCGAGAACAGAAAGAACGGCAGGATGAACAGCAGCGCACACAGGTTGACCCAGATCGAGCGATCACCGTCGATGGTCAACTTGTAGAGAATGGCGAGTATCAGCGACTGTTTGAAGATGTTGTCGTTGAACGCCCCGAGCGACTGCGTGACGAAGAACGGCAAGAAGCGCCGGGTGCGAAGCAAGGTGAACTGTGAGGGGTGACTCATCTTCCATGTGTCCCTGATTTGCATAAAAGAGTGGGTAGAGAGTGGCGTGGATGCAGTTATTGGAGTATCCAACGGCGATCCAGGCCACACATTACCTAAAACTTGCAGGTTATTTGTTTAATCCTGCAATGCACGGCGAGACAAACAACTCGCCCCGCCAGGCGCCCTGCACTGTCCGTTTGGCGACGATCAGCCACATCAACGCCAGCAACACCACCAGCACGCAGCCGAAGGCACTGAAAAACGTCAGGTTCAAGGTGCTGGCCAGTTTCAACGTTGCCAGAGAATAGACGCCCAACGGGAAGGTGAAACCCCACCAGCCGAGATTGAACGGAATACCGACGCGCAGGTAACGCAGGGTAATGAGCAGCGCGATCAGCATCCACCACAGACCAAAGCCCCACAGGGTGATCCCGACCACCAACCCCAGCCCTGCGGCGATTTCACCAATGCCCGGTAGACCGTTGGCAGTGAAGATCGCCGGCGCGTCGGCGCCCAGCAGCAACATTCCCAACGCCCCGGTGCCGATCGGGCCGAGCGCCAGCCAGCTGGAGGCGGCCATGTTTTCGTGAGGCAGTTTATGCAGCGCCATGCGCAGCAACAGAATGGTCAGAATGCTGAACGCAACCGGTAGGGAAAAGGCCCAGAGCACGTAACTGGTCACCAGTACCACCAGTTGCGAGTGGGCATCCGCCAGGTGCGGCGCCAGCAGACCACCGCTGGCGGCCGCCACTTCTGCCGCCACCACCGGCAACAGCCAGACGGCGGTCATTTGGTCGATGCTGTGTTCCTGACGGGTGAACATCAGGTAGGGAATCAGCACGCCGCACGCCACAGACATCGCCACGTCCAGCCACCACAGCACTTCGGCGACATCAATCACGCCCTCGCCCCAACGCGGCAGACCGAACACCAGGAAACCATTAATGATGGTCGCCAGGCCCATGGGGATGGTGCCAAAAAACATCGAGACCGTGGAGTGACCGAAAATCCGCCGCGCCTCATCGAAAAACAGCGCCCAACGCGCTGCATACATAACCGTGAATAAAACAAACAGCACGATATTGAACAGCCAAAGGGCTTCGGCAATCGCGTGTAAACCGGCATTTGCGCCAGGCAGCTGTGCCAGCGCCAACGCCAGCACACCGGTGCCCATGGTGGCGGCGAACCAGTTCGGTGTGAACTGGCGGATGACTTCACGCGGATGCTGCAAATGACTGAAAGGTTTGAAACCGGCTGGGGCAGTGTTGGGGCATGTCATGGTGAACTCCTGTCCTCTGTTGAGGTGGAGCTCATGGTAGATCCGAATCAAATATCGATATAACGGGTAATATCTCTAACTGTTATCTGTTTTGCAGATATAGCGTCAAACGCTGCCTTCAGTTTCGATCACCAGGATTCTCGCCGCACCCTGCGGATGGGCAACGTGTTCGGTACCGGCGTCGGCATAGAAGATATCGCCTACACCCAACATCACTTCTTTCTCCTGACCTGCTTCGCGATAACGCATCTGCACGACGCCATCCAGCACCACGAACACTTCTTGCCCATCATTGATGTGCCATTTATAGGGCTGATCGGTCCAGTGCAAACGCGTGGTGATGCCGTTCATGTTGGCGATATCCAACGCGCCCCAGGCACGGTCAGCGGTGAAGGATTTGCTGCGGATGATTTTCATGCGTCGGTCCGTCGAAATGAATGGCGGCGCCAAGGCTAGCGGTCATCGAACATTGACGCCACAGACTTTCATGGACTGCTGACGCATCAACGCGAACAAAGCGCCGACCGAGAGAATAATCAGCACCGCGCCGTAACCATCGGTGGTGGCCACCAGCCCGAAGGTTCGGGTCAAGTTCCCGGCCAGCAACGACGGCAGGCAGAAAGCCAGATAACTGAGCACGTAGTAAGCCGACATCAACCCTGCCCGCTCATGGGGTAAGGCCAGCGGCACGACGCTGCGCAATGCACCGAGGAAACCGGCGCCGAAACCGCAGCCGGCGACCAGCGTGCCAACAAAAAACAGCGGCAGGCTGGCGCTGTGCACCGCCATCAGAACCAGCGCGACGCCGACGGGCAGCAGACTGCCGCCCAATCGCAAAACCTTGTCGGCCGGCCGATTGCGCAAGGTGTAGATCATCAACGCGCCGGTCACCGTCAACACAGCCACCGTCGCACCGCCAATCAGATTTGAGGTCGATCCCGTGGCCGTGCGCACCAGAGACGGTGCCAACGAGGCGTAAAAACCACCGAGCGCCCACACCGCGATATTGATTGGCAGCACCAGCCACAACGCACGTCGCGCCTGGATCGGCACATGCAGTGTCGGGCGCAGCGAGGCCCAGGCTCCCGGTTGGGGACTGACGCTTTCCGGCAAACGCCAAACGTACAGCGCTTGCATCACAAACAGCGCGAACAGCACCCAATAGGTCAACTGCAACGGCAACGGTGCAAACTCGGCCAACAAGCCGCAGCCCATGGCGCCCGACGCCATGCCCAGCAACGGCGCGACACTGTTGACCAGCGGCCCTTGCTGGCGATCGGTGTCCAACAGCGCCGCGCTCAATACGGCAGTGGCCATTCCCGTAGCAAAACCCTGAAGCACCCGTGCACTGATCAACCAGGCGACACTGTCTGCATTGATAAACAGCAGCATCGCCAGCATGTTCAACATCACAGCGGTGAAGATCACCGGTTTGCGCCCCAGGTAATCCGAGAGCGAACCGACCGTGAGCAATGCCGCCAGCAAGCTGATGGCGTACACGCCGAAAATCAGGGTCAGGGTCGCTGCCGAGAATTGCAGGTGTTCCTGGTACAAGTGATACAACGGCGTCGGCGCGGTGGAAGCGGCAAGAAAACTGAGTAAGGTGATCGCCAGGAACCACAGGCTTGAACGATTAGACGTTGAACTGGACATGGACACACTCCGCAAAAGCTAACTTTTTGCTTTTGCGGAGTGTGCTACTGGCTAGGGCTTAAAGCAAATTCTTTGTGTTAAGGTCCGATGCATGGCTATTAAAGAAGGTTTACGCCCCGGCGGCCGCAGTGCCCGGGTGCAAGAGTCGGTTCACTCGGCAGTCCGCGATCTTCTCGAAGAGCAGGACCGCACCACCGTGACCGTCCCGCAAATCGCCGCGCGCGCCGGCGTCACGCCGTCGACCATCTACCGGCGCTGGGGCGATTTGTCGGTGCTGTTGGCGGACGTCGCCCTCGCCCGCATGCGCCCCGAGAGCGAGCCGGCCAATACCGGCAGCCTGCGCGGTGACGTGCGCGCCTGGGCCGAGCAGTATCTGGACGAGATGAGTTCCGAGCCCGGCCGCAACATGTTGCGCGACGTGCAATGCAGCACCACGCCAGCCCTTTGCGCGACGATCATTGGTGGGCAGCTGCAGACGATTCTGGATCGTTTCCCCGATCAGCCGAAGCCGAACGTTGATCAGCTGATCAACATGGTGGCGGCGCCGACGGTGTTTCGCATCCTGTTTTCAGCGGTGCCGCTGGAGGTTGAGGAATTGCATCGGTTGATCGAGATTGCGTTGAATCAGTGATACCGCCATCGCGAGCAAGCTCGCTCCCACACTGGATGTATGTTGCTCACAATAATGTGTTCACAGTAGATCCCCTGTGGGAGCGAGCCTGCTCGCGATGAGGCCTGCACAAACACCAAAGATCCAACTGGCACACACCCTGCGACACCCCGCCGCGCCGCGACCTTGGTCGACACTGACTAACCCCTGCCATCGTGCGAGACTGTCTGTCCGGGCGGGAGTCCCGGGTGTCTTTGTCTGGAGTTCCCATGTCGCTGTCCAGCGGGCTGATCGCCGCCGTCGCCCTGGCCTATATGGCCATCCTGTTCGCCATCGCCTTCTACGGCGACCGTCGCAGCACACCGTTGCCGCCGCGAGTGCGTGCCTGGGTGTACAGCCTGTCGCTGGCCGTCTACTGCACCAGCTGGACCTTCTTTGGCGCCGTGGGCCAGGCCGCCGAACAACTCTGGTCTTTCCTGCCGATCTACCTCGGACCGATCCTGCTGCTGGTGTGCGCGCCGTGGGTCCTGCAAAAAATGGTGATGATCAGCAAGCAGGAGAACATCACCTCGATTGCCGACTTCATCGCCGCGCGTTATGGCAAATCCCAGTCGCTGGCGGTGGTGGTGGCGCTGATCTGCCTGGTCGGCGTGTTGCCCTACATCGCGTTGCAACTGAAGGGCATCGTGCTCGGGGTGAACTTGCTGATCGGCGCCGGTGCCGACGCCATGGGCACGCGCGCCCAGGACACGGCGCTGATCGTGTCGCTGGTGCTGGCGCTGTTCACCATCGTCTTCGGTACCCGCAACCTCGACGCCACGGAACACCACCGCGGTATGGTGCTGGCGATTGCGTTCGAATCGCTGGTCAAGTTGTTCGCGTTTCTCGCGGTAGGCGCGTTCGTGACCTACGGCCTGTACGACGGTTTCGAAGACCTGTTCGACCAGGCCATGCTCGCCCCGCGTCTGGAAGAATACTGGAAGGAAACCATCAACTGGCCGTCGATGGTGGTGCAGACCGGCGTGGCAATGATGGCAATCATCTGCCTGCCCCGGCAGTTCCACGTGACCGTGGTGGAGAACATCGATCCTCAGGATCTGCGCCTGGCCAAATGGGTGTTTCCAGCCTATCTGGCGCTGGCGGCGCTGTTCGTCGTTCCCATCGCCCTCGCCGGCCAGATGCTGCTGCCGAGCTCGGTGCTGCCGGACTCGTTTGTCATCAGCCTGCCGCTGGCCCAATCCCATCCTGCGTTGGCGATGCTGGCGTTTATCGGGGGCGCCTCGGCGGCGACCGGCATGGTGATTGTCGCCAGCGTGGCGTTGTCGACCATGGTCTCCAACGACATGCTGTTGCCATGGCTGCTGCGGCGCAACAACGCCGAGCGGCCGTTCGAAGTGTTCCGCCAATGGATGCTCTCGGTGCGCCGAGTGAGCATTGTGGTAATTCTGCTGTTGGCCTACGTCAGTTATCGCCTGCTCGGCTCGACGGCGAGTCTTGCGACCATCGGCCAGATCGCCTTCGCCGCCGTGACCCAGCTGGCCCCGGCCATGCTCGGCGCGCTGTACTGGAAACAAGCCAATCGCCGGGGAGTATTCGCCGGCCTCGCCGCCGGGACGTTCCTGTGGTTCTACACCTTGATCCTGCCGATTGCCGCCCACAGCCTCGGTTTGTCCTTGAGCAGTTTCCCGGGGCTGGCCTGGTTGCACAGCAACCCGCTGAAACTGCCGCTCACCCCGTTGACACAAGGAGTGGTGTTGTCGCTTGCAGCCAACTTCACGCTGTTCGCCTGGGTGTCGGTGCTGTCGCGTACAAGGGTTTCGGAACATTGGCAGGCGGGTCGCTTCATCGGTCAGGAAATCAGCGCCCGCCCCAGCGCCCGTTCGATGCTGTCGGTGCAGATCGACGATTTGTTGCAGCTGGCCGCACGCTTCGTCGGCGAAGAACGCGCCCGTCAAAGCTTTATCCGCTTCGCCTACCGTCAGGGCAAAGGCTTCAACCCGAACCAGAACGCCGACGGTGAATGGATCGCCCACACTGAACGCTTGCTGGCCGGTGTGCTCGGTGCTTCTTCGACGCGGGCGGTGGTAAAAGCCGCCATCGAAGGTCGGGAAATGCAACTCGAAGACGTCGTCCGAATCGCCGACGAAGCCTCGGAAGTGCTGCAATTCAACCGCGCACTGCTGCAAGGTGCGATCGAGAACATCACCCAAGGCATCAGTGTGGTCGACCAGTCGCTGAAACTGGTGGCCTGGAACCGGCGCTATCTGGAGCTGTTCAACTACCCGGATGGGCTGATCAGGCTTGGCCGCCCGATTGCCGACATCATTCGCTACAACGCCGAGCGCGGCCTGTGTGGTCCCGGCGAAGCTGAAGTGCACGTCGCACGGCGCTTGCACTGGATGCGTCAGGGCCGCGCCCATACTTCTGAAAGACTTTTCCCCAATGGCCGTGTGATCGAGCTGATCGGCAACCCGATGCCGGGCGGCGGTTTTGTCATGAGTTTCACCGACATCAGCGCCTTCCGCGAGGCTGAGCAAGCGCTGACCGAAGCCAACGAGGGCCTGGAGCGACGGGTCACCGAGCGGACCCACGAACTGTCGCAACTCAACGTCGCCCTGACCGAAGCCAAGGGCACCGCAGAGTCGGCCAACCAGTCTAAAACCCGTTTCCTGGCGGCGGTCAGTCACGACTTGATGCAACCGTTGAACGCTGCGCGACTGTTCTCGGCCGCCCTTTCCCACCAAGACGACGGCCTCTCCGGTGAGGCGCAGAAACTGGTCCATCATCTGGACACGTCACTGCGCTCGGCCGAGGACTTGATCAGCGACCTGCTGGACATTTCCCGTTTGGAGAACGGCAAGATCAACCCTGATCCCAAACCGTTCGTGCTCAATGAGATGTTCGATGTCCTCGGTGCCGAGTTCAAGGCGCTGGCCTGCGACCAAGGGCTGAAATTCCGTGTCAGGGGCAGTACGTTGCGCGTCGACAGCGACATCAAACTGCTGCGACGTATCCTGCAGAACTTCCTGACCAATGCCTTCCGCTACGCCAAAGGGCCGGTGCTGCTGGGGGTTCGCCGACGCAAGGGCGAGCTGTGTCTGGAAGTCTGGGACCGAGGTCCAGGCATTCCTGTGGATAAACAGCAGGTCATTTTCGAAGAATTCAAACGCCTCGATAGCCACCAGACGCGCGCAGAGAAAGGCCTGGGGCTGGGCCTGGCAATCGCCGACGGGCTGTGTCGCGTGCTGGGTCATACCTTGCGCGTACGCTCCTGGCCGGGGCGCGGCAGCGTGTTCAGCGTCAGTGTGCCGTTGGCTCAGGCGCAGTCCGCGACCCCGACCAAGGTCGTCGAACTCAATGGCAAATTGCTGAGCGGCGCGCAAGTACTGTGCATCGACAACGAAGACAGCATCCTGATCGGCATGAACAGCTTGCTCACGCGCTGGGGTTGTCAGGTCTGGACCGCGCGCAACCGCGATGAATGCGCGGCGCTGCTCAGCGATGGGATGCGACCGCAATTGGCGCTGGTGGATTACCACCTGGACGATGGCGAGACAGGGACCGAACTGATGGCATGGCTGCGCACCCGATTGGGTGAGCCAGTGCCAGGGGTAGTGATCAGCGCCGATGGGCGGCCGGAGACGGTGGCCCAAGTGCATGCGGCGGGGCTGGATTATCTGGCCAAACCGGTGAAACCGGCGGCGTTGCGGGCGTTGCTGAGTCGGCATTTGCCGTTGTAACCCGGCAGCGTTTGAGTCTTGTGGTGGAGCAACTGCCACCTTCGCGAGCAAGCCCACACATTGGACCGAGTTCATCCAGATGGAATGCGGTTCAATGTGTGAGCGGGCTTGCTCGCGAAGCTTTTCGGCTTACTCCGGCAATTCCGCCAACCCATCAACATCCGTCATCGCCCGCTCCAGCAAGTCTGCGGGCAGGCTCTTGCTCGCCCGCGCGCCAAGCAACTTGAGCTGCTCACTGCGGCTGACGAGGTTGCCACGGCCTTCCGTCAGCTTATTACGCGCCGAGCTGTAGGCTTTATCCAGTTGCTGTAATCGATTGCCGACTTCATCCAGATCCTGGATGAACAACACGAACTTGTCGTACAGCCACCCGGCCCGCTCGGCGATTTCTCGGGCATTCTGGCTTTGGCGCTCCTGCTTCCACAGGCTGTCGATGACGCGTAGGGTCGCCAGCAAAGTGGTCGGGCTGACGATCACGATGTTGCGGTCGAAGGCCTCTTGGAACAGCGTCGGCTCAGCCTGCAATGCGGCGGAAAACGCGGCTTCGATCGGTACGAAGAGCAGGACGAAATCCAGGCTGTGCAAACCGTCGAGACGCTTGTAATCCTTGCCGGCGAGCCCTTTGACGTGAGTGCGCAAGGACAGCACGTGCTGCTTGATGGCAATCTGGCCGATGGCATCGTCTTCGGCCGCGACGTATTGCTGATAGGCCGTGAGGCTGACCTTGGAGTCGACCACCACCTGTTTGTCGCCCGGCAGATAAATGATCACGTCCGGCTGGAAACGCTCACCGTCCGGCCCCTTGAGGTTGACCTGGGTCTGGTACTCGCGCCCCTTCTCCAGGCCCGCGTGTTCAAGCACTCGCTCAAGAATCAGCTCGCCCCAGTTACCTTGGGTTTTCTGCCCTTTCAAGGCGCGGGTCAGGTTGGTGGCTTCGTCGCTCAGGCGCAGGTTCAGCTGTTGCAGCCGCTCCAGTTCCTTGGCCAGGGAAAAACGTTCGCGGGCTTCAGCCTGATAGCTTTCCTCGACGCGTTTTTCGAAGGACTGGATGCGTTCTTTCAACGGATCGAGCAACTGACCGAGGCGTTGTTGACTGGTTTCGGCAAAGCGCTGCTCGCGCTCGTCGAAGATCTTGCCAGCCAGCTCCGCGAACTGCGCTCGCAACTCGTCTCGCGAGCCCTGCAGGTCGTTAAGGCGCTGCTGATGGCTTTCCTGCTGCTCACGCAGCTCGGCGTTGAGCGAAGCGGCCTGGGCGTCCAGACGACGCAACTCAGCCTCTTTGCCGGCGCGTTCCAGATTCCAGGCGTGGGCGGCGTCGCGTGCGTCGTCACGTTCGATCTGCAGCAGTTCGACTTCACGGCGTACGGCGGCCAGATCTGCTTGTTTGGCGGCGTTGGCCTGGCCCAGATCACCCATTTCATCGCGACAGGCTTCGAGTTGCGCGTTCAATCCATCCTGAGCCAGATGGGCCGTGGCCAGACGCTCTTCCAGCAGTGCAACCTCTGACTGCGTGGCGCTCGCTCGCCGCTGAAGTTGCCAGGCCAGTACCAGTAAAGGCAGCGCAGCGCCCGCCAGACCGAGCAATGCGCTGGTCAAGTCCATAGCCATAGCCACTCCTGCCAATGAAATAAAGCTTGAAGGTTAACCAAGGCGTCAGGTCTTGGACAGCTCAGTCTTCGATCAGACCCAGTTCCTGCTGAGCGCGCCGATCCCCTGCCCGCGCAGCCGAACGCAAAAGGTCCTGGCCGATACGGCGATCCCGGGCATTCCCGCATTCACGGCACATCAGCTGACCTAGACGGCTTTGCGCGGCCACGACCCCTTCACGGGCTGGCTGCTTGAGCAAACGTCCGGCGAAGTGTTTGACGTTGGGGTTTTCGCCCAGACGCGGGCTGTCGAGCAGCCACTCGGCCACACGCATCGAAAAGCGCTTGGGCGGGGTAACGCTGGGAGGTGTGGAGGTTGCAGAGACTGATACTGAGCGAAACTTCATAAAGCACTGTGGGGCAGATCGAAAGGCGCGCCACTCTACTCTTTTTTTCTTACAGGTAAAGCCTAAAAAAACCCGGCACGCCCGTACTAGAGCAAGCGCTCGGGACAATCCACAGAAGCTGTGGATAACTCAGTGGACAACCGCCCTTGAACTCTCGCAAAGCCGTATGGAATGGGGCTCGCAGTCAAACTGACGATTTTTTCACCAGTAAAAAAAAGCGATGTTTTTCATTGACTTAAATTTTGGTTACAGGCACCCACTGCGTTTGAAGGGAAGATGACAGCAGCGTGACACCCTCCGTGACTTATGTGCACAAGTACCTTCGAGGCAGTTATATCGATGCGCTTTTTCGGCGCATATTTCGCCTGCACCTGGGATAAACCTTGGTAAACCCATGATCCTGGCTGTTCCTGGCCCGATGAGCCGTGACTAGCAATGGTCGGAATTTGTGCTATTACAGGGCAAGTCTGCGGGTCATGGCTTTTTCCGAGCGCCAATCCGGACTTGAATGAGGGGCCTCCCAAGAACTTTTTTGTTAACACACTTCCCTTCAGCGATTCAATCCGTTAGTATCCGCGGCGTTAGTACCAAGCTGAAAGTCAATTCTGGTCGAACAAATCCCCACGGTCAGCCTTCCCAAAGGAAGCCTCCACCGACAAAGCGGGATCGACCACCTCGATGGTTTCCAGGTAAACCTTGCGTCAACACAGCCTTTGAATCGAAAGCAAAGGGTGTTGCGAAGCTCACTTACTCTGACCGAACCAACCTGCAAATTGATCAGGATCTTCACCCCGGGCCCAGAACCTTTGCCCTTGATGTGTTGCCTGCCCTCCTAAGTACCTACCTGCCAGCCCAAGCGCGCCAATTTATAAGCGCTTCAAACTGGCTGCTTTGTTCCAGTCGGGTTCTTCGTTCGACCAATGGTGGTCGTCGTCACTGGAACGTTTTAATTTTGCACGGTTCTTATCCGTGTCGCTTGTAGGAACACCCAATGACTATGTCTACTCAAATCCACACCCAGGATGCCATTCGCACCCTAACCAACGCTTTTGCACCAATGAACTGCCTGATCATGGCTGCTCGCAAAGGCTGCTTCAGCTTCACTCTGGTCAACGAACACGGCATCGCTCGTCACAGCGAACGCCTGTACCCCGATCAATACTCCAGCGCCGAGCCGCTGCAGGCCGTGATCGAGCGTACCCGTCAGGCACTGGTTGCCTGATACGCCAGAAAGACTGAAAACCTCAAAAGCCTCGCTCAAAAAGCGGGGCTTTTTATTGCCTGATATTTCTCTTTTCGCTGCCACCGCCTAAGCACTAAGCGATATAACGGTTATAACTCGCAGCCGGAAATATTTTAAAAACAGGCCTTTACGGAGCGAATATGACACTACACTTCAACTCAAGCGGCTTGAGCCGCTTCCGGCGAGCCTGAGTCGATTCACCCGCTGCCAAGGCCCCTTCAGGTATCGCCGACCATTTCACGTTTCGAGGGCTTTATGGGTATCGCTGCCAGCGAACTGTGCCGTTATGTGATCCGCCCGACATTGATTTACCTCGGGCGCCATAGCGCAACTGCCGAATCCCTTCTGCTGGGCGTCGCCGCCAGCCAGTCAGCCCTGGGTACTGCCCTGCATGACCGCCGTGGACACGGCCTGTACCGAATCGCCGAACCCCGCCACCAGGCACTTTGGGACCACTACCTGGCACTTGACCCGGAACGCGCAAGCCTGGTTCGCGGCCTGGCCAGCCAGCATGCTTTCCTGAGTGGTCCGCACCTCGAATTGACCGTCAACCTGCGTTACGCCACAGCCATCGCCTGGCTGCTGGTAGAAGAACAGAACACCCCCCTCCCCGAAGCAGACGACCTACTGGGAATGGCCCGCATCTGGCGCCAGACCTTCCAGCCTCAAGGACGCCTGAGAGACTTCACCTGCGCCTGGCAAACCTGTGTTTCACCGCTGAATCAGGTCGCCTGCTGATCTGCTGTTTCCACAAGATCGCGCAACTGCCGCGATTTTGGTCGGATTGTCCTACAAAACCGCTCTAAATCAAGCATTACAGCCTATGGCGCTGGAACGAAAATGTTGGTAATTTTCGCCCCGGTGATCACCAGGAGTTCTAATAATGAAAAAAGTAATGCTCAAAACCACCCTTAGCCTCGCCGTTGCCTTGGCATCCACCCAGATCTTCGCAAGTGGCTTCGCCCTCAACGAACAAAGCATCAGCGGGATGGGGACAGGTTTTGCCGGGCGATCTTCAGCTGCCGACGACGCATCCACTGTTTTTGGTAACCCTGCCGGCATGTCTCGCCTCAAGCGCGAACAAGTGACGGGTGGTGTTGCATTTATCGACGCGCACACTGATATCAGTGATGCGAGCTCCAGTCCGAATGGTGGTACCAACAAAGGTGACATGGTCCCTTTCATGGGCGTCCCCATGGGCTACTACGTAAAGCCAATCGATGACCAGTGGGCAGTCGGTTTCGGCGTCTACGCTCCATTCGGCCTGGTGACCGACTACGAGAACGGCTTCGCCGGCAAATACTTCGGCAGCAAGAGCGAAGTCAAAATCGTGACTCTCCAGCCAACCGTCAGCTACGCCTTCAACGACAAGGTGTCGATCGGTTTCGGTCCGACCATCAACCGCATCGACGGTACACTGGAATCGAACCTGTCGCTGAACCCTCGCGCAGCAGACGGTGCCGTCAAGATCAAGGGTGACGACACCGCGCTGGGCTACAACATCGGCATCATGGTTCAAGCCCTCGAAAGCACTCGCCTCGGCCTGACCTATCACTCGAAAGTGAAGTACAAGCTCGAAGGTGACACCAAGGTCAACTACGGCGTGCTCGCGGCGCTGGGCCAGAACCCGAACCAGAAGTTCGACGCTTCGCTGGACATCACCACGCCTGAGTCGGTGGACTTCTCGGTCACTCACCAGTTGAACGACCAGTGGACCCTCTACGCAGGCAGCACCTGGACTCGCTGGAGCCGACTGAAAGAGATCTCCGTCGAGAACGAAGGCGTTCCTGCCGCCCTGGCCGCACGCGGCTTTGGCACCATCACCGAAGAGCAGAACTGGCACGACACCTGGGCTCACGCCATCGGTGCGTCCTATCAGCTGAACAAGCAGTGGGTGCTGCGTACCGGCCTGTCGGTTGACCAGTCGCCGACCAACAACGAAAACCGCTCTCCACGCATCCCGACGGGCGATCGCAAGATTTTCAGCCTGGGCGCTGGCTGGAGCCCGACCGACGACCTGACCATCGACGTAGCGTATTCGTACCTGCGCGAAGAGTCGGTCAAGGTCAACAACAGCAACGGCCGCCAGAACTACAGCGCCGAGTATGAAAACTATGCAAACGGTTTCGGTGTTGGCGCGACCTACCGCTTCTGATGATTCTCGGCGAACCTGAACCGCTCGCCGCCTGAATTGAAAAAGCCCCGCTCTCTTGTACAGAGGCGGGGCTTTTTAACGGGTGTGGATCAGGGTTGCGAGGCCAGGGCTTTCTCCACCGCAGCGATGAACTCAGGATCGTCAGGCGTGGTCAGGCTGGAGAAATTGGCGATCACCTTGCCTTTGCGATCGACCACATATTTGTAAAAGTTCCACTTCGGCGCGGTGCTCTGCTTGGCGATGATCTTGAACAAGTGAGTCGCGTCATTACCGCGGACTTTTTGCGGTTCAGTCATGGTGAACGTCACGCCGTAGTTCACGTAGCAGACCTTGGCAGTCTCTTCGCCATCCTTGGACTCTTGCTTGAAGTCGTTGGACGGAACGCCGATCACCTCCAGCCCCTGTTCCTTGTAACGCTGATTCAGCGCCTCAAGGCTTTTGAACTGCGGGGCGAAACCACAGAAGCTCGCGGTATTGACCACCACCAGCGGTTTGCCAGCGAAGCGTTGGCACAGGTCGATGGATTCCTTGGCGCGCAGCTTGGGCAACGAGCCTTGCAAAAGGTCCGGGCACTCTGCCGCTTGAACCCATCCACTAAACGCTACCAGTAATGCGGGAACTGCGAGCCAGCGCATCAGCATGTCGGTGCATCCTTGAGAAGTCGTTAAAAACGAAGTTACTCGCCCTCGCATCCTGCTAGCAAGCACCCATGCCCAGTTGCATCAACGCCAGCCCGCCCTGATGCCAGCCCCACCACGACAAGGCGAGCAGCAAGGCGCAGACAGCGACGACAGCGATACGCGGCCAGAGGCTGTTCATAGCGCACTCATCTGTGTTTGCAGGCGCGCCACCGGCTGCTCACGCACCGGCCAGTTCAGGGCGGCGGCCAACAGGCTCAAGAGTATCGCTACCTGCCAGATCAAGTCATAGCTCCCGGTTCGGTCGTACACCACCCCGCCCAACCAGCCGCCGAGGAACGATCCGAGCTGGTGAAACAGGAAAACAATCCCACCGAGCATGGACAGATTTCGCACGCCGAACAAGGTCGCGACGGTACCGTTGGTCAAGGGCACGGTCGACAGCCAAAGAAAGCCCATCGCCATACCAAACAGGTAAGCGGTGGTCGTCGTGATCGGCGCCAACAGGAACAACCCGATCACCACTGCCCGCAGCAGATACAGGCCGGTGAGCAAACGCGGCTTGGACATCCGCCCGCCGAGCCAGCCCGCCGTGTAAGTACCGAAAATATTGAACAGCCCGATCAACGCCAGCACTGTCGTACCGACGCTCGCCGGGAGGTGCTGATCCACCAGATAAGCCGGCAAGTGCACGCCGATGAATACCACCTGAAAGCCGCAGACAAAAAAGCCGAACGCCAGCAGCCAGAATCCCGAATGGGAACAGGCTTCGTGCAGGGCTTCGGACAGTGTTTGTTCATGACCGAACACCGGTAGCGGCTTGTCCTTGAGCATGCTCACCAGCGGCACGATCAGCGCCACCAACAGGCCCAACACCAGCAATGCCGCTGACCAGCCGAGCCAGCCGATCAACCCCAGCGTACCGGGCAACATGGCGAATTGACCGAAAGAGCCGGCAGCGCTGGCGATGCCCATGCCCATGCTGCGTTTCTCTGGCGGCACTGCGCGGCCGACCACGCCGAGGATCACCGAGAACGAAGTGCCCGACAGACCGATGCCGATCAACAGACCGGCACTCAGGGACAAGGTCACGGCCGAATCCGACAGGCCCATGAACACCAGGCCCAACGCATACAGGACACCGCCGACCAGCACCACTTTCGCGGCGCCAAAGCGGTCGGCCAGCGCGCCGGTGAATGGCTGCGCCAGGCCCCAGATCAGGTTCTGCAAGGCGATAGCGAAGGCAAACGTCTCACGCCCCCAGCCGAACTCGGCACTCATCGGCGCCAGAAACAGCCCGAAGCCGTGTCTGACGCCCAAGGACAACGCGAGAATCAGCGCACTCCCCAACAAAACCCAACCGCACGTACGCCACATCGAGGTCATTCTTATTCTCCGGTAGCGGGTATATACCCGCTTAAGATCGGAAAAACCGGCATCACGCCAGTTCGTCCAGCAGTCGCAGCAAGGTTTCGCGTTTCTCGGCACCCAGACGGTCAATCAACCGCTGTTGCGCCGCTTCCCAGGCGGGCAAGGCCGCTTTTAGGCGTTCAATACCCGCCTCGGTGAGCATGACGATGCGATTGCGCATGTCTTCGCCCTCGACCAGCATCAGCAGGCCTTCGCCTTCCAGCACCCGCAGATTGCGCCCCAAGGTGCTGCGATCCAATCCCATGGCCTCGGCCAACGTGGAAATACTCGGCTTATCCAGACGCTGCAGATTACACAGCAGAGAATACTGGGCAACGTTGATCCCGAAGCCATCGAGCGCGCCGTCGTAGTGTCTGCTGACGCCACGGGCGGCGCGACGCAGGTTGATGCATAAACATTGGGAATCGAGCATGGTGCGTGTATATACCCGCGGTTGTGTTAAATCAAGTTACATGATGTGGGAAGTTCAGCAGATAGCCAATCCCACCAGCACCGCGACCTCAAGGATTTCCAGCAACGCCCCCGCCGTATCGCCCGTGGTGCCGCCCAATCGGCGCAGCATCACTTGCCGCAGCCAGACAAACACCAGCGCCGCCAGCACGACTGCCAACACGCCGCTGAGACCGGCAATCAAAACACACGCCAACGCACTCACCGCCAACACCTGCTTGCCCGCCAAACGCGGCAGATGATCGGCCAGCGCTTGCCCCAAGCCACCGGCGCGCACATAAGGCGTGGTCAGGAACAAGCCCAGCATCGCGCTGCGCCCGATCAACGGAACAATGATCAGGACAACGGCGTGTTGCTGCTCGATCAATGCCAGCAACGCGGCGAATTTGAGCAGCAACACCAGTACCAGCGTCACGACCGCAATCGGCCCGCTGCGCGGGTCCTTCATGATCGTCAACGTGCGCTCTCGATCGCCGAACCCACCGAGCCACGCATCGGCGCTGTCGGCCAGGCCGTCCAGGTGCAACGCGCCGCTGAGCAATACCCAAACCGTCAGCAACAGCGCTGCGTGAAGCAATAACGGCGTACCGAGCAGCAGCCAGTTGAACGCCCACAAAATCCCGCCGAACAGCAGGCCGACCAGCGGATAAAACAGCAACGACCGCCCCAACTCCTGTGGCGCCGGCATGCCCGGCAGACGAATCGGCAGACTGCTCAAAAATTGCAGGGCGATCCAGAACGGCAACATGGTCAGATCGCTTCCTTTAACAACACGCCGGATTCGACCGTCAGCGAAAACAACGCGCCATGCCCGACTTCGACGTTGAGCAACTGCTCACGAGGCAATCCCCGCGCCTGAGCCAGCAACAAGCGCATGACCCCGCCGTGACTGATCAGCAACACCCGCTCGCCTGCGTAGGTAGCCTGCAAGCGCCCAACAGCGGCCAACACCCGCGTCGAAAAATCCACCACCGCCTCACCCTGAGGCGGCGTAAACGAATAAGGGTCGGCCCAAAACAATCCCAACGCCTCGGCATCGGTGTCCATCAGAGCGGAGGCGCTCCGCCCTTCCCATGCGCCGAAGTGCAGCTCCTGGAGGTCTTTATCCAACTGCACCGGCAAACCAAGCTGTGCACCGAGTTCTTCGGCGAACCGCGCACACCGCTGCAGTGGCGAGCTGACCAAATGATCCCAAGGCCCCTGCTCGACCACCGCCGCGCGCATCTGCGCCCAGCCCTTTTCGGTCAGTGCATCGTCAAGGCTGCCGCGCAAGCCGCCGCCGAGTTCGGTTTCGCCGTGGCGCAACAGGTCCAGACGCAAAGTCATGCCGGACGGTCCGCCACGGCGGCCTCGGCGAAAGTCGCCATCTGCCCGTGAAGGTCGCACGCCAGACGCAGCAACGGCACGGCCAATGCGGCGCCACTGCCCTCACCCAGACGCAGGCCGAGGTCCAGCAGCGGTTCGGCGTTCAGGGTTTCCAGTACATGACGATGACCCGGCTCGGCGCCGCGATGACCGAACAACAGCCACTGACGGGATTCAGGGTTCAAGCGCACCGCCACCAACGCCGCGACACTGCAAATAAAACCGTCCACCAGCACCGCGACGCCTTCCTGAGCACACGCCAGATACGCGCCGACCAGCGCAGCGATTTCAAAACCGCCGAGGTTGTACAGGGTTTGTAGCGCATCGCCACGTTGAGCACTGTGCAACGCCAAAGCGCGCTCGATGACCTGAGCTTTATGGCTGACACCCGCCGCGTTCAAACCCGTGCCCGGCCCAGCCAAATGCACCACCGGGCAATCGAGCAAGGCACAGGCCAACGCGCTGGCCGCAGTGGTGTTACCGATGCCCATCTCGCCACCGATAAACAACTGCGCACCCGCCGCGATGGCGCGCTGCACGCTGTCGCGGCCGGCCTGCAAAGCGAGTTCGCCTTGAGCCGGCGTCATGGCCGCCCCTTCGACGAAATTCGCCGTGCCCGGGCCGATGTTCACGTGACGCACGCCTGGTAAATTCAACGACGGCGTCACCGTGCCGAGGTCGACAACTTCCAGGGATGCCCCGAGTTGCCGCGCCAACACGCTGATCGCCGCGCCACCGCTGACGAAGTTGTGCAGCATCTGCCCGGTGACTTCCTGAGGAAATGCCGACACCCCTTCCGCGACCACGCCGTGGTCACCGGCAAAAATCGCGATCCACAGCTGATCGAGTCTCGGCTTGACCTGCCCCTGCAACCCGGCCAATTGCACGGCCACCGACTCAAGCCGACCGAGGGAGCCGGCCGGTTTGGTCAGTTGCTGTTGACGGGCCTGCGCCTGCTCGACCGCTTGAGCATCGATCGGTTTGCATGGGTTCAGCCACCAGGATTGAGTCATAACGCAGTTCCTTTCAAAGTCAGGGGCAGGCCGGCGACGGTCAGGACAACTCGCTCACAGCGCTCGGCCAACGCTTGATGCAGCCAACCGGCTTCATCGACATAGCGGCGGGTCAATTCGCCCAGCGGCACGACACCCATTCCGGTCTCGTTGCTGACAAAAATGATTTCACCCGGCAGCGACGCCAGGCAGTCCAGCAACGCATCACGTTCGGCCGACAGACGCTCGGTGTCGTCGAGCATCAGCAGATTGGTCATCCACAACGTCAGGCAATCCACCAGCAGGCACCGATCGGTGCTGGCGGTTTCGCGCAGGACGCGGGCGAGTTCCACAGGCTCTTCGATCAATGCCCATTCGGCCGGACGACGGGCGCGGTGATGGGCGACCCGCTCGTTCATTTCACCGTCGAGCGGTTGACTGGTGGCGATGTAAGTCACTGCCAGAGCGCTGTCGGAGGCGAGTTTTTCGGCCAGGCGACTTTTGCCGGAGCGGGCGCCGCCGAGGATCAGTTGCAGCATGCTGATAACCCTTCTTTAAAACCCACAGAGCTCACGCAACAACCCGGTATCAAGATGCTTCTCCACCAGATCCGCCAGCCGCTCGATATCGCGCTCACGCAACGCGTGATAATCCACGTCCTGCACCGCCTGCAAACCTGCCCAGCGCAACAGCGCACTGCACGCCGCGGGCGATTCAAACAGCCCATGCAGATAGGTGCCGAATATCTGCCCGTCCACACTTTGCGCACCGTCGCAGCGACCGTCGTCCAGCTGCACCGCGGCGTTTTCCAACGCCGGCCCGGTGGTCACGCCGGCATGAATTTCATAGCCGCTGACCGGCGCGTCTTCGAGCGCCAGATGCCCGCGCACATTGCGCAATTGCTTCTCTTCTTCGAGCTGCGTTTCGAACGCCAACAAGCCCAAACCAGCACTGGAACCCGGTGCGCCTTCAAGGCCCAGCGGGTCGTGTACCTGCTCGCCGAGCATTTGCAAACCACCGCAAATGCCTAGCACTTTGCCGCCATAACGCAGATGACGACTGATCGCGGTGTCCCAGCCATTGGCCCGCAGATACGCGAGGTCGCTGCGCACGCTTTTCGAACCGGGGAGAATCATCAGGTCGGCCGGTGGAATCGCCTGGCCGGGGCCGATGAATTGCAGATCCACCTGCGGATGCAGGCGCAGCGGATCGAAATCGGTGTGATTGCTGATGCGCGGCAGCACCGGCACCACCACTTTCAGCACCTGGTCGGCCTTGTCGGTCTGACGCTGGTCAATGCCGTCCTCGGCCTCCAGGTGCAGGTCCATCACGTAAGGCAGAACGCCGATCACCGGTTTGCCGGTGCGCGCTTCCAGCCAGTCAAGACCCGGTTGCAGCAAAGCGATATCACCGCGAAACCGGTTGATGATGAAGCCTTTGACCCGCGCCTGCTCGCTGGGCGACAGCAGCTCCAGCGTGCCCACCAGATGCGCAAAAACCCCGCCGCGATTGATGTCGGCGATCAGCAGCACCGGACAATCCACCGCCTCGGCAAAGCCCATATTGGCAATGTCACCGGCACGCAGATTGATCTCGGCCGGCGAACCCGCGCCTTCGACCATGACCACTGGATAAGCCGCGCTCAACCGTTCATGAGAGGCCAGCACTGCTTGCATGGCGATGGCTTTGTAGTCGTGATACGCGACCGCGTTCATCGTCGTGACCGCGCGGCCATGGATGATCACTTGAGCGCCGGTGTCGCTGTTGGGCTTGAGCAGCACCGGGTTCATATCGGTGTGTGGCTCAAGGTTGGCGGCCTGAGCCTGCACCGCTTGCGCACGACCGATCTCGCCACCGTCGGCGGTCACGGCACTGTTCAGCGCCATGTTCTGTGGCTTGAACGGCACGACGCTCACACCCTGACGCGTGACCCAGCGGCACAACGCCGTCACCAGCGTACTTTTACCGGCGTCGGAAGTGGTGCCCTGCACCATCAACGTAGTCATTGGGTTTCCCTAGCGTAGGCTTCGAACGCTTGCGCGAGACGTGTCCAGTCGGCTTCATCGGCGGGCAAACCGAAACGCAGGCTGCTGTTGTGCGTGAACAACCGCAACAGAATGCCGCGCCGGGCCATGAACTCATGCAGGACTTCGGCGCTGTCGGTGATCAGCCATTGAAACAAGGCGCAGCCACCCTGGGGTTTGAAACCGTGGTGTTCAAGCAGCAGCGCCAGACGTTCACTGGCTTCATCAGCGCGAACCCGTTGCCGGGCATGCCCTTCGGTATCCAGCAGACAGGCCTGCCCCAGCACCCGTGTCGGCCCGCTGACCGCCCACGGTCCCACTTGCTCAGCCAGCAACTTGAGCAACTTGCGCTCGGCCAGCACAAAACCCAGGCGCACACCGGCCAGGCCGAAAAATTTGCCGAAGGAACGCAGCACGATCAACCCGACCTGATTGGAAAAAGGTGCGAGGCTCAGCTGCGGTGTGTTGTCCATGAACGCCTCGTCTACCACCAGCCAGCCACCACGTTGGGCCAGCCGCGAATGCCAGTCGAGCAGCCGACTCGGTGTCAGGCTCAGGCCGGTAGGATTGTTCGGGTTGACCACCACCAGCACGTCGAGGCTGTCGAGAAAGAAGTCGACTTCCTGCTCCAGCACTTCACGCACGATGTAGCCATTACGGCGCCACGCTTCGGCGTGTTCGGCGTAACACGGCGAGAGCACGCCGACCTTGCCGACCCGGCGCAAACGCGGCAGCAGCTGGATCGCCATTTGCGAACCGGCCACCGGCAGCACCTGAGCGGCGCCGTAATAATCACAGGCCGCCTGCTCCAGACCGTCATCGGTTTCCGGCAAACGCGCCCAGGCCCGCAACGGAATCTCCGGGACCGGAAACGGCCAGGGCGCGAGGCCGCTGGACAGGTCGAGCCAATCGGCTTCGGCGATGCCGTAATCGAGCGCCGCCTTGCGTAACCGACCACCGTGCTCAAGCATAAAATTCAGCCCCCACGCAGAGTATCAGCAACCATAACCATACCCCGCGCTGGACCAATTGCCAGCCGCGGTCGATGGAGTCGGCATCCGCCGGCACGCCTTCGCCTAGCGGCGGACGCTGATGCAGTTCACCGTGATAAATCGCCGCCCCGCCCAACTCGACACCGAGCGCACCGGCTCCGGCCGCCATCACCGGACCGGCATTCGGGCTGTCCCAGGTCGGGCCTTGAGTACGCCAGCATTTCAGCGCCAGTCGGGTTTTGCCCAGCAGCGCGTAGGTCAGCGCCACCAGGCGTGCTGGAATATAGTTGAGGACGTCGTCGATCTTTGCCGCGGCCCAGCCGAAACGCTCGAAGCGTTCATTGCGATAACCCCACATCGCATCCAGCGTGTTGCTCAAACGGTAGAGCACCACGCCAGGCGCGCCGGCCACGGCAAACCAGAACAACGCGGCAAATACTGCGTCGCTACCGTTCTCCAACACGGATTCGGTGGCGGCGCGGGCGACTTCGGTTTTATCCAGTTCGCTGGTCTGGCGGCTGACCAGATAGCTGACCCGTTTGCGCGCCTCGTCCAAATCATCGCTGCGTAGAGCCTTGGCCACCGGTTCGACGTGTTCACCGAGGCTGCGCATACCGAGGGCGCAATAGAGCACGAGAATTTCGACGATCCAGCCGACATAGGGCGCCCAGGAAAACGCCGTGGCCAGCAGGGTCAGCGGCAACACTGCAATCACCCAGGCAGTGACGCCATGGCTGCGCCAGCCGCGACCCTCACCATTGAAACGTTGCTCGATGCGATCGGCAAAACGGCCGAACGCCACCAGCGGATGCCAGCGTTTGGGTTCACCCAGCAGCGCATCCAGCGCAACCGCGGCGACACTCAACAACGCCACACTCATTGACTTACTCCCCAATAATTTTCGTACAGCAACTCACTGAGCGGACGCGCCTGCGCCCAGCCTTCAAGTACCAGCATCGGCGCCGGATAGAATTCCTTGACCGGCCCCAGGCAAAGAACGGCCAACGGCTTGGCTCCGGCCGGCAAACCCAGCAGGTCCGCCAGGGCTTGCGGCTCGAACAGCGACACCCAGCCCATGCCCAATCCTTCAGCGCGGGAGGCCAGCCAGAGGTTCTGGATCGCGCAGGACAACGAGGCCATATCCATTTCGGGCAAGGTGCGTCGGCCGAAGATGTGGCGCTCGCGATCGTCCATCAGCGCAGCGACCAGCACTTCGGCGCAGTCGTTGATGCCTTCGACTTTCAGCTTCATGAATTCGTCGGTGCGCTCGCCGAGGGCTTCGGCGGTGCGGATGCGTTCTTCTTCCACCAGTGACTGGATCTTGCCGCGCAAGGCTCGATCGCTGATGCGGATGAACCGCCAGGGCTGCATCAGACCGACACTCGGTGCCTGATGCGCGGCTTCGAGCAGGCGCCGCAGTAACTCCGGCTCGACGGTGCCACCGCTGAAATGACGCATGTCGCGGCGTTCGCCGATGGCTCGGTAGACCGCCGCGCGCTCAGCTTCGGAAAATGCGTTGTCGCTCATGGCCTCTTCGCGAGCAGGCTCGCTCCCACATTGGAAGGTGTGCTGTCTGAAGAAACGCGGTCCCCTGTGGGAGTGAGCCTGCTCGCGATGGCGGCCTCAAGGTCAGGCGCAAACAATGCGGCTACAGCAGTCGGATTGGATGGGAAATAAAAGTGCACATAAGAAGCCGTCATCCGCCCCTCACGATAAACCGCTTCCGCCCCACGCCCACCGTTAGGGCTCAGGCCACGAGCGATTGGCTCAAGTTCGGTGCTGGTTAGCGAATGGTGATAGGTGTGTCCGCGCAACGAACCTTCCGGCAACTCGACTGCCTGCAACGCCAGCGCGGCCAGACGCTTTTGCATCACCGCATCACCGGCCAGCAAGCCGACTAATTCAGCGCGAGTGCCCTCGACATCGGTCAACGAATCGAGCAGATACAGCATGCCGCCGCACTCGGCCAACAACGGTTTCCCCGCCGCATGGTGAGCGCGGATTGCGGCCAGCATCGTGGTGTTCTGTGCCAGCGCTACATGGTGCAATTCGGGATAACCACCCGGCAGATAGAGGCTATCTGCCTCCGGTAATTGCGTGTCACGGATCGGCGAGAAAAACGACAACTCGGCGCCCATGGCGCGGAGCAAATCCAAGCTTGCACCGTAGGTGAAGGCAAACGCTTCGTCACGGGCCACGGCAATCCGCACACCGGCCAGCAGCGGCTCGGCAGCGATCACATCAGGGGCGGCGAATTCCACCGCTGGTGGCAGCGCGACTTCGCAACTGCTGGCCAGTGCATCGGCCGCCGCATCGAGGCGCAGATCGAGATCGTTCAACTCACTGGCCTGAACCAGACCCAAATGGCGACTCGGCAATTCGATCCCGGTTTCCCGGGACAACGCGCCGTACCAGCGCAAACCTTCAGTGAGGCTGCCTTCCAGTAATTGCGCGTGACGCAGGGTGCCGACGCGGTTGGCCAGCACACCGGCAAACGGCAAGTCCGGCTGATAACGCGCCAGCCCCAACGCCAGTGCGCCAAAGGTCTGGGCCATGGCCGTGCCGTCGATTACACCGAGCACCGGCACACCGAAGTGCCGCGCCAGATCTGCGCTGGACGGCGTACCGTCGAACAGGCCCATGACGCCTTCGATGAGGATCAGATCGGCTTCGCCGGCGGCTTCCCACAACAGTCGACGACTTTCCTGCTCGCCGACCATCCACATGTCCAGTTGATACACCGGTGCACCGCTGGCGCGCTCAAGAATCATAGGGTCGAGAAAATCCGGGCCGCATTTGAACACGCGCACCTTGCGCCCCTGATTGCGATGCAAACGGGCCAGCGCGGCGGTCACGGTGGTCTTGCCCTGACCGGAGGCCGGCGCGGCAATCAATACCGCCGGGCAATGACGTGGCTGACTCACAATTCGACGCCTTTTTGCGCTTTGATCCCGGCCTGGAATGCGTGCTTGATCACGCCCATTTCGGTGACGGTGTCAGCCAGTTCGATCATCTCCGGTTTCGCACCGCGACCGGTGACCACCACGTGCTGCATCGGCGGACGGGCCTGCAAGTCACTGAGCACCTGATCGAGATCCAGATAACCGTGCTTGAGCGCGATGTTCAATTCATCCAGCACCACCAGGCCGATCGACGGATCACACAGCAATTCGCGGGACACCGCCCACGCGGCTTCAGCGGCGGCGATGTCACGCTGGCGATCCTGGGTTTCCCAGGTGAAGCCCTCGCCCATCACATGAAAACGCACCTGTTCCGGAAAGCGCCGGAAGAACAGTTCTTCGCCAGTGCTGCTGCGCCCTTTAATGAACTGCACCACGCCACACTGCATGCCGTGGCCCATGGACCGGGCGAGCATGCCGAAGGCCGAACTGCTTTTGCCTTTGCCGTTGCCGGTCAGCACCAGCAGCAGGCCGCATTCATTCGGGGAATTGGCGATGCGTTCGTCGATCACGGCTTTTTTGCGCAGCATGCGCGCCAGATGACGTTCGTCACGATCGGGGGTATCAGTCATGGGGGAGCTCTCCGTTGAGGCTGGATAACGGCGGGCAGGCACAAGAATAGACGGCAAAAAGCCTGGCATCGCCCACCGTGATGCCGCTGGATGGATCAGGCCGGTCTCCGGGCTCATGAGCGGCGTTTTGCCTGACTGCGCGCCTTCCCATGTCGACAGTCGACACAGTGGCTCAAGGCGCAGTCTTCACTCATTTACCGTTGCGGGGGCAGCGCCGGGATCATGGCTCTTCGTCATTTGAAGATCGTCACTCACCGGCTTCCCTGTTTCACTCTGTCGACCAAGGTCACAGAGCACCTGAAACAAGCCGCGAAGGTTAGAGGGTTGGGGATGGAGCGTCAATTGAAGACGGGCGGCCTGCGAGCGAATAACTGCCGTCGATCAATTATCTGACGCCAATCTTGTGCCACACTCTCAGCAGTGATATCAAAGAGCCATAACCTCACAACACAATAACAAGGGTGAGCCGCATGCAAGGCATGATCATCAGCAATCCGAAGCTGGAATTCCTGCGCCCGGTGCTGGAACGCTGGTTTGACTGTATCGACCGCTACAACGCCGTGCGCGGCGATAACGACACGCCTTACTGGTTCGACGAAAAGGCCAACCTGGGCCTGCTTTCCGCCGCGGCCTGGATGGCAGAAATGGTTACGCTGCAACAAACACCGACCCGTAAACAGACCGAAGAAGGCGAACGCAATGGCCGCGCCGACCTGTTTATCGCGACCAGCGAAGAACGCGCTTACCTTCAGGCGACCCAGCGCTGGCCACGCGTCAACAGCCTGAACCTGACTCAAGCATTGCAGGACATCACCAGCGACGCCAAGCGCATCAGCTACGCCAGCGACCTGAAACTCGGCTGCCTGTTCGTTGCGCCGCAAAAGGCCCAACAAAGCGCTACTCCGGAAGAACTCCAGGACATGGTCGACGACCTGCAAAAGGAACACACCTGCGCGGTGGCCTGGTATTTCCCCTACGCGTATCGCAAGTTGCGCAACGAAGCCGGCAACTATCACCCCGGCATCGCCGTGCTGTTCAAGGAAGCCCGCGGCTGACCGGTTGAACCATCGCGCACCTGCGCTTCTCTATTGATTAGGTCAATGCATTCATAGGGAAGATCAGCATGCGCAAGCCTCAGCTCGCTCTCGTCATCGTGCTCGCCGGAGGGCTTGCCGCCTGTGGTGAAACCTCCAGGCTGCAAGTCTCCGACGGCACCGGCCCGTCACCCAAGCTACCAGAACCCAACAAAACCCTGATCCCGACAGTGAACATCGCCCCGGCGATTGGCTGGCCGGACGGCGCGAAACCTATCGCCACGACGGGGACTCAGGTGACGGCTTTTGCTGATGGTCTCGACCACCCGCGCTGGCTCTACGTGCTGCCCAACGGCGACGTGCTGGTCGCCGAAACCAACGCACCATCCAAACCCGATGACGGCAAAGGTATTCGTGGCTGGGTCATGGGCAAAGTCATGGGCCGTGCCGGCGCCGGCGTACCGAGCCCGAACCGCATCACGCTGCTGCGGGACAAGGATCACGACGGGGTCGCCGAAACCCGCACGGTGTTCCTGGAAAACCTCAACTCGCCCTTCGGTATGACCCTGGTCGGCAATGACCTGTACGTCGCCGACACCGACCGCTTGCTGCGCTTCCACTATGAAAACGGCGAGACGGCGATCAAGTCACAGCCGATGAAGGTGATCGACCTGCCGGGCGGTACGCTGAATCATCACTGGACCAAAAACGTCATCGCCAGCAAGGACGGCAGCAAGCTGTACGTCACGGTGGGTTCCAACAGCAACGTGGCCGAAAACGGCATGGACAAGGAAGAAGGTCGCGCGGCGATCTGGGAAGTGGATCGCGCCACCGGCAATCATCGAATCTTCGCCTCGGGGATTCGTAATCCAAACGGCTTGGCCTGGGAACCTCGAAGCGGCGCACTGTGGACGGCGGTTAACGAGCGCGATGAAATCGGCAGTGATCTGGTGCCCGACTACATCACTTCAGTGAAGGACGGCGGGTTCTACGGCTGGCCTTACAGTTATTACGGTCAGCACGTCGACATCCGCGTCGAGCCGCAAAACCCCGACCTGGTGGCCAAGGCCATTGCGCCGGACTACGCGGTCGGCCCGCATACCGCATCGCTGGGCCTGACGTTTGCTGAAGGCAACAGACTGCCGGCGCAGTTCAAGGAAGGGGCGTTCATCGGCCAGCATGGCTCATGGAACCGTAAACCGCACAGTGGCTATAAAGTGATTTTTGTACCGTTCAGCGCAGGGAAGCCGACTGGACAGCCGGTGGATGTGCTTACTGGTTTCCTCAATGACGAGGAAAAAGCCATGGGCCGGCCGGTGGGTGTGGTGATTGACCAGCAGGGTGATTTGTTGGTGGCGGATGACGTGGGCAACAAGGTGTGGCGCGTGTCGGCGGCCAAGTAAACGCCTAACGCTTGCGGCACAGTGTCAATCCATCGCCCAATGGCAACAGCGACAGATCCACACGCGGGTCATCCTTCAAGGCGCGATTGAGCGCCTGGATGGCTCGGGTGTCTTCGCTCTCGGGATTGTCCTCAAGCACCCGGCCACTCCACAGCGTGTTATCAAACACCGCCAGACCGCCGATGCGCAGCAGACGTAATGCGTGCTCCAGATAGCGTGGGTAGTTGGCTTTGTCGGCATCGATGAAGATCAGGTCGAATGGCACTTGCTGATCCAGCTGAGCCAGGGTTTCCAGCGCGGGCGCCAGACGCAGATCGATCCGCTCGGCAAGACCCGCCTCCTGCCAGTAACAGCGCGCGATGGCGTTGTAGTCGCCGGGTATGTCACAGCAGATCAGCGAACCGTCATCCGGCAATGCAGCCGCCATGCACAACGCGCTGTAACCGGTGAAGGTGCCGATTTCCAGCAGACGCTTGGCACCGGTGAGTTTCACCAATAGCGCGAGGAATTGCCCCTGCTCCGGCGCCACCTGCCAGCGAGCCATGGGCAGCGCCTGGGTTTCGTCACGCAAACGCTTGAGCAACGGCGTTTCGCGCAATGAAACGTCGAGCAGGTATTGATACAGAGAATCGTCGAGATTGAGGGTGCGAGCGGTCATGACAACCTCTGCAATTTATGGGTTGCGTGCCAAGTGCTCAGGTTGCAAGACGCGCTTGGCACTCAGATAGGCTTTCTGCCAGTAAGCTTTGGACAAGCTGTCGAGCTTCACCGTGCCGCCGGTGGCCGGCGCATGGACGAAGCGACCTTCGCCGACGTAGATCCCGGCGTGACTGACCTGAGAACCGCCATTGGTGGCGAAGAAGATCAGGTCACCGGTTTGCAGGCCTTCCTTGCCCACGCTGGCCGCCTGCATGCTGATCATCTCGCGCGTGGTACGCGGCAGAGAAATGCCGGCGACGTCACGATAGACATAACCGATCAGCCCGCTGCAATCGAAACCCGAATCCGGCGTGTTGCCACCCCAACGATACGGCGTGCCCACCAGGCCGAGCGCGCGGAACAATACGTCTTCTGCCTCAGGGGAGAATGCTTGGGAGGAACTGAAAATAATGGGAGCGCGAACCACCGGCGCAGGAGGCGGTGTACGGCTGGCGCAGGCGCTGAGCAGCGCTGCGAAGAACATGATTGCGAGGCGGGCCGACGTCGACATATGCAGAGCATCCTGATCTGGCTGCGGCTTTTTCTGCAGGGGGCGCAGAAAAGAAAACCGCCTGCGCAGGACGCAGGCGGTTTGCCATCAATAATAGATCAGGATTCTAGCTGCTACGTGGCAAACTTCAAGTAAGACTTTAAGTTCACCTTACAAAAAGTCCGTTTACTTGCGAGCCGTGACGATCGTCGGGGCCGCAGTCGGTGCCATCGCCAGTGCGCGCTTGGCTTCGATGAAGGTTTTGCTCCAGTAGCTGTCGCCCAGGCTATCGATCCGGACACCACCGCTTTTACGGCTGCTGGAATGGATGAACTGGTTGTCACCCAGGTAGATCCCGGCGTGACTGACGCGGCCGCGACGGCCATTGGTGGCGAAAAACAGCAAGTCGCCCGGCTCCAGTTTGCTGCGAGAAACCAGCGGAGCGTCGACGTTGATCATTTCGCGAGTGGAGCGTGGCAGGTTCAGGCCGGCTTCTTCACGAAACAGGTAACCGATGAAGCCGCTGCAATCAAAGCCAGCTTCGGAGGTGCCGCCGAAACGGTAACGGGTACCTATCAGGGACATGCCGCGTTCGAGGATGCTGTCAGCAAGAACGGGAAGCTGGTACGACTTGCCGCCGGCGAAGTCTGCCAGTTCTTTTTCGGTGGCCGCCTCTTCCTGGAAAAGAGCTTGCTGATAAAGAGCGGAAGATTGGGCGGTAGCAGAATTCTTAACCTGCTGTTGTTGCTCTTGCTGGGACACTGGGGAGTGAGCAGCGCAACCGAACAACAGGGTGACGAGTGCGAGGGGCACGAGGGGTGCAAAGCGATTTAGCATGGGCACGACCGTGACTGATAGTTCTAAAGAAGCCGAGACTATGCCTACTATCATCCTCATTTGCAAATTCAATCGAACTTTATGTGACTTCTTGGTTTCGCGTTTACATCTAAGCGCTGAAGCCCGTTTTAGACAGTCGCGCAGCCTGCAACCCTGTAGGAAAGCGAAATTCTTGACGCCTGAAATATGCCTAAACCCGCTGCAGGCCCTTGGTTTTACCAGCCTAACGTTTCTTTCAGGAACGGAATTGTCAGCTTGCGCTGAGCTTGAAGGGAGGCCTGATCGAGACGCTCAAGCAGCTCGAAAAGTGCACTCATGCTGCGCGTACCGCGGGTCAAAATAAAATGCCCGACTTCATCGGTCAGGTGCAATCCACGACGAGATGCCCGCAGTTGCAAGGCACGCAATTTGTCTTCGTCGGAGAGCGGACGCATCTGAAAGATCAGCGCCAACGTCAGACGGGATTTGAGGTCCGCCAGCTTCACCGGCAGCTCACGCGGGGATGTCGAAGCGGCGATCAACAGGCGTCGACCGCTGTCACGCAGACGATTGAACAGATGGAACAGCGCCTCTTCCCAATCCGCCCGACCGGCCACCGCCTGCAAATCATCCAGGCAGACCAGTTCGTACTGTTCGAGGTTGTCGAGGATGGCGATGCCGCGATCAAGCAGTTCGGCCAACGGCAAATACACCGCCGGCTCCCCCAGCTGTTCAAAGCGCAGGCAGGCCGCCTGCAACAAATGCGTACGCCCTACCCCGTCCTTGCCCCAGAGATAAATCAGGCTTTCGGTCCAGCCGGCGTCGGCTTCGCATAGCCGCTCGACATAGCCGAGTGCAGCGGCATTGGCGCCTGGATAGTAATTGATAAAGGTAGCGTCATCACGCAGACGCACACCTAGGGGCAGCTGAATCGGTTTCATGCTGACTGAACAGTTCCAAAGGAACCGTTAGTGGCCTCTGTGTAAAGTTTGCGAAGTTTATACCCGTGAGGCGGGTCGCACAATGCGACAGACCACAAGCAAAATCAAAGGTTTGCGTTAACGCCCTGGTTTTATGACAGTTTCTTTGGCGGCGCATGTGACAGCCGCGCGAGGGATTCGGGTCAACCTGGCATGGAACCAGGCTGCCCGCGATGCTTGATCAGGCCCTGTTAAATCTCGGGCTCATCAACCCCGCTGTACATACCCGAATCTTTATACAAATCATGCATATGGCGAACCAGCACCATGATCACCGCCGCCACTGGCAATGCCAGCAGCACACCGGTAAATCCGAACAGTTCGCCCCCTGCCAGAATCGCGAAGATCACCGCCACCGGGTGTAGACCGATCTTGTCCCCCACCAACAATGGCGTCAGCACCATGCCTTCCAGCGCCTGCCCCACCATGAACACCGCGACGATACCGAACATGGGATACAGATCGCCGCCGAACTGGAACAGACCGGCAATCAAGGCCGCGCCGATCCCGATGACAAACCCCATGTACGGCACGATCGCCGCCAGACCGGCAATCAACCCGATCAACAGCCCTAGCTCCAGCCCTACCAACATCAGGCCGGCCGCGTAGATCACGCCCAATGCCACCATGACCAGCAACTGCCCGCGCACGAATGCACCCAGCACTTCATGGCATTCACCTGCCAGGGTCACGACACGCTCTTCGCGATCACGGGGCAGCAGGCTGCGGATCTTGGCCATCATCAGGTCCCAGTCCCGCAGCAAATAGAAGACCACCACCGGGATCAGCACCAGATTCGCCAGCAAGCCAATCAATGCGAGGCCGGAGGCCGTTGCCTGACTCAGCACAACACCGACAATGTCAGTGGTTTGGCCCATGTGCTCACTGATCGCAGCCTTGAGCTTGTCGAACTTCCAGAAATTATCCGACAGTCCAAATTTCGATTGCGCCCACGGCAGTGCGGTGTGCTGCAACCAATCGAGCATCTGCGGCGTCAGTTCGTACAAACGAAACAGCTGCTTGGCGAGCATCGGTATCAACACCAGCAGCAAGGTCGTGAAGATCAGGGTGAACAGCGCAAACACCGCCACCACGCCCCAGGTCCGAGACAGGCCGGCCTTCTCCAGCCGATCCACCAGCGGATCGAACAGATAGGCCAGCAGCAACGCGACCAGGAACGGGGTCAGAATCGGATGCAACAACCAGACAAACACGCAGAGCAGAAGCACCCCACCCAACCAGAACCAACGCCGCGTATCGGCCATGTACCACTCCATATGCATCTATATAAAGAAAGAAAACCGTTACCAACGGAATCGCAACTGCGGCACAGGTGCCGGAGTCGGCGCTACTACCGGCGCCGAACCCTCGGCCGGCTGAGCCGGTGCTACTGGCGCCGGCGCTTCACCGGCTGGAACTTCCTGCAACTTCGCCAACGACAATTGCGCCCTCAGTTGCTCGGCGCTGCCATTGACCCGGTAGAGAATCCGGTCGCCGTCGACACTTTGCAGACGCGCACCAAACGGCTCCAGCAAGCGCCCAAGTGCCGCGTAACGCTCCAGGTTCACGCCCTGCACTTCGAGCAATTGTTCACCCGAAGCACCTGGCTTGACCACAAAACGAGGCGCCAGCCGTTGACTGACCGCCAGCATCACCGCATCAGCCACAGCAGCCTGATCCGCGCCCTGAACACTGCCCGCCTCCTTCTTGTTGCCCAGCCACAACTGCCACTTGGCCTGCCACTGTCCGCCCTCTTCACGGGCATGCACCGCGAGCAAGGCGTCAGCGTTGTAACGCTCCGATGCGCCGCGCAGTGGCGTCGCGTCCGTACCTTCCAGATTCGGTGCCGTGGCGACAATCTGCTCACTCAGATCCGCCAGCGGCAGGCGCAGCGGCAAACCACGGTGTTGCGCTGCTCGACGCAGCGGTGCAGCACTGGCCTGCCCATCGCCGACCAGACTCGAACCCTCGGTGGAATCGTTCAACCACCAGCCGAGGATCGAAGGCCGGTTCGCCCCCCACAACGACAGCCCGGCACGGCGTAACGCTTGCTCGGTGGTGGCCGGGTCAAAATCGACCTTCAGCACTTCCGGCGGGCCAGCGTCAAAGCCGTACTGACTGATGATTTGCTGCGGGTCCTTGCGCAGTGCCGCCAACCCCGGACTTTGCGCAGCCTTGGGATCGCCGGTCAGACGCAACACCAACGTATCCAGCGCTTGCTGGGTCGCTTGATCGCGCACTTCCGGGGTTTGACCACTGACAGGCTGACGCACCTGATACAGGCTTTTGACGGTTTCGGCATGACTCGCCAGGCTGACCAATGACAAACAGCCCGCAAACAAAAATCTAGAAAAAAAGCGCATGGAGGATTCCTGACGACAAGAGCGGCTGGAACAGGCCGCGTGAACCGGATTGAGCAAGGCTGTGACCACGCCCCCAAGCAAAACATTCACCCGACCCCGGCAAGTTTTTGCACTGTCATAACGATAGACGGTTAATAGCGATACCTTATACAGCCATGAAGGAGGCGACCAACACGGGCAATGAAGGTTTTTTTAAGCTGATATGCCCCTGCCGTCGGCCTGAGGATGGCCGCTGCCCCTCAAGCCTGATAAAATCGCGCGCCTTCGCAGACCGGCAACAGCCGGGCACCCTGAAATTCGCGGATGGCAATCGCCTTCGTCAGTTTCGGTGGTCCCACTGGACTCGGTCGTTACCCCTGAATCCCCCCTAAAGGCCTGGATCATGAGCAAGCAACCCTCCCTGAGCTACAAGGACGCCGGTGTAGACATCGACGCCGGTGAAGCATTGGTCGAACGCATCAAGAGCGTCGCCAAGCGCACTGCGCGCCCGGAAGTCATGGGCGGCCTGGGCGGTTTCGGCGCCCTCTGCGAAATCCCGGCCGGCTACAAGCAGCCAGTACTGGTTTCCGGCACTGACGGCGTCGGCACCAAGCTGCGCCTGGCACTGAACCTGAACAAGCACGACAGCATCGGCATCGACCTGGTTGCCATGTGCGTGAACGACCTGGTGGTCTGCGGCGCCGAGCCGCTGTTCTTCCTCGACTACTACGCTACCGGCAAACTCAACGTCGAAACCGCGACACAAGTCGTGACCGGCATTGGCGCTGGCTGTGAATTGTCCGGCTGCTCCCTGGTTGGCGGCGAAACCGCTGAAATGCCTGGCATGTACGAAGGCGAAGACTACGACCTGGCCGGCTTCTGCGTCGGCGTCGTGGAAAAATCCGAAATCATCGACGGTTCCAAAGTCGCTGCCGGCGATGCCCTGCTCGCCCTGCCGTCTTCCGGCCCGCACTCCAACGGCTACTCGCTGATCCGCAAGATCATCGAAGTGTCCGGTGCCGACATCGAGAACATCCAGCTCGACGGCCAACCGCTGACCGACCTGTTGATGGCCCCGACCCGTATCTACGTGAAGCCGCTGCTCAAGCTGATCAAGGAAACCGGCGCGGTCAAAGCCATGGCCCACATCACCGGTGGTGGCCTGCTGGACAACATCCCGCGCGTTCTGCCAAAAGGCGCACAAGCCGTGGTTGACGTCGCGAGCTGGACCCGACCTGCCGTGTTCGACTGGCTGCAAGAGAAAGGCAACGTCGACGAAAACGAAATGCACCGCGTGTTGAACTGCGGCGTCGGCATGGTCATCTGCGTCGCTCAAGAGCACGTAGAAACCGCGCTGAACGTCCTGCGTGAAGCCGGCGAGCAGCCTTGGGTCATCGGTCAGATCTCCACCGCTGCCGAAGGCGCGGCCTCGGTTGAACTGAAGAACCTCAAGGCACACTGATGCAAGAGCGGATGTCCCAGACCTGTGATGTGGTGGTGCTGTTGTCCGGCACCGGCAGTAACTTGCAGGCCTTGATCGACAGCACGCGGACCGGCGACAGCCCGGCCCGCATCGCTGCGGTGATTTCCAACCGCGCCGACGCCTACGGCCTGCAACGCGCCAGGGACGCGGGTATCGACACCCGCACCCTGGATCACAAGGCTTTCGAAGGCCGCGAGGCCTTCGATGCCGCGCTGATCGAACAGATCGACGCGTTCAACCCCAAACTCGTGGTACTGGCCGGCTTCATGCGCATTCTCAGCGCTGACTTCGTGCGCCACTACGCGGGTCGCCTGCTCAACATCCATCCCTCGCTGCTACCCAAATACAAAGGGTTACACACGCATCAGCGCGCGCTGGAGGCCGGCGACACCGAGCACGGCTGCTCAGTGCACTTCGTCACCGAGGAACTCGATGGCGGACCACTGGTCGTACAGGCAGTAATACCGGTAGAGTTGCACGATTCGCCGCAGAGTCTGGCGCAGCGAGTCCATACCCAGGAACACCTGATCTACCCGTTGGCTGTACGCTGGTTTGCCGAAGGTCGTTTATCACTCGGCGAGCAAGGTGCTTTACTGGATGGAAAGTTACTCGCGGCCAGCGGCCACTTGATTCGAACCTAGGAGATTTTATGCGTCGCGCCCTGCTCTTCGCTTGCGCTCTGCTCGCACTGCCATTTGCGCAGGCTGCAGAACTTCAACCTTTCTCCGCCAGCTACACCGCTGACTGGAAGCAGTTGCCCATGAGCGGCACCGCTGAACGCAGCCTGACCAAGCAAGCCAACGGCGCCTGGAAGCTCAGCTTCAAGGCCTCGATGATGATCGCCAGCCTGACCGAAGAAAGCACCCTGACCCTGGACAAGGACACCCTGCTGCCGCAGTCCTACCACTTCGAACGTGGCGGCCTGGGCAAAGCCAAGAAGGCTGACCTGGATTTTGACTGGACCAACAAAATGGTCACCGGCACCGATCGCGGTGACCCGGTCAAGATCCCGCTCAACCGCGGCATGGTCGACAAATCCACTTATCAGCTCGCCCTGCAGCACGACGTGGCCGCTGGCAAGAAAAGCATGAGCTATCAAGTCGTCGACGATGGTGAAGTCGATACCTATGATTTCCGCGTGCTGGGTTCGGAAAAGGTCGACACCAAAGCTGGCCAGATCGAAGCAATCAAGGTCGAGCGCGTGCGCGACCCGACACAAAGCAAGCGCATCACCGTCCTGTGGTTCGCCAAAGACTGGGATTACCTGCTGGTTCGTCTGCAACAGGTTGAAACCGACGGCAAGGAGTACAACATCATGCTCCTCGACGGTACGGTCAACGGCAAGGCTGTCAAAGGCAACTGATCCGGCCCGACACAAAAATCCGGAATCCGATAAGGGTTCCGGATTTTTTTTGCCTGCTGAAATTCAGATCCGCGCCAGCGCCTGTGCCAGGTCGGCGCGCAGGTCTTCGACATCCTCGACCCCCACGGACAACCGCACCAACGCATCACCGATGCCGAGTTGCGCACGAGTATCCGCGGGGATGCTGGCGTGGGTCATGATCGCCGGGTGCTCGATCAGGCTTTCCACACCGCCCAGGCTCTCGGCCAAGGCAAAGATCCGTACACTCTCGAGGAAACGCGTGGCACCGGCCAGGTCGGTGTTCAGGTCGAGGGATATCATCCCGCCGAAACCGCGCATCTGCCGCTGCGCCAGTTCATGCTGCGGGTGCGACGGCAGCCCCGGATAATAGACGCGCGCCACCTGCGGTTGACGCTCCAGCCATTGCGCCAGGTCCAGCGCGTTGTTGCAGTGGCGTTCCATGCGCAGCGCCAGGGTCTTAACGCCGCGCAGGGTGAGGAAAGCGTCGAAAGGCCCGGCGATCGCGCCCACCGCGTTCTGCAGGAAGCCCAGACGCTCCGCCAGGTCTGCGTTTTGTCCGACCACCGCGATGCCGCCGATCACATCGGAGTGGCCGTTCAGGTATTTGGTGGTCGAGTGCAGCACGATGTCGAAGCCCAGCTCCAGCGGGCGCTGTATCCATGGGCTGGCAAAGGTGTTGTCGGCCACACAAATGATGCCTCGCTGGCGGCAGATGCGGGCGATGGCAACGAGGTCAGTGAGGCGCAGCAAAGGATTGCTCGGCGTCTCGACCATGACCATCCGCGTGTCGTCCTGCAGCGCCGCTTCGAAGGCCGACACATCAGTCAGGTCGACGAAGCTGAAGCGATGCCCGGCGCTGCGCCGGCGCACTTTATCGAACAGGCGGAAAGTACCGCCGTACAGGTCATTGCCAGAGACGATGTGCGAATCAGCATCGAGCAATTCGAGCACGGTGGAAATCGTCGCCAGCCCGGAGGCGAACGCGAAGGCCTGGGTGCCGCCTTCAAGGTCCGCAACGCAACGCTCCAGCGCAAAGCGCGTCGGGTTGTGCGAGCGCCCGTAGTCGAAGCCTTTGTGCACTCCGGGGCTCTGCTGCAAATAGGTGGAGTTGGCATAAATCGGCGGCATCAGCGCGCCGGTGGAAGGGTCGGGCGTTTGCCCGGCATGGATCACACGGGTGGCGAAGGCGCGTGGCACAGCGTTTTCATCGTGTTGACTCATGTAAGCGATCTCCGTAGGTGAATGAGCATGTCGACTCGAGTAATCAAGCCGTAGAAGCCCGAAGCGTCGGCGATGATCGCCACCAGCCCACGGTCGAGCTCCGCCCGTAGTTCCGCCAGACTGGCGCTTGGAGGCAGGGTTTGCAGCTGATCGGTCATCGCGCTGGCCACGCTCGCGCGAAAGTGCGAAGCATCTTCTTGCATGCCAAGCAGAATGTCGGACTCGTCGATCACGCCGACCAGCCGCTGCCCGCCCTCCAGCACCGGCAGTTGCGACACATCAGCCAGGCGCATGCGCTGGAACGCGGTGAGCAGCGTATCGTCCGGGCCCACGCTGATCACCCGGCCATCCTCAAAGCGCCGTGAGATCAGGTCGCGCAGATCGCCGTAATGTTTGTACTGCAGCAGGCCCTGATCGTTCATCCACTGGTCGTTATAGACCTTTGACAGGTAGCGTGTGCCGGTGTCGCAGACGAAGCTGACGACCCGCTTCGGCTCGGTTTGCTCGCGGCAGTAACGCAGCGCCGCCGCCAGCAGTGTGCCCGTCGAGGAACCGCCGAGAATGCCTTCGGCGCGCAGCAGTTGGCGGGCATGATCGAAGCTTTCCTCATCGCTGATCGAATACGCGTGGCGCACGCTGGACAGGTCGGCAATCGACGGAATGAAGTCCTCGCCGATGCCCTCCACCGCCCAGGAGCCGGGCGTGCTCATGGTGCCGCTGCGGCTGTATTCGGCCATCACCGAGCCGACCGGATCGGCCAGCACCATGACCAATTCCGGCTGCACGCGGCGAAAGAAACGGGTCAGCCCGGTCAGCGTACCGGCCGAGCCAACGCCGACGACGATGGCGTCCAGATCATGCTGAGTCTGCGCCCAGATCTCCGGCGCGGTGCTGCATTCGTGGGCCAGCGGGTTGGCCGGGTTGTTGAATTGATCGGCGAAGAAAGCGTCGGGAATTTCCAGCGCCAGCCGCGCCGCAACGTCCTGGTAGTAATCGGGATGGCCCTTGCCGACGTCGGAGCGGGTAATGTGCACCTCGGCGCCCATCGCCTTGAGGTGCAAAACCTTCTCGGTGGACATCTTGTCCGGCACCACCAACACCACTCGGTAACCCTTGGCACGGCCGACCAGGGCCAGGCCAAGGCCGGTGTTGCCGGCGGTCGCCTCAACGATGGTGCCGCCGGGACGCAAGCGGCCATCGCGCTCGGCGGCGTCGATCATCGCCAGGCCGATGCGATCTTTGATCGAACCGCCGGGGTTCTGCGATTCGAGTTTGAGGAACAGCGTGCACGGGCCGGTATCGAAACGGCTGACGCGCACCAGCGGCGTATTGCCGATCAGTTCGAGTACGGCGGGTCGGGAGTCGGTGGGCATGTCGTCACCTCGCTACGCAAATCAGCACTGGATGGACAGCAACCGGCGGCGAGTCATCGCGCGCCAGTCGCAGGCAAAGCATCGCTTGGACCATAGGCCGGGATGGCGCCACCCGCAACCTTGCACAGCCAGCCGGTAGCGTCGCAGGAACGACAAATCCGCTCGGCGTTCAGACCGAAAACCGCGCCACCATCGTATTCAGATCGACCGCCAACCGAGACAGCTCCTGGCTTGCGGCACTGGTTTGATTGGCCCCGGCCGACGTCTGCAATGCCAGATCGCGAATGTTCATCAGGTTGCGATCCACCTCTCGCGCGACAGCCGCTTGCTCCTCTGAGGCGCTGGCAATCACCAGGTTGCGTTCATTGATCAGGGTAAACGCCGTGGCGATTTCCTCCAGCGCCGTGCCGGCGGCTTTCGCCACTTCCAGGGTCGAACGCGCGCGCGTGTTGCTCTGCTGCATCGAGCTGACCGCAGCATCGGTGCCTTGCTGGATGCCAGTAATCATCTGCTCGATTTCCTGGGTCGATTGCTGCGTCCGGTGCGCCAGCGCTCGCACTTCATCGGCCACCACCGCAAACCCGCGCCCGGCACTCCCGGCCCGCGCTGCTTCGATGGCCGCGTTCAGGGCCAGCAAGTTCGTCTGCTCGGCAATCGAACGAATCACATCCAGGACTTTGCTGATGCCATAAACTTTCTGCGCCAGGTCCTCGACCTGGGTCGCATTGGCCGTGACATCGTCGGCCAGGGATTCGATGGACAACACGGTCTGATGCACCTGCTCGCGACCGTGCTGGGCGATCCGGTCGGATTCCCGAGACGCTTCGGACGTGGCCACCGCATTGCTCGCAACCTCCTCCACCGCAGCGGTCATCTGATTCACCGCCGTGGCGGCCTGGTCGATTTCCAGGCTCTGCTGATGCAGGCCCCGGGTGGCCTCTTCGGTCACACAACTGAGTTCTTCCGAGGCCGAGGCCAATTGGCTGGATGAGTCGGAGATACGCCGCAGGGTTTCGCGCAAACTCCCCTGCATGCTTTTGAGCGCGTGCAACAGCCGCGCCGGCTCGTCCTTGCCGGTGATGCTGATATCACCGGTGAGATCGCCGCCAGCCACCCCTTCAGCCACCTTCAACGATTGAGAAAGCGGCACGACGATGCTGCGGGTCAGCAGCAGCGCCAGGCCGATGGTCATCAGCGCCGTCAGGCCAATCATCACCCCGACCCAGACCCGCGAATGGCTGAACACCTGGCGCCCCGCCTCCGTCGCCAGGTTAGCGTTGTGTTTGTTCAGTTCGACCAATGCCTTGAGGGTGGCGGCGATTTCATCGGCCAACGGACTCATCTCGCCATTGAGGATGGCGGCCGCCTCTTCCACCCGTCCCTGAGCAGACAGCGTCATCACCTGCGTCTGAAACTGCAGGTAGTGTTGCTCCGAGACTTTGAAGCGGTCGAACAGCACACGCTCTTCGGGCAGCACGATCAGCGCGTCATACCACTGCTGAGGCTCACCCAGGACGCCTTTGAGCTCGTCGAGTTTGCTGACGTTTTGCGCCAGCGCCTGCGGGTCCCGATTGATCAGCAGGCGCATGGTCAATGCCCGCAGCCGCAGCATGTCCTGATTCATCTCCCCGACCGCCATCACACTGGGCAGCCAGTTGTCATCGACCTGATCGGACTGCGCGCGCATTTTCGACATTTGCAGCAGGGCGAACGCCCCCAATCCAAACACCATCAACGCCAGCAGGCCAAAACCCAGGCCCGCGCGCGGCGCAATATTGAGACTTCTGATACTCATTGCTCTGGTTCCTTCCATAAGCGCTGCATCAACCCTGCAGCGGGTTGCTTTAGAAGGTATCGGCCCGGGGAAATTTTGCGTAAGACGAAAACGTGATATCAAAACGCCCAACTACTTCGATCGACGGGCGGTAACGATTCAGCGCTCGGGAATGGGCACGCAAGAAAGTGGAACGCGTAACAGGAGGAGTGCTCTATAACTTCAAGGTCTTTTTTGACCGAATGACTTTTCCTGTTGCCTACGAGGTTTCCCATGACTGTCACCGTCAACACCGTCTCCACCGAAGGTTTTCGTCACAGCGTACAGATCGATGACCATGAACTCTTTGCCGACGTACCGACACTCGCCGGCGGCGAAGGCTCGGCGCCCGAGCCACACGATTACTTCGACGCGGCCCTGGGTGCCTGCAAGGCCCTGACCCTGAAGATGTACGCGAAGAAGAAAGACATCCCGTTGACCGGTATCACGGTCGAAGTCAAACGTGACAACAGTGAAGAGCAGAAAGGTAAATATGCCCTCCACGTCAAACTGACACTCAAAGGTGTGCTCACCGACGCTCAGCGCGATGAGCTGCACCGCGTGGCCGACCGTTGCCCGGTCCACAAGTTGATGACCACCACCGACGTCAGCATCGAAACGCACCTGTCTGAAGGTGCCTTCAGCCAATAGCGGCAAGGGCTGCGCAAGCGGGTTATGCTCCACGCATTACCCGCTCAGCCTGGAATGCAGCATGAACACTCCGCTCGTGATCCGTCCCCGCGCCGAAGATGTCGAAGGCCAGCCAATTCTTCGCCCACTGCCGTCAGCCAAATGCCGCAGCGTCGGGCCTTTCGTGTTTTTCGACCACATGCTCGAAACCCGTTATGAGGCGGGAAAAGGCATGAACATCCGTCAGCATCCGCACATTGGTCTGTCGACCCTCACGTACTTGTTCGAAGGAAAAATCCAGCACAAGGACAGCCTCGGTTCTGACCAAGTGGTGGAGGCCGGTGATGTCAGCTGGATGACGGCGGGCAGCGCGATTGCCCACGTCGAGCGCACGCCTGAGGCGTTGAAGGACAGCGGCTTCACGATGCACGGTTTACAGATTTGGCTGGCCTCACCAAAAGATAAAGAGCACGGTCCCGGACACTACAGTCACCATCCGGCGGCCACGCTGCCGGTCAGCGATAACCTGGGGGTGAAGATCCGGATGATTGCCGGGTCAGGCTTTTGCCTGGAATCACCGGTCCCGGTGCTTTCTCCTACCTTGTATGCCGAATTGAACCTGCAAACGGCGACCACCTTGCTGATTCCAACCGAGCATGAAGAGCGGGCGTTGTATGTGCTGGACGGCGAGGTGCAACTGGATGGCGAGCTGATAGAACCGCATTCGCTGGTGGTGCTGCCGGTTGGGGAAGAGATGACGCTGTTCGCTGAAAGCGACTGTCATGCCGTGCTGTTTGGTGGAGCGCCGCTGGATGGGCCGCGGCGGATCAACTGGAATTTTGTGGCGAGCGATCCGGCGTTGATCGATGAAGCGCGGCGACGTTGGGCGGCCGGGGATTGGCCGACGGTGCCGGGGGAAAGTGACAGGATTGAGTTGCCAAAGGGACGAAGCGAGCCCACCCCCCTGTAACGATCAGTGTCAGGACCGAGAGCCGCTATCAGCCTTTAAACACTTCATCCAGCAAGTTGTGCATCGACGCAAACGCACGCCCCGCCGTCTTCGCGTCATACATCATCATGCCCGGCACATTGGCATGCGGATCGGTGAAGGAGTGCACCGCGCCGCCGTAGCTCAGCAGTTGCCAATCCACGCCCGCCGCGCTCATTTCATCTTCAAACGCCGGCAACTGCTCTTTCGGCACCAATGGATCGGATGCACCGTGCAGCACCAGCACCGAACCCTTGATGTTCCTGGCATCCGCCGGATTCGGCGAATCCAGAGTTCCGTGGAAAGACACCGCTGCTTTCACCGGCGCGCCGGTGCGAGCCAGATCCAGCGCGCAGCAACCGCCGAAGCAGAAACCAAAGGTCGCCAGTTTCGAGCTATCGACCTCCGCTTCGTCCTGGATTTGCAACTGATCGAACGCTGCTTGCATGCGTTTGCGCAACAACGTCCGATCATGCTTGAGCGGCATCATGGCTGCACCCGCCTCGTCGCCGTTCTGCGGACGGACCGACTGGCCGTAGAGGTCCGCGATCAGCACCACATAACCCTTGGACGCCACAGACTTGGCAATTTCCTCGGCACCGGCGCTGACGCCCATCCAATTCGGCGCCATCAACAGGCCGGGACGCGGGCCTTTGTGGTCGGCATCGAACGCCAGACGGCTTTCATACGACTGGCCATCAATCTGATAAGCGACGGAACGAACAGTGATCTGGCTCATGACTAACTCCCAGTAAAAGACACCAGAATAAAAAAACCCGCCGAAGCGGGTTTTTGTACAACGCAGTTAAACCGACAGTTCAACCAGCAGCTTGTTGAGACGGCGCACATACGCGGCCGGGTCTTTCAAGCTGTCGCCGGCGGCCAGCGCCGCCTGATCGAAGAGAATGTGCGACAGGTCGCCGAAGCGTTCGTCGCTCTGCTCGTTGTCGAGCTTCTCGATCAGCGGGTGAGCCGGGTTGAATTCGAAGATCGGCTTCGATTCAGGAACCTTCTGACCGCTGGCTTCCAGGATCTGACGCATCTGCATGCCCAAGTCCTGCTCGCCGATGGCCAGAATCGCCGGGGAATCGGTCAGACGATGGGAAACCCGCACTTCAGCAACGGAGTCGCCCAGTGCAGTTTTCAGACGCTCAACCAAACCTTCTTTGGACTTGGCGACTTCTTCCGCAGCTTTCTTGTCTTCTTCCGAATCCAGGTTGCCCAGGTCCAGGTCACCGCGCGCCACGTCGACAAAGCTCTTGCCGTCGAAGTCGCTGAGATAGCTCATCAGCCACTCGTCGATGCGGTCGGTCAGCAGCAGCACTTCGATGCCTTTCTTGCGGAAAACTTCCAGATGCGGGCTGTTTTTGACTTGCGCGTAGGTTTCGCCGGTCAGGTAGTAGATCTTGTCCTGACCTTCCTTGGCGCGAGCCAGGTATTCGGCCAGACCCACCACTTGCTCGCCTTCATCACCGCTGGTCGATGCGAAACGCAGCAGGCCAGCGATTTTCTCTTTGTTGGCGAAGTCTTCTGCCGGGCCTTCTTTCATGACCTGGCCAAAGTTTTTCCAGAAGCTTTTGTATTGCTCAGGCTCGTTCTTCGCCAGCTTTTCCAGCATGTCGAGAACGCGCTTGGTCAGCGCCGACTTCATGGAATCAATGATTGGGTCTTTCTGCAGGATTTCCCGCGACACATTCAGCGACAGGTCGTTGGAATCGACCACGCCCTTGATGAAGCGCAAGTACAGCGGCAGGAACGACTCTGCCTGATCCATCACGAACACGCGCTGCACGTACAGTTTCAGGCCTTTCGGCGCTTCACGCTGGTACAGATCGAATGGAGCACGGGCCGGCACGTAGAGCAGCGAGCTGTATTCAAGCTTGCCTTCGACCTTGTTGTGGCTCCAGCTCAGCGGGTTTTCGAAGTCATGAGCGACGTGTTTGTAGAACTCCTGGTATTCCTCGTCTTTCACTTCAGTGCGAGGGCGAGTCCACAGGGCGCTGGCGCGGTTGACGGTTTCCCATTCAACGGCCGGTTGCTCTTCGCCTTCAACGGCTGCCACTTCTTTCGGCAACTCGATCGGCAGAGCGATGTGGTCGGAGTACTTCTTGATGATGTTGCGCAGACGCCAGCCATCGGCGAATTCGTCTTCACCGGACTTCAGGTGCAGGACGATGCGAGTGCCGCGCTCGGCTTTATCAACGGTGGCAACTTCAAAATCGCCTTCACCCTTGGACGACCAGTGCACGCCTTCGGTGGCAGCAGCACCGGCACGACGGCTGAACACGTCGACTTTATCGGCGACGATGAATGCAGAGTAGAAACCCACACCGAATTGACCGATCAGGTGCGAGTCTTTTTTCTGATCGCCGGAGAGATGTTTCATGAAATCGGCAGTGCCGGATTTGGCGATGGTACCCAGGTGGGTGATCGCATCTTCACGGCTCATGCCGATACCGTTGTCTTCGAGGGTGACGGTTTTAGCGTCCTTGTCGAAGCTCACACGGATTTTCAGTTCGGCGCCACCTTCCAGCAACTCAGGCTTGGACAGGGCTTCGAAACGTAACTTGTCGACAGCGTCAGAGGCGTTCGAGATCAATTCGCGAAGGAAAATTTCCTTGTTGGAATACAGCGAATGGATCATGAGGTGCAGCAGCTGCTTCACCTCGGTCTGGAAGCCCAGGGTTTCCTTTTGAGTTTCCACACTCATGGTCATCAAACTCCAATCAGATGGCAGTGGCCGCGACCTGAAGGGTCGGCGGCGGGTTGTCATCAAAGTTGGGGGCTGAGTTCAGGATTTCAAGGGCTATTCAATTTTGAAATGGGCGCGGGCTGTGGCAATCGGTTCGGCTTCAGTGCTTTGCCAGGCCGTAATCGCAACGTTGGCGACCCGGCGACCCTGCCGGCAAACCTGGCATCTGGCCCAGGTGTCGCGAAACTGCCCGGCGCGCAGATAGTCGAGGGAGAAATCGATGATCTTCGGCACACCCGGCGAACCGGTGAAAATCAGCAGGTGCAGCGCTGCGGACAACTCCATGAACCCGGCGATCACGCCACCATGAATCGCCGGCAATAAGGGGTTACCAATGTTGTCCTTGTTGGCCGGCAAGCGAAACAGCAGATCATCCCCCACCCGCGAACATTCGATGCCGATCAATTTGGCGTAGGGAATCAGGTGCAGCAGTGAGGCGTAGTCGCCCTGCTCATGTGCCTGCTGAAGTTGTTCCTTGAAGGAATCGGTCATTTCGCACCTCCGGCGATGACGCCGCCAAAGCCTTTGGTGCCCTTGATGGCTTTGCCCATGCGCATGAAGGTACCCACCACATGGGCGATGGGCTGCTCGGGGTCGTCCTGGTAGGCGAAACCGCGAGCAAAGATCACATCCGTGGTCACCCGGTAGCACTGGGCAAAACCGTAGACATCTTTATGCGGCTCGGCGGCGTGCATGTAGTCGATGCGCAGGTCGAGGGTCGGACAAACTTCGAATTCGGGCAGCACGCAGAGGGTGGACATGCCGCAGGCCGTGTCCATCAGCGAGGTCAGCGCCCCGCCGTGAATCACGCCGGTTTGCGGGTTGCCAACAATTTGAGGACTATACGGCAGGATGACCGTTAGCCCATCAGCGCTGGCGCTGTGAACCCGCAGCCCAAGTACCTGACAATGTCGCAGCGCCGATAAAAATCGTGTAGCGCGCTCAAAAACGGGGTTTTCGGCCATTTTGATAAAACTCTTCTTAGTGTTCAGGCAACGCACTAGGCGTTTCAGTAAAAGTTCCCGTCGGAATAAACTTATATATCTGTATGATTTGAGGAACTTAACGCTATGGGCTGTGCTCTTAAGGTCAGTAGATATTTTCCATAAGGAGAAACACCCCATGCGTAAGACTTTAGCTGTTGCCTTGATGTTGACCGCTTCCCTCGGTCTCGCAGCCTGCGATAAAAAATCCGAGGACAAAGCTCAAGATGCTGCCAAACATGCTGAGCAAGCTCAGCAAGACATGAGCAAAGCTCAGGATAAAGTGAACGACGCTGCGAAAGAAAACGCCGAAGCCGCCAAAGCTCAGGCTGAATCGGATGCAGCGGCAGCAAAAGAAGCACCTAAAAACTAAAACAGTTTTTAGCGTGAGAAAGAAAACCCGCCAAGTGCGGGTTTTCTTTTGCCTGCTGTTTTTTTGCACTGCAGGCGTTACAGCAAAATAGTTTTAAAAGTCGGACTAATCATCAACAGCAACGAACACACTAGTCCGACGAACCATACCAGGCTGCGCTGCCAGGCCAGATCAACCCAATAGCACAGCAAATAAATGATTCGCGTAATCACGAAGATGATTGCCAGCAAGTCGATCAGCCACCCCGCTGTCTGCGTGGTGTGAGCCATCAACACCCCCACCGCGAACAGAATGAACGCCTCAAAACAGTTTTGATGAGCCGCCAACGCACGAGCACCGAAGCCTGTCAGTTGCGCCTGTTGCTGACGCGGCAAGTGGTTGTCGTAACCACCCTGGTCATTCATCGCCTTGGCCACGGGAATCTTTGCCACAAAAATCAGCAAGGCACTGATAAACACACACCAGAACGGAATACTCATCAAACAGCCTCTTTAATCGCCTCGGGCAATGGTGCCTCTGTAGGTGTATAGACCATCACGTCCAGAACGTCGGAATGAAACTCCCGGCGATACAACACCAGCACCACGCCGGCACTCATCAACATGAACAACCACGGGCTGACGAACCAGGCCAGCATGGTCATGCCGAAGTAGTAAGAGCGCAGTCCGAAGTTGAACTGGTTGGCGGCCATGGAAATGACGCGGGCCGCCCGGGCAGCAAAGGCTTTGCGCTCTTGTTCGGAAACGTGACGCTCACCGACCATGGGCGCTGAGCCAACCAGAATTGCCGCAAAGTTGTACTGGCGCATGCACCAACTGAACGTAAAGAACGCATAGACAAACACCAGCGCCAGGCACAGCAACTTGATCTCCGACATTCCCTGGGACGCCTGTTGCACCATCGGGATATCCGCCAACAACGACACCGCCCGTTCGGACGCTCCGAGCACCGTGAGAATGCCGGCCAGGATAATCAGTGTGCTAGAGGCGAAGAACGAGGCGTTGCGCTCCAGGTTACCGATCACGCTGGCGTCAGCGATGCGGTTGTCGCGCAACAGCATGCGGCGCATCCAGTCTTCGCGATAAAGGTGCAGCACGCTGGCCAGGCACGCGGTGTCGCGGCCCTTCCACGTCGCATAACGGGTGTAACCGCCCCAGCAGATGGCGAACCAGAGCGCGGCGAGGATGTGGATCATGTTGGCGTGGATGAACGACATGCAGGTCCTTGTGATGTGTTTGGCAAAGCAAGTAGTGCTTCGACGTTAGCGCAAGGAAAAAGACACTGCACCGGCTCCAAAAAAAATGCCCCGTATCGATTGATACGGGGCATTTCCATGTGTGTTCACGACCCGCTTGTGGCGGGCCATGAAGCGGCTTAAGCCAGAGCTTCTTCGCGCTTGCCCAGCAGGCGATCGCAAACCACCGCGACGACCAGGGTCATGACCGACGGCACCAGCCAGGCCAGGCCTTGCTCGCTCAGCGGCAGGTGGGACAACTGAGTCGGCATCCAGTCCGCCAGACCCGCGCCCTTGAGGGCGTCGATCAAACCGAAGATGAACGACACCAGCATCACCGGACCGACGATGCGGCCCTGCTCATGCCAGAAGTCCTTGCAGAAGCTCAGGGCGACCAGGGCAATGCACGGCGGGTAGATCGCGGTCAGCACCGGGATCGAGAACGCAATCAGCTTGGTGAGGCCCAGGTTGGACACCAGCAGGGAGAACGCGGCCAGGATGATGACCAATGTCTTGTAGGACAGCGGCAGCACACGGCTGAAGTATTCGGCGCAGGCGCATGTCAGACCCACCGCCGTTACCAGACAGGCCAGGGAAATCAGCACCGCCAGAAAACCGCTGCCCAGTGAGCCGAAGGTATGTTGCACGTAAGCGTGCAACACCGCCGCGCCGTTGGTGGCACCCGCGGCCACTTCATGGCTGCCCGAACCGAGACGGAACAGGCTGATGTAAACCAGCGCCAGACCCACGCCGGCAATCAGCCCGGCGATGATCGCGTAACGAGTAATCAACACCGGCGACTCCACGCCACGGGAGCGGATTGCGTTGACAATGACAATGCCAAATACCAGTGCGCCCAGAGTATCCATGGTCAGGTAACCATTGATGAAGCCTTGGGAGAACGGTGCCGCCACGTATTCCGGGGTGGCCACGCCGACATCACCGGCCGGCAATGCAAACGCGGCGATGCCGAGCGCGGCCAGGGCGATGATCTTCAGCGGTGCGAGGAAACGTCCTACGGTATCCAGCAGCCGGCCCGGATAGAGCGAGATGAAAAACACCAGCAGGAAGTACACCGAGCTGTAGAGGAACAGCGCCAGCGGGCTCTCGCCGGTCAGCGGCGCCAAGCCGACTTCGAATGACACGCTGGCGGTGCGCGGTGTCGCGAACAGCGGGCCGACAGCGAGGTAGCACGCAGCAGCCAGCAGGCCACCGGCGACTTTCCCGATCGGGCTGCTCAAGGCATCCATGGCGCCACCGACCTTGGCCAGGGCGACGACGGTGATCACCGGCAGACCCACCGCAGTGATCAGAAAGCCCAGCGCCGCCATCCAGACATTTGGACCGGACTGCAGACCGACGATAGGCGGGAAGATGATGTTGCCAGCCCCGACAAACAGGGCAAACGTCATAAAACCAAGTGCCAGGATGTCCTGGCCTTTCAACACTTTCATTAAGGAAATACCACACTACTGAATCGGAATTTAGAGAGGGATTTCCCTGAGGGGTGAGGGAAATGCTGTCGGTCCGTATAGGACTGACCCGTTTAGCGCGTAGCAACCTTGTGGGCCGCGGACGCAAAAATGGCTGCTAGCCTAACGAATTTGCCCGACAAACGCACTGTTAGGGTGCGATATGTCCGATGCGCGACATTTCCGTGTCGCGTTTACATATCTAAATTTCCTACCTCCGCACAGATCGTTCCCACACGGGAGCGTGGGAACGATCACCAGATCGAGTAGGAGGCGGCTTTACAGCCGCCGTCCTCTCACACCACCGTACGTACGGATCCGTATACGGCGGTTCAAGTTATGCGATTAAGCCGAGTTATCGTATTCAGTATTGAGACCAGACCAAGCCGATCCCACAGTTTCTTCGGTAGCGCCTGATTCATGTGTGGCGCTCCCGAGTTCCACCATGGGCCTCGGCCATTGAACGCTGATATGCAGGCGCGATGCCTACTGAGCCCCAGGCGTATCAAGTTACGAGCCCTTGTTGAGGGCTGCTTCCATTGACGCCATACGGCGCAGCGCAGCTTACGACGCACCCAGCCATCCAGTTTCTCCAGCGCTCGCTTGCCTTGGGTTAACTTGAAGTACCCAGCCCAACCACGCAGCACAGGGTTTATCCGCACGATGACGGTTGCCATCTTGCAACCCCGCGCGCCGCGTAGCAGCTCTGCGAGTCGGTCGCGTAAGCGACCCAGACTCCTCGTCGCCACTCTTAGTCTCGGCTGTCGGTGCCAGCTCATCCCATAACCCAGATAATCACAGACCCAAGGCCTTGCCACGCGGCTCTTTTCCCTATTCAGCGTCAGTTTCAGACGCTGGATCAGGAAGCACTCGACGCTGACCATCACTCGCTCGCCGGCACGGCGACTGCGCACATAAATGTTGGCGTCGTCGGCGTAGCGCACGAAGCGATGACCCCGCCGTTCCAGTTCGCTGTCGAGTTCGTTGAGCAGGATGTTCGACAGCAACGGCGAAAGCGGGCCGCCTTGCGGCGTCCCTTCCTGCCGTCGGCTGACGAGTCCACCTGACATCGTTCCCGCTTCGAGGTAACGACGGATCAACGTGAGCACACGCTTGTCTTCGATTTGACGCGCCACGTAAGCCATCAGGACATCGTGGTTGACCCGATCAAAGAATTTCTCCAGATCAAGTTCCACGCACCAGCGGTGACCCGCTGCCACATGGCCGCGAGCGGTTTCGATGGCTTGGTGAGCGCTTCTGCCCGGACGAAAGCCGTAGCTGTAATCCGAGAACAGAGGGTCGAAGATCGGCGTGAGCTGTTGCAGCAAGGCCTGCTGGATCAGGCGATCCACGACGCAGGGGATACCCAGCTGCCGTGTCCCGCCTTTGGGTTTCGGAATGTCGACGGCGCGTACACCTTGTGGGTGATACTCACCGGCCAGCAACCGAGCCTTAAGGGTCGGCCAATACTGTTTCACGTAGCCTGCCAATTCGTCGACCGTCATGCCATCGGCACCCGGCGCGCCCTTGTTGCTGACTACGCGTTGATACGCACGCTTGAGGTTGGCGGGTGCAAGCACCCGCTCCATCAGCGTGTCCGGCTCCGCGTTCGTCCACGTCACAGACGCCGCCGATACCTGTGCGCTGTCAGCCGTCATCCGCGGATACTGTCCGGGACTCGGAGTAACAGTCTTCTCTGCGAGAAATTTCTGCATTTCGGTATCCAACGAGACTCTGACGCCTACCAGCGGCATAACCTGTTCGGCCCTTGGTGACGTGGTTATCCGCCACTTACTACGGCCTCGGCTGACTTCTGCACGCTCATCCCGTCGCCTCTCGGCGTTCGGTAGCACAGTGGCAAACGTGCAGATCTCCCAGGGTAATTCGCGTGACCTTCCTGCTTATGCCTGTCGGATCTACGTCGCAACGTTCCGTGCAAGTATTGGGCTTTGAGGAAGTTTGCCCCCTTACCCCGCTGCGCCGCCTAATCCGCTTCCTGTTCGTCAGGCCAGCATTTTGCCTCGGGCTTCCTTCAGATTCGCAGTCACCCGCGACACCCTTGCCTCTGGCTAACACTTCCCCTTGCCGGGTGTGTAGAGGACTTTCACCTCCAAGTCACCAGCGTGGCCACCACAGCCAAGCCGGTTGCGCTTGCGCGCAACGCGCCATGCCTGGCGCACAAACGACAAAGGCCACCCGAGGGTGGCCTTTGTTTGGTGAAGCGTCAGATAAGCGCGAAGCTTACTTGATCGCCCAACCGGTCAGCTCGGACAAAGCCTTGCCGATGTCTGCCAGCGAACGCACGGTTTTAACACCTGCGTCTTCCAGGGCAGCAAACTTCTCGTCTGCAGTGCCTTTGCCGCCAGAGATGATTGCGCCAGCATGGCCCATGCGCTTGCCCGCAGGGGCAGTCACACCAGCGATGTAGGAAACAACCGGCTTGGTCACGTGTGCCTTGATGTAAGCAGCCGCTTCTTCTTCAGCCGAACCGCCGATCTCACCGATCATCACGATCGCTTCGGTCTTCGGGTCTTCCTGGAACAGCTTCAGGATGTCGATGAAGTTCGAGCCCGGGATCGGATCACCGCCGATGCCGACGCAAGTCGACTGACCGAAACCGGCGTCAGTAGTCTGCTTGACAGCTTCGTAGGTCAGGGTGCCGGAACGGGAAACGATACCGACCTTGCCTGGCAAGTGAATGTGACCTGGCATGATGCCGATCTTGCATTCGCCTGGAGTGATCACGCCTGGGCAGTTAGGACCGATCAGGACTACGCCCAGCTCGTCGCACTTGACCTTGGCATCCAGCATATCCAGGGTAGGAATGCCTTCAGTGATACAAACGATCAGCTTGATGCCGCCGAATGCTGCTTCCAGGATGGAGTCCTTGCAGAAAGGAGCTGGAACGTAGATCACGCTGGCGGTGGCGCCAGTGGCAGCTACAGCATCTTTCACGGTGTTGAACACTGGCAGACCCAGGTGCTCGGTGCCGCCTTTGCCGGGCGTTACGCCACCCACCATCTTGGTGCCGTATTCGATGGCTTGCTGGGTGTGGAAACTACCTTGCGAACCGGTAATACCCTGGCAGATAACTTTGGTGTCTTTATTGATCAGGACGCTCATTATTTGCCCTCCGCAGCTTTGACAACTTGTTGAGCAGCGTCGGTCAGGCTGGTAGCAGCGATGATGTTCAAACCGCTTTCTGCCAGTACTTTAGCGCCCAGCTCAGCGTTGTTGCCTTCAAGGCGAACAACAACCGGGATTTTCACGCCGACTTCTTTCACAGCGCCGATGATGCCTTCGGCAATCATGTCGCAACGAACGATGCCGCCGAAGATGTTGACCAATACTGCAGCGACGTTAGTGTCGGACAGGATGATCTTGAACGCTTCGGTCACGCGTTCTTTGGTAGCACCGCCGCCCACGTCGAGGAAGTTGGCTGGTTTGCCGCCATGCAGGTTGACGATGTCCATGGTACCCATGGCCAGGCCAGCACCGTTGACCATGCAACCGATGTTGCCTTCCAGTGCTACGTAGTTCAGTTCGAACTTGGCAGCGTGCGCTTCGCGCGGATCGTCTTGCGACGGATCGTGGAAAGTCTTCAGCTTAGGCTGACGGTACATGGCGTTGGCGTCGATGTTGATCTTGGCGTCGAGGCAATGCAGATCGCCGTCAGCCTTGATCACCAGCGGGTTCACTTCCAGCAGGGCCAGGTCGTGATCCTTGAACAGCTTGGCCAGGCCTACGAAGATCTTGGCGAACTGAGCAACTTGCTTGCCTTCCAGACCGAGCTGGAATGCCAGCTCGCGACCCTGGAATGGCTGAGCGCCAACCAGTGGATCGATAGTGGCCTTGAGGATTTTCTCAGGGGTGTCGTGAGCGATTTTCTCGATGTCCACGCCACCTTCGGTGGAAGCCATGAACACGATGCGACGGCTCGAACGGTCAACGACAGCGCCCAGGTACAGCTCTTTAGCGATATCAGTGCACGACTCAACCAGGATCTTGGTGACTGGCTGACCATTGGCATCAGTCTGGTAAGTCACCAGACGCTTGCCCAACCACTGTTGAGCAAATGCTTTGGCGTCTTCTTTGCTACGAACCAGCTTGACGCCGCCCGCTTTACCGCGACCACCTGCGTGAACCTGGGCTTTGACAACCCATTCGGTCCCGCCGATTTTGTCGCACGCTTCTGCTGCTGCTTCCGGGGTGTCTACGGCGAAACCCTGGGATACTGGCAGGCCGTATTCGGCGAACAGCTGCTTACCCTGATACTCGTGAAGATTCATGCTTATTACCGTCTTCGTTAGGTACTGCGCATTCGGTGCTGCACTTGTTCAAGTGCCGCACCACCTGTGACTGCTGCTTGCGTAGGTGTTCCGGATAACCGGTGAACTACGCAAGGCTGCGTCCGGCGGACATTCCGCGGTGAGTCTTGCACGCAAGGCTCACGACGGGCCTTCCGCCGTGGTTTCTTATTGTCTTGTCTTAACGCTTCTTGCGGTTGGCGATGTGAATGGCGCCGCCATTCACCGCCAGAGCAGCTTCATGCAAGGCTTCGGACAGGGTCGGATGGGAGAAAACCATCATGCCCAGGTCTTCGGCACTGGTGCCGAACTCCATACCGATCGCGCCCTGCTGAACCAGTTCTGCAGCGCTCGGGCCAATCACGTGGACGCCCAATACGCGGTCAGTCTTGGCATCAGCAATGACTTTCACAAAACCGCCGGTGTCGTTGGCTGCCATGGCACGGCCACTGGCTGCGAACGGGAAGGTGCCAACGTTAACTTCAACACCTTCAGCCTTCAAGACCTGCTCGGTTTTGCCAACCCACGCGATTTCCGGGTGAGTATAAATAACAGACGGGATCAGGTCATAGTTGATCTGGGCTTTGTGGCCCTTGATGCGCTCAACCACCATGATGCCTTCTTCGGACGCCTTGTGCGCCAGCATCATGCCGCGAACCACGTCGCCTATCGCGTAAACGCCCGGAACGCTGGTGGCGCACTGGTCGTCAACGAAAACGAAGCCACGTTCGTCGATGTTCACACCGCTGTCAGCTGCCAGCAGCTCGGTGGTCACCGGACGGCGACCAACGGCAACGATCAGCTTGTCGAACGTGATGTTCTGTTCGCCATTGGCATCGGTGTAGTTCACGACAACTTCGTTGCCGTTCACTTTGGAACCGGTGACGCGAGCGCCCAGCTTGATGTCCAGACCTTGTTTGGTCAGGGTCTTGTAGGCTTCTTTGGAAACGGCGTCGTCAGCCGCTGGCAGGAACTTCTCCAGCGCTTCCAGAACAACCACTTCGGAACCCAGACGGGACCAGACCGAACCCAGTTCCAGACCGATTACGCCAGCGCCGATAACGCCCAGACGTTTTGGAACCGATTGGAATTCCAGTGCGCCAGTCGAATCGACGATCACGTTCTGATCAACCGGAGCTGGTGGAATGTCGATCGGACGCGAGCCCGAAGCCAGAATCACGTTCTCGGCTTCGATGATTTCGACGGTGCCGTCTGGCTTGGTCAGTTCAACTTTCTTGCCGGCCAGCAGTTTGCCGTGGCCTTGCAGGGAAGTGACGCCGTTCGCCTTGAACAGGGTGGCAACGCCAGAGGTCAGGCCTTTGACGATGTTGGCTTTACGGCCAACCATTGCCGCCACGTCCATGGTCACGCCAGCGTGATTGATACCGTGGATCGCGAAGCCTTCTTTGGCTTCCTTGTATTTCCAGGAGCTGTCCAGCAGCGCCTTGGATGGAATGCAGCCGACGTTCAGGCAAGTACCGCCGAGGGCCAGTTTGCCTTCCTTGTCGGTGTATTTCTCGATGCAGGCAGTGGAGAGGCCCAGTTGCGCTGCTTTAATGGCAGCCACGTAGCCGCCAGGGCCCGCGCCAATCACTACCACGTCGAATTTCTGAGTCATGTGTCATTCCTTCTCGAATCAAACCGGACGGGCCCTTTTGAGGACCGTCGTGGGACGAAGCTGGTCATTACAGAAGGGCCGTCCATCACTGGACGGCCCGTGCAACGAAATCAGATATCCAGCAGCAAACGAGCCGGGTCTTCCAGCAAGTTCTTGATGGTAACCAGGAAGGTCACAGCTTCTTTGCCATCGATCAGACGGTGATCGTAGGACAGAGCGAGGTACATCATCGGACGGATAACAACCTGACCGTTGATCGCCATAGGACGCTGCAGAATGTTGTGCATGCCCAGAATAGCCGCTTGCGGCGGGTTGACGATCGGGGTCGACATCATCGAACCGAAGGTACCACCGTTAGTGATGGTGAACGTACCGCCGGTCATCTCGTCCATCGACAGTTTGCCGTCACGAGCCTTCTTGCCGAAGGTGGCGATGCCGCCTTCGATTTCCGCCAGGCTCATCAGTTCGGCGTTACGCAGAACCGGTACAACCAGACCGCGGTCGCTGGAAACAGCAACACCGACGTCAGCGTAGCCGTGGTAAACGATGTCAGCACCGTCGATTGACGCGTTGACAGCCGGGAAGCGTTTCAGCGCTTCGGTAGCAGCCTTGACGAAGAACGACATGAAGCCCAGGCGCACGCCGTTGTGGGACTTCTCGAACAGGTCCTTGTACTTCGAACGCAGGGCCATGACTTCGGTCATGTCGACTTCGTTGAAAGTGGTCAGCATCGCCATGTTCGATTGAGCTTCAACCAGACGCTTGGCGACGGTGGCCCGCACGCGGGTCATCGGTACGCGCTTCTCGATGCGATCGCCGGCAGCGAACACTGGAGCAGCAGCGGCAGGAGCAGCAGCCTTGGCAGGCGCGGCAGCCGGAGCGGCTTTCTTGGCAGCTACAGCGGCAACAACGTCTTCCTTGGTCACACGACCGCCTTTGCCAGTGCCGGCAACGGAAGCGATGTTGATACCGTTTTCTTCAGCCAGCTTGCGAGCAGCCGGTGCAGCAACAGGATCATCTTCGCCTTCAGCGGCAGGAGCAGCAGCTTGTGCAGCGGCCGGAGCAGCGGCAGCAGCTGGAGCGGCAGCAGCGCCGCCCGCTTCGATGGAGCCCAGGACTTCGTCGGACAGAACGGTGTCGCCTTCGTTCTTGACGATAGCGCCCAGCACGCCATCAGCGGTGGCCAACACTTCCAACACGACTTTGTCAGTTTCGATGTCGACGATCAGGTCATCGCGCTTGACGGCGTCGCCCGGCTTTTTGTGCCAGGTGGCAACGGTGCCATCGGCAACCGATTCCGGGAAAGTGGGGGCTTTGATTTCGATAGCCATTATCTGTGGGTCCTTAAATTCGGTTTCAGGTGCGCGAAGGCGTTAAACAGTAAAGGCGTCTTGCAGCAGTTTTTCCTGCTGCTCAGCGTGCATCGATGCATAACCACAAGCAGGTGCAGCGGAAGCATCACGACCGGCGTACTCGAGAAAGAGTGCTTTGTTGTGATTGCCAACGATGCGGCGCATGTGGTGTTGGCTGCAGTACCAGGCACCCTGGTTCATCGGCTCTTCCTGACACCAAACGATATGTTTGAGGTTGGTGTACGGAGCCAGGACTTCGTTCAAGTCGTCCTCAGGGAATGGGTACAGCTGCTCGATACGCACGATGGCGATGTCATCACGACCTTCGGCACGGCGTTTTTCCAGCAGGTCGTAGTAGACCTTGCCGCTACACAGAACAATGCGCTCGACCTTTTTCGGGTCCAGGGTATCGATTTCCGGGATAACGGTCTGGAACGAACCTTCGGCCAGATCTTCCAGGGTCGAGATGGCCAGTTTGTGACGCAGCAGCGACTTCGGCGTCAGGACGATCAACGGCTTGCGCAGCGGGCGAATCACCTGGCGACGCAGCAAGTGGTAGATCTGAGCCGGCGTAGTCGGCACGGCTACCTGAATGTTGTGCTCGGCGCACAGTTGCAGGTAACGCTCCAGACGAGCCGAAGAGTGCTCCGGACCCTGACCTTCATAACCGTGCGGCAGCAGCATGGTCAGACCGCAGAGACGGCCCCACTTGTGCTCGCCACTGGTGATGAACTGGTCGATAACCACTTGGGCACCGTTGGCGAAGTCACCGAACTGGGCTTCCCAGATCACCAGCGCCTCAGGCGTGGTGGTCGAGTAACCGTATTCGAACGCCAACACGGCTTCTTCGGACAGGAACGAATCGTACAGGTCGAAACGTGGCTGGCCCTTGTACAGGTTTTGCAGCGGGACGTAGGTACCCGCGTCTTTCTGGTTGTGCAAGACAGCGTGACGGTGCGAGAACGTACCACGACCGATGTCCTGACCCGTCATGCGGATCGGGTGACCTTCGAACGCCAGGGTCGCGTACGCCATGGTTTCGGCGTAACCCCAGTTGATCGGCAGGCCGCCGGCTTGCATTTTCTGACGGTCTTCGTAGATTTTCGAGACCTGGCGCTGAACCACGAAGCCTTCTGGAATTTCCAGCAGCTTGGCGGACAGTTCCTGCAAGGTTTTCAGATCGAAGCGAGTGTCGTGACGCGCGGTCCAGGCGTGGCCCAGATACGGACGCCAGTCCACGAACAACTCTTTGTTCGGCTCTTTGACCAGGCTTTTTACAACATGCAGACCGTTGTCCAGCGCATTGCGGTATTCGTCGACTTTCGCCTGAACACGCTCTGCGTCCAGCACACCGCCCTGAGTCAGACGATCGGCATACAGCTCACGGGTGGTGCGCTGTTTGGTGATCTGCTGATACATGATTGGCTGGGTGCCGCTTGGCTCGTCGGCCTCGTTGTGGCCACGACGACGGTAGCAGACCAGGTCGATCACCACGTCACGCTTGAACTGCATGCGGTAGTCGATGGCCAGCTGGGTCACGAACAACACGGCTTCCGGATCATCACCATTCACATGGAGGATCGGCGCCTGGATCATTTTCGCAACGTCGGTCGCGTACTCGGTGGAACGCGAGTCCAGCGGGTTGCTGATGGTGAAACCGACCTGGTTGTTGATCACGATGTGCACGGTACCGCCGGTCTTGAAACCGCGGGTCTGCGACATCTGGAAGGTTTCCATGACCACGCCCTGACCGGCAAATGCCGCGTCACCGTGGATGGAGATCGGCAGAACCTTCTCGCCGGTAGGGTCGTTACGACGATCCTGACGGGCGCGAACCGAACCCTCGACCACCGGGGAAACGATTTCCAGGTGGGACGGGTTGAACGCCATGGCCAGGTGAACTTCACCGCCAGTGGTCATCACGTTGGACGAGAAGCCCTGGTGATACTTAACGTCACCGGAACCCAGCTCGACCTTCTTCTTGCCTTCAAACTCGTCGAACAGCTCGCGCGGGTTCTTGCCGAAGGTGTTGACCAGCACGTTGAGACGGCCACGGTGGGCCATGCCGATAACGATTTCCTTGGTGCCGTAGGAACCGGAACGCTGGATCAGCTCGTCGAGCATCGGAATCAGGCTCTCGCCGCCTTCCAGACCGAAACGCTTGGTACCCGGGTATTTGGTACCCAGGTATTTTTCCAGACCTTCGCCGGCGGTGACGCGCTCGAGCAGGTGGCTCTTGATGTCGGCGGAGTACGTTGGACGGCCGCGCACGCTTTCCAGACGCTGCTGGAACCACTGGCGCTGCTCGGAATCGGTGATATGCGTAAATTCAGCGCCGATGGTGCGGCAATATGTCTGCTGCAACGCTTCGTGAATTTCGCGTAGGCTCGCCTCCTCTTTGCCGATGAACAGGTCGCCGGCACGGAAGGTCGTATCAAGATCGGCATTGGTCAAGCCGTAGTGATTGATCGACAGGTCTGCAGGTGCAGGACGCTGCCACAGCCCCAGCGGGTCAAGCTGGGCTGCCTGGTGGCCACGCATACGGTAGGCCTGGATCAATCGCAGCACTTCAACTTGCTTCTTCTCGTGCTCACTGCTCACGCTGCCGGCGGAAACCGGTTGGGCGCGGCGCTGGTTCTTTGCCAGCAAGACGAAATGATCGCGAATTGTGGAGTGCGAAACATCGGTGGCAGTGTTGCCGTCAGCAGGCAACTTCTGGAAGTAGGTGCGCCACTCTTCTGGCACAGCGTTAGGGTCGTGCAGGTAGAGCTCGTAGAGCTCTTCCACATAGGCAGCGTTACTACCGGATAGGTAGGCGCTGTTCCACATGCGCTGCATCACGCTTTCTTGCATGCTTGGTCACCCTCGGTTAGGGGAACACCACCGGCGTCGACACCGAGCACACTTGCAGAAGTCCAAATGCAGCGACTAAAACAAGCCACTTAGGATCACGCTGATAGTCCGGGTACCAGCCCGGATGCCCCTGCTTGTCTCATTTCTTCAAAATAAGAGCCGCAGCCTTATAAGCTGCTGCTCAGGTTAAGACTACGGCGCCGGTTGAAGCCTGCGCCGTAGCATCTACGGGTACTGCGGTCCTACAGGTACTGCTGAATCACACGCCGCTTTGCAGCAGCATGTTACGTACGTGACCGATGGCCTTAGTCGGGTTCAGGCCTTTCGGGCAGACGTTGACGCAGTTCATGATCCCGCGGCAGCGGAATACGCTGAACGGGTCATCCAGTGAAGCCAGACGCTCGGCAGTCTTGGTGTCGCGGCTGTCTGCCAGGAAGCGATACGCTTGCAGCAGAGCAGCTGGACCCAGGAACTTGTCCGGGTTCCACCAGAAGGACGGGCAAGAGGTCGAGCAGCAAGCGCACAGGATGCACTCGTACAGACCGTCAAGCTTTTCACGCTCTTCAGGGGTCTGCAGACGTTCGATGGCCGGAGCCGGCGTGTCGTTCTGCAGGTATGGCTTAACCTTCTCGTATTGCTTGTAGAAGATGCTCATATCGACGACCAGGTCACGGATAACCGGCAAACCTGGCAGAGGACGAACGATCAGCTTGTTACCTTTTACAACAGCGGACAGCGGCGTGACGCACGCCAGAGCGTTTTTGCCGTTGATGTTCATGCCGTCGGAACCGCAAACACCTTCACGGCAAGAGCGACGATAGGAGAAACCTTCGTCCTGCTCTTTGATCAGGGCCAGGACGTCCAGCACCATCAGGTCTTTACCACCGGTATCGACCGTAAATTCCTGCATGAACGGCGCAGCGTCCTGATCAGGGTTGTAGCGATAAACACTGACTTGCAACATGGCGGCCACCCTTAATAAGTCCGAATCTTAGGTTCAAAAGTCGGAACGGTCTTCGGCGAGAAGTTCACAGCACGCTTGGTAACGCGCTTGTCACCCGGGAAGTACAGGGTGTGGCACAGCCAGTTTTCGTCGTCGCGATCTTCGTAGTCTTCACGGGCGTGAGCGCCGCGGGACTCTTTGCGGATCTCTGCGGCGATGGCGGTAGCTTCGGCCACTTCCAGCAGGTTCTGCAATTCAAGAGCTTCGATACGAGCGGTGTTGAACGCCTGGCTCTTGTCGTTGATCTTGACGTTGGCGATACGGCCACGCAGATCAGCCAGCTGAGCAATACCCTTCTGCATGTATTCGCCGGTACGGAACACACCGAAGTAGTTCTGCATGCAGCTTTGCAGCTCTTTACGCAGGGTGGCGACGTCTTCGCCTTCGGTACGCGAGTTCAGGCCATCGAGACGTGCCAGGGCAGCGTCGATGTCGGACTGGCGAGCGCGGGTGTAGTCGACGCCTTCTTTCAGGGTCTGTTCCAGGAACAGGCCGGCAGCACGACCGAATACCACCAAGTCGAGCAGCGAGTTGCCGCCCAGACGGTTGGCACCGTGAACCGATACGCAGGCCACTTCGCCTACTGCGAACAGGCCCGGGATGATCTGGTCAACGCCGTTTTCATCCTGAGTGATTGCCTGACCATGAATGTTGGTCGGCACGCCGCCCATCATATAGTGGCAGGTTGGAACGACCGGAATCGGCGCTACGGCTGGATCGACGTGGGCGAAGGTCTTGGACAGTTCCATGATGCCTGGCAGACGACTGTGCAGAACTTCTTCACCGAGGTGATCGAGTTTCAGCATTACGTGGTCGCCATCCGGACCGCAACCGTTGCCGGCGATGATTTCTTTAACCATCGAACGAGCAACAACGTCACGACCAGCAAGGTCTTTGGCGTTCGGAGCATAACGCTCCATGAAACGCTCGCCGTGCTTGTTGATCAGGTAACCGCCTTCACCGCGGCAGCCTTCAGTAACCAGTACACCGGCGCCGGCGATGCCGGTTGGGTGGAACTGCCACATTTCAATGTCTTGTACCGGCACGCCAGCACGCAGAGCCATGCCGACGCCGTCACCTGTGTTGATCAGGGCATTGGTGGTGGACGAGTAGATACGACCTGCACCGCCAGTCGCCAGTACAGTGGCGTTAGCGCGGACGTAGGAGGTTTCGCCGGTTTCGATGCAGATGACGATCATGCCGACAAAGGCACCATCTTCGTTCTTCACCAGGTCGACACCGTAGTATTCGTTGAGGAACACGGTGCCGGCCTTCAGGTTGGCCTGGTACAGGGTGTGCAGCAGTGCATGACCGGTACGGTCGGCAGCGGCGCAAGTACGTGCAGCCTGGCCGCCTTTACCGAAGTCTTTCGACTGTCCGCCGAACGGACGCTGATAGATGCGACCTTGTTCAGTACGGGAGAACGGCAAGCCCATGTGCTCGAGTTCGAAGACCGCTTCCGGGCCTACGGAACACATGTATTCGATAGCGTCCTGGTCACCGATATAGTCGGAACCCTTGACGGTATCGTACATGTGCCAGCGCCAGTCATCGTTCGGATCTGCCGAAGCGATGGCGCAGGTGATACCACCCTGGGCGGAAACAGTGTGCGAGCGAGTCGGGAAAACCTTGGTAACTACGGCAGTCTTGTGACCACCCTGTGCCAGCTGCAGAGCAGCGCGCATACCAGCACCGCCGCCGCCAATAATGATGGCGTCGAACGAAAGCGTATTAACTGTAGTAGACATGAATCAGATACCCCAAAGAATCTGCACACCCCAGACGAAGTAAGCGAACATCGCGACGCCGCATACCGCCTGGAAGAGGAAACGTATTGCAGTCGCGGACTTGCCGAACGCCATTGGCGTCAGGTAGTCGGTCGCGATGGTCCACATGCCGACCCAGGCGTGAGCGCCGAGGGCAACGAGGGCCAGGAGACTGAAAATACGCATCCAGTTGCTTGCGAACAGTTCATGCCATTGGGCGTAGCCGATGCCAGGGTTGGCAACGACGTATCCGATCAGGAAGATGAAATAAGCCGCGAGAACGACCGCAGAAACACGTTGCGCCATCCAGTCATAGAGGCCCGAACGCGACAGGTTCGTGACGTTAGTTACCATATCCAAACTCCTGCCAGAACGATTACCACCACGGAAACGGCGATAACGATTTTCGAGCCCAGTTTGCCGCCTTCAAGCGACTCGCCGATGCCCATGTCCATCATCAAATGGCGCACACCGGCAACCAAGTGATACAGCAAGGCGGACAGGATGCCCCATGTCACTAGCTTGGCTAGCGGACTGGTCAGACACGCTTTCACCTGACCGAAGCCTTCTTCCGAGTCGAGCGACTTGTCCAATGCATAAAGCATGATGGCCAGGCTGACAAAGAGGATGATTCCGGAGATTCGGTGAAGAATGGACGTGTAAGCAGTGACTGGGAGTTTGATGGTCCTTAGGTCTAGGTTTACAGGTCGTTGGCTATTCACGGCTTTTTTTCACACTGAAGAGCCCCTAACAATCAGGGCAAAGTTGTTGGGGAGTGCACTGGTCAGGTACCCACCACCCAGGGAGTGCGACCCCCAGTAAAGCAGGCCCAAAAGCCCCTGGCGGTCGGAGGCCGAGTATAGACAGTTAGGCTACTAATGACAACGCAATCGCCTTCCCCTAATAGCTCATTGCACAAGTCGTATAAAAGGCGTAAATGGCAGTCAATTTCGAGGAAAAAGTCCGGTTAAAGCCTTCTGGAGCAAGACTTTAGGCAAATTGACATTCGAATTTATCTCACTATAGTGGTGCGGGCCCTGCGTGGGGGGTCTGTCTGATGATTTCAAGCATAAATAGGAGGCCACATGGCTGACAAAAAAGCGCAGTTGATCATCGAGGGCGCAGCCCCCGTCGAGCTGCCCATTTTAACCGGCACCGTTGGTCCCGATGTAATTGATGTTCGGGGCCTGACGGCCACGGGCCGTTTCACCTTTGACCCGGGTTTCATGTCGACCGCTGCCTGCGAGTCGAAGATCACCTATATCGACGGTGACAACGGGATCCTGCTGCACCGCGGCTACCCGATCGAACAGCTGGCTGAAAAATCGGACTACCTGGAAACCTGCTATCTGCTGCTCAACGGCGAGCTGCCGACAGCAGAACAGAAAGCCCAGTTCGTCAGCACCGTGAAGAACCACACCATGGTTCACGAGCAGCTGAAAACTTTCTTCAACGGTTTCCGTCGCGACGCCCACCCGATGGCCGTCATGTGCGGTGTAGTCGGCGCCCTCTCGGCCTTCTACCACGACTCCCTGGACATCAATAACCCGCAGCATCGCGAAATCTCCGCGATCCGCCTGGTTGCCAAGATGCCAACCCTGGCAGCGATGGTTTACAAGTACTCCATGGGCCAACCCATGATGTACCCGCGCAACGACCTGACGTACGCGGAAAACTTCCTGCACATGATGTTCAACACTCCGTGCGAGATCAAACCGATCAGCCCGGTACTCGCCAAGGCCATGGACAAGATCTTCATCCTCCATGCCGACCACGAGCAGAACGCATCGACTTCCACCGTACGCCTGGCTGGCTCTTCGGGCGCCAACCCGTTCGCCTGTATCGCCGCCGGCATCGCTGCACTGTGGGGCCCTGCCCACGGCGGCGCGAACGAAGCTGTTCTGACCATGCTCGATGAAATAGGCGATGTGTCGAACATCGACAAGTACATCGCCAAGGCCAAGGACAAGAACGACCCGTTCAAACTGATGGGCTTCGGTCACCGGGTTTACAAAAACCGCGACCCACGCGCAACAGTCATGAAGCAGACCTGCGACGAAGTGCTGAAGGAACTGGGCATCACCAACGATCCGCAACTCGAACTGGCCATGCGCCTGGAAGAGATCGCCCTGACCGACCCGTACTTCATTGAACGCTCGCTGTACCCGAACGTCGACTTCTACTCGGGGATCATCCTCAAGGCGATCGGCATTCCAACCAGCATGTTCACCGTGATCTTCGCTTTGGCGCGGACTGTCGGCTGGATCTCCCACTGGAAAGAAATGCTCTCCAGCCCGTACAAGATTGGCCGTCCGCGCCAGTTGTACACCGGCTACGAGTCGCGTGACATCACCAAGCTGGAAGACCGCAAATAAGACCTGTCTTGCGATAACGTCTTAAAGTTGCACCGGGAACGGCCTCTATGTAGATAGAGGCCGTTTCTGTTTGTGCTGGTTCAGCGGCCTGAAGGCCGACTGGGTCTTTGGTCGTGTACATATCCGTTGCTGCGGTAACGGCTGATTATGGTTTCGCTTTTACAGCCAGCCCTTTCAAGGTCTTTGATAAAATCCTCAAAACTCCAGTCAGGACGGCGAGACGATGTGGGCAGAGGTTTAGCGCGGTTCGAGAAAAAAGCACCGGCCAGTGTCATGGCCAAATTGGTTTTGGAGCAGGCCGTTGCGGCAGAGTGGGTTGATCAGGTGTTCGAAGAACATCGTCAGCGCCAGTACCCGCGCGAGCTTTTGTTTTCGACCATTATTGAGCTGATGTCCCTTGTTTCTCTGGGTTTGCGGCCCTCCCTACACGCCGCCGCGCGGCAGATGGAGGATCTTCCCGTCAGCCTGGCGGCGCTTTATGACAAGGTCAGCCGAACCGAACCTGCGCTGTTGCGCGCGTTGGTAACTGGTAGCGCGCAGCGCCTGGCTCCGACGATTCAAGAATTGGGTTGCTCGGCCATTTTGCCTGGCTGGCAATTACGCGTCGTCGACGGCAACCATCTGCCTTCCAGCGAAAAACGTCTGGGCGCTTTGCGCCGCCAACGAGGTGCCGCCCGCCCTGGTTTTTCGGTCGTGGTTTACGACCCTGATCTCGACCAAGTCGTCGACCTTCAGCCCTGTGAAGATGCCTATGCCAGCGAGCGCGTCAGCGTGCTGCCGTTGCTGGAAAAGGCCACGGCGGGCCAGCTATGGATGGCTGATCGGCTCTACTGCACGCTCCCGGTCATGGAGGCCTGCGAAGATGCCGGCGCTTCATTCATCATTCGCGAACAAAGCAAGCATCCACGCCTGCTTAAAGAAAGCGACTGGCAGGAGCCTGTCCCGGTCGCAACTGGCAGCGTGCGCGAGCAAACCATCGAAGTAAAAGGCGGACGCCAGTGGCGGCGTGTCGAACTGAACCTGCAAAACCCCACCGAATCCGGCGACACCACGCCGTCCTTCTGGAGCAACTTGCCCGACACCATCAGCGCAGAGCAGATCGCCGATTTGTACCGACGTCGCTGGAGTATTGAAGGGATGTTCCAGCGTCTGGAATCGGTGCTGGACAGTGAAATCGAAACCTTGGGCAACCCCAAAGCCGCCCTGCTGGGGTTCGCGTCCGCCGTGTTGGCTTACAACGTTTTGTCCGTGCTTAAACGCAGTGTCGAACAGGCTCATTGCCAGACCCAACCCGAGGGCTGGGAAGCGTCGATCTTTCACCTGACGGTACAGGTTCGCAGCGGTTATGAGGGTATGCAAATAGCCTTGCCGCCAGAGCACTTATCCCTCCCCATCCCCGCAGGAGGGCTGGCTCAGTACCTGCTGACGCTAGGCCGAAACGTCCAGCCCAAAGCGGTCGCCAAAAGCAAACGAGGTCCGAAGGTGCTCAAGTCCAAAGAATGGCTGGAGGGTAAGGCAGTGAATGCCCACGTGTCGACGGATCGGGTGCTCAAAGCCGCGAAAGTCAAAAGACCTTGAAAGGGCTGGCTGTAAAAGCGAAACCATAATCAGCCGTTACCGCAGCAACGGATATGTACACAATCAAACCGCCCAACAAAAAAAGCCCCGATCTCTCGACCGGGGCATTTCTGTTTAACGCAGCTTATATAAGCAAACCTGAAACCTTAGTGAGAAACCGCCCCACTCGCCCCCAAGCCCGTCTGCGAACGAACAAACTGAGGGAAGAACAGCGCCCGCTCATTGTCAGCCGCGGTCGACTTGTCTGTAATCGAGAAGAACCAGATCCCGATAAACGCAATGGCCATGGAGAACAGCGCCGGGTACTCATACGGGAAGATAGCCTTCTCGTGATGCAGAATCTGCACCCAAATGGTTGGCCCAAGCACCATCAAACCAACAGCACTCACCAAACCCAACCAGCCACCGATCATCGCTCCGCGGGTGGTCAGATTCTTCCAGTACATGGAAAGCAGCAGCACCGGGAAGTTACAGCTCGCCGCGATGGAGAACGCCAGGCCCACCATGAACGCGATGTTCTGGCTTTCGAACAGAATGCCCAGACCGATCGCCAGCACGCCCAGAAAGATGGTGGTGATTTTCGAGACGCGGATCTCGTCCTTGTCGTTGGCCTTGCCCTTCTTGATCACGCTGGCGTAAAGGTCGTGAGACACCGCCGTAGCGCCGGCCAGCGTCAAACCAGCCACTACAGCCAGAATGGTTGCGAACGCGACTGCCGAGATGAAGCCCAGGAAGATACTGCCACCGACCGCGTTAGCCAGGTGCACCGCCGCCATGTTGTTGCCGCCCAACAGCGCGCCAGCAGCATCTTTAAAGGCAGGGTTGGTGCTGACCAGCAGGATCGCGCCGAAGCCGATGATGAACGTCAGGATGTAGAAGTAGCCAATGAAGCCGGTTGCATACAGCACGCTCTTGCGAGCTTCTTTCGCGTCACTCACGGTGAAGAAGCGCATCAGAATGTGCGGCAGGCCAGCGGTACCGAACATCAGTGCCAGGCCAAGGGAGAACGCGGAGATCGGGTCTTTCACCAGACCGCCGGGGCTCATGATCGCCTCACCTTTAGGGTGAACCTTGATCGCCTCGGAAAACAGCGCATTGAAGTCGAAGTTGACGTGCTTCATCACCATCAGCGCCATGAACGAGGCACCGGACAGCAGCAACACTGCCTTGATGATCTGCACCCAAGTGGTCGCCAGCATGCCGCCGAACAACACGTACATGCACATCAGGACACCGACCAGGATCACTGCAATGTGATAGTCGAGACCGAACAGCAGTTGAATCAGCTTGCCGGCACCGACCATTTGCGCGATCAGGTAGAACGCCACCACCACCAGCGAGCCGCAAGCGGACAGCGTGCGGATCTGGGTTTGCCCAAGGCGATAGGACGCCACGTCGGCAAAGGTGTATTTACCCAGGTTACGCAGGCGCTCGGCGATCAGGAACAGAATGATCGGCCAGCCCACCAGGAACCCGATCGAGTAGATCAGGCCGTCGTAGCCGGAAGTGAACACCAGGGCGGAAATACCCAGGAAGGACGCCGCCGACATGTAGTCACCGGCAATCGCCAGACCGTTCTGGAAGCCGGTGATCTTGCCACCCGCCGCATAGTAGTCGGCTGCCGAATTGTTGCGCTTGGAAGCCCAGTAGGTGATGCACAGGGTCAAACCGACGAACGCTACGAACATCAAAATCGCAGAGACGTTAAGCGGTTGTTTGTTGACTTCACCAGTCAGGGCTTCAGCGGCCCAGGCACCAGGCGCGAAAGCTGCGATGCTCAATAGAGCCATTAGACGCCGGATCATTGCTGAGCCTCCTTGAGAATCGCATTGTTCAGGTCGTCGAATTCGCCATTGGCGCGTCGTACGTAGATTGCAGTCAGGATAAAGGCCGAGAGAATCAACCCGACACCAATCGGTATCCCCCAGGTAATCGAAGACTCGGGGCTAATTTTTGCCCCCAGAATATGCGGCCCGTAAGCAATCAAAAGGATGAAACCGGAGTAAAGCCCAAGCATGATCGCCGAAAGAATCCAGGCGAACCTTTCTCGCTTACTAACCAGCTCCTTGAAGCGCGGGCTGTTTTGAATCGAGAGGTAAATGCTGTCGTTCATTGTTTTTATCCTCGCAGCACAGATGAAGTTGGAACGTTATCCACTCTATGCGGCTGCGGAACTGGTTCCAGACGACCTTAGTATTAGAACGACATGACAGTTTTGTTCCCCCTGTAGGAGCACGGCTTGCCGGCGATGGCAATTTTGAGGGCGCCATCGCTGGCAAGCCGTGCTCCTACGGAAATGCAAAAGGCCGCTTGGAAGCGATACCAAGCGGCCCTGTAAAGTGCTGACTAGACGCGTCAGCTCAAATCATTTGGTCCAGTCTGCAACGCGTTCCGGGTGTTTGGCCACCCACTCCTTCGCGGCGGCTTCAGGTTTGGCACCGTCCTGAATGGCCAACATGACTTCGCCGATTTCGTCTTTCGACGCCCACTGGAAGTTCTTCAGGAACTTGGCAACTTCCGGAGCCTTGGTTGCCAGTTCTTTGCTGCCGATGTTGTTTACGGTTTCAGCCGCGCCATAAACGCCTTTCGGGTCGTCCAGGAAGCGCAGTTTCCACTTGGCGAACATCCAGTGCGGCACCCAACCGGTGACAGCAATGGATTCGTTTTTCTTCTCGGCACGGGTCAGCTCGGCAATCATGCCGGCGCCGGAACTGGCCTTGAGTTGATAGCCGGTCAGATCGTAGTCCTTGATTGCCTGCTCGGACTTGAGCATTACGCCCGAACCGGCGTCGATGCCGACGATACGACTTTTGAAGCTGTCGTCGGTTTTCAGATCGGCAATACTTTTAGCTTTGACGTACTCCGGCACGATCAGGCCGATTCTCGCGTCCTTGAAGTTCGGACCGTAATCGACGACTTGATCCTTGTTCTTGGTCCAGTATTCACCATGAGTCACAGGCAGCCATGCAGACATCATGGCATCGAGTTTGCCAGTGGCCACGCCCTGCCACATGATCCCGGTGGCGACTGCTTGCAGTTTCACGTCATAACCGAGTTTCTGCCTGATCACTTCAGCGGCCACGTTGGTCGTGGCGACACTGTCCGACCAGCCGTCGACATAACCGATAGTCACTGCCTTGCCTTCGGCGCTGACTACAGTAGAACTGATCGCCAGCACCAAAGCGGCACCTGCGCCCAAGAGTCGTCGCATCTTCATCGTTACTTCCCCGAAAGTGCTGCGCTCGACGGATGCCGAGTCGCGTCAACGTATTGTTATGGTGCACAGCGCCCCCATCACGCCCACCGCAAACTCATCCGAACATCAGCGCGATTTATCTATGAGAGCACTGATGCGTCGATAATCAACCTCACGACAATGGCGTCCTTCTCTGCCAGCGACCTCAAGGCATCGAGAAACGACATCAGAACGCCATTAATCTAGACCACCGGAAGTCCACCGGCCAATCCGCCCAAACTTTGCATGTCAAAAGTATGCAGGCCACCAAGCACGCGGCAAATGAAGGTAACATGCGCGGCTTTGCTCCCAGACGGCCTGACCATGCCCGCGACATCACGCTTTCCTTTTTTTGCTTATCTATTCGCCTGCCTGTTGGGGCTTTTTGCCCTCGGTGGCTTCTGGTACGGCCTCGGTAAACCGGTGGTGCTGCCGGACGTGGCCAGCGCGACGCACAAGCTGCAATGCGCCTCCTACACCCCGTTCGACAAGGACCAATCGCCGTTCGATCAGCCGTTCAAACTGCGCCCCGAGCGCATGGACGCCGACCTCGCGCTGCTGGCCAAAAGCTTCGAATGCATCCGCACCTATTCCATGACCGGCCTCGAAGCCTTGCCCGCCCTGGCGCGCAAGCACGGGCTGAAGCTGATGATCGGCGCCTGGGTCAACAGCAACCCGGTGGACACCGCCAAGGAGGTCGACCTGCTGATCGCCTCGGCCAACGCCAACGCGGACGTGGTGACCTCAGTGATCGTCGGCAACGAAACCCTGTTGCGCAAGGAAATCACCGGCGCGCAGTTGGCCAAGCTCATTGATAAAGTCAAAAGCCAGGTCAAACAACCTGTCACTTACGCCGACGTCTGGGAGTTCTGGCTCAAGCACCCGGAAATCGCCCCGGCGGTGGACTTCCTGACCATCCATTTGTTGCCGTACTGGGAAGATGACCCGTCGAATATCGACGCCGCCCTGCAGCATGTGGCCGAAGTACGTCAGGTGTTCGGCAACAAGTTCGCACCCAAGGACGTGATGATTGGCGAAACCGGCTGGCCCAGCGAAGGCCGTCAGCGTGAAACCGCCCTGCCGAGCCGGGTCAATGAAGCCAAGTTCATTCGTGCTTTTGTCATCATGGCGGAGCAGCAAGGCTGGCATTACAACCTGATCGAAGCCTTCGACCAGCCGTGGAAACGCGCCAGCGAAGGTGCGGTCGGTGGTTACTGGGGGCTGTTCGATGCCGATCGCCAGGACAAAGGTGTGCTCGCCGGTCCGGTGTCGAACGTGCCTTACTGGACCCAGTGGCTGGTGGTGGGCGGCTTGATCTTCCTTGGCACGTTGATCCTCGGCGGCCGTGTACGCAGCACTCGCGCAGCGCTGGTTCTACCGCTGCTGGGTGCGCTGGCCGCTTGCTCGATTGGCGCCTGGGGCGACCTGGCCCGTGTCACTACGCGGTTTACCAGTGAATGGTTGTGGGTCGCTTTGCTGACGGCTTTGAATGTGTTGGTGCTGGCCCATGCGGCACTGACGCTGAGCGCTCGCACTGGTTGGCGCGGACGGGCGTTCAATGCGCTGGAACGTCGGGCGGGCTGGTTGCTCGCTGTGGCCGGGTTTGCCGCTGCGGTGACGATGCTGGAGCTGGTGTTCGATCCGCGTTATCGCAGCTTCCCGAGTGTCGCATTCATCCTGCCGGCGCTGGTCTATCTGTGCCGCCCGGTGAGCGTGCCGCGTCGGGAGATTGCCCTGCTGACCTTCATCATTGGTGCTGGCATTGCGCCGCAGCTGTATCGTGAAGGTTTGCAGAATCAGCAGGCCTGGGGTTGGGCGCTGGTGAGTGTGTTGATGGTTGCAGCGTTGTGGCGCAGTTTGCGGGTTCGCAAAGGATAATCATCAAGCAAGATCAAAAGATCGCAGCCTGCGGCAGCTACAGGGAAACGCGTATTCCTGTGTGGAGCTGCCGCAGGCTGCGATCTTTCTGTGTCAGGCGACGCGGTTTTCCCGAACCAACCGCAACCCGGCAATCACCACCGCAAAAACAGCCAATGTCGTGTTGTACAACGCCAGCGCCGGAAACCCGAACACCAGCGCGAGCACGGCCAACCACCACCCTGCCCGGCCCGGTAGCACAAAACCGATAACGGCTGCCGCCAATGCCGCGAAGCCCAAGACATTGAAGTGAATCATCAGGCCCAGGCTCGAACGAACCTGGCATTCCCAGCGACTCGCTTCGTCCACGCAGATGCCGACCCATTGAGCATCCTCCATAAAGCCATAACGCGCGCCATAACTGGCGGCCAGCCATAACGGCAGGAGAACGAGCAGCAGAATCACAGGCAGACGGCGGGACATGAAGCACTCCAATAAACGAAAACGGCGGCCAGCTTAATCCCCCGCCAGCGGTAAGCAAACGCATGTAAGAGATAATTGGTCACGAAATAGCTGCAAAGTGTATCGTCCAGCTACTATTACTCCGAAATTAGTCCTGATTGGTGCCGATCCATGGCACTTTGGCGCAAACCCCGTGGTCATAGCCTGCGAACTTCATTCGGCACCTTTCTCTAAGAGATCTAGTCATGCTCCGTTCCTTGCGCTTCGCCGCCCTGTTTGGCGGCCTTATTTTGAGTGCGTCCGCACTGGCGGTCGACATCGACGCCGCCAGTTATGGCTATCCCTTGACCAACCCGTTCGAGGCGACCATTGCCACGACACCGCCGCACTTGCGCCCGGAGTTGCCGCTGGATGACGACATCAATCAGGCCGACCGCAGCGTCAGGTTGCGCCCGGAGCGTGAGTTCGACCTGCCGGATAACTTCTGGCCGGTGAAAAAACTCACCTATCGCATCGCCACCCAGGACAAAGCCGCACCGTTGATCTTCCTGATCTCCGGCACCGGCGCGCGCTATGACAGCAGCCTCAACGAGTACCTGAAAAAGCTCTACTACAAGGCCGGCTACCATGTGGTGCAACTGTCGTCGCCCACCAGCTTCGACTTCATGAGCGCCGCCTCACGCTTCGCCACACCCGGCATCACCAAGGAAGACGCCGAAGACATGTACCGGGTAATGCAGGCTGTGCGGGCACAAAACCCGAAAGTCCCTGTCACTGATTACTACCTGACCGGCTACAGCCTGGGCGCACTGGACGCGGCATTCGTCGCGCACCTGGACGAAACCCGCCGCAGCTTCAACTTCAAGAAAGTCTTGCTGCTCAACCCGCCGGTCAACCTCTACACGTCGATCACCAACCTGGACAAGCTCGTCCAGACAGAGGTCAAGGGCATCAACAACACCACCACTTTCTACGAGCTGGTGCTGGACAAACTGACCCGTTACTTCCAGCAGAAAGGCTACATCGACCTCAACGATGCGCTGCTCTACGACTTTCAGCAGTCCAAGCAGCACCTGAGCAACGAACAGATGGCCATGCTGATCGGCACCTCGTTCCGCTTCTCGGCCGCCGACATTGCTTTCACCTCGGACCTGATCAACCGGCGAGGCCTGATCACGCCACCGAAATACCCGATCACCGAAGGCACCACCCTCACGCCGTTCCTCAAACGCGCGCTGCAGTGCGACTTCGACTGTTACCTCACCGAACAGGTCATCCCGATGTGGCGCGCCCGCACCGACGGCGGCAGCCTGCTGCAACTGATCGACCAGGTCAGTTTGTATGCGCTCAAGGATTACCTGCATGACAGCCCGAAAATCGCCGTCATGCACAACGCCGACGACGTGATCCTCGGCCCTGGCGACCTCGGTTTCCTGCGCAAGACCTTTGGCGATCGTTTGACCGTTTATCCACTGGGCGGCCATTGCGGCAACCTTAATTACCGCGTCAACAGCGACGCCATGCTGGAGTTCTTCCGTGGCTAAACACCTCCTGCTTATCGCAGCGTTACTCTGTGCAGGCGTCGCCAATGCCGACAACAGCAAAGCCAACGCACCGGTTGTCATCGACAGTGACGGCTTCAAGGAGCCGCTGAGCAAACTCAAAATCAACCCGGGGCTGGATCAGCGCGAATTCGAACGCTCGACGCTTAACGCGCTGAACGTCTACGACCCGCTGGAAGAGTGGAACCGCCGCGTCTACCACTTCAACTACCGCTTCGACCAATGGGTGTTCCTGCCAGTGGTTGACGGCTATCGCTACATCACACCGAGTTTCCTGCGCACTGGCGTCAGCAACTTCTTCAACAACCTCGGTGATGTGCCGAACCTGTTGAACAGCTTGCTGCAGTTCAAGGGGCAGCGCTCGATGGAAACCACCGCGCGCCTGCTCCTCAACACCACCGTCGGCATCGCCGGCCTGTGGGACCCGGCCACTGCCATGGGTCTGCCGCGCCAGAGCGAAGACTTCGGCCAGACGCTGGGTTTCTACGGTGTACCCAGCGGCGCCTACTTCGTGTTGCCGATCCTCGGCCCTTCGAACATCCGCGACACCGGTGGCCTGGTGGCGGACTTCAGCGCGGAATCGGCAATCAACTTCCTGAACGTCTCCGAAGTCAGCTCCAACCATCCTGAGGTCTGGCTACTGCGCGGCGTCGACAAGCGTCACCAGAATAGCTTCCGCTATGGCCAGCTGAACTCGCCGTTCGAGTACGAGAAAGTGCGCTACGTGTACACCGAGTCGCGCAAGTTGCAGATCGCCGAGTAAATCCATCGGCAACAAAAAAGGCCGTTCGATGCGAATCGAATGGCCTTTTTCATTTCTAGACTTTCCACAAATCCTCTGTGGTTGTCTTCAGCCTTTCACTGCTTTCCAGAGCTTGCTGGCAACCATCACACCCGCCAACACCACCGCCCCCGCCACAATCCCCGCCACCGCATTCAGCAACGTCGGCACGATAAACCCGGCACCGCCCGCCCCTGCGCTGACACTCTCAATCCAGTGATGAATCACCGGCACGCCGTGGGTGAGAATTCCGCCGCCCACCAGGAACATCGCCGCCGTGCCGATCACCGACAGGCTTTTCATCATGTACGGCGCCGCACGCAGGATCCCGCCGCCAATGCTTTTGGCGATCTGTCCAGGCTTCTGAGTCAGCCACAAGCCGAGGTCGTCGAGTTTGACAATGCCGGCCACCAGGCCATACACGCCAATGGTCATGACGATGGCAATGCCCGAAAGCACGATGACTTGTTGGGTCAGCGAAGCATCAGCCACGGTACCCAGAGTGATGGCGATGATTTCTGCAGAGAGAATGAAGTCGGTGCGGATGGCGCCTTTGATCTTGTCCTGCTCGAACGCCACCAGATCGACCGCCGGATCAGCCACGGCCTCGACCAGTTCGGCATGTTCGGCCTGGTCTTCAGCCTTGCTGTGCAAGAATTTATGGGCCAGTTTTTCGAAACCTTCGAAACACAGGTACGCGCCACCGATCATCAACAACGGCGTGACCAGCCAGGGAATGAACGCGCTGATGGCCAACGCCGAGGGCACCAGGATCAGCTTGTTGAGAAACGAGCCCTTGGCCACCGCCCATACCACCGGGATTTCCCGCTCAGCACGCACACCGGAAACCTGTTGGGCATTGAGCGCCAAATCGTCGCCGAGCACGCCAGCAGTCTTCTTGGCGGCCATTTTGGTCATCAACGCCACATCGTCGAGTACCGCGGCGATGTCGTCGATCAGCAACAGCAAACTGCTTCCTGCCATGAATCAGGTTTCCTTCTTGATTGAATGCCGCGCAGCATAGCGCGGCCGGGGACCGCACGGGGCATTCTTGAGCGCCGCGCGAGGCCGGTGCTACCATGCGCAACCGCCAGAACAGGCAAGGAACCCCCTGGTTTATGAGCACCATCCGCGAGCGCAACAAAGAACTGATCCTGCGTGCCGCCAGTGAAGAGTTTGCCGACAAGGGCTTCGCTGCGACCAAAACCAGTGACATCGCAGCCAAGGCGGGATTGCCCAAGCCCAACGTCTACTACTACTTCAAATCCAAGGAAAACCTCTACCGCGAGGTCCTGGAAAGCATCATCGAACCGATTCTGAAGGCCTCGACACCGTTCAACGCCGACGGCGTGCCCAGTGAAGTGCTGAGCGGCTACATCCGCTCGAAAATCCGCATCTCCCGCGACCTGCCCTTCGCCTCCAAGGTGTTCGCCAGCGAAATCATGCACGGCGCCCCGCACCTGAGCGCGGATCTGGTTGAACGACTCAACGGCCAGGCCAAGCACAACATCGACTGCATCCAGACCTGGATCGACCGCGGCCAGATCGCCCCGATCGACCCCAACCACCTGATGTTCAGCATCTGGGCCGCGACCCAGACCTATGCCGACTTCGACTGGCAGATTTCCGCAGTGACCGGAAAGGCCAAGCTCGATGAGGCTGATTATGAAGCGGCGGCGCAGACGATTATCCGGTTGGTGCTCAAGGGGTGTGAGCCGGACTGATACACCGCGGCGCGCCCATCGCCAGCAGGCTGGCTCCCACAATGGATCTCTGACACTCAGATAATCCACCTGTGGGAGCCAGCCTGCTGGCGATGGGGAGGACTCGGTTTTTGGATCAAACCCAGATCGCATCCCACAGCGGATAGTCGCCAAGCCGCTCGACCAACCCGGCCCGCAACGGGTTAGCCACAACATACCGGGCAACCTTTACCAAGTCCTCTTCACGACGCAGCGCTCGATCATGAAAACTTCGCTGCCAAAGACTGGCCCTACGGCCGGCAGACAGATTCACTGCCTTGGTACTCAAAGACTTGGTCTTTTGCATCAGTCCGCACAGCGACCCCCGCTGCAATTCGATCAGCCAATGAAAATGATCCGGCATGACGACCCAGGCCAGTGAGTTTGCACAACCTTGGTCCTGCGCAGCGCGAAATTGCGAGACGACTAATCTGCCCAAGGTGAAGTCCTTGAAAACAGGTTCTCGCTCGAGTGTGTTTGTCGTTAAGAGATAGATGCGGTTTTGCTCGGCATAGCGGCCGATGCGCAGACGGTTTGAAGCTGGTAAATCCGGCATTCCATTGCCCTTTTCATGATGAAATCAAAAAAAGCCTAGTCTTGTGATGACTAAAAGGCGGGGGCAGACTTTTGGCAGGATGTGTCTGGCAGAGCACCATCGCCAGCAGGCTGGCTCCCACAGTGGATCTCTGACACGCAGATAGTCCCCTGTGGGAGCCAGCCTGCTGGCGATAGCGGTAGATCAATCACCCAATAATCAAGCAGTCACCCCAGCATCCGCCTGCAACCCCAACGCCTCAATCGCGTTGATCGCACATTGCTCATCAACATCAGAAAGATCACCGCTGATACCAACAGCCCCCAGCACGTTTCCGTCCTGATCCCGAATCAATACACCGCCCGGTGCCGGCACAACGCTGCCCTGCCCCAGACTGTTCAAAGCGGCGATAAACGCCGGTCGTTGCTGTGCGTCCAGCGCCAGCAGGCGTGAACCTTTGCCAAGGGCGATGGCGCCCCAGGCTTTGCCGATGGCGATCTGCGGGCGCAGCAGGCTGGCGCCGTCTTCACGCTGCAGGGTGACCAAGTGTCCACCCGAATCCAGTACTGCGATGGTCAATGGAGCCGCCGAGATTGCACGCCCGGCGGAGATAGCCTGATTGGCCAGGTTAACTGCGACTTTCAAGGTTAAAGCGCTCATGGTGCCGTCCTCATTTTGTTATAGGGAAAGCTGCTGGACTGCGTTTTGTTCAGAAGTCCGATGCAACAAATAGAACACAATGAGTTATTTTTTTGTATACAATAATTCTCGAAAAGCGCCACATGCGACGAAACGCCACAGTAGATCTGGCTTCCGACGAATGAAACGGCCGCTTGAGAAAATGGATTGACCTGCGCCGTCCGCCGTGAATACACTCTGCGCAAAGCCACTTGTATACAATTACAAAACGTAAGAGGCACAAAACAATGAGCAAAATGAGAGCAATCGAAGCCGCCGTTCTGGTGATGCGCCGTGAAGGAGTTGATACCGCTTTTGGCATCCCGGGCGCCGCGATCAACCCGCTGTACTCCGCCTTGCAGAAGGTCGGTGGCATCGATCACGTCCTCGCTCGCCACGTTGAAGGCGCCTCGCACATGGCCGAGGGCTACACCCGCACCAAGGCCGGCAACATCGGCGTGTGCATCGGCACTTCGGGACCTGCCGGTACCGACATGGTCACCGGGCTCTACAGCGCCTCGGCCGACTCGATCCCGATTCTTTGCATTACCGGCCAGGCCCCCCGCGCCCGTATGCACAAGGAAGACTTCCAGGCTGTCGACATCACCTCGATCGTCAAGCCAGTGACCAAGTGGGCAACCACCGTCATGGAACCGGGTCAGGTGCCTTACGCGTTCCAGAAAGCCTTCTACGAAATGCGCTCCGGCCGTCCAGGCCCGGTGCTGATCGATCTGCCGTTCGACGTGCAGATGGCTGAAATCGAATTCGACATCGACGCCTATGAACCACTGCCGCTGGCCAAGCCAACCGCTAACCGCGTGCAAATCGAGAAGGCCCTGGCCATGCTCGATCAGGCCGAGCGTCCGTTGCTGGTGGCCGGTGGCGGCATCATCAATGCCGACGCCAGCGAATTGCTGGTGGAATTCGCCGAGCTGACCGGTATCCCGGTGATCCCGACCCTGATGGGCTGGGGCACCATTCCGGACGATCACCCGTTGATGGTCGGCATGGTCGGTCTGCAAACCTCGCACCGCTACGGCAACGCGACAATGCTGAAGTCGGACGTGGTGCTGGGCGTCGGTAACCGTTGGGCCAACCGTCACACCGGTTCGATCGACGTCTACACCGAAGGCCGCAAGTTCATCCACGTTGACATTGAACCGACCCAGATCGGCCGTGTGTTCACCCCGGACCTGGGCATCGTGTCCGACGCCGCTGCCGCGCTGACCGTGTTCATCGAAGTCGCTCGCGAATGGCAAGCCGCCGGCAAGCTGAAAAACCGCAGCGCCTGGCTGCAAGACTGCCAGCAGCGCAAGGCCAGCCTGCACCGCAAGACCCACTTCGACAACGTGCCGGTCAAGCCGCAGCGCGTGTACGAAGAGATGAACCAAGTGTTCGGCAAAGACACTTGCTATGTAAGCACCATCGGTCTGTCGCAGATTGCCGGCGCGCAGTTCCTGCACGTCTACAAACCGCGTCACTGGATCAACTGCGGTCAGGCAGGTCCTCTGGGCTGGACCATTCCGGCAGCGCTGGGCGTGGTCAAGGCTGATCCGACCCGTAAAGTTGTGGCGCTGTCGGGCGACTATGACTTCCAGTTCATGATCGAAGAGTTGGCGGTGGGCGCGCAGTTCAAGCTGCCGTACATCCACGTGGTGGTGAACAACTCGTACCTGGGGCTGATCCGTCAGGCTCAGCGCGGTTTCGACATGGACTACTGCGTGCAGCTGTCCTTCGACAACCTGAACGCTCCGGAACTCAACGGTTACGGTGTCGACCACGTCGCGGTTGCCGAAGGTCTCGGCTGCAAGGCGCTGCGTGTGTTCGAACCGGGTCAGATCCAGCCTGCCCTGCGCAGGGCTCAGGAGCTGATCGAAGAGTTCAAGGTGCCGGTGATCGTCGAGATTATTCTGGAGCGTGTGACCAACATTTCCATGGGCACCGAGATCAACGCCGTCAACGAATTCGAAGACCTGGCGCTGGTCGGCAACGATGCGCCAACCGCGATTTCGTTGCTCGATTAAGACGACCTGATACCTGTAGCAGCTGCCGAGGTACGAGGCTGCGTTGCGTGTCCGCAGGACCGCCGTCGGGGGCCGCTTCGCAGCCCAACGCAGCCTCGTCCCTCGGCAGCTGCTACAGGCACCTATTTTTACAGGAGACCACCATGCCGCGTTTCGCAGCCAACCTGTCCATGCTGTTCACCGAGCAGGATTTTCTTGCCCGTTTTGAAGCCGCCGCCAAGGCCGGCTTCAGTGGTGTCGAATACCTGTTCCCTTACGACTTCAGCTCCGCCGAGATCAAAGCCACGCTCGACGCGAACGGCCTGACCCAGGTGTTGTTCAACTTGCCGGCCGGTGACTGGGCCAAGGGTGAGCGCGGTATCGCGTGCCTGCCGGACCGGGTTGAAGAGTTCCGCGCCGGTGTCGACCTGGCGATTGCTTACGCAAAAGTGTTGGGCAACACCCAGGTCAACTGCCTGGCCGGTATTCGTCCACAAGGCGTCGACGATGCCACCGTGGAAAAAACCTTCGTCGCCAACCTCACGTACGCCGCCGACAAGCTGCAAGCGGCGGGCATCAAACTGGTGATGGAAGCGATCAACACCCGCGACATCCCGGGTTTCTACCTGAACAACACCGCGCAAGCCCTGTCGATTCGCGAACAGGTCGGCAGCGCCAACCTGTTCCTGCAATACGACATCTACCACATGCAAATCATGGAGGGCGACCTGGCCCGCACCCTGCAATCACACCTGGGCGAAATCAACCACGTGCAATTGGCGGACAACCCAGGGCGCAACGAACCAGGCACCGGTGAAATCAACTACCGCTTCCTGTTCGAACACCTGGACCGCATTGGTTATCAGGGCTGGGTCGGCTGTGAATACAAGCCGCTGACCACCACTGAAGCGGGTCTGGGCTGGTTGAAAACCCATAACGCGATCTGACACAGATCCCACCCAAAGCAGCACTCCCCTATTTGCTTGAGCAACACAAAAACAAGAGGATTTTCTCATGGCTAAAATCGGATTTATCGGCACCGGCATCATGGGCCACCCAATGGCGTTGAACCTGCAGAAAGCCGGTCACAGCCTGTTTCTGTCGGCGCACCACGACCCTGCGCCTGCTGACCTGATTGCCGGTGGCGCCGTCGCCCTGGCGAACCCGAAAGAAGTCGCGCAAGAAGCCGAATTCATCATCGTCATGGTGCCGGATACCCCGCAGGTCGAAGACGTGCTGTTCCGCGCCGACGGTGTTGCGGCCGGTGTTGGCAAAGGCAAAGTCGTGATCGACATGAGCTCGATCTCGCCGACTGCCACCAAAGCCTTCGCTGCCAAAATCAACGAAAAAGGCGCTCAGTACCTCGACGCGCCAGTGTCCGGCGGTGAAGTCGGCGCCAAGGCCGCGACCCTGAGCATCATGGTCGGCGGTGATGCCGATGCCTTCGAACGCGTTCTGCCGCTGTTCCAGGCGATGGGCAAAAACATCACCCTGGTGGGCGGCAACGGCGACGGTCAAACCGCCAAAGTGGCGAACCAGATCATCGTGGCGCTGAACATCCAGGCCGTGGCCGAAGCCCTGCTGTTTGCTTCGAAAAACGGTGCCGATCCAGCCAAGGTCCGTGAAGCGCTGATGGGCGGTTTCGCATCCTCGAAGATCCTCGAAGTGCACGGCGAGCGCATGATCAAAGGCACCTTCGACCCAGGCTTCCGCATCAGCCTGCACCAGAAGGACCTGAACCTGGCCCTGGCCGGCGCACGCGAACTGGGCATCAACCTGCCGAACACCGCCAACACCCAGCAAGTGTTCAGCACCTGCGCAGCGATCGGTGGCAGCAACTGGGACCACTCGGCGCTGATCAAGGGCCTGGAACACATGGCGAATTTCTCGATTCGCGATAAGTAACATCCGCGCTACAGAGGGCCGACCTGTCCCTCTGTAGGAGCGAGGCTTGCCCGCGAAGGGATCGCCTCGGTGCAGCAGAAACACCGTGGTGTCCGGTTCGCGGGCAAGCCTCGCTCCTACGGGGGCGATGCAAGGCCCGACATCTCCAATAACAAGAAATCCGGGAGCCCGCCATGTCGGTCAATCCGCAACAATTCCTGCGCGAGCTGTTTGCCACAGCCATCGACGCGGCCCATCCGCAGCAAGTTCTCGAAGCCCATCTGCCCAAAGACCGCAGCGGTCGGGTGATCGTCATCGGCGCTGGCAAAGCCGCGGCCGCCATGGCTCAAGTGGTCGAGCGTTGCTGGCAGGGTGACGTCTCGGGTCTGGTGGTGACGCGTTACGGTCACGGCGCCCCGTGTGAAAAAATCGAAGTGGTTGAAGCCGCTCACCCGGTACCTGATGCTGCCGGTCTGGCGGTCGCCAAACGCGTGTTGGAACTGGTCAGCAATCTGACTGAAGACGACCGCGTGATCTTCCTGCTCTCGGGCGGCGGCTCTGCCCTGCTGGCGTTGCCCGCGGCCGGCATCACCCTGGCCGACAAGCAGTCGATCAACAAAGCCCTGCTCAAATCCGGCGCCACCATCGGCGAGATGAATTGCGTGCGCAAGCACCTCTCGGCGATCAAGGGCGGCCGCCTCGGCAAAGCCTGCTGGCCTGCCACTGTTTATACCTATGCGATTTCCGATGTACCGGGCGACCTCGCCACGGTCATCGCTTCCGGTCCCACCGTGGCCGACCCAAGCACCTCCGCCGAAGCCCTGGCGATCCTCAAGCGCTACAACATCGAAGTCCCGGCCTCGGTGCGCAACTGGCTGCAGAGCCCGGAATCAGAGACGGTCAAACCCGGCGACCCGAGCCTGGCGCGCAGTCACTTCCAGCTGATCGCTCGTCCACAACAGTCGCTTGAAGCCGCGGCGGTGAAAGCGCGTCAGGCCGGTTTCAGCCCGCTGATCCTCGGCGACCTGGAAGGCGAATCCCGCGAAGTGGCCAAGGTTCACGCCGGTATCGCCCGTCAGGTCGTGCTGCACGGTCAGCCATTGGCGGCGCCCTGCGTGATCCTCTCGGGCGGTGAAACCACGGTCACCGTACGCGGCAATGGCCGTGGCGGACGCAACGCCGAATTCCTGCTGAGCCTGACCGACAGCCTCAAAGGCCTGCCCGGCGTCTACGCGCTGGCCGGCGACACCGATGGCATCGACGGCTCCGAAGACAACGCCGGCGCAATCATGACCCCGGACAGCTACGCCCGCGCTGTCGCACTCGGTCTGAGCGCCAGCGACGAGTTGGACAACAACAATGGCTACGGCTATTTCGAGGCACTGGACGCTCTGATCGTCACTGAGCCGACCCGCACCAACGTCAACGACTTCCGTGCCATCCTGATTCTCGAGAGCCCTAAAAATGACGCCTGACAAGAAGGTTAAAATCCTCGCCACCCTCGGTCCTGCCACTAACGGGATCGACGACATCCGTGAGCTGGTGCAGGCCGGGGTCAACATCTTTCGCCTGAACTTCAGCCATGGCGATCACGCCGACCACGCTCAGCGCTATCAGTGGATTCGTGAAGTCGAGCGTCAGCTGAATTATCCGCTGGGCATTCTGATGGACCTGCAAGGCCCGAAACTTCGGGTCGGCAAGTTCGCCGAGGGCAAGGTGCAACTGCATCGCGGTCAGGCACTGCGCCTGGACCTGGACCCGACGCCGGGCGATGAACGCCGGGTCACCTTGCCTCACCCGGAAATCATCGCGGCGCTGAAGCCGGGCATGGACCTGCTGCTGGACGACGGCAAGTTGCGTCTTCGCGTGGTGACAAAGTACTCCGACGCCATCGACACCACCGTGCTCAATGGCGGCGAGCTGTCGGACCGCAAAGGTGTGAACGTGCCGCAAGCGGTGTTGGAACTGAGCCCGCTGACCGCCAAGGACCGTCGCGATTTGAGCTTCGGTCTGGAGCTGGGCGTGGACTGGGTCGCGCTGTCGTTTGTGCAGCGTCCGGAAGACATCCGCGAGGCCCGCGAACTGATCGGCGACAAAGCGTTTTTGATGGCCAAGATCGAGAAGCCTTCGGCCGTGACGCAACTGCGCGAGATCGCCGAATTGAGCGACGCGATCATGGTCGCTCGCGGTGACCTGGGCGTGGAAGTGCCGGCCGAAAGCGTGCCGCAGATTCAGAAAAACATCATCAGCATCTGCCGTCAGCTCGGCAAACCGGTGGTGGTGGCGACGCAGATGCTGGAGTCGATGCGCTTCTCCCCTGCCCCGACCCGTGCCGAGGTGACCGATGTTGCCAATGCCGTGGCCGAAGGTGCGGATGCGGTGATGTTGTCGGCGGAAACCGCGTCCGGTGAGTACCCGCTGGAAGCCGTGCAGATGATGAGCAAGATCATTCGTCAGGTGGAAAACGGCCCGGACTATCAGGCGCAACTCGACGTGAGCCGGCCGAAGGCTGAAGCGACTGTTTCTGATGCGATCAGCTGCGCGATTCGCCGTATCAGCAATGTGCTGCCGGTGGCGGTGCTGGTGAATTACAGCGAGTCCGGCACGTCGAGTTTGAGAGCCGCGCGGGAACGGCCGACGGTGCCGATCCTCAACCTGACGCCGAACCTGCAAACCGCTCGCCGGTTGACGGTGGCATGGGGCGTGCACTCGGTGGTCAATGATCGGCTGCGGCAGGTGGATGAGGTGTGCTCGACGGCGCTGGAAATTGCCCAGGCGCAGGGCATGGCCAAGCGTGGCGACACCTTATTGATCACGGCGGGTGTGCCGTTTGGGCAGCCGGGGTCGACTAACTCTCTGCGCATTGAGACGCTGATTTAGCGCCCATACCGGCCCCTTCGCGAGCAGGCTCGCTCCCACAGTCGATTTGTGTTGTTCACAAATCTGGCGACTGAACACAGATTCAGTGTGGGAGCGAGCCTGCTCGCGAAGCAGGCGACACGGTTTAACTGAAACACCACAGATTCCATCATGCCTGCCAACCACTTCAACACCCACTGCCCCGACTGGGCCACTGCCCTGCTCAACGGCTTCAGCCAGATCTTTCTCCAGCGCCATCCGCTGTGCGGTCTGCTGTGCCTGTTGGCCATTCTTTTCACCGCGCCCGCCCTGCTCGGCGGTGCACTGCTGGGCGGTGTCGCCGGGCTGCTCACCGCGCAACGACGCGGCTATGCCAAGGCCGATCGACAGGCCGGGCTCTTCAGTTACAACGGTGTCTTACTCGGCTTGCTGCTGAGCCTCTATTTCCCGTGGTCGGCGATGTTGCCGCCGCTGATCATTGCAGCGGGAGGCCTGAGCGCGATGCTCACTCAACAGTGGCTCAAACGCTCCCGGGTCAGCCAATACCTGCCCGCCTACACCGCGCCCTTCGTGGGGCTGGGCTGGTTGCTGCTGTGCTTCGCCACGCCGTTGACCAAGGCGCATTTGATCGAAATCAACACACTGAACATGCTCGTCGCACCACTCAAAGGTCTGGGCCAGGTGATGTTCCTCGGTCATCCGCTGGCCGGTGCGATGATTGCCATGGGTTTGCTGATCGCTGATCGCCGCGCATTCTGCTGGGCGTTGTTCGCGTCTGTCGCGGGCATGGGCTGGAGCCTGCTGCACCAAGACTTCTACAGCGCATTGATCGGCCTCGGTGGCTATAACGCCGTACTCGCCGCCCTCGCCTTCAGCTCGCAGCACCAGAAGCCTTGGCTGCCGTGGCTACCGCTCATTGGTATTGCATCAGCGCTGTTACTGACGCCGGTGTTTGCCGCCATCGGTCTGCCCACGCTGACCGCGCCTTTCATCCTCTCCTGCTGGCTGATCCGCACGGTTGTTCAAATGCTCGGCAAGACCACTGTCACCCGTCCGCCTTGCGCTCTGGAGGAGAATCAACCTAGGCTTCGCTGATCATTGGTTCAGGCGGTATCCATGGACAGCAGCAAAAACTGGCGTGAAGAGCTTTACGTCATGGTTTTCCAGAGCGACACCAAGGCCGGTCAGCGCTTCGACGGCATTCTGCTGTTGATCATCCTCGCCAGCATTGTGATCGTGATGCTCGACAGCATCGACTCCATTCACCAGAACTACGCCAATGTGCTGGCGTACATCGAGTGGGGCTTCACGGTCATCTTCGCCATCGAATATGGCCTTCGTTTGTACTGCTCGCCCAAGCCGCTGCGCTATGCGTTCAGCTTTTATGGGCTGGTGGATTTGCTGGCGATCGTGCCCGGCATTCTTGCGCTGTATTACGCCGATGCGCAGTACCTGCTGATTATCCGGATCATTCGGATGCTGCGGATTTTCCGTGTGCTCAAGCTCAGCCCGTACCTCAAGCAAGCCAACTATCTGATGTCCGCATTGCGCGGCAGCAAGCAGAAGATCGTGGTGTTTCTGCTCAGCGTCTGCACCTTGGTGACGGTGTTCGGTACGCTGATGTACGTGATCGAAGGCCCGGAGCACGGCTTCACCAGCATTCCCAAAGGCATCTATTGGGCTATCGTCACGCTGACCACCGTGGGCTTCGGCGACATCGTGCCGAAGACACCGCTGGGTCAGGTGATTTCGTCATTGGTGATGATCACCGGTTACTCGATCATCGCCGTGCCAACGGGGATTTTTACCGCCGAACTGGCTAACGCGATGCGCGGTGAACAACTGCAACATGACTGCCCGGTGTGCAAGAAAAACAACCACGAACATGGCGCAGCATTCTGCTCACGGTGCGGTAATCAGCTGTTTAAGAAACTGGAATAAGCAAAGAGCTTTTTAATCTTTAAAGGACTATGCGAGCCCCGTTATAGTCGCTGGCAAATTGCCGCTTTTAAATAAAAACTTTATGAACACTCTTTTTAAAACAAGGACTGCGCAGTGAAAAAACTCTTTGGCGCCTCATTTCTGGCCGCTGGCCTGGCACTGACCAGCATGGCTCAGGCCGCACCGACCCTGCTCAACGTTTCCTACGACGTGATGCGCGATTTCTACAAGGACTACAACACTGCCTTCCAGAAACACTGGCAAGCCGAGCACAACGAAAACATCACCCTGCAAATGTCCTTCGGCGGCTCCAGCAAACAGGCGCGTTCGGTGATCGATGGACTGCCGGCTGACGTCATCACCATGAACATGGCCACCGACATCAACGCCCTGGCGGACAACGGCAAACTGGTCCCGGACAACTGGGTCACACGCCTGCCGAACAACAGCGCGCCGTTCACCTCGGCCACCGTGTTCATCGTCCGCAAAGGCAACCCGAAAGCCCTGAAAGACTGGCCCGACCTGCTCAAGGACGGCGTGCAGGTGATCGTGCCAAACCCGAAAACGTCGGGTAACGGCCGCTACACCTACCTCTCGGCCTGGGGTTATGTGCTGAAAAACGGTGGCGACGAAAGCAAAGCCAAAGACTTCGTCGGCAAGCTGTTCAAACAAGCGCCGGTCCTCGACACCGGTGGCCGTGCGGCCACTACGACCTTCATGACCAACCAGATTGGTGATGTGCTGGTGACCTTCGAAAACGAAGCGGAAATGATTGCCCGTGAATTTGGTCGTGATCAGTTTGAAGTGATCTACCCAAGTGTTTCCGCCGAAGCGGAGCCGCCAGTGTCGGTGGTCGATAAAACCGTCGACAAGAAAGGCACCCGCGCTGCGGCCGAGGAATACCTGAAGTACCTGTGGTCGCCGGAAGGTCAGGAGATTGCTGCGGCGAACTACCTGCGTCCGCGTGATCCGGCGGTGCTGGCCAAGTACACCGATCGTTTCCCGAAAGTGGATTTCCTGTCGGTGGAGAAGACCTTTGGTGACTGGCGGACTGTGCAGAAGACCCACTTCAATGATGGCGGGATCTTTGATCAGATCTACAGCGGTCAGTAATTCCTGAATCCAATGAAAAAGGCGACCTGAGAAGGTCGCCTTTTTTGTGGTCGAACACAAAACTCTTGTTCGCTGAAGATCCCCTGTGGGAGTGAGCCTGCTCGCGATGACATTTACCCATTCGATAAATTTGTTGCCTGACACGCCGCTATCGCGAGCAGGCTCGCTCCCACAGGGTTTGCGCCAATCAGTTACATCGGCGGTGTCACGCCGTCCTTGCCCGCCGAAATCGACTGAGCCGTCAGCGTCCCTTCTGCCCATTCCGATAGCCCTTTAGCCTGCGCGCATTCTCTTTTGCTCAGCGAAACCCGTTATGACCCCAGCGACCCAAGCGCCCCAAGGCACCGCGACAATGACCCGAGGCATGGTGCTGCTATTCGCCTTCTGCTGCGGCGCTATCGTTGCCAACATCTACTACGCCCAACCGATCATCGGCCTGATCGCACCCGACATCGGCCTGACCAGCACCATGGCCAGCCTGATCGTTTCACTGACCCAGATAGGTTACGCGTTAGGTTTGTTCTTCCTGGTGCCGCTGGGTGATCTGCTGGAAAACCGCCGCTCGATGATCATCACGACCGTGGTGGCGATTGCCAGTCTGTTGGGCGCCGCGTTTACCGATCAGCCAAACGTGTTTTTGCTGATCTCGCTGCTGGTGGGATTCAGCTCGGTGTCGGTGCAGATCCTGATTCCACTGGCCGCGCATCTGGCGCCAGAGGAATCGCGTGGCCGTGTGGTCGGCGGCATCATGGGCGGTTTGCTGCTGGGGATTCTGTTGGCGCGACCGGTGTCCAGTGTGGTGGCTGAGCATTTTGGCTGGCGTGCGATGTTTGTGATTGCAGCGGTGTTGATGTCGGCGATCAGCATGGTGTTGGCGCTGACGATTCCCAAGCGTCAGCCTGATCACAGCGCTTCTTATGGTCAGTTGCTTGGGTCTCTGTGGACCCTGTTGCGTCAACAACCAGTGTTGCGTCAGCGCGCGTTTTACCAGGGGTGCATGTTCGCCACCTTCAGCCTGTTCTGGACTGCCGTGCCGCTGGAACTGGCGCGCAATCATGGCTTGTCGCAAACCCAGATCGCGATCTTCGCCCTGGTCGGAGCCATCGGCGCCATCGCCGCTCCCATTGCCGGTCGACTGGACGATGCCGGCCACACTCGCATTGCTTCACTGCTGGCCCTGCTGTTCGCCAGCCTGAGCTTCCTGCCCGCCTTCATCCACCCGGTCTACAGCGTCATCGGCCTCGCGGTCACCGGCGTGGTGCTCGACTTCTGCGTGCAGATGAACATGGTCCTCGGCCAACGCGCTGTCTACGCCCTCGACGCCAAAAGCCGCAGCCGCCTGAATGCGCTGTACATGACCAGCATCTTCATCGATGGCGCATTTGGTTCTTCGGTGGCCAGTGGGGTGTATGAACATGGCGGCTGGTTGTGGATCGTGATTGTGGGTAGCGCGTTTCCGCTGTTGGCGTTGTTGCGGTTCTTGAATGTTTCGCCGAAGCGTTCGCTGGCGACGGCATAGACACCAATAGCTTCGCGGGCAAGGGTTAGGCGCCCGCGAAGGCAATGGGTTTGATATCACTCAGTGTCGAACCAACTTCTCCATCGCCGCATCTGCCAGAAAGGAAGAGCGGCTTTTGACATTGTGCTCGCGCACATATCGATCAATGCGCTGAATCACATAGCCGGGCAGCGTCACATTGACCTTCTCGGTTTTGCCCATGTACGGCGCGATGTCCAGCTCAAGCATTCCCCAGCCCATGTCGGCAAAGTCGGGATTGCCACGGTGAACGGCAGCAGACGTAGGCATGGGAATCGACTCCCCGTCAGCCGCAATCTCCTGAAGCATGATGTGAGCAATCTCGACCGCCGCGTTATAGGCGTCTTCAAACGTATCCCCGGCCGTTACGGCGCCTGGAATATCGGGGATCTGAATACCGATGGCGGTGTTCTCGTCGCCCCACTCGATACAGATTGGATATTGCATTATGGATCTCCTGCATAACTGGCTCCCGGGCAATACAACCCGGCTCGCCTCCTGATGCTTTTGACCGTCCCTATCGGCAAATCCTTTTTCGGATGAGGGACGGGTATCGTGTACGGGTTGTATCGGTGTTTGAAGAGGTGATGGCTCCCGGTAATCCGATCCAGTATCCACCCGGCCTCCTCCAACTCCTTGATCAATAGCCTGCTCTGCACCACTCGCCTCCTTGCTCAGGCCCAAACAAAAATAACCCTAGAGTTATCTTTACTCAAGCACAAAAATCCGGAACGCGACGCTCGGTTGTCTTACAAAGTGTGATTGCGGGCCGCGGCATTCTTCCCAGGAATGAATACTTTCGCTCAGCCTGATCCGTTACCCCGCGGTCAACACGGATTACACTCAGCGTCCTGAGCCTGACGCGATGCTGGATGCGATTCGCGGCTGAACCGATCAAATGCCGCCTGACCCGCGGCATGTTCTTTCAAGGAGTGTGTAATGACCCGACGTACCTTTCTCATCACCGGCGCCAGCAAAGGCATCGGCCGCGCGGTCGCGGAGCACCTGGACCGCGCGGGTCATCGGGTGGTCGGAGTCGCCCGATCGCCCGACCTGAGCTTTCCCGGCATTCTGTTTCCGCTGGATCTGAGCGACAGGGCACTGACTCAGGAAGTGCTGGCGGATCTGGCCAGGACTTATGAGTTCGACGGGCTGGTGAATAACGTCGGTCTGGTGCGCCCGCAGGTGCTGGGCGAAATCGACCTCGATACCTTCGACGACGTAATGCGGGTCAACCTGCATTCGGCGTTGCAGGCTACTCAGGCGCTACTGCCGAACATGCGCGCCAAGGCCTGGGGTCGGGTGGTGAATATTTCCAGCCTGACTGTGCTGGGTATCACGCAGCGCACCGCCTACGCGGCGGCTAAAGCGGCGCTGATCAGCTTCACTCGATCCTGGGCGCTGGAACTGGCGCAAACCGGCGTGACAGTAAACGCCGTGGCCCCGGGACCGACCGAAACCGAACTGTTTCGCGCCAACAATCCGCCGGGCAGCGAAGGTGAAGCGCGTTATCTCGCCGGCGTGCCGATGGGGCGGTTGGGGCAGCCGCAAGAGATCGCTGCGGCGATTGCGTTTTTGTTGTCCGAGCAGAGCGGATTTATCACCGGGCAAACCTTGTTTGTAGACGGTGGCGCGTCCGTGGGCAAAGCAGCTTTCTGATAAACAACACCAATCAAATGTGGGAGCTGGCTTGCTCGCGAAGACGGACTGACATTCACCATTGATGTCGACTGATACACCGCTTTCGCGAGCAAGCCCGCTTGTGTCTTGCGCAGGAATTAGACTGAGGATGAGAGCGGTGAATGGCAAGCTGAATGCCCGGAGTGCTTAAAGCACGTGTGGGAGCCCATGCTGCCATTCACCTCTCCACTCTGGTTATTGAGCCCGAACAGTTGAACGAGCCGACCTCGAACATTACAAGCGTGGTGCCCAGCCAGAGCGCTCTCACCTTTGAGTGTAAGAGGGATCGGCTATGTTTTCCTGCGCAGGCATCGATGTTTCCAAAGATACCCTTGAAGTTCGGATTAACCCGCAAGACGTTGGCGCGAGTCACCTCAATACCGCCAGTGATTTCCTTGCGCTGATTGACTGGTTAAAGCGCTATCAGGTCAGCCGCGTATTGCTGGAAGCCACCGGCGGCTATGAGCGAGAGGTCATGAAAGCGCTTCAGGCTGCCGGCTTCGAAGTCTTGCGGATCAACCCTCGCCGAGCCAGGGATTTTGCCAAGGCCATGGGGCAGCGCGCTAAAACCGACCCGATAGATGCGCGGCTGCTCGCGCAGTTTGCCGAAGTCATAAAGTCGCCAAGCAACCGAATCACCAGCCCTGAACAGGACAATTTGCGTGCGCTGGTACAGCAGCGCGAAAATTTTGTTCAGCAGCAAGGCGACGATATACGGCGCCTTAAAACAGCCTCTGCTGACACGGTAAAACCCTGTCTGCGAAGTCATATCGACTATTTATGCCAAGCCATAAAGTCGATAGAAAAGCTGATCCGTCAAACTGCTAAAGACCTGGACAGTGATAAAACGGCCCGTTTGTGCTCGGTCAAGGGTATAGGGCTCGTGACGGCAGCCAGCTTGATGGCCTACTTACCCGAGCTGGGCGAGGTTGGACGGCACGAGATTGCAGCGCTGGCAGGCATAGCCCCCTACAACGACGACAGTGGCAAGCATGAAGGCCCCCGCCACATTAGCGGCGGCAGGTTTGCTGCGCGTCGGGCAATGTACATGGCGTGCTGGGTGGTGATTCAGCGACAGCCTGAGTTCAAAGCGCGGTATGACGCACTGCGTCATAAGGGTAAATGCGCAAAAGTAGCGCTCATCGCCTGTATGCGTGTGTTGTTGATACGGCTGAACGCCATGATCCGAGACCGAACCGAGTGGAAAGAACCCTTGGCCTAAACGGGTCGCGGTGTTCCTGTAGGGCATCGCATGGCCTAAAGCTGTGGGAGTTCAGCCGTCTATCAATATGCTTTCAAAATAAAGGTCATCAAGACAGTTGCTCCCACATTTTGATCTTCACAAGGACTTCGGATGGACCGCCTCGCCGCAATGGAAACCTTCGTCTATGTGGTGGAAACCGGCTCGTTTTCCGCCGCCGCCCGGCGCTTGAATATCGGCCAGCCCGCCGTCTCGAAAGCCATCACGCAATTGGAGGCGCGTCTCGCGGTCAGCCTGCTGTTGCGCTCGACCCGAGTCCTGACACCCACCGAAGCTGGCCTGGCCTTTTTCGAACGGTCCAAGCGTGCCATCGAAGAAGCGGACGAGGCCGACAACGCCGCTCGCGGTGCCGCCAGCGGCCTGAGCGGTAACCTACGCATCTGTGCCGCCGTGACCTTCGGCCGGCTGCCTATCGTTCCGCACCTCGGGCCTTTCCTTGATCAGAACCCGGACCTGAACATCGATTTGATGCTGGACGATCGCAACGTCAACCTGGTGGAAAAAGGCGTCGACATCGCCCTACGGATGGGCGCCCAGAGCGACTCCGGCCTCACCACCCGCAAGATCGCGAGTATGTGCAGGGGTTGCTGATAAAAGAGGTCTGATATTTCGATTAATTCGAATAGCCTGCCAACTTCGATTACTCAGAATATTGGAAACCGCCATGTCGCCTGTCATCCACCCGCCGATTACCTTGCCTATGGAGCGCGAAGTACAAGCTGCCATCGAGGGGCAGCGCGCCTTGGCGGCCTATCTTGCGACTCAATTTGAAACTCAGCACATCCAGATTTTCGACGAGCAGAATGAAGCTCACACTGTCGAATTGCCCACCTCAGCCCTCAGGTTGCTGGTCGACATTCTGGCTGAGCTAGCAGCGGGCAACGCCCTCAAAGTGGTCCCGGTTCACGCTGAGTTGACCACCCAGGAAGCCGCCGACCTGCTTAACGTCTCACGCCCGCACCTGATCAAACTGCTGGAATCCGGCGAGTTGTCCTACCACAAAACAGGCAAGCACCGACGTGTGCGCTTTGCCGATTTAATGGACTATAAAAACCGGCGCGACACTGCCAGCGAGCAAGCAATGACGCTTCTCGCCGAGCAGGCACAAGCGTTAAGGACAGGATACGAGTGAGGCAATCCTCTTTTACCGCTGTATATGACGCATGTGTTCTGTACCCCGCGCCCCTGAGCTACACAATCAAGATCAAAAGATCGCAGGCTTCGCCAGCTCCTACCTTTATCGAGTACACCCGCCGGTCATTGTCGTACACGATCCTGTAGGAGCTGGCGAAGCCTGCGATCTTTTCAGACTCCAAAAAGCAAAACGGCGATCCTTAGATCGCCGTTTCTGTTTACTGCCCGAATTGCCGTCCCAACCCGCCTGGCACGCCTTGGATGTCTGTCTCTTCCCATGGCCCGTTGGGGCTGATCGACCGGCTCCAGCCGTTGTTCCAGCGATAGTACGTGCGCTGGCGGTAGAAAGTGTTGGTCTGATCATCGAGAACGTACACGCCGAGTTTGGCGTCCCAATGGCTGTTGCCACCCGGTGGCGGCGCGAAGCTGGCGGAGGTGCGTGGCAGCGGTTTGGCGGGCTTGGCCGGGATGCTCGGCTTGCCCGGTGTCGGTGTCGGGGACGGCGTCGGACGCGGCTGCGACGGCGGGATCGGTGGCAGCCGTTCAGGCTGCTGCGGTTGGACCACACAAGCGCTTAACCCCAAAACCATACTGAGCAGGGTGATACGAGCGATGGCGGTCATAGTGGCGTTTCCTGTCATTTGTCCGGGCTGTCGATGGTCAGTGTTTGCTGCGTCGTTGTGCTGCTGGCCAGAGGCTGGCTGCGGCCGATCCATTCGCCGGCAGTGGGTTTGCCGGCGCGGGAGATGCGCGCAACCAGTTGGACTTCAGGGAAGTTCGACAGTTTCAACTGCGGCATCATTGCGTCGGCATCGCCCAGCTCGACGGTCGCCGGCAAGTCGGCCACGGTCAGGCGCTTGGCGGCCAATGGCGCAGGAGGCCCTGCGGTGGCGCGGGCGAAGATGAATACGCTGTCGCCCGGCTGGACTTTGGCTTTCAGCTCTGGTGCCAGATCCACGCGCACCTTGAGCAGTGCCGCAACCTTGGCGGCGGGCGCCTGGGCAACCTTGCCGCCGCTGGCTTCGAGTTTCTCGGTGGCCCGAGTGATGCCGCCTTGCAGCGCGGCGCGGGAACTGTCCTCCGGTGGCAGTTGCACCAGCAGGCGATTCCAGTAGTCGATGGCGTCCTGATAACGCTGACTTTCAAAGGCAGCAATACCGAGCAAGCCAAGGCTGGTGACTTCTTTCGGATCGGCTTTGAGTGCTTCGTCGGTCAGCGCCTGAACCTTGTCCGACCACTTTTTGCCGTCGGCGAAGTACTGGGCCTGCGCCCATTGACCCAACAGCTCCGGCTGACGACCAGCCAGATTCACCGTGCGCTCGAAGATCTTCGCCGCATCGCCAGGGCGATCCTGAGCCATGTACGTGCGACCGAGGAAATACAGGCCTTCAGCCGAATCCGGCTGAGCCGCGACCGCACGCTCCAGACGACGGGTCATCTCTTCCATCGACTGCGGCGCCTGGGAGAATTCGCGGGTCAGTTCGACCTTGTCGCTTGCCCCAAAATGCAGATAAAGGCCAAGACCCAGCACCGGCACCAGAATCGCCGCCAGCAAGGGCCACGGTTTGCCCAGGCGGGACACGCGTGGCGCCTCGACGCCTTCGGTGTCGGCGAGCAACTCACGGGCGGCTTCGGCGCGACCGGTGTCCATTTGCGCGGCATCGAGAACGCCCTCTTCCTGCTGAGTCTGCAACTCAGCCACGCGCTCCTGATACAGCGCGACGTTCAGGGCCGTACGATCTTCCTCAAGCTGGGCGCGACGACCACGCAGAACGGGAATCAGCAGAAAACTCAGGGCAACCAGAAGTAGCAGACCTGCAGCGAGCCAGAAATCAATCATTCTTGGTTTTATCCAACAGGTGGTCGAGGCGCTCACGCTCCTCGGCAGAGAGCTCATCCTTGGTGTCAGCGCGTTGCACGCGACGACGGCGGACGATCACGGCGATGATCACAAAACCGCCCAGCAGCAGGCCGGCAGGGCCGAACCAGAGCACAGCAGTCTTGGCGTTCAGAGCAGGTTTGTAGCGAACGAAATCACCGTAGCGGTCGACCATGAAGTCGATGATCTGCTGATTGTCCTTGCCCTCGCCGAGCATGCGAAAAATCTCTTTGCGCAGGTCGGCGGCGATCGGTGCATTGGAATCGGCAATGTCCTGATTCTGACACTTGGGGCAACGCAGCTCTTTGGTCAGCTCGCGAAAACGCTCGCGATCACCTTCTTTGGCGAACTCGTAGGTGTCGATGGCCGCGTGCGCCACGCCGACCATGCTCAAACCCAATACCGCGGCGGCTATCCAGCGCTTCATGGCTTGGCCTCATCGACCAGCGCCTGATACTTGGCCGCCAGTTTTTCGCGCCAGACCTGTTCGTCGATCACGCCAACGAATTTGTCGCGGATGATGCCCTTGGCATCAATGAAGAAGGTTTCCGGCGCACCGTAGACACCGAGATTCAGACCCAATGTGCCTGCGTCGTCACGGATATCCAGCTGGTACGGATTGTGGAATTCGTCCAGCCACTTCAACGCATCCGCGTTGATGTCCTTGTAGTTGATGCCGTAGATCACCACACCCTGCTTCGCCAGTTTGTTCAGCACCGGGTGCTCGACCCGGCAAGAGATGCACCAGGTGCCCCAGACGTTAACCAGCGCTGGTTTACCCAGAATGTCGGCCCTGGTCAGGGTCTTGTCACCCTGCACGGCCGGCAGGGAAAACTCCGGGAATGGCTTGTCGATCATCGCCGAGGGTAACTCGGCCGGGTTCAAGAACAGACCGCGATAAAGGAAAACAGCCACCACCAGAAAAATCACCAGTGGCAACAGCATCAACCAACGTCTCATGCCGTGGCTCCCGTCATGCCCAGTGCGTCACGCACGCGGCTTTTCACCTTGACCCGATAACGGCGATCGAATGCCGCCAGCAACCCGCCCAAACCGGTGAGCAGACCACCGAACCAGATCCAGCGTACGAACGGTTTAACGTGGACGCGAACGGCCCAGGCGCCATCGCCCAACGGTTCGCCGAGTGCGACGTAGAGGTCGCGGGTGAAACCGGCGTCGATCCCGGCTTCGGTCATCACCGAGTTCTGCACGGTGTAGAGGCGTTTTTCCGGGTGCAGCACGCTGATTTCCTTGCCATTGCGGATCACCCGAACGGTGCCCTTGTCGGAAGTGAAGTTCGGGCCTTCGAAATGCTTGGCGCCTTCGAACACGAACTGGTAACCGCCCAGGTCCATGGACTCGCCCGGCGCCAGACGCAGGTCGCGCTCGGCACTGTTCTGACTCGACAGCACGACGCCGAGGGCACACACGGCAATGCCGAGGTGAGCGACCTGCATGCCCCAATAACTGCGGGTCAGAGTCGGCAGGCCTTTGATCAGGCCTTTGTGGCGAGTCTTGTCGAAGATGTCACGCACACCGGCCAGCAACACCCAGGCGGCGAGCATGAACGTCGCAATCACTGCCCAATTGAAATCGCCATAAGCGACACCGGCGACCACGGCCAGCGCGGCGCTGCCGAGCAACACCGGGGTCAGCATGCTCAACAGCCATTTGACCGGGGTGTCTTTCCAGCGCACCAGCATGCCGACCGCCATCACCATCATCAGCAAGGCCATCAACGGAATGAACAGTGCGTTGAAGTACGGCGGGCCGACCGACAGCTTGGCGCCGGTCATCGCATCGAGAATCAGCGGATACAACGTGCCCAGCAGAATCATCGACGCCGCCACCACCAGCACCAGGTTGTTACCCAGCAGCAGGGTTTCCCGGGACCAGAGGTTGAAGCCCACGTGGCTCTTCACCACGGGAGCGCGCAGGGCAAACAGCGTCAGCGAGCCACCGACCACAAACAGCAGGAAGATCAGAATGAACACACCCCGTTCAGGGTCGGACGCAAAGGCGTGAACCGAGGTCAGCACACCGGAACGCACAAGGAAGGTCCCCAGCAAGCTCAACGAGAACGCGGCGATGGCCAGCAACACGGTCCAACTCTTGAACACGCCACGTTTTTCCGTGACCGCCAACGAGTGAATCAACGCCGTACCCACCAGCCATGGCATGAAGGAGGCGTTTTCCACCGGGTCCCAGAACCACCAGCCGCCCCAGCCGAGTTCGTAGTACGCCCACCATGAACCAAGGGTGATACCAATACCGAGGAAGGCCCAAGCGACGATGGTCCACGGACGGGACCAGCGAGCCCACGCCGCATCAAGACGACCGCCCAGCAGTGCAGCGATAGCGAAAGCGAAGGCCACGGAGAAACCGACATAGCCCATGTACAGCATCGGCGGATGAACGATCAGGCCGATGTCTTGCAGCAGTGGGTTGAGATCACGACCGTCCGCAGGAATCTGCGGCAGGATCCGTGCAAACGGATTAGAGGTGAGGATCAGGAACAGCAGGAAACCGGTGCTGATCATGCCCATCACCGCCAGCACACGAGCCAGCATCACTTGCGGCAACTGCCGGGAGAACACCGACACCGCGAAGGTCCAGCCGCCGAGGATCAACGCCCACAGCAGCAATGACCCTTCGTGAGCGCCCCACACCGCGCTGAACTTGTAGTACCACGGCAACGCGCTGTTGGAGTTGCTGGCAACGTAGGCGACGGAGAAATCGTCGGCCATGAAGGCGTAAGTCAGGCAACCGAAGGAGAACAGCAGAAACGCGAATTGCCCCCAAGCCGCTGGTTGAGCGAGGCTCATCCACAAACGGTCACCGCGCCAGGCACCGAACAACGGCACCACGGCCTGAACCAGCGCGAAACACAGCGCCAGAATCATGGCCAGGTGGCCGAGTTCAGGAATATAGAGTCCGGACGTCATCGATCAACCCTCCTTCGCGGGCGTTGGAGCAGATTGACCACTGTCTTTCAAAGCCTTGGTCACTTCTGGCGGCATGTACTTCTCGTCGTGCTTGGCCAGCACTTCATCGGCCACCACCACGCCGTCGGCGTTGAGCTTGCCCAGGGCAACGATGCCCTGCCCTTCGCGGAACAGGTCCGGAAGGATGCCGCGGTAGCTGATGGTCACGGATTTACTGAAGTCGGTGACGATGAATTTAACGTCCAGCGAATCGCCGGAACGTTGCAGCGAACCTTTCTCGACCATGCCGCCAGCGCGGATGCGCGTGTCTTGCGGGGCTTCGCCATTGGCGATCTGGGTCGGGGTGTAAAACAGATTGATGTTTTGCTGCAGGGCGCTCAGGGCCAGGCCGACGGCAGCGCCGACACCGACCAGGATCGCGAGAATGATGATAAGACGCTTTTTGCGCAGCGGATTCACTTGCCGTTCTCCCGGCGCAGACGACGCGCCTCTTGTTGCAGATACCGCTTGCGGGCCAGGATCGGCGCCGCCACGTTGAGGGCCAGCACCGCCAGGCTAATGCCATAGGCTGACCAGACATACAGGCCGTGATGGCCCATGGCGAGAAAGTCGCCGAATGAAGCGAAACTCATCGAGCGGCCTCCAGACTGTTCTGCACTTCGGCCTTGACCCAACTGGCGCGGGCTTCGCGCTTGAGCACTTCAAGACGCATGCGCAGCAGCAACACAGCGCCGAAGAAACAGTAGAAACCCACCACCGTCAGCAGCAGTGGCAACCACATCTCGGCGGGCATTGCCGGTTTTTCGGTGAGGGTGAAGGTCGCGCCCTGGTGCAGGGTATTCCACCACTCCACCGAGTATTTAATGATCGGGATGTTGATCACGCCAACAATCGCCAATACCGCGCAGGCCTTGGCGGCACTGTCACGATTGCTGATCGCGTTGCCCAGCGCAATAAGACCGAAGTACAGAAACAGCAGAATAAGCATGGACGTAAGTCGTGCATCCCAGACCCACCACGAACCCCAGGTCGGTTTGCCCCAGATCGCGCCGGTGACCAGCGCCACGGCGGTCATCCAGGCGCCAATGGGCGCCGCGCATTGCAGGGCGACGTCGGCCAGCTTCATCTTCCACACCAGCCCGACGATGCCGCACACAGCCAGCATCACGTAGATGGACTGGGCCAGCATGGCGGCCGGAACGTGGATATAAATGATGCGAAAGCTGTTGCCTTGCTGGTAGTCCGGCGGCGCGAAGGCCAGGCCCCACACTACACCAACGCTGATCAGCAGCAACGCCGCGACACTCAGCCACGGCAGCAGTTTGCCACTGATGCCGTAAAACCATTTGGGCGAGCCGAGCTTATGAAACCAAGTCCAGTTCATTACTGTTTCCATCACGGTTGCTGCTCGCTGTCACGAGCAGTCAAGGGTCTGCCTTTCTTCAAAAGAAGTGGTTAAAAAACAACCAGACCTCATTATTATTCGCCGACGCTGATCTTCAGGCCAGCAGCTATTGCAAAAGGTGTCAGGGTTATCGCCAGGGCGGTCAGGCTACCAAGCCACAGGAGATAACCGGTCGCCGGCATTCCCTGCAATGCCGCCTGCAAGGCGCCACTGCCAAGAATCAATACCGGGATGTACAACGGTAGAATCAGCAGCGCCAGCAACAGGCCACCGCGCTTCAATCCCACCGTCAGGGCTGCGCCCACCGCACCGAGCAGGCTCAGCACCGGTGTACCCAGCAACAACGAAAGCAGCAACACCGGCAGACAGGCGGTTGGCAAACCGAGCATCAACGCCAGTAATGGAGCGAGCAAAACCAGTGCCAGGCCAGAGAAGGACCAGTGTGCCAGTACCTTGGCCAAAACCAGAAGAGGCAGGGGGTGCGACGAAAGGACCCACTGTTCAAGCGATCCGTCTTCGAAATCACTGCGGAAAAGCCCGTCCAGCGAGAGCAAAACCGATAAAAGGGCCGCGACCCAGACCAGTCCCGGAGACAAGGTTTGCAACAATTGAGACTCGGGTCCGACCGCCAACGGGAACAGGGAAACCACGATCGCGAAGAATACGAGCGGATTGGCCAACTCCGCCGGACGGCGGAACAACAATCGGGCTTCACGGGCGACCAACAGGCCGAAAACACTCATACGGCCCAGTTCCCCAGATCAATGTCGCGATAGCCGGCCGGCATCCGGGTCAACGTGTGGTGAGTGGTCAAGACCACCATGCCGCCGCGTTCGCAGTGTGCGGCCAGGTGTTCTTCGAGTTGCGCCACGCCTTGTTTGTCGAGCGCGGTGAATGGTTCATCGAGAATCCATAGCGGCGGGCTTTCCAGGTACAACCGCGCCAACGCGACCCGGCGTTGCTGCCCGGCAGACAGCGTATGGCAAGGAACATCCTCGAAACCGCGCAGTCCGACAGCCGTCAGCGCCTGCCAGATCGCCTCATGGGAGGCCGGTTGATGCAAGGCGCAAAGCCAGCTCAGGTTTTCTTCCGGCGTCAGCAAATCCTTGATCCCGGCGGCATGACCGATCCACAGCAGGTTGCGCGCCAGCTCAAAGCGTTGCTCGTTCAATGGCTGGCCGTTGAGCAACACCTGACCGGCAGTCGGCTGCATCAGACCGCAAAGCAGACGTAAAAGGCTGGTTTTGCCACTGCCGTTGGGGCCGCTGATTTGCAACATTTCGCCACTGGCCAGTCTCAATTCGAGATTTTCGAAGAGCAGCCGAAGGTCTCGCTCACAGGCGAGGGCAACGGTTTGCAGGACTGGACTGGTCAAGAGATCACGGGCCTTTTGGGTTCAAGTCGGCAGTGGAGCGGCCGTTAAAGATATGCAGGATAAATGCATTGGCGGCCCGTTCTAAGGAGCTGGATCAAGTATTTGAAATGTTTTCAGCGCCCCGGATACAACGGGGCGGCATTATACATGCCATGCCCTACTCTAAAGAGGGCAATTTCCTCAGGTTGTGACCGCGTATGACAGGCGAAATGAACATCCTCCCGCTACCGCAGACCACCCCCGCGACTTCGCGGCCTCTGGTGGTGAGTGGCGACCTGCTGAAGTTACTGACGCCGATGGAGGGCCTGATCACTGCAGGTCAGACCGCCAAGGCCGAAGTGCTGTCCCTCAAGCAGGCGGATCAGACCTTTCAACTGTTGCTCAAGGTCACCCTCGACAGCGGCCGTCAGACCACGGTCCAGGCTACCAGCACGCAACCACTGCCTCAGGGCACCAGCCTGGCGATCACCCAGCCATCGGCGGGTAATCTGGCCGTCACCGTGCAACAGGCCATCGCCTCCAGCGTTGCCACCCTCACCCGTATCGACACGGCGCAACTGCCCGTCGGCACCCTGCTTCAAGGCAAAGTACTGACCTCTCAGGTGTTGCCGCAGGTGCCAGGCCAGCCGACGGTGTTTCGCTCGATGGTGAGCTTGCTCAACACCGCGTTGAGCGGCAGCACCCTGAGCATCGACAGCCCGACGCCGCTGCGCATCGGCACTTTGCTGAGTGCGCTGGTGCAGGACACCCAGACATTGAAGTTCGTGCCATTGAGCAGCCGCCAGGAGCAATTGGCGGTGACCCAACAACTGGTCAACCAACAGAGCCGCCAAGGCTCGCTGGATGGCCTGCTCAAACTCCTGCAAAACCTGCCGTCCTCGAACCAGACGTCCAGTGATCTGCGTGCCGCCGTCGACAAGTTGCTCGCCGGCCTGCCCGATGTTCAACAACTCAGCACGCCAAAGGGGCTGGCCCAGGCACTGGCCAATAGCGGGCTGTTCCTTGAAGCCAAACTGCTCAGTGGTCAGAACCCGACACTGGCCCCGGACATGAAAGGCGATCTGCTCAAACTGATCGCACAACTGACGCCCGGCCTGCCGGCCAACACCAATCTCAACGCGATCATTGCCGCCAACACACTGGCCCAGGCCATGCCGAACTTCGTGCGCAGCGCCCTCGGCATGCTCGGTCAGGTCAGCGCAAAACCGCAGCCAACCAGCTTCCCGCTGCCCGAGCGACTATTACAAAGCATGGACGGCGAAGGCGATCTCGAGCACCTGCTACGTTTGGCAGCAGCGGCGGTTTCACGCCTGCAAAGCCATCAACTGTCGAGCCTGGAACAGACCGGCGTGACTGACGACGGTCGGTTGATGAGCACCTGGCAACTGGAAATCCCGATGCGCAATCTGCAGGACATCGTGCCATTGCAGGTCAAGTTCCAGCGCGAAGAAGCACCCGAGAAAGAACAGCAAAACGAGCGCCGCGACGAGCGCGAACCCAAACAACAGTTGTGGCGAGTGGACCTGGCGTTCGACATGGAGCCCTTGGGCCCGCTGCAAATTCAGGCACAACTGATCAAAGGCAGCCTGTCCAGCCAGCTGTGGGCCGAACGCCCGTACACCGCCAGCCTGATCGAAAGTCACCTGGCCGAACTGCGTCAGCGGCTGCTGGCGTCCGGCCTGAATGTCGGCGATCTCGCTTGCCATCTCGGCACACCGCCACAAGGCCCTCAAACCCGTCTCGAACAACGCTGGGTCGACGAAACCGCATGAGAAACCCCAACACCCCGCGCCAAGCCATCGCCCTCAAATACGACGGCAGCCACGTCCCTACCCTCACGGCCAAAGGTGACGAAGCACTGGCCGAAGCCATTCTGAAGATTGCCCGCGATTATGAAGTGCCCATCTACGAAAACGCCGAACTGGTGAAACTGCTGGCGCGGATGGAATTGGGGGAGAGTATTCCGGAGGAGTTGTATCGCACGATTGCCGAGATTATTGCGTTTGCGTGGAATTTGAAGGGTAAGTTTCCGGCGGGGCATGATCCGAATGCGGCGATGGTCGAGAAAGATATTACTGATCGCGGGGATGATTACTGAGGTTTCGAGGACGCCTTCGCGAGCAAGCCCGCTTGTGTCTTGCGCAGGAATTAGACTGAGGATGAGAGCGGTGAATGGCAAGCTGAATGCCCGGAGTGCTTAAAGCACGTGTGGGAGCCCATGCTGCCATTCACCTCTCCACTCTGGTTATTGAGCCCGAACAGTTGAACGAGCCTACCTCGAACATTTACAAGCGTGGTGCCCAGCCAGAGTGCTCTCACCTTTGAGTGTAAGAGGATTCAGCTATGTTTTCCTGCGCAGGCATCGACGTTGCCAAAGATACTCTTGAGGTTCGGATTAACCCGCAAGACGTTGGCGCAAGTTACCTCAATACCGCCAGTGACTTCCTTGCGCTGATTGATTGGTTAAAGCGCTACCAGGTCAACCGCGTATTGCTGGAAGCCACCGGCGGCTATGAGCGAGAGGCCATGAAAGCGCTTCAGGCCGCGGGCTTCGAAGTCTTGCGGATCAACCCTCGTCGCGCCAAGAACTTTGCCAAGGCGATGGGGCAGCGCGCTAAAACCGACCCGATAGATGCGCGACTTCTCGCGCAGTTTGCAGAAGTCATAAAGTCGCCAAGCAACCGCATCACCAGCCCTGAACAGGACAATTTGCGTGCGCTGGTACAGCAACGTGAAAACTTTGTTCAGCAGCAAAGCGATGATATTCGGCGCCTCAAAACAGCCTCTGTAGACCGGGTAAAACCCTGTCTGCAGAGGCATATCGACTATTTATGCCAAGCAATAAAGTCGATAGAGAAGTTGATCCGTCAAAGTGCCCAAGACCTGGACAGTGATAAAATAGCCCGTTTGTGCTCGGTCAAGGGAATAGGGCTCGTGACGGCAGCCAGCTTAATGGCCTATTTGCCTGAGCTGGGCGAGGTTGGACGGCACGAGATTGCAGCGCTGGCAGGCATAGCCCCCTACAACGATGACAGCGGCAAGCATGAAGGTCCGCGCCATATTAGCGGCGGCAGGTTTGCTGCGCGTCGCGCGATGTACATGGCGTGCTGGGTGGTGATTCAGCGACAGCCTGAGTTCAAAGCGCGGTATGACGCACTGCGTCGTAAGGGCAAATGCGCAAAAGTAGCGCTCATCGCCTGTATGCGCGTGCTGCTGATACGACTAAACGCCATGATCCGAGACCGAACTGAGTGGAAACAACCCTTGGCCTAAAACGGGTCGCGGTGTTCCTGTAGGGCATCGCATGGCGTAAAGCTGTGGGAATTCAGCTGTCTATCAATATGCCTTCAAAATAAAGATCATCAAGACAGTTGCTCCCACAGTGGATTGGCGGCGTTTACACATTCTGTGTCCACCACCGATCCACTGTGGGAGCGGGCTTGCTCGCGAATAGCGATCTCGGCTGAATCGCAACAATCAGTTCTTGTGCAACTTACTCATCAACTCCGCCTCAGCCTGGGTCAACCCGCAGGACTGAGTCAGTTCATCGACGCTCGCGCCCATACCGACCAGTTTTGCCGCCTGGGCAAACGACAGGCTCGACGGATCGCGCTGTTCCAGCTGAGCCAGTTTGTCTGGCAACGGGCCAATCACCGCGCGCAGTTCGTGCAGGTCTTCACCCATGCGCACGATGCCGCTCTGGTAGTCGTCGACACGCTTGCCCAGATCCTTGATGCGCTGATCGCGCAGCGCATCGCCCTGAGCCTGTTGCGCGGCGATCAGTCGTTGGCCTCGTATGTACGCCAGAAACATCGCCAGCGTGCCTGCCCAAAAGAGGAACAGGACAATGACCGCCACCTCAAGAATCAATCAGATGTTCTCCAGGTCCGACCATTCTTCTTCGCTCATCATCTTGTCCAGCTCGACCAGGATCAGCAGTTCGTTGTTCTTGTTGCATACGCCTTGAATGAACTTGGCGGATTCTTCGTTACCGACGTTCGGTGCGGTCTCGATTTCCGACTGACGCAGGTAAACCACTTCGGCCACGCTGTCGACCATGATCCCAACGACTTGCTTGTCGGCTTCGATGATGACGATACGGGTGTTGTCGCTGATCTCGGCATTCATCAGGCCGAAGCGCTGACGGGTGTCGATCACGGTGACCACGTTACCGCGCAGGTTGATGATGCCCAGCACGTAGCTCGGAGCACCCGGGACCGGGGCGATTTCGGTGTAACGCAAGACTTCCTGAACGCGCATCACGTTGATGCCGTAGGTTTCATTGTCCAGCTTGAAGGTTACCCATTGCAGGATCGGATCTTCGGAACCCTTTGCAGCCGTCGCCTTATCATTCATACCCTGACCCCTCGAAAAACCGCCCTAGCGGTGTGTGTTCTGTGCAGCGGCAGTGACTGCCGTCGCGTGTTTGTTATGTTGGTTTGTGAGTCGGCGTGGTGCCGCTCATGTGCTTTGCCCCACCGCTGGCGATCAACTCGGCCAGGGCGGAAACGTCCAGCAGCGCACACATGTGCTCAATCACCGTGCCGGCGAGCCATGGCCGCTGACCTCGATGACTTCTCCATTTGATTTCGTTCGGGTCCAGGCGCAACGAGCGGCTGACCTGATGCACCGCCAGCCCCCATTCGTAGCCCTGAACCGAAATAACGTATTGCAGGCCCTGGCGGAAATCGTCGCGGTAACGGTCGGGCATAACCCAACGCGCGGTGTCCAATACTTTCAGGTTGCCGGCCTGGCTCGGCAGGATCCCGAGGAACCACTCCGGTTGACCGAACAGCGGTGTCAGCTCGTGACCGGCCAAAGAATAAATCGAGCCCAGACACACCAGCGGCACGGCCAGGGTCAGCCCGGCGACATCGAACAACAGGCATTCGAATGGCTCGGCGGCCCAGGACGGGCGACCATCGGTTTCCACTGGTGGTGGCGTGTTGCTCGGTGGCAGGTGGACTTCGACCACCGGTGGCACCAAGGCTTGCAGCAGCGGGGCGATGGTCGAGATCGGTGCGAGAACCGGCGCTGGTGCTTCGATCACGGCTACCGGTGCTTTCGCCACGGGCGCTGCTACCGGCGCGGCAACCACGGCGGGTTTCTGCGCATCGCGAGCCTGCTCTTCGAGCACCGCTGCCTGGAACTCGTCCAGCGCAGCTTCAACTTCGACCGCTTCAACAACCTCAACGATTTCAACCAGCGCTTCGATTTCCGGCGGCAACTCTTCAGTCGCCTCCATCAGCAAGCTGTCCAGATAAGACTGGAGAGCCAGTTGCGGGCGCGAGGTGGTTTTTACCGGGCGGTTCATCTCACGCCACCTGCGGAACAAGTTGTGCTGCCAGCAGATGCTTGAGCAACGCGCGATAAGCCAGCACCCCACGGCTCTTGCCGTCGAACTGTGAAGGCGTCACGCCGGCACGGCTGGCGTCACGCAAGCGCGTATCGACTGGAATGTAGCCCTGCCAGATTTCTTCCGGGTACTTGTCGCGCAATACCCGCAGCGTGCCGAGGGACGCCTGCGTGCGGCGGTCGAACAGGGTCGGCACGATGCTGAACGGCAGCGCCTGTTTACGCGAACGGTTGATCATCGCCAGGGTGTTGACCATGCGCTCCAGACCTTTGACCGCCAAGTGTTCGGTCTGCACCGGAATCACCAATTGCTGGCTCGCCGCCAAGGCATTGACCATCAGCAAGCCGAGCAACGGCGGGCTGTCGATCACGGCGTAATCGAAGTCCTGCCAAAGTTGCGCCAGGCTCTTGGCAATCACCAGGCCCAGGCCACTCTGACCCGGCGACTGCCGTTCCAGAGTCGCGAGTGCGGTGCTCGACGGCAACAGGGAAATACTCTCGTGGCTGGTGGGCAACAGCAACTGACCGGGCAGGCCTTGCGGCACACTGCCCTTATGCAGGAACAGGTCGTAGCTGCTGTGTTCCAGGCTGTCGGGGTCGTAACCGAAGTAGCTGGTCATGGAGCCATGGGGGTCGAGATCGACCACGACCACGCGCTTGCCCGCCTCGGCCAGTAAACCGGCTAAAGCGATAGAGGAAGTGGTTTTACCGACACCACCCTTTTGATTGGCGACTGCCCAGACTCTCATTCGGATTGTTCCTCCCGGTCGAAATGGTCGACCGAGAAATAGCTCAACGTATTAATGCGGGTGACGGAGAATTGACGGCACTCTCTCGTCCCGGCGACTTGACCGGGGTCGGTGCAGTTTGTGTGCCAGCACGCTTCAACGCGGCATCCGGATGCGCATTGGCCGTTCCGGTCCCCGTGAGGCTGCGGCGTACATCAAGATTTCGTGACACCACCAGCACCACGCGACGGTTACGCGCCCGCCCCTCGGCAGTCGCGTTGTTGGCCACTGGCTGGAACTCGCCGTACCCCACCGACGCCAGGCGACCGGGGTTCACACCCTGCATCGCCAGCATGCGCACGATGCTTGCCGAGCGGGCCGAGGACAGCTCCCAGTTGGTCGGGTATTGCGCGGTGCGGATCGGTTGATCGTCAGTGAAACCTTCGACGTGAATCGGGTTGTCGAACGGTTTCAGAATCGCGGCAACCTTGTCGATGATGTTGAACGCGATGTCGCTGGGCATGGCGTCGCCGCTGCCGAACAACAGGCTGGAATTGAGTTCGATCTCGACCCACAGCTCGTTGCCGCGAATGGTCATCTGGTTGGAGCTGATCAAGTCGCCAAACGCGGCGCTGATGTCGTCGGCGATGCTTTTGAGCGGATCGCTGGCACCCGCGATACCGGCGTCGACCTGCTCGGCGTCTTTAACCAGCGGCTTGGCCGGGGTCACGGTCTTCGGTCGCTCGTCGCCGATCGGGATCGGCTTGAGGGCGCGGTCGGAATCGGTAAACACCCCGATCAACGCTTCGGAAATGACCTTGTACTTGCCTTCGTTGATCGAAGAGATCGAGTACATCACCACGAAGAAAGCGAACAGCAACGTAATGAAGTCGGCGTATGAAACCAGCCAACGCTCATGGTTTACATGTTCTTCAGGTTGCCGACGACGAGCCATAGTCCATTACCCCCATCAATCCATGAAGCCCTGAAGCTTCAACTCAATAGAGCGAGGGTTTTCACCTTCGGCGATCGACAGAATGCCTTCCAACAACATTTCGCGATAACGCGACTGCCGCAAAGCGACGGACTTGAGTTTGGCGGCAATCGGCAGCAGCACCAGGTTGGCACTGGCCACGCCGTAGATGGTCGCGACGAAGGCCACGGCAATGCCGCTACCCAGTTGCGATGGATCGGCCAGGTTGCCCATCACGTGGATCAGGCCCATCACCGCACCGATGATGCCGATGGTCGGCGCGTAGCCGCCCATGCTTTCGAAGACTTTGGCGGCTTCGATGTCGCGGCTTTCCTGAGTGTAGAAATCCACTTCCAGGATGCTGCGAATCGCTTCCGGCTCGGCGCCGTCCACCAGCAGTTGCAGACCTTTGCGCGAGTAGTTGTCAGGTTCGGCGTCGGCCACCCCTTCCAGACCCAGCAGGCCTTCCTTGCGTGCGGTCAGGCTCCAGTTGACGACGCGATCGACGCCACCGGCGAGGTCGATGCGTGGAGGGAACAGGATCCAGGCCAGTATCTGCATGGAGCGCTTGAAGGCGCTCATCGGTGACTGCAGCAGCGCCGCACCGACGGTTCCGCCGATAACGATCAACGCCGCCGGGCCGTTGGCCAAGGCGCCGAGGTGGCCGCCTTCAAGGTAGTTGCCGCCAATGATGGCGACGAACGCCATGATGATCCCGATGAGGCTTAAAACATCCATCAAATACAAGCCTCGACCAGATGCTTGCCGATATCGTCCAGCCCGTACACCGCGTCGGCGAGTTCGGCTTTGACGATGGCCATCGGCATGCCGTAGATCACGCAGCTGGCTTCATCCTGAGCCCAGATCGAGCTGCCGCCCTGCTTGAGCAGACGCGCGCCTTCGCGACCATCGGCGCCCATGCCGGTCAATACGACCGCCAAAACTTTGTCACCGTAAGACTTGGCCGCGGAACCAAAGGTGATGTCCACGCACGGCTTGTAGTTCAGACGTTCGTCGCCCGGGAGGATCTTCACCGCGCCACGGCCGTCGATCATCATTTGCTTGCCACCCGGCGCCAGCAGCGCCAGGCCCGGACGCAGGATGTCGCCATCCTCGGCTTCCTTGACGCTGATGCGGCAGAGCTTGTCCAGACGCTCGGCAAAGGCCTTGGTAAAGGCAGCTGGCATGTGCTGGATCAATACGATCGGTGCGGGGAAATTGGCCGGCAATTGGGTCAGAACCCGCTGCAGGGCAACCGGGCCGCCAGTGGACGTACCGATGGCGACCAGTTTGTAGGCTTTGCGTTTCGGCGTTGGCGACGACGAGGCTGGCGCGTACGTACGCGCCGGAATCGGAGCCGGTGCCGGACGCGCAGGCGCACTGCTGCCGTAGCTGCTGACGCTGGCAGGTGCAGGCGTCGGGGCGGGTGCGGCGACAGGTGCCGGAGCGCTGTAGGTGTTGGCGCGACGGTTACTGCGCGAGATGCTGAGAATCTTCTCGCACAGCAGTTGCTTGACCTTCTCCGGGTTACGGGAGATGTCTTCGAAATTTTTCGGCAGGAAATCCACCGCGCCAGCGTCCAGCGCGTCGAGGGTTACCCGAGCGCCTTCGTGGGTCAGCGAGGAGAACATCAACACCGGGGTCGGGCAGCGCTGCATGATGTGCCGCACTGCCGTGATGCCATCCATCATCGGCATCTCGTAATCCATGGTGATTACGTCTGGCTTGAGGGCCAGCGCCTGATCAATCGCCTCTTTTCCGTTGGTCGCCGTGCCGACGACCTGGATATTCGGATCCGCTGAAAGAATTTCCGAGACGCGGCGGCGGAAAAACCCCGAATCGTCCACCACCAGGACTTTAACTGCCATAAACACTCCGTTAGACGGAGCGAGGCTCAGTCGCCCCGCTCCACCAGAATCAAATACGCCGTGCGGCGTAACGCTTGAGCATGCTCGGAACATCGAGAATCAGCGCAATGCGGCCGTCACCGGTGATGGTGGCGCCGGACATGCCCGGGGTTCCCTGGAGCATTTTGCCCAATGGCTTGATGACCACTTCTTCCTGGCCCACCAGTTGATCGACGACGAAGCCGATCCGCTGAGTGCCCACCGAAAGGATCACCACATGGCCTTCGCGCTGCTCTTCATGAGCGGCGGAGCTGACCAGCCAGCGTTTGAGGTAGAACAATGGCAGCGCCTTGTCCCGCACGATCACCACTTCCTGGCCGTCCACCACGTTGGTGCGCGACAGGTCGAGGTGGAAGATCTCGTTGACGTTCACCAGCGGGAACGCAAACGCCTGGTTGCCCAGCATGACCATCAGCGTCGGCATGATCGCCAGGGTCAACGGGACCTTGATGACGATCTTCGAGCCCTTGCCCTTGGTCGAATAGATATTGATGGTGCCGTTGAGCTGGGCGATTTTGGTTTTCACCACGTCCATGCCCACGCCGCGTCCGGAGACATCGGAAATTTCGGTCTTGGTCGAGAAACCCGGCGCGAAGATCAGGTTGAAGCAATCGGTTTCGCTGAGGCGATCCGCTGCATCCTTGTCCATCAAGCCTTTCTTCACGGCAATGCCGCGCAGAACATCGGCGTCCATGCCCTTGCCGTCATCGGAAATCGACAGCAGGATGTGGTCGCCTTCCTGTTCAGCGGACAGGATCACCTTGCCGCTGCGAGGCTTGCCCATCGCTTCACGCTCGGCCGGCTCTTCAATACCGTGGTCGACCGAGTTGCGCACCAAGTGGACCAGCGGGTCGGCCAGGGCCTCGACGAGGTTCTTGTCGAGGTCGGTTTCTTCGCCGACCAGTTCCAGGTTGATCTCTTTCTTGAGCTGGCGAGCCAGGTCGCGAACCAGACGCGGGAAGCGCCCGAAGACCTTCTTGATCGGTTGCATCCGGGTCTTCATGACCGCGGTTTGCAGGTCGGCCGTGACCACGTCGAGGTTCGACACGGCCTTGGACATGGCTTCGTCGCCGCTGTTGAGGCCCAGACGGACCAAGCGGTTACGCACCAGTACCAACTCGCCGACCATGTTCATGATTTCGTCGAGACGCGCGGTATCGACCCGCACGGTGGTCTCGGCTTCGCTGGCCGGTTTTTCCGGTGGCGGCGCGGACGGAGCACGAGCCGGAGCCGGGGCAGCAGCAGCGGCAGGCTTCGGCGCTTCGGCTTTAGGCTCGGGCGCTTTGGCAACGGGTTTCGGTGCAACAGCCTTGGCAATGGGCGCCGCAACCGAAGCGCTGGCGCCCGACGCGGTACCGACTTCAGTGAACTTGCCTTTGCCGTGCAATTCGTCGAGCAGCGATTCGAACTCGTGATCGGAGATCAGATCGCCCCCAGCCGCTTTAGCGGTGGGCGCAGCCGGGGCCGGCACCGCAGCAATGGCCGATTCCAGCGCATCAACGGCAAAGTTACCCTTGCCGTGCAGCTGATCGAGCAGTGCTTCGAACTCGTCGTCGGTGATATCGGAGCTGTCGCCTGCCGCTTTCGGGGCAGCCGGTGCGGCTGGCGCCGGGGCCACCGCATCGACGGCGAACTGGCCTTTACCGTGCAGTTGATCGAGCAACGACTCGAACTCGGCATCGGTAATTTCGTCGCTGCCCGCTGCATTGCTGCTCGGCGCCGGCACAGCCGCCGGGGCTTCTGCCTGAGCCTTGACGGCGTTCAGCGAGTCCAGCAGTTGTTCGAATTCGTTATCGGTGATGTCACCCGATTCGCTCTCGGCGGCAGGTTCTTCCACCACCTCGGCGACCGGTGCCGTTTCATCGGCGGTTTGCGGCTCGGCCAGACGGGCCAGAGCTGCCAGCAGTTCAGGCGTGGCAGCCGTGATCGGGGTGCGCTCGCGGACTTCGGTAAACATGCCGTTCACCGCATCCAGCGCTTCGAGAACCACGTCCATCAGTTCCGAGTCGACGCGACGTTCACCCTTGCGCAGGATGTCGAACACGTTCTCGGCGATGTGACAGCACTCCACCAGCTCGTTGAGCTGGAGGAAGCCGGCGCCTCCTTTTACAGTGTGAAAACCGCGAAAAATTGCATTGAGCAAGTCCGCATCATCAGGTCGGCTTTCAAGCTCGACCAGCTGTTCGGACAGTTGCTCTAGAATCTCGCCGGCCTCAACCAGGAAATCCTGAAGGATCTCTTCATCGGCGCCGAAGCTCATGTGTAGGGGTGCTCCTAGAATCCAAGGCTGGAAAGCAAATCGTCTACATCGTCCTGACCGGACACAACGTCTTCTCTTTTATCGGCATGAATCTGCGGACCTTCACCCTGAGAGAGATGTTTTTGCGGATCTTTTTCTGCCAGCATCGCTTCACGGTCATGTTCGATGCCCGCAAAGCGGTCCACCTGACTGGCCATAAGCACGAGCTTGAGCAGGTTGCTTTCAACTTCGGTGACCAATTGGGTCACGCGCTTGATCACCTGACCGGTGAGGTCCTGGTAATCCTGAGCGAGCAGAATGTCGTTGAGGTTGCTCGACACAACGCGATTGTCTTCGCTGCTGCGTGTCAGGAAACCGTCGACTCGCCGGGCCAGCTCGCGGAACTCTTCAGCCCCGACTTCGCGACGCATGAACCGTCCCCAGTCGGTGCTCAAGGCTTGGGCTTCGTTGCTCAGGCCGTTGACCAGCGGCGTGGCGTTTTCCACCAGGTCCATGGTGCGGTTGGCAGCAGCCTCGGTCAGCTTGACCACATACCCCAGACGCTCGGTGGCATCCGTGATCTGCGAGACTTCCTCGGCTTGTGGCATGTGCGGGTCAATCTGGAAATTGACGATCGCGCTATGCAGCTCGCGAGTGAGCTTGCCCACTTCCTGATACAGGCCACGGTCACGGGTCTGATTGAGCTCATGGATCAGTTGCACAGCGTCGCCGAACCTGCCTTTTTCAAGGCTTTCGACCAGTTCGACCGCGTGTTTTTTCAGAGTCGATTCGAAATCGCCCTGTGAAGACTCGTTATGCTCCATAGCTCCCCCGTGGCGCAGTGGCTTCGCACATCAACCGATGCGTTCGAAAATCTTCTCGATTTTTTCTTTTAACGCCTGGGCCGTGAAAGGCTTGACCACATAGCCGTTAACACCGGCTTGGGCTGCCTCGATGATCTGCTCGCGCTTGGCTTCAGCGGTCACCATCAGCACCGGCAGGTGCTTGAGCTTTTCATCGGCACGCACGTGGCGCAGCAGATCGATACCGGTCATGCCAGGCATGTTCCAGTCTGTTACCAGAAAGTCGATGCTGCCGCTGTTGAGAACCGGAATGGCAGTAGTGCCATCGTCGGCCTCGACCGTGTTGGTGAACCCAAGGTCACGCAACAGGTTTTTAATGATCCGCCGCATCGTTGAGAAGTCATCAACGATGAGGATTTTCATGTTCTTGTCCAATTCGACCTCCAAGCAGTCTTAAACGCGCCCAGCACCTGGACGCGCCATTTCAATCAATCCGGCAAAGCACTCAATGACTGTCTGGAGCACAACAGATCGGGACCGGTACGGTTCAACACCCCACCAGCCGCGTTCGCAGTGTCCCCACACTGCCTTCAGCGCGCTCGCCACTCCCCCAAACGCCCCCGCAAACGGGCCGCGCACTGGCTGTGTAACTGGCTGACCCGAGATTCGCTGACCCCCAGGACCTCACCGATTTCCTTGAGATTCAACTCTTCGTCGTAGTACAGCGCCAACACCAGTCGCTCACGCTCCGGCAAATTGGCAATCGCGTCCGCCAGCGCTGCCTGGAAGCGTTCATCTTCCAGATCGCGCGACGGCTCCAGATGAGCACTGGCGCCATCCTCGTGCAGCCCTTCGTGTTCGCCGTCCTGCAACAGATCGTCGAAACTGAATAAGCGGCTGCCCAGGGTGTCGTTCAAAATCCCGTAATAATCGTCGAGACTCAATTGGAGTTCGGCCGCAACCTCGTGATCTTTAGCGTCACGGCCGGTTTTAGCTTCAATCGAGCGAATGGCGTCGCTGACCATCCGGGTATTGCGGTGGACCGAACGTGGCGCCCAGTCCCCCTTGCGTACTTCATCGAGCATCGCGCCACGGATTCGAATGCCCGCGTACGTCTCGAAACTCGCGCCTTTGCTGGCGTCGTATTTGGTCGACACTTCAAGCAGGCCGATCATCCCGGCCTGGATCAGATCTTCCACCTGAACACTGGCTGGCAGACGCGCCAGCAAGTGGTAGGCAATGCGTTTAACCAGTGGCGCGTAACGCTCGATCAGCTCGTACTGCGCGTCACGTGCCGACTTCTTGTAGAGGTTGTAGCCACTGGCTGTCATAGCACGGGTCCTGCCGTTTGTTGCACGAGGCGCTCGACGAAAAACTCCAGGTGCCCACGCGGGTTGGCAGGCAGCGGCCAGGTATCGACCTTCTGTGCAATGGCCTTGAACGCCAGTGAGCACTTGGACCGCGGGAAGGCTTCGTAAACGGCGCGCTGCTTCTGCACAGCCTTGCGCACACTTTCGTCGTAAGGCACCGCGCCGACGTATTGTAAGGCGACGTCAAGGAAGCGATCCGTGACCTTGGTCAACTTGGCGAACAGGTTGCGACCTTCCTGCGGGCTCTGGGCCATGTTGGCCAGGACCCGGAAGCGGTTCATGCCGTAATCGCGGTTCAGCAGTTTGATCAGTGCGTAGGCATCTGTGATCGAGGTCGGTTCGTCGCAGACCACCAGCAAGACTTCTTGCGCTGCGCGAACGAAACTGACGACCGAGTCTCCAATGCCCGCAGCGGTGTCGATCACCAGCACGTCGAGGTTGTCGCCGATATCGCTGAACGCCTGGATCAGGCCGGCGTGTTGGGCCGGGCTCAAATGAACCATGCTCTGTGTGCCGGACGCGGCCGGGACGATGCGAATGCCGCCAGGGCCTTGCAACAGTACGTCGCGCAGCTCGCAGCGGCCTTCGATCACGTCGGCCAAAGTACGTTTGGGTGTCAGTCCCAGCAGGACGTCGACGTTCGCCAGCCCCAGATCGGCGTCCAACAGCATGACGCGCCGGCCGAGCTCAGCTAGAGCCAGGGACAAGTTCACTGACACGTTAGTCTTCCCGACGCCACCTTTGCCGCCGGTCACCGCGATCACCTGTACGGGATGCATGCTGCCCATGAATTTTCTTTACCTTGTCTTACTTAGACGGAGGCCACATTACTGGCTGCGCGTTCACTAACTGAACAATGCATGGCAGACCATCGATGTAGGTACAAAAACTGTTCATTAATACCTCAGCCGACCTGCTTGGTCGGGCTGTGGTAAATATCAGCGAACATGTCAGCCATGGCTTCTTCGCTGGGTTCTTCTTGCATTTGCACGCTGACGGCGCGACTGACCAACTGATGACGACGCGGTAGATGCAAATCATCCGGAATCCGCGGGCCATCGGTCAGGTAGGCCACCGGCAATTCATGACTGATGGCCAGGCTCAACACCTCGCCCAGACTTGCCGTTTCATCCAGTTTAGTCAGGATGCAGCCAGCGAGCCCACAACGCTTGTAACTGTGATAAGCGGCCGTTAGAACCTGTTTCTGGCTGGTGGTTGCCAACACCAGATAATTTTTTGATTTGATGCCACGACCAGCCAGGCTTTCGAGCTGCATGCGCAGTGCCGGATCGCTGGCCTGAAGGCCCGCGGTATCGATCAGCACCACGCGTTTGCGCAGCAAGGGCTCCAGCGCCTGCACCAGCGATTGGCCCGGATCGACATGCGTCACCGACACATTGAGGATCCGGCCCAACGTCTTGAGTTGTTCCTGAGCACCAATACGGTAGCTGTCCATGCTGACCAGCGCGATATTCTGCGCGCCGTACTTGAGCACGTAACGGGCCGCGAGTTTGGCCAGGGTGGTGGTCTTGCCCATGCCGGCGGGGCCGACCATGGCAATCACGCCGCCCTCTTCCAAAGGCTCGACTTCCGGTGTGGCGATCATCCGCGCCAGGTGTGCCAGCAACATGCGCCAGGCCTGACGAGGTTCTTCAATATCGGTAATCAGCGCCAGCAAATCACGCGACAACGGGCCGGACAGACCGATGCGTTGCAGGCGACGCCAAAGATTGGCCTGGGCCGGACGGCTGCCTTGCAGCTGATTCCAGGCCAGGGAGCCGAGTTGCACTTCCATCAGTTCGCGCAGGCTGTTGAGTTCGAAACGCATCGAGTCGAACGCCCGTGGGTCGACGCCACCGGAGGCAGGTGCCGCAGCCGGTGCAGGACGACGGGGTTCGGTGTAGGTTGGCTCGATCAGCGGCTCGGCGGCGGTCAGTGGCAGGCCGGCGAACAATTGGCGATTGGTGGACTTATCGCTCTCGCCATCGCTGCGCAGGCTCAGTTCGGCCTGGGCGGTGACGATCCGCGATTGGGTCTTGCGCAGCTCGTCTTCGAGTTCCATGTTCGGAACGCGCGGGGCCAGCGCCGACAACTTGTAATCCAGGGCAGCCGTCAGCTCGACACCACCGGCGATCCGGCGGTTGCCAATGATGGCGGCATCACCGCCCAGCTCATCACGAACCAGTTTCATGGCCTGACGCATATCGGCGGCGAAAAAACGCTTAACTTGCATAAACCACTACCTCAGCCGTTGGGCCCTACTGTCGCAACGATGGTCACTTGCTTGTTGTCAGGAATTTCCTGGTAAGCCAACACATGCAAACCCGGGACTGCCAATCGGCCGAATCGCGACAGCATCGCGCGAACCGGACCGGCTACCAACAGAATCACCGGTTGACCTTGCATTTCCTGACGCTGCGCCGCATCGATCAACGAGCGTTGCAGTTTCTCAGCCATGCTTGGCTCCAGCAGAACACCCTCTTCCGAGCCTTGTCCTGCCTTCTGAAGACTATTGAGCAATATTTGTTCCAACCTTGGCTCCAGGGTGATCACTGGCAGCTCGGAGTCAGTGCCTACAATGCTTTGGACGATTGCGCGGGATACGCCAACGCGAACCGCGGCCACCAGCGCGGCAGTATCTTGACTCTTGCTGGCATTGTTTGCGATGGCTTCGGCAATGCTGCGAATGTCCCGTACTGGCACCTGCTCGGCCAGCAACGCCTGCAATACTTTGAGCAGCTGCGACAGAGACACCACACCCGGCACCAGCTCTTCGGCCAGTTTTGGCGAGCTTTTGGCCAACAATTGCATGAGCTGCTGCACTTCTTCGTGACCGATCAACTCGCTCGAGTGTTTGTACAGAATCTGGTTCAAGTGGGTTGCCACTACCGTACTGGCATCGACCACGGTGTAACCGAGGGATTGCGCCTGGGCACGCTGGCTGACTTCGATCCAGACCGCCTCCAGACCGAAAGCCGGATCTTTGGCGGTAATGCCGCTGAGCGTACCGTAGACCTGCCCCGGGTTGATCGCCAGTTCGCGGTCCGGGTAAATCTCCGCTTCAGCCAGGATCACCCCCATCAGGGTCAGGCGGTAGGCGCTCGGCGCCAGGTCGAGGTTGTCACGGATATGCACGGTCGGCATCAGGAAGCCCAGATCCTGGGACAGCTTCTTGCGCACACCCTTGATCCGCGCCAGCAACTGACCACCCTGATTGCGGTCCACCAGCGGAATCAGCCGGTAGCCGACTTCCAGGCCGATCATGTCGATCGGAGTGACGTCATCCCAGCCAAGCTCCTTGGTTTCCTGAGCGCGAGCCGGCGATGGCAGCAGTTCCTGTTGACGCTTGACCTCCTGCAAAGCTTGAACCTTGACCACGTTCTGCTTCTTCCAGAACAGGTACGCGCCGCCGGCCGCCAGGGCCGCCATGCTGAGAAAGGAGAAGTGTGGCATGCCGGGCACCAGGCCCATGACCGCCATAATACCCGCCGCCACTGCCAACGCTTTCGGCGAGGCGAACATCTGGCGATTGATCTGTTTGCCCATGTCTTCCGAGCCGGACGCACGAGTCACCATGATCGCTGCGGCAGTCGACAACAGCAGTGATGGCAATTGCGCCACCAAACCGTCACCGATGGTCAACAAGGCGTACACCCGACCGGCATCGCCGAAGGTCATGCCGTGCTGGAAGATACCGACCGCCATGCCGCCGATCAGGTTGATGAACAGAATCAGCAGGCCGGCAATGGCGTCACCGCGAACGAACTTGCTGGCACCGTCCATGGAACCGTAGAACTCCGCCTCTTGGGCGACTTCCGAACGACGGGCCTTGGCCTGAGCCTGATCGATCAGACCAGCGTTGAGGTCGGCGTCGATCGCCATTTGTTTACCGGGCATCGCATCGAGGGTGAAACGCGCACTCACCTCGGAAATCCGCCCGGCACCCTTGGTCACCACGACGAAGTTGATGATCATCAAAATCGCGAAGACGACGATACCGACCACGTAGTTACCGCCGATCACCACCTCGCCGAAGGCCTGGATCACCTTACCGGCGGAGGCGTGACCGTCCTGACCGTGGAGCATCACCACCCGCGTGGAGGCCACGTTCAACGCCAGCCGCAGTAGCGTCGCCACCAGTAGAATGGTCGGAAACACCGCGAAATCCAGCGGTCGCAAGGCATAAACGCAGACCAGCAACACCACGATCGACAAGGCAATGTTGAAGGTGAAGAACACGTCCAGCAGGAACGGCGGGATCGGCAACATCATCATCGCCAGCATGACCAGCAGCAGCAACGGCACACCCAGATTGCCCCGACTTAAGTCGGCAACGTTTGTGCGAGCACTGTTGAGTAACTGAGAGCGATCCACCGGTATTCCCCGTTCCTTGAAGCAAACTTTTTGACGCCGAAAGCGGGCGCGGGACGGGTACTGCAAGAAGCCTTCCAACTTTTGCGGAGGCGGGGAATAGAGGGATTTATTGAGCTTTTGTAGCAGCTGTCGAGCGTTCGAGGCGGGATCGCGCTCGACGAACTCCTCGTAAGGTTTCACGGCTGCTGCGCCGCCGGACGCAGCCTCGCAGGCTCGACAGCTGCTACAAAAGGGATTAACGCGCCGTCAGAATCTGCTCTTTGTGGATCGGACCGAGATGAAGCGACTTGCCGACCATGTACCGCGTACCTCTATGCATTTGAAGACCTTCCACCTCTACAAAATCCTCCTCAGCGTAACCGAGCACCACGATGGTTAAAGGTGCCTTCTGACCAGAAAGGTCGTGCCCCAGCATGAGGTTAAGCGCCCATTGAAAGGGAATGACCGGCAGGTCTTCGACGTTGATCTCACGCTTGTCCTCCCAACGAAAGTCCTTGCGCGCAACAACTTGCAAACGGCCATCGACCACACTGAATTGCGGTTTGTGATAACACTCCTCCAGCCCTCCACTTGACCACTGATCCATGTAATAACGAGGGGATGTGAAGACATCGAACAACGCGCGGTTATCACCAATATTGCCAGCAGCACCGAAGAAGTAATTGTATGCATAGTGGTAGCCGAACCCGTCCAGTTCGGGGCGAATCGCATTGATAGGGCTGTTCAGATAACCCGGAATATATGCATTGGCCATCTGCACAAAATGCGTAAAGTCCAGCGTCATGCCGAACGTAGCCGAGTAACTGATCGTGCGCTCGAGCGGATCCTCCTCCAGGACTCCCGAAACAAATTCCAACGCCATCCCTTGAAGCTTTCTGTATTCACGCTCTGCCATGACCGTAACCTCAAATGCCTAAATGAACGCCCATCCATAGTGATCAATCCACTCATTGAACGACCATAGCAAGGACATCGAACGGGAGAATTCCCAAGGCCATGACAACGCTTAAGAGGAAGTGTGTCTACTGTCAGAACTAACAGGTACATAGCGTTTTCAGACGGACGGCGGCTCTCAGGAATCGCGCCGCAAATCCGGCGGAATCGGCAGGTCGTCCTTGAGCGGATCCGGGCGCTTACCCTTGCCGGCGCGATGCTGGCGGATCTGGTAGACGTAAGCGAGCACCTGGGCGACGGCAAGGTAGAGCCCGCCGGGAATTTCCTGGTCAAGCTCGGTGGAGTAGTAAATCGAACGCGCCAGTGCCGGCGACTCAAGCAGCAGCACTTCGTTGGCCACAGCGATTTCACGGATCTTCAAGGCAAGGAAGTCGCTGCCCTTGGCGATCAGCATCGGCGCCCCACCCTTGTCCGGGTCGTACTTGAGCGCTACGGCGTAGTGGGTCGGGTTGGTGATCACCACATCGGCGTCGGGGATCGCCGCCATCATCCGGCGCTGGGACATTTCGCGCTGCAGCTGGCGAATCCGTTGTTTGACCTCCGGCCGTCCTTCCTGGTCTTTGTGCTCGTCGCGCACTTCCTGCTTGGTCATCTTCAGTTTCTTGATGCTTTCCCAGAGCTGTATCGGCACGTCCACGGCGGCGATGATGATCAGCCCGCAGGCCATCCACAGGGTGCTCCAGCCGACCACTTGCAGGCTGTGAATGATCGCCATGTCCAAGGGCTCATGGGCGATGCGCAGCAGGTCATCGATGTCCGAGGACAACACCGCCAGGGCCACGAACAACACGATGAAAAATTTTGCGAGGGCCTTAAGCAGTTCCGCTATGGCCTTGGACGAGAACATGCGCTTGAGGCCGGCGCCGGGGTTCATGCGACTGAACTTGGGCGCCATGGTGCCGGCGGAGAACAACCAGCCACCCAGCGAAATCGGCCCGATCAGAGCAGCGAGCAATAAAGTGATCATCACTGGCTGAATCGCCAGCAAGGCAATCTGCCCCGAGTGCAGCAGATAGATGCCCATGGAGCGCTGATCCAACAGCACCTCCCGCGACAGCGAGAAGTTCAGGCGCATCAGTTCCATCAGGTCCTGCGCCAGCGCACCACCGAAAATCAGCAGGCCACCAGCGCCGGCGAGCATGATCGCCAGGGTATTCAGCTCTTTGGAGCGCGCAATCTCTCCCTTCTCACGGGCGTCCTTTTTCTTTTTGTCCGTGGGGTCTTCTGTTTTGTCCTGACCGCTTTCGCTCTCAGCCATGACTCAGCGCGCCCGTGCCAGTTCGCGTAACAACTGCAAGGCCTCGGAAGCCAGCGGTTGATACTGATTGATAATGTCCGCCAGCCCGACCCAGACGATGAAAAGCCCGAGTACCAGCGTCAGCGGGAAGCCGATGGAAAAGATGTTCAGCTGTGGCGCAGCCCGGGTCATCACGCCAAAGGCGATGTTGACCACCAGCAACGCAGTGATCGCTGGCAACACCAGCAACAGCGCGGCACCGAGGACCCAGCCGAGCTTGCCGGCCAGCTCCCAGAAATGATTGACCATCAACCCGCTACCGACCGGCAGCGTAGTGAAGCTTTCAGTGAGGACTTCGAATACCACCAGATGGCCATTCATCGACAGGAACAACAGCGTCACCAGCATGGTGAAGAACTGCCCGATCACCGCCACCGAGACGCCGTTGGTAGGGTCGATCATCGAAGCAAAGCCCATGCCCATCTGAATGGAGACGATCTGACCCGCGACCACAAAGGCCTGGAAGAACAGCTGCAAGGAGAAACCCAACACTGCACCGACGAGGATCTGCTCGGCAATCAGCAGCAGCCCGCTCAAGTCCAGCGCATTGACCGGCGGCATCGGCGGCAGGCCGGGAGCGATGACCAACGTAATCGCCAAGGCGAAATAAAGGCGCACCCGCGTGGGCACCAGGGTCGTGCCGAAAACCGGCATGACCATCAGCAAGGCACCGATACGAAACAGCGGCAGCATGAACGTCGCCACCCAGGTACTGATCTGGGTATCGGTCAGCTGGAGCAGCGACATGGTTTAGCCGATGACCTGAGGAATACTGCCGTACAACTGCAGGATGTATTCCATGAAGGTCTGCACCAGCCACGGACCGGCGACGATCAACGTCACCAGCATCACCAGCAGACGCGGCAGAAAGCTCAGGGTCTGTTCGTTGATCTGCGTAGCGGCCTGGAACATCGCCACCAACAGGCCCACGAGCAAACTCGGAATCACCAGCACGGCAACCATCATGGTGGTCAGCCACAGCGCTTCCCGGAAGATGTCTACCGCAACTTCTGGCGTCATGGCGATACACCGCCGAAGCTGCTCGCCAGCGTACCGATGATCAACGCCCAGCCATCCACCAGCACAAACAGCATGATCTTGAACGGCAGGGAAATGATCAGCGGCGAGAGCATCATCATACCCATCGCCATCAGGACACTGGCCACGACCAGGTCGATGATCAGGAACGGAATGAAGATCATGAAGCCAATCTGGAACGCGGTTTTCAGTTCGGACGTGACGAACGCCGGAACCAGAATCGTCAGCGGCGCCTGATCCGGCGACGCGATATCAGTGCGCTTGGACAAGCGCATGAACAACTCCAGATCGCTGCTGCGGGTCTGGGCGAGCATGAAGTCCTTGATCGGCACCTGCGCCTTGGCCACGGCATCTTGAGCGGTGAGTTTCTCCGCCAGATACGGCTGCAAGGCGTCCTGATTAACCCGGTCGAATACCGGCGCCATGATGAACAGCGTCAGGAACAGCGCCATGCCCGTGAGGATTTGGTTAGACGGTGTCTGCTGCAGGCCCAGGGCCTGACGCAGGATCGAGAAGACGATGATGATCCGGGTGAAACTGGTCATCAGCATGACGAACGCCGGGATAAAACTCAGCGCCGTCATGATCAGCAGAATTTGCAGGCTGACCGAATATTCCTGAGCGCCTTCGGCATTGGTACCCAGGGTGATCGCCGGGATCGACAACGGATCGGCGGCGAACGCCAGCGGCGCGGCCAGCATCAGGGCCAGCGTCAAGACGATGCGTAACGCACCCATTACTTCTTATCCTTCTGATCCTTGCCCATCAGCTCCATCAGGCGCTGGGCAAACTCGGGGGTCGCTTTTTCAGTCCCGCTGGGCACTTGCACCGGCTCCTTGAGCACATGCAACGCGGTGATGGTGCCGGGGCTCAAGCCAAGCAGAATCTGCTCGTTGCCGACCTGCACCAGCATCAGACGGTCACGCGGGCCGAGCGCGCGGGAACCGATCAGCTCGATCACCTGCCCCTTGCCGGCCGGCCCGGCCTGTTGCACCCGACGCAGCAACCAGGCGAGGAAGAAGATCAACCCCAGCACCAGCAGCAAACCGAACACCAACTGTGTCAATTGCCCGGCTACACCGCTGCTGACCGCGGGTGCAGCGGCGCTGGCAGCCGTCGCCACCGGCTCGGCAGCCATAACGCTGAACGGCAAGGCAAGCGCTAACCCCAGAACCTTTTTCACTCAGCGCAGCTTCTTGATGCGTTCGCTTGGGCTGATCACGTCGGTCAGGCGGATGCCGAACTTCTCGTTGACCACCACCACTTCACCGTGGGCGATGAGCGTGCCGTTGACCAACACGTCCAGCGGTTCACCGGCCAGACGATCGAGCTCGATCACCGACCCCTGGTTAAGCTGCAGCAGGTTGCGGATATTGATGTCGGTGCTGCCAACTTCCATGGAAATCGACACCGGGATATCGAGAATCACGTCCAGGTTCGGACCGTCCAGGGTGACCGGTTCGTTGTTTTTAGGCACGCTGCCGAACTCTTCCATCGGCAGACGGTTGGACGGCGAACTGGCGGCGTCGGCGGCCAGCAAGGCGTCGATGTCGTCCTGCCCGGCGTCGCCGGTTTCTTCCAGGGCAGCAGCCCATTCATCGGCCAGCGCCTGGTCGTCCTGGGTGTTCATATCGTTAGCCATCAATTTGTCCTCGGCGGGCATCCATTCAATCAGGAGCCGTCAGTTAAAAGCACAGGGGGTTTGGAGCGCCGGTTAGCGGCGCTCGATCGGCTCGATCACTTGCAACGCGAGGTTGCCTTTGTGCGACCCCATCTTGACCTTGAACGCAGGCACGCCGTTGGCGCGCATGATCATCTCTTCCGGCATCTCGACCGGGATAATGTCTCCCGGCTGCATGTGCAAAATGTCCCGCAGGCGCAACTGGCGACGGGCAACCGTGGCACCGATCGGTACGTCAACGTCCAGCACGTCCTGGCGCAAGGCGTTGACCCAGCGTTCGTCCTGATCGTCGAGGTCCGACTGGAAGCCGGCGTCGAGCATTTCGCGTACAGGTTCGATCATCGAGTACGGCATGGTCACGTGCAGGTCGCCGCCACCGCCATCGAGTTCGATGTGGAAGGTCGACACCACAATCGCTTCGCTCGGGCCGACGATATTGGCCATGGCCGGGTTCACTTCCGAGTTGATGTACTCGAAGTTCACTTCCATGATCGCCTGCCAGGCTTCCTTCAAATCGACGAAGGCCTGTTCCAGCACCATGCGCACCACACGCAGTTCAGTAGGGGTGAATTCACGCCCTTCGATCTTCGCGTGACGGCCGTCGCCGCCGAAGAAGTTGTCCACCAGTTTGAACACCAGTTTGGCGTCGAGGATGAACAGTGCGGTGCCGCGCAACGGTTTGATCTTGACCAGGTTGAGGCTGGTCGGCACGTAAAGCGAGTGCACGTATTCGCCGAACTTCATCACCTGCACGCCACCGACGGCAACGTCCGCCGAGCGGCGCAGCATGTTGAACATGCTGATGCGGGTGTAACGGGCGAAACGCTCGTTGATCATTTCCAGGGTCGGCATGCGTCCACGGACGATGCGATCCTGGCTGGTCAGGTCGTAGCTTTTGACACTGCCGGGTTCAGCAGCGGTATCGGTCTGTACCAGACCATCGTCGACACCATGCAACAGCGCATCGATCTCATCCTGGGACAGCAGGTCCTGCACGGCCATGTCGTGTTCCTACTGCAGTACGAAATTAGTGAAAAGCAACTGTTCGATGACCACTTTGCCGAGTTCTTTCTGCGCCACTTCCTGGACGCTGGCCGTGGCTTTCTGACGCAACATTTCCTGGCCGACCGGCGACGCCAGGGTGGCGAAGTCCTGCCCGGAGAACAGCATGACCAGGTTATTGCGGATGACGGGCATGTGGACTTTGAGCGCTTCCAGATCGGCCTGATTGCGACCCTGCATGGTAATGCTCACCTGCATGTAGCGCTGACGGCCGTTCTGGTTGTAGTTGGCCACGAAGGCTGGAGCCATGGGCTCGAAAATCGCTGGCTGCTTGCCGACCGGGGCGGTTTCAGCCGCAGCGGCAGGCTTGCTCTGGGCGCTGTGCATGAAGAACCAGGTCGCTCCCACGGACAAACCGATCGCCAGTAGCAGGGCCACCACGATCACAATGATCAGCTTGAGTTTGCCTTTGGTTGCGGGGTCTTTTACTGCTGCTTCGCTCTTCGCCATGCCAATAATCCGTCACTATTCGGGTTTTCACAGTCGCACGCCAAGGCAAGAGCAAGTGTTATGCCAGAAATGTCTGAGGGAAAACTGGAAGGACAGTCGACCGTGGCCGAAAATCAAAAGATCGCAGCCTCCGGCAGCTCCATTGGAATGTGTACATCCAAGGAGCTGCCGAAGGCTGCGATCTTTTAGGGGGCGCCGCGAATTATCAGGCGTAATAATCGACGGCGCTGGAGCCAATGACGCTGGTGGTGCTGGCCGCTACTTCGGCAGCTGTTGGCGCAAGCTCTTCGTCCATGGAATCGAGACGACCACCGCTGGCGTTGGTGCGTCCCCCCTGGCTTTGGCCCTGCTGAGCCTGTTCCTGCCCTTGGCCCTGCCAGCCACGGGACTGGTCAGACACATTGACGTCAACCTGGCCCATGCCCTGCTGCGCAAACATGTCACGCAAGCGATGCATCTGCCCGTCCAGCGCTTCGCGAACGCTTGGATGGGCGCTCATGAACGTCACTTGGGTCTGCTGATCCGGAACCATGTTCACCCGAATGTCCAGCCGCCCCAGTTCAGCCGGTTGCAACTGGATGTCGGCGGCCTTGAGATTGGCACTGGACAGGTACATGACCCGGTTCACTACTTCTTCGGTCCAGCCGCTCTGATGCATGGCGATCGGTTGATTCACCGGCAATGCGTTGGCGGTTTTTGGCGTGGCCGCCTGGGTCAGTGCCGCCAGACGGTTGGCGAAATCGTCGACCCGGGTATCGCTACTCGCGGACTTCAGGTCCTTGAGACCGTCATCGACAAGACCACTGAAGGCCTTGTCGCCGCCCTGGCCGGTGCTGTCCTTGTCGGCTTGCACATTGAGCATGCTCGCCATGCCTGCGGCAAAGGTCTGCGCCGAGGTTGACTCGCCGTCTGCCTGGGCCTCTGCCGAGGTCGGTGCCGCTTTGGGCTGGGCCTGACTCGCAGCCGAAATATGGCCGCCCTGCTCCATGGCCATACGCACGGCCGGCAATGCATCGAGAGGATCCGCTTCGGGATCGAAATCGCTATCCGCCGTTGCAGCAGCAACTGGCGCCGCCGTCACTGCCGCAGCAACTGGCGCTTCGACCTGCGGCGCCACGGTGGCGACCACTGGAGGGGCTTGCGGAACAGGGGTTGCCACCACTGCCTGCAACGGTGGCAGTAACGAAGGATCGAGGGCTGGATCAACCGGCGCGGTGTCGACTACCGGCGTTTCGGCAGCCTCCGACGCATCATCGCTGGCAGCCTTGTCGTCAGCCTGCGCCGGTTTATCGGCGGGCAAGGATTTGCCGCTATCGGCAACCGCAGGTTCCGGGGCGGCAGACTTGTCGTTGCTGACGTCCTTTTTGCCGGGGCTGTCCGGCGTTTTATCGCGTATCGGCTTGGCCGATTCATCACCCATTGCAGAGGGTTTGTTCCGGGCTTGATTGGCGTAGACCTGAGCGAAGCTGGACGCCTTGTCCCCAGGCTCAGCGGCCGGCGCCGGTGTATTGGCGGAAGCGGCTTGAGTCTTGGCCTGCGCGGCGGCCTGAAGAAGTATATTGGGGGTAACGGGCATGGAACGGTCTCCGCCGCACTGGGATCGTAGGTACAGTTGACGGAGATTATTGCAAAGGTCGCGCCAGGTTTGAGCGACAGGCGCTAAAAGCGCCGGACGGTCTCATTGGCAGAGAGGGAACGCTGACGCTCCGCTTCATAGAGCGGTCGCACGATGGCGAATTCGCTGTCAATTTCCCCGATCAGCTTTTCGATGCCAGCGAGGCTTTTTTGCTTGGCGCGTTGCTCCAGCTCATGGCACAACTCAGCCAGGCGAATGGCGCCCATGTTGCTGCTGCTGCCCTTGAAACTATGGGCTGCATTCATGAGTTGCGCGGCATCTTCAGCTTCTCGCAAGACGCGCAAGCGCTCTTCGGAATCGGCGAGAAAGGTATCCAGCAACGTCGGATACTCATCCTCCATGACCTCTTGCAACGCGTTCAGCACGTCGCGGTCCAGGTGTGTGTCAGCCACTTGCTCACTCCTTGATCAAGAATGCGTGGATTATGCCAGAGCCTCCCAGAAAAATTCCACGCGGGCACTTCGACCATCGTCGGACCAACTCGCATTGTGGCCCAGCTGACGGATCAGACTGACGCCACGTCCCGACAGACGGACACCATCGACGGGCCGCTCCATCACCCGCGCAACATCGAAACCCTTGCCGCTGTCTTCAACCCGAACAGTCAGGCACCCGCCCTCGCCCTTGGGTGTCACCTGCAAATGCACCCGCACGAAGCCGTCCTGCAACTCGTCCAAGCGTGTATTGCGTTGTTGATAATAGCGGGTAAAACCCGAGGCATCGCGCTTGAGCGCCGAATCCAGCCCCAGCACTCCATGCTCCAGGGCATTGGAATACAGTTCGGCCAGCACACTGTAGAGCGCTCCGCTCTGAGCCCGCAGACCGTGGACCTCAAGCAGCAATTGCAGAAGATACGGCAGCGGATTGAAGCGTTTGAGCGTGGCGGCGCGAAATTCGAAACTCACTGACCAGTCCAGCGGGCAGGACTGACCACTGTCGGAATACACCAGCGCCGGCGGGCTCAGCTGTGCGGCCTCCAGCAGACTGACCTCGACCATGCTCACGTCATCGCGGGCCTCGCCGCGAAAGTCCCGCAACGCCTGCTCGATCTCTTCGAACAACTCATCAGGCTGACGATTGGCCGCAAACACCTGCTGCAATCGCTCCACACCAAACAACTGTTCGTTGGCATCGCAGGTATCGATCACCCCGTCGGACAACAGGAAGACCCGATCCCCGACCGCCATCGGAAACACCTCGGTGCGGTCATCAAAGGATTGCGGGCTCAGCACGCCGAGCGGCAAATGCCGAGCCGTCAGCGGCGTTCGCTCTCCGCTGACGATGCTGTGCAGATAACCGTCCGGCATCCCGCCATTCCAGACCTCCACCGAGCGTCGCTGAAAACTCAGGCACAGCAGCGTTGCACAACAGAACATGTCCACCGGCAGGATGCGCTTGAGCTTGGCATTCATCTCGCGCAGGGTTTCGGACAGGCCGTAACCCTTGGCGGTCATGCCATAGAAAACTTCGGCCAAGGGCATGGCACCGACCGCGGCCGGCAAACCATGACCGGTAAAATCGCCGAGCAGCACGTGCATGTCGCCGGCCGGGGTAAACGCGGCCAGCAGCAGATCGCCGTTGAACAACGCATAGGGCGATTGCAGGTAGCGAATATTCGGTGCACTCAGGCAGCCGGAGTGGGCCACCTTGTCGAACACGGCTTTGGCCACCCGCTGCTCGTTGAGCAGGTAGTCGTGGTGCCTGGCGATCTGGTCGCGCTGCTGCAACACCGTGGCCTGCAACCGCCGCAAGCGGTCCATCGCCTTGATCTTGGCGGCGAGGATCACCTGGTTGTAGGGTTTTGCCAGAAAGTCGTCGCCCCCGGCCTCCAGACAGCGGGCCAGCGCTTCGCTTTCGGTCAGCGAGGTGAGGAAGATGATCGGCACCAGGGTTTCCCCTGCCAATACCTTGATCTGCCGCGCCGCCTCGAAACCGTCCATCACCGGCATCATTGCGTCCATGAGCACCAGTTGCGGTCGTTGCTGGCGAAACGCGTCAACGGCTTCGGCACCGTTGGCGGCCGTCAGCACCTCATGCCCCTGGCGACGAACGATGGTCGACAGCAGCATGCGATCGGCCGCGCTGTCTTCGGCGATCAGGATCGTCAGCGGTTCGAACAAGGGTTGCATGGCGGTCACGCCACGTCGAAGATTTGTTCGAAGTTGGAGATGGCGAGGATCTTGCGCACATCTGCGTTAGCGTTGGTCAACGTGATCTCGGCATTCTCGCCGCCAGCGTGATCACGCAATAGCAACAGCATGCCGAGCGCTGAACTGTCGAGGTAGGTAGCGTCTTTCAGGTTCACTTCGAAGGATTCGGGTTTCGGCTCACGATTCTCGTAGGACTCGCGAAACTCCTGATGCTTGGCGAAATCGAATCGTCCCCTGATCGATATCGTCAGCTTTTGACCATCTTGGGATACTTCTGTAACGACTGACATTGAACGGCTTCCTTGTCATTGGTGAACGTACGTGTACAAGGTTTAGCACTTGGCTGGGGCTGGAGCAAGGCGGGAAAACGGTTGAACCCTGCCTGATCAATACGGATCCTGGCGCGGCAACCGCTGGGACAACTCATCCAGCAGCTTTTGCTCACGCCGGTCTTCCAGCCGCCGCGCCTCATCCATGTAGCGCAACACCAGTTTGCGCAAGCCTTCGACCCGGGCAAACGCCTGTTGCCAGGATTCCCGCGCCTTGTTCAGGTTGTTTTGATGCCATACCAGGCTTTGCCGCTGCTGGTCGATGGCGGTCCCCAGTTGCGCCAGGAAGCCTTGATAACCCAGCAGCCATTGGCCCGACACGCCACTGCTGCCGCGCACGATCCATTGTTCCTGGTAATCGAGACGAAAGGCTTCGAGGTCGGCGAGCTTGCTTTCGGCCAGACGGACTTGCCCCTGAAAGTGCCCCAGACGCAGGACCGCGGTTTTCTCGGCCTTTTCGGCCATTTCGACCACGGGGGCCAGGCGCGATGCTCGGCTCTGGGCCATGGCCGGTTAGCCGCCGGCCGCGGGAGCGAAAATCGTGCCGAGGTAGGCTTCGCTTTCGCCCAGGCTGATGCTGTCGTTGAGGCCCTGGCGCAGGTATTTCACCAGCTGCGGTTGCAGGGAGATCGCCAGGTCGGTTTCCCGATCACCACCGGCCACATAGGCGCCGACGCTGATCAAGTCACGACTCTGCTGATACCGCGACCACAGTTGCTTGAAATACTGGGCGCGCATCATGTGTTCCGGCGTAACCACCGACGGCATGACCCGGCTGATGGACGCTTCGATATCGATGGCCGGGTAATGACCTTCCTCGGCCAGGCGCCGGGACAGCACGATGTGCCCGTCGAGCACGCCTCGCGCGGCGTCGGCAATCGGGTCCTGTTGGTCATCGCCTTCGGACAAAACGGTGTAGAACGCGGTGATCGAACCGCCGCCCTTCTCCGCGTTACCGGCCCGCTCCACCAGTTTCGGTAGTTTGGCGAACACCGATGGCGGATAACCCTTGGTCGCCGGCGGCTCGCCGATGGCCAGGGCGATTTCCCGCTGGGCTTGGGCGAAACGGGTCAGGGAGTCCATGAGTAACAGGACGTTCTTGCCCTTGTCGCGGAAATACTCGGCGATTCGCGTGCAGTACATCGCAGCGCGCAGACGCATCAGCGGCGCATCGTCCGCCGGGGACGCCACCACGACCGAACGCTTGAGGCCTTCTTCACCGAGGATATGCTCGATGAATTCTTTAACTTCACGACCCCGCTCACCGATCAGCCCGACGACGATGATGTCGGCCTCGGTGAAGCGGGTCATCATGCCCAGCAGCACACTCTTGCCCACACCCGTACCGGCGAACAGGCCAAGACGCTGACCGCGACCGACCGTCAACAAACCGTTGATGCTGCGAATGCCCACGTCCAGCGGCTCGCTGATCGGTTCGCGCTTGAGCGGGTTGATGGTCGGGCCGTCCATCGGCACCCAGTCTTCGGCCTTCATCCCACCCTTGCCGTCCAGCGCGCGACCGGCGCCATCGAGCACCCGCCCGAGCATGCTCATGCCCATCGGCAGACGGCCGGTATCAGCCAGAGGAACCACACGGGCACCGGGAGCGATGCCGGCAACGCTGCCGACCGGCATCAGAAACACCTTGCTGCCGGAGAAGCCCATGACTTCGGCTTCGACCTGCACCGGGTGATAACTGTCGTCATTGATGACCATGCAGCGGCTGCCCATGGCGGCGCGCAAGCCCTCGGCCTCGAGGGTCAGGCCGACCATGCGCAGCAAGCGGCCTTCAAGGATCGGCGCGCCTTCCAGCTCCGTGGCCTCGGCATAGCTGCCGAGGCGCTTGGCGAAGCTAGTGCGATCAAGGCGCATCGGGATCGTCCAGTTCGGGTTCGACCGGCGCGACCGCTGGCTTGTCGCTGATCGGCAGCTCCAGGCTCAGATCCGGTTCGGCCGGGTGCAAGGCCTGTTCGTGCAACTGATCGAAGAGCTTGTCCATGACCCGCGCAACGCGGGTTTCGACCGTGGCATCGATGCGACTGTGTTCAGTCTCGACCCGGCAACCGCCGGGCAACAACGCCTCGTCCTCGACGATGCGCCAGGTTTCTTCATGGCGTTCGCGCAGGGCTTTGACCTGCTCGAAGTCTTGCGGATTGATGTACAGCCGCACATTGCCCACGCCCAGCGGCAAGAGCTTGAGGGCTTCACGCATGACGTGTTCGATCTGCGTCGAGTCGATGGCCAGTTCGCGCTGAATCACCTGTTTGGTGATGTGCTGCACCAGGTCGACCAGGGACTTTTCGATCAAGGTATCCTGCTCGGCGATAGGCTCGAACAAATGCCCCATCAATTGCTCCAGAGCGGCAATCTTGGCGGCCAGGGCCACCTCCGCTTCCTGACGGACCTTGAGCGTGGTGCTATGGAAACCTTCTTTTTCGCCCGTGGCGAAGCCTTCGTTGTAGGCCTCCTGGCGAATGCTTTCGAGTTCTTCGAGGGTCAGTGGCTGGACTTCATCCAGTGGCACCTCTTCCATTTCCGGCGGCTCGGGCTCAGGTTCCGGCTCGGGTTCCGGCACGAACGGATCGAAACTGGGCAGCGACCAGACATCGAAACCACCGACGTCCTTGCCACGGATCAGGTCGGTGTTGGACTCATCATGTTTGGACGACATAGTGACCTTAGATCATCTCTTCGCCGCCCTTCCCGCCGAGAACGATTTCTCCGGCTTCGGCCATACGGCGGGCAATGGTGAGGATTTCTTTCTGCGCGGTTTCCACGTCGCTGACGCGCACCGGGCCTTTGGCCTCGAGGTCGTCGCGCAACAGTTCGGCCGCCCGTTTGGACATGTTCTTGAAGATCTTCTCTTTGACGCCTTCGTCCGAACCCTTGAGGGCCAGCACCAACACGTCGGAGGACACCTCGCGGAGCAGGGCCTGAATACCGCGATCGTCGACATCGGACAGGTTGTTGAACACGAACATGAGGTCTTCGATCTGACCGGACAGGTCTTCGTCGACTTCGCGAATCGAGTCCATCAGCTGACCTTCGATCGAGCTGTCGAGGAAGTTCATGATATCTGCCGCACGCTTGATGCCACCCAAGGTGGTGCGCGCGGCATTCGAGTTGCCGGAGAACTGCTTCTCGAGAATCTGGTTGAGTTCTTTCAGGGCCGCTGGCTGCACAGTGTTCAGCGAGGAGACTCGCAGAATGATGTCCAGACGCACCTTGTGGTCGAAGTTGCCCAGCACTTCGCCCGCCTGATCCGGATCGAGATACGCCACCACGATCGCCTGGATCTGCGGGTGCTCGTAACGGATCACGTCGGCGACGGCGCGCGGTTCCATCCACTTCAGGCTGTCGAGGCCGCTGGTGTTGCCGCCCAGCAGGATCCGGTCGATCAGGCCGTTGGCCTTGTCTTCGCCCAAGGCCTGCGTGAGCATTTTGCGCACGTAGTCATCGGAGCCGACGCCGAGGCTGGTCTGGTCGCCGACGATGTCGACGAACTCGCTCATCACCTGCTCGACCTGCTCGCGGTGCACGTTACCCATCTGGGCCATGGCCACACCCACACGCTGGACCTCTTTAGGCCCCATGTGGCGCAGCACTTGGGCGGCGTCGGTAGATCCCAGGGACAGCAGCAGAATCGCGGCTTTGTCGACCTTGGACAGTTTGGCGGCAACGGCTCGGTTATCACTCATCTGCGTTAATCCACTCTTTCACGACCTGGGCCACGCGACCCGGATCTTCTGCCACCAGACTCTTGATTGCATTCAACTGTGCGTCATAGCCTTCGCTCGGGCTCGGCAGCAGAATGCTGGTCGGGCCACCGAGACTGACGCGGTCGTTGGCCAGTTCGCCGTCCAGGCCGCCCATGCCACCCAACTCGACGTCGCTACCCAAGCCTGCAAACTGCTTGTCTTTGCCGCCACCGGTGATGTTGTTGAGCACCGGACGCAGCACACCGAACACCAGCACCAGGATGAACAAGACACCCAGCACTTGCTTGACGATGTCCCAGAACCACGGCTGGGAGTAGAACGGAATTTCGGCAATCACTTCACCGCGCTCGGCGGAGAACGGCATGTTGATCACGCTGACGCTGTCGCCACGGCTGGCGTCGAAGCCGACGGCGTCCTGTACCAGGCGAGTGAAGCGCGCCAATTCATCGGCGGTCCACGGCGCACGGGTGGTTTCACCGTTGGCCGCGTTGATCTTGACCTGGTCATCCACCACCACCGACACCGAGAGGCGATTCAAGCGGCCCTGCTGTTGTTTGGTGTGGCTGATGGAACGGTCAAGCTCGAAGTTCTTGGTGGATTGTTGACGCTTGTCCGCCGGGTACGGTGCAAGCATAGGCTGGCCGGTGGCCGGGTCCATGATTTGCTGACCATTGGCATCCAGCAGTGGCTGGCCTGGCTGCACCATGCCGGCCGACGCGGTAGCGCCACCGGTGGTTTGCGGCGCAGAGGCTGGCGCTGGTGGCTGGTTGCTCAAAGCACCCGGCACACCTTGCGGACCATTGCTGGCGGTACGTTGTTCGTTGACCGACTGCTCGCTGCGCAACGCAGGTTGGTCCGGGTTGAACTGCTCGGAGGTCGACTCGACGGCACTGAAATCCACATCGGCCGAGACTTCGGCTTTATAGCGATCGTTGCCCAGCACCGGTTGCAGAATGTTGTGCACGCGCTGAGTCAGCATGCTTTCCATGCGACGGCTGTAATCGAATTGCTTGCCGGCCATGGTCAGTTCGGAATTTTCCGCCTGATCCGACAGCAGGTTGCCCTTCTGGTCGACCACGGTGATCTGGGATTTGCTGAGCTCGGGAACGCTGGTCGCGACCAGATTGATGATCGCCACCACCTGACCCGGCTCCAGCGAACGGCCGGAATACAGCTCAACCAGTACCGAAGCGCTTGGCTTGCGTTCATCACGCACGAACACCGAGCTTTTCGGAATCGCCAGGTGCACGCGGGCACCCTTGACGTTGTTCAGGCTGGAAATGGTGCGAGCCAGTTCGCCTTCGAGACCGCGACGATAACGGGTCGCTTCCATGAACTGGCTGGTGCCCAGGCCCTGGTCCTTGTCGAGAATTTCAAAACCGATGTTGCCATCGGTGGGAGTGACACCAGCGCCCGCGAGTTTGATTCGCGCACGGGACAGATCATCGGCCTTGACCAGCAAAGCACCGGAGTTCGGTTCAACGGTATAGGGAATGTCGGCTGCGGCCAGGGTATCCATGACCTGTTTGGCGTCCATACCGGCAAGGCTGCCGTACAGAGGCCGGTAGTCCGGCTGCTGGGACCACAACACCACGGCAAAGCCAATCGCCACGCTCGCAGCCAGGCCGACCAACAGGCCTACCTGACGCAACATGGTCATCTCGGAGAGGTTTTCCAGGAAGGACAACCCGAACAGCGGCGGTTTGCCGTCTATTGGAGTGGCCTTGGCCGGAACATTATCGGCGACTGCTTCTGCCATGACTCAATTCGTCCTTAAACCGGCATCTGCATGATGTCTTGATATGCCTGAACCAGTTTGTTGCGCACTTGGGTCAACGCCTGAAAAGACACGCTGGCCTTCTGCGAGGAAATCATCACGTCCGTCAGGTCGACGCCGCTCTTGCCGATCTCGAAGGCACTGGCCAACTGACTGGACGCCTGTTGGGTGTCGTTCACTTTATTGACGGCCTGACCGAGCATGTCGGAAAAGCTGCTGCCACCCATTGCAGGAACAGCGGCAGTCGATTTCGACGCAGACATGGCATCCATTTGCATGGAGCGCATGTCCAGCATCAATCGATTGAATTCAATACCTTGGCTCATGGTCTCTCTCTTTGACGAGCTACGTCTTTGGCGACCCGCGATTTTTTTGACACTCACTCGGCGGGCAGTGAGGTGTTAGCAACAAGGGTGCCAGCTCCGTGGTCGCTCTAAACAAAAGCCATCCAGGGCTTTGCATTGCTAACGAATCAGGTGGCGAACAAATAAGCTTCCACGTCCATTCCGGCGTCACGCATCTGCGCCAGCTTGTAACGCAGAGTGCGCGGACTGATGCCCAGTCGCTCGGCGGCTTCTTTGCGACGACCACGCTCGGAGCGCAAGGTATCAATGATCATCTGGAATTCACGGCGCCGCAGGTCATCGCCGAGGGCGCCCGCCGATTCGGCGTCGACTTCTACTGCGCGCACAGTCGTTGGCGGCAATGCCGGCAACGGCGCACACGCCACAGGCCCGGCAAGACAGAAATCCTCAGGCTGTATCAATCCGCCCTGCTGCAGGATCAACGCTCGCTGAATCGCGTTATCCAGCTCACGCACATTACCCGGCCATGGATAACCGATCAGACACGCCTGAGCCTCGGGCGACAGCTTTGCCGCGGCATGCTTCATTTTATTGACGTACTTGGCCAGAAGACGCTCAGCCAACGGCAGGATGTCGGCGGTACGTTCGCGCAACGGACGCCAGGCCAGCGGAAACACCGACAGGCGATAGTAAAGGTCTTCGCGAAAACGTCCCGCCGCCACCTCACCCGCCAGGTCACGGTTGGTGGTTGCCACGACTCGAATATCCAGCGTGATCGGCTTGCGTGAGCCGACTCGCTCGACTTCGCGCTCCTGCAAAACTCGCAGCAACTTGGCCTGGAGCCCGAGGGGCATTTCCGAAATTTCGTCGAGCAGGATCGTGCCGCCATCAGCCTGTTCGAACTTGCCGGCCTGCGCCGCGATGGCGCCGGTGAACGAGCCCTTTTCATGACCAAACAACGTGGCTTCGAGCATGTTGTCGGGGATGGCTGCGCAGTTGATCGCAATGAACGGCTGACTGGCACGATGGGAGTGCTGATGGATGTACCGCGCCAGCACTTCCTTACCGGTCCCGGACTCACCGGAGATCAATACCGTGGAATCACTGCGCGCCACCCGTGCGGCCAATTCCAGCAATTGCGCACTGGCCGGCTCGAACGCTACAGGCCCCTCGCCCTCGGTCGCACCGAGGCTGCCCAGCGCATGACGCGCCACCAGATCGAGCAATGCCTTGGGCTCGAACGGTTTGACCAGGTAATCCGCTGCGCCCTGACGCATCGCATCGACTGCCCGCTCTACGGCGCCGTGAGCCGTCATCAGCAACACCGGCAGTTGCGGCTGACGAGTGCGCAGCAATCCGAGCAGTTGATGACCGTCCATGCCCGGCATGTTGACGTCACTCAGCACCAGGTTGAACGCCTCATTACCGACCGCCGCCAGCGCTTCTTCTGCCGAGCCTACGGCCGTGTAGTCGTGCCCCGCGAGCAGCAGCGTATCCGCCAGTGCTTCGCGTAGCGCGCGGTCGTCCTCGACCAGTAAAACCTTGATTGGCATGTCCTTCACTCCGCTCCCTGAGCGCTGGGCTTTTCATCGAAAAAAAGCGGCAGGATGACCTGCGCGCAAGTGCCGCGCCCCAGCCGCGAGCGCAGTTGCAATTCTCCCTGATGGGCACGCGCCACTGCCTTGACCACGGTCAGGCCAAGGCCGGTCCCGGTGGTCTTAGTGGTAAAAAACGGCTCGCCGAGTCGTGCCAGCACTTTCGTGTCGATGCCACTGCCGCTGTCACTGACAGATACGCGCAGGTTGTTGTCACGGGTATAGAGGTGGACCTTCAAGCGGACGTCACCGGCGCTGGCCTGGATGGCGTTCTCGATCAGGTTCAGGATCGCCCCGACCAGCGTGTCGCGATTGCACAGCAACTCGCCGGAATGACTGTCGCACTGCCAGCGAATCGGCAGGTCCTGCACATGGGTCAGTGCAGCCGCCTGCAGCGACTGCATCAGCACTTTGGGCGTGACGCGATCGGTCAGCGGCAGCTCGCCGCGCGCAAACACCAGCATGTCGCGAACCTGATGCTCCAATTCATGCAGACGCTCTTTCAAGCGCCCGGCAAAACGCTGCTGGGTCTCGACCGGCAACGCTTGCTCAGTCAAATGACTGGCGTAGAGCAAGGCGGCGGATAACGGTGTACGAATCTGATGAGCCAGCGAGGCGACCATTCGACCGAGGGACGAGAGTCGTTCGTGGCGGGCCAGCTGATCTTGCAGATGACGGGTTTCAGTCAGGTCGTTGAGCAACACCAACTGACCGGGCTCGGCATCCAGCGAGCGAGTGGAGATCGACAAACGCCGACCGTCCTTGAGCGAGATTTCGTGACCATCGTCTTCACGGGGCGCAAAGCAGCGGGCAATGACATGACGCCACAGCTCGCCTTCGAGGGGCAGACCGAGCAGTTCGCAGGCAGCGGGGTTGGCTTCGCGCACGATGCCTTGGGCGTCGATGACGATGACGCCGCCGGGCAACAGATCGAGGAGGTTTTGCAGCCGGTTGGCCAGGCGTTCTTTTTCCGCCAATTCCTGCATGCGCTGAGCGCTGACCACCGCCAGCTCACCCTTGAGCTCGGTGACCCGCGCTTCGAGCATGCTGTAGGAATCGGTCAATTGGCTCGACATCTGGTTGAACAGTGCAAACGCCTGCTCAAGGCCAAGCCGGCTCGCCTGCTCTACGGACGACGGTTGTCCCGAAGCGTCAGGGACAGGAGACATCTGGGCGGCTTGGGGCATCGTGCTCTCTCGCTTGGCTGACCGTCAGTTAAACGGAACGTTGCGAGGGATGTAGCAATACCCGTGCCTAAAAAAAACCGCCTACAAATGAAGGACTTGAAAAACAGGCGTCAATCATCCGCCTGTTCATCTCCATCACGACGGCTCATGCCGTACTTGCGCATCTTTTCCACCAGTGTGGTGCGACGAATACGCAGCCGCTCTGCCGCGCGCGCCACGATGCCATTGGCATCATCCAGCGCCTGCTGAATCAGCCCTTGTTCCAGACCACCGAGGTAGTCCTTCAGGTCCAGGCCTTCCGGCGGCAGCATGGCGCCGGCAGAGAAGTCCGGAGTATGACCGTTGATGGCCACGCGCTCTTCAAGATCGCTGCGCAAGCTGTCGACCAGTTGCTCGTCCTCATCGTCGACGTAACGGAATTTCTTCGGCAGCTCGACCACGCCGATCACCCCATAAGGATGCATGATCGCCATGCGCTCCACCAGGTTGGCCAGCTCGCGAACGTTGCCCGGCCAGCCGTGACGGCACAGCGACATGATCGCCGCGGAATTGAAACGGATCGACCCACGCTTCTCGTGCTCCATGCGCGAGATCAACTCGTTCATCAGCAGCGGAATGTCTTCGACACGCTCGCGCAGTGGCGCCATCTCGATCGGGAACACGTTCAGGCGGTAGTACAAGTCTTCGCGGAAGGTACCGATCTCGATCATGCTTTCGAGATTCTTGTGGGTCGCCGCGATGATCCGCACATCGACGCTTTGGGTCTTGTTGCTGCCCACGCGCTCGAAGGTGCGTTCCTGCAAAACGCGCAGCAGCTTGACCTGCATCGGCAGCGGCATGTCGCCGATTTCATCGAGGAACAGCGTGCCGCCATTGGCCAGTTCGAAACGCCCGGCGCGGCTGGTGATTGCCCCGGTGAAGGCGCCCTTCTCGTGGCCAAACAGTTCGCTTTCCAGCAACTCGGCCGGGATCGCCCCGCAGTTGACCGGTACGAACGGCGCGTCACGACGCTTGGAGTGATAGTGCAGGTTGCGCGCAACCACTTCCTTGCCAGTCCCGGATTCGCCGAGGATCAGTACGCTGGCGTCGGTGTCGGCGACTTGCTGCATCATCTGACGGACGTGTTGAATCGCCCGGCTGGTGCCGACAAGACTACGGAAAAGATTGGGTTCGCGATGGCGACCGCGCTCGCGGGCCTGGTCGTACATCTCGCGATAGACCTGGGCACGGTGCAGGGAGTCGAGCAATTTGCTGTAGCTGGGTGGCATTTCGAGGGTCGAAAGCACTCGGCGACGCTGGTCTTCTGGCAAGTCAACGGAAGAATTATCGCCCATTAACAAAACCGGAAGGAACTCATCCCAGGTTGAGAGTGTCTTTAACAAGCCCGTAAGTGCGCCAGGTGCATTGACCGTCCCGATGAGGACACAGATCACTTCACGACTTGATGACAATGAGCCGACAGCCTGCTGCCAGTCATGGCTACCGCAGGGTAAATTTTCTTCGCCAAGAAAATTTAAAATCACGGCCAAGTCGCGGCGACGGACGCTATCGTCATCAATCAGCAGAATTTTGGTTTCACGCCACATGCAATTGCAACTTCCCTAGTCAACTCAATGCCCGAAATGAGGGGGCAAGCTAGACGCTTGCAGACACGTTGATGCCTGTAGACGCCTGAAATGTTCAACCAGCCACTAGTTAAGTCAAAAAACCGCGCACAGTCAAATTTATGGCGCACTATGTTTGTATTAACTGACGGTTAATCAACCAAACAGATGGTAAACCTTTGCCGCCTTCTGCGCTTGGGTGATCTGCGACATCTCGTCGACGATCGCTTGGCGCTCTCCCATCGTGGCCGTCAACAAATCCTTGTACACCTCTAGCAACCCCTCCAGATTGGTCCGCAACGCTTCTTCATCGATCGGCGCCTCGCTCAGCACCTCATCGACGCATTCGCGACAGGCCACATCCAATTCGCCGATCGCATCCCAATTACGCGCGGCCAAGGCGTCAACCAAGGCTTCGCGTGTTTCTTCAATCCGCTGCAATGCTTGACTCATGACGTCATCCTCAGGCTCGTGGGCCTATTGATTGGCAATACCATCCCAACCGCTTTTCAGGGTTTCGAGCAAACCCGAAACCTCATCGATGATCGCCGCATCGTTATCGCGGTTGGCCTCCATCAGGCGCGTCATCATGTAGGCATACAAGTTGTCAAGTTGCTGCAGCGACGCCGGGTCTTCGGTCTTTTCCGGGTTCAGACCGTCACGCAAGCCGATAACGATGTCGACCGCCTTGCCCAGCATCAACCCCTTGAGAGCGATGTCGCCACGCTCCATTGCACCCTTGGCTTGCGCCATGCGATCCAGCCCGCCTTCCATCAGCAACTGCACCAGGCGATGTGGATTGGCTTCAGAGATCTGGGCGTGGGAATTGACCTTCTGGTATTGGCGAAGGGCTCTCATGGGGTTCATGTTTCTACCTCGTGACAGACAACAACTGAAAAAGGGATTGCTCTAATCATTATGTCGACTGAGCGATACATAACTTTAACCCAGACCCACCACCAATGAAAAAACCCAGGCACTGTCATTACAGACTGCCTGGGTTTTTTTATGCCTGATGCGGATCAGTCCGACTTCGGATTGTTCAGCGCATTGAGCGTGGTCATGATGCTGCTGCTCTGCGCCCGCAGCTTGGCCACCAGTGAGTCCATGGCGGTGTACTTGGCGGACAGGCTCGCTTGCAGGCTGGTCATGCGTGCGTCGAGGGAATCCTGCTGCTTCTTCAAATCGTTAAGACTATTGGTCAGGGTTGCTGAACGAGCAGCGAACACGCCAGTCTTGCTCAAGGCAAAGCTATCAGTGGCGGACTTCATGCGCGCCAGCAAACCGGTGTCGCCAGTAAAGATACCGTTGATGTCGGAGGCGTTGGTAAGGGCCGCGGCGTCGAACAACTTATCGTCGACGGAGAGCATCCCAGTCTTTTGATCGGTTTTAACGCCGAACTGAGCGAGCGATTTCAACTGACCCGTCCCGCCCATCGCGTTCAGCTCGGTACGCACCGCCGACATCAATGAACGCAGGGAGGCATCGCCAGTGAGGGCGCCTGACGTCACCGAACCATTGGCATTGGTGGTGACCTGAGTCTCTGCATTGGATGCCTTGATCAAGGCGTTGTAGGTATCAACGAACCCCTTGACCGCTGACTTCAACGTCGCTGTGCTCGCAGACACCGTGATGGTTGCTGGCGTCGCTGCACCACCACCGGACGGCGTCGGCGACACACCAGTCAGCTTGACCGTGATCCCGCTCACGGCATCGGCGATGGTATTGGACTTGGAGATCATCGACACACCATCCAAAACGTACGCGGCGTTCTGCGGAGGAGCAAGGACGGTGACACCTGTTTGCAGGCCTGAGTTACCCGACAGCGTCAGATCCGTACCAACACCGGTTGTGGTCGAGGTCAGTACCATACGAGAGCCACTGGCGTCGGTCAGGATGTTGGCACTCAAGCCCTTGTTGGCGTACTGCGAGTTGATCGAGTCGCGGACTTGCTGCAACGTCGCGCCGGCGGGAATGCTAACATCGAAGGTATCGCTGCCCTGCTTGATGCTCAGCGTGGTCGGCACCGAACCGGCGTTGACCACCGTAGATGCACCGCCGGCATAAACCTGGGTGGAAATCTTCGACGCAGTTGCCAGCTTGGTAACCAGCAGCGAGAAACTGCCAGCCGCCGCGCCAGTGCCGGTGGTAACGGTGGCCACCTTCTCATCGGACGACGACCCGCTCAATCCGCTGAAACTGGAGGCAGTTTTCATGTTCTCCAACGCACTGCGGAAGGCTTCCAGCGCCGCCTGAATTTTACCGATGGACGACAGCGAGGTGGTTGCTTTCAGCGTCTGATTGTTGATCTGCGTTTGCTTGGGCGCTCTTTCCGCGTCCACCAAAGACTTCACGATCGACTGGGTATCGATGTTCGAACCAATACCGCTAACCGTTGTACCCGCCATCATCTCTCTCCTTATCCAGTGGCTGCCGTTTTCTTGACTAAGCGCGTCTTAAACAGCGACAGCAACAAAATTCATGCCAGTTCAGACTTTGTCGTCAAACAACAAACTACTGGCGTCCGACAGGCTTTGTGCCAGTTTCAATGCAGTTTCCGAAGGGATCTGGCGAATCACGTCACCGGTTTCAGTGGCAATGACCTTGACCACGACCCGGCCGGAGGAATCATCAATGGAAAAATCCAGTTTGCGCTGGGCAGCCTGGACGAATTCCTGAATATCGGTCACAGCTTTCTCCAGGTCATCACGCTTGGGCTCGGAGCCCACAGACGCAACGGCTTCAACCTTGGGTTGATCCTGTTTAGCGGTAACAGTCGGCGCGACACTCTGGGGAGCAACGGCCGGATAGGACAGGTTTAACTTGACGCTCATGTCCATGCTAAATCTCCTCATCACGGAAATGACGAAAGGGCACGTAAACGCGCCCTTCCGTCAGTCACCAAGCGCTGGAATTACTGAAGCAGCTTCAGTACAGCGGATGGCAGCTGGTTAGCCTGGGACAGGATCGCGGTGGAAGCCTGTTGCAGGGTTTGTTGCTTGGTCAGCTGAGCAGTTTCCGACGCGAAGTCGACGTCCTGGATCACGCCACGAGCAGCAGTGGAGTTGTCCGAGATGCTGCGCAGGTTGGCCACGGTGCTGTCGAAACGGTTTTGTACCGCACCGAGGTCAGCACGCTGGGAGTCGATGTTGGCGATTGCCTGGGTGATCACGTCAACAGCGTTTTGCGCGTTGGCAGCAGTGGTCACGTCAGTGTTGTTGACGGTGGTTTTGGCCGAGCTGACGGTAGTACCGGCAGCCACGAACAGACCCGTTGCACCAGCACCGCTCAGCGAGTAGCTGTTGGTGGAGTTCAGCGATACCGCACCAGTCACCTGGATTGGACCAGCAGCGGCAGCAACACCAGCACCGTAGGCACCAGCACCGTTTTTGGCAGCAACGGTGATACCAGCGATTGCACCAGCGTCACCAGTGTCCAGAGTGATGTTTTCACCGGTGTCGGATTTGATTTGCAGGTTGTTGGTGGTGGCGTTGTAGTTAACGCTGATGCCCAGTTTGGCAGCGTTGGACTTCAGTTGGTCAGCCAGACCAGCGGTGTCGGTAACACCAACCATGTTGACTGCGGCGCCGCTGCCTACTTTGATGGAGAAGTTGGCGCTGGCTGGAGTAGCGGCCAGGATTGCAGCAGTGTTAACAGTGAACTGAGCTTCAGTGCTGGCAGTAGCCGACAGGCCACCGATAGCGCCGTTCAGCTGAGCAGCGGTAGCCTTGGCAGACTGACCGGCAGCAACAGTTACGCTAGCGGTCTGGCCACCACCGGTGACAGCCAGAGCACCGCCGGCAACGCCAGTTGCACTTGGCGCGATGTCCACGGACTTCAGCTGCTGGGAACCGATGTTGTTAGCCGATACGTCGCCCAGAGTCATGTTGATGGTCTGGTTTGCGTTGGCGCCTACCTGGAAAGCGGTAGTACCGAAAGAACCGTCCAACAGGTTACGACCACCGAAAGTAGTGGTGGTAGCGATACGGGTCAGCTCGGAAGTCAGAGCAGAGTATTCAGCGTTGTTCGACTTACGGTCTTCAGCGCTTGGCGAGCCGTTCGCGGAAGCCAGAGCCAGGGTACGCATTTTCTGCAGGATGTTGGTGGATTCTTGCATCGCGCCTTCAGCAGTTTGCGCGATGGAGATACCGTCACCGGCGTTCTTGATGGCAGTCTGCAGGCCGTTGATCTGGCTGGTCAGACGGTTGGAAATTTGCAGGCCGGCCGCATCGTCTTTAGCGCTGTTGATACGCAGGCCGGAAGACAGGCGTTGCATCGAAGTTTGCAGAGCGTCGGACGAACGGGTCAAGTTCTTTTGAACGTTCAGCGATGCAATGTTGGTGTTTACTGTTAAAGCCATGACGAAATCCTCGTTGGATGGATACTGCGGCTTCCGGCCCTGACATCCGTCGGGTGTGGCCTAGAGAACCTACGTAATAGTTATCGTCGTGAAGAGGCTTTGCTTGAGCGGTTTTTTTGAAATTTTTAGTGGCAGCTTGCCAGTCCTTTATTTTCAAGGCTTTGGAGCCAGAAAATCTGGCGTCAGAAAAACGCAAAACGCCCGGCAACTTTCGTTACCGGGCGTTTTTTTCATGCCATTGGCAAGGCGCTACGATCAGCCGCGATAAAGAATCGCCGAGCCCCACGACAGGCCCACACCGAAACCACTGATGGCCACACGCGTCCATTTCGAATCGAACACATGGTTCTGCAATAGCAACGGAATACTCGAAGACACCGTGTTACCGGTTTCGAGCATGTCCTTGATGAACTTCTCCGGCTCGCCCTCTTCGAAGCGCCGCGCAACGGCATCGACAATCGCCGCGCTACCCTGGTGAATGCAGAAAGCGTCGATATCGTGCGCCTGCAAGTTGGACTCATCCAGCAGCTCGTGCAAATGGGCCGGAACTTTCAGCAAAGCGAAGTTAAAGACCTGGCGGCCGTTCATAAAGAACACGCCATCGGTGACCTTGAGGTGCGGCGCACCGGAACCGTCAGTGCCGAACTTCGACTTGCCGAGCTGCCAGACAGCATTTTCGCCCATCCAGGTCGCGGTGGCAGCATCGCCGAACAGCATGGTGGTGTTGCGGTCTTCCGGGTCGACAATCTTCGAGTACGGATCAGCCGTCACCAGCAGGCCATTTTTCAGCCCCGTCGCTTCCATGAACCCCTTGAGGGCATAGATGCCGTAAACGTAACCGGAACAGCCCAGGGAGATATCAAAAGCGGCGACATGGGTTGGCAGACCCAGTTTGTCCTGAACGATCGCAGCGGTATGCGGCAGGCCTTCCTCGTCACCGTTCTGGGTGACAACGATCAAGCAATCGATGGATTCACGCTTGAGTTCAGGGCTGGCGGCGAATAGTGCATTGACTGCTTCGACGCACAGATCCGAAGTTTCCTGATCGGCACCCTTGCGCGGCAAAAACGCCGAGCCGATCTTGCCAAGGATAAAGGTTTCGTCCTTGTCGAACTTTGCACCCTGGGCGTAGTTGTCAACCCCGGCTGCCGGCACATAACTCGCTATATTTTTTATGCCAATCATTATGGCTTCCCAATAATAAACAGCTGAATATCGCCGCTCGCTGAATCGAGGGCGTCTACAGTCAGGGCTCAGCCCCCAGAGGAGGCAACGTCGGGACTCAAGGATCACCTTGAACAGACCCACCACCTTCACCGCCCGCAGACAGGATACAGTGAAGATGCGCGTTTTGACTGGCGGGTCACTCAGAGATCAGTGCTTTATTTGATTTTGTGGCACAAGCCCTGCTCCGCCCCAACCTGCCTCACTAAAAAAATGCAAAAAAAAAGCCAGCCCTCTATGACAGGGACTGGCCGCGAGCGGTCAAGACCGACTCAAAGCTTGTTGAACAGGCCCAACTGGGAAATCTTCGAGAACGCCAATTGGGCCGCCTGCAGCATGGTTTGCTGCAAGGTCAGGCGAGTCAGCACTTCCGCTGGATCGGTGTTCTTGATTCCGTTCTGCGTTGAATCGTTGATCAGGCTAGTGCTCTGGTTTTGTTCGGCCTGCATATCCATTACGTTACCCCGGGCACCGATAGCGCCACGGGCCAGGTCGACCTGATTCTTGGCGTTGCCCAGGTTGGCAAGGGCCGAAGCCACGGTGTCTTCCAGAAAGCGCTGCGCGGTCGGATTGCCCTGGGTCGGCGAGTTAAGCGCCTGACGCAGCTGACTGATGGTATCCAGCACGTTCTGGGTCTGGTGTGTATTGACCGCGATGTCGAACTGATCACCCGTGGCGGGTGCGCCGCCACTGAGGGTAAAGCTGACACCGGCCGCCGTCGCCACACCCGCCGCCACAGCCCCGGAGGTTACCGGTGTGCTACTGCTGGTCAACGGACGGGCGTACAGGTCAAAGGTCGTCGGGCTGGTGAATTTCAGAACCGCCCCGCCTTCAGGGAAAAAGCTCTGATAATCCGCAGCATTGGTCACCGAAGTCTGGCTCACCAAAGCTGTCGATCCGTTGCTCGGCGCACGGTTGCTGACGAAGCTGTCCGGCTTGGCCGTCAACTGGAAACTGTGACCGGCGATCACCGCGTCGGCGTTGGTGGCGTTGTCACCGGCCTGGAAAGTGATATCCAGTTTAAAGGTCACACCACGGAAGTTGACGTCGGAGCCGCCCTTGGCATTTGGGTCAAACACCCCGCCCTGACTAGCCTCGGCGGTCACGTCATTCCCCAAGGCATCCGTGATCGAAAACTGGGTGCTGCTGGTGAAGGCCAGGGTATACGGCTGACCACTGCGGAAACTTGCATCGAAAGCCGGGCCGGAACTCACCAGGCCTGGCGACAAGGCCACACGCCCGTCATTGACGGCCGGCGCGGTCATGGTGGTCGAACTTCGGGCGGCATTGATCGCCTGCTGGAAAACATCCCAACCGGTATCGTTAAGACCCAGCGACATCGAGTCACCGATCTTCAATTGCAGCTGCGTCTGGTCACCCTGATAGCTGTAGGTACCGTCGCTGTTGCGTGCAAAAGGCTGAGTATTGTTGCTTGCGCCGGAAAAAATGTACTTGCCGTTGGCATCCTTGCTGTTCATCAGGCTCAGCAGTTGATCTTCAGCCTGACCGAGTTCTGCCGCAATGGATTTACGGTCGTCGTCGTTCAACGAACCGCCACCGGCACGTACCGCCAACTCGCTGACTTTTTGCAGCACGTTGTTGATGCTGTCCAGCACGCTTTCTTCCTGGGCCTGAGCAGTGTTCAACGCGCTGATGTTGGTTGTGTACTGACCCAGCATTGCCTTTTGCTGATCAAGTTGCAGCAGGCGGGCCGCACCGACCGGATCATCCGCCGCGGTCTCAAGCTTCACGCCGCTGCTGGCCTGCTCGGCCGTCTTGATCGCGTTGTTGAAGTTGCGCTGATAGTTGGCAGCCGTCGTCGCATAGTACTGTGCAGTAGAAATACGCATGTTTTACGGCTCCTTAAAGGGCGTTGATCAGAGTGCTGAAAATTTCCTGCGCAGTCTTGATGATCTGCGAAGAAGCCGAGTAGTACTGCTGGTATTTGATCAGGTTGCCAGTCTCTTCATCGAGGTCGACACCCGACAGCGAGTCGCGAGAATCCCGGGCCTGGGTCAGGATGGTTCCGGTGGCAGTGGCATCCAGTTGACCCTGCTTGGTCATGGAGCCGACCGACGAAACCAGACCACCATAAGCATCGGTAAAACTCACGCCAGGACTGGTGGCATTCGCGCCGACCGTGGCCTTGGTTTGCAGGCCGAGCAACGCCTGGGCGTTGCGATTGTCAGTGCTGCTGGCAGCCGTCATCGAAATATTGAAACTGTCGTCCTTGGCAGGGCTGCCACTGACGGTCATCGCCACGCTGAACGTTTTGGCAACGCCCCCGACGTCTGTGTAAGGCACGGAAATATTCAGATTGTTGTTCTGGCCAGGCACGATGCTGCCAGTGCCGATGCTGGCGCCCTTGGCGTCGAACACTTGGTAGGCGGTGGTGCTGGTCATGAGCAGGCGAACCGGCATCGATGCCTTGACCGCCGTCTGTACTTCCAGGCGCTGGGCCGGATCGTAGATGTCCAGGACTGTGCTCAGAACCGGCTGACTGACAGCACCGGTGCCGTCATTGCCCGAGGCCTTGGTGGACGTCAGCGGAGCGGCCGTGGCCAAGGTTTTACTGTCGGTCATGACGGTCGTCATGTCCGCGGCAGAACTGCGCGTCGGGGTAATCTTGAAGGTGTCGCCGGCATTCACCGGGCCAGCGTTGAGGCTCAGGCTGAAGCCGTCGATGACCGGTGCAGGGGTAGCGCCCAGCGTGAAACTGCCCATGTCGGTATTGTCCGACAGACGACGCACGCTGTAGCCCGTGGCGCTGGTGAAGGTCACCTGGTAATCGCTGGCCGCCAGCTTGCTGGTGTCTTTGATGCTGACGTTGAGGTTGCCGGACGCCGGGGCGTTACTGCCATTGGCGATACTGCGCTGGCTGATGGCCTTTAGACTATTGATGTCGTTAAACAACGCCGAGCCGAAATTACCGTTCTGATCCAGCCCCTGCCCCAACTGTTTGTTGACCTGATCGGCCACCACCATGGCGATGCGACCCAGGCCGTTGACGGCTGGCGTCAGCACGTCGTCGCGGTAACGCAACAGGCCGCCCATCTCGCCGCCGCTGACCCGGGAAGTGATATCAATCGTCGAACTGCCGCGATCCATGATGATCGAGGACCGGGTAGGGTCATTCTTGTCAGCCGCCACGCGCAACGTATTGGCCGTATCACCGATGACCAGCGGCTGACCGCTGCCCAGATAAATATCCAGTCTGCCGTTGGTTTCGGTGACCTGCGTGCCCACCAGCTCGGAGAGCTGGCGAACAGTCTCGTTGCGCTGGTCCAGCAGGTCGTTGGGCATGCCACCCGAACTACTGACCTCGCTGATTTTCTTGTTGTAGGCCGCAACAGTCGCCGCCAGCTTATTGACCTGCTCAGCCATCGAGCCCAGCTGATCGTTGATGTACGTGCCTTGCTGATTCAGTTGCTGGGAGATGGCATTGAAACGACTGCTCAACCCCTGAGCATTGGTCAACAACGCTTGACGTGCAGTGCTGTCATTGGAGTTGGCGGACAGCGTTTGCAACGACGAGAAGAACGATTGCAGCGTTTTGGTTATACCGGTGCCACTGTCCGACAACAGCTTGTCCACTTGCGTGGCTTGCCCCAGATACGCTTGCGCATCGCTGTTGAGCGAAGTGGTGGTCTGCAGTTGTGCGTCAAGGTAGCTGTTGTACACCCGACGTACATCAGCCAGGGTCGTGCCGGTACCGATGTAGACATTGCCGAATTGCTGCGAGGCTTTGGTGCCCTGCACGGTCTGCTGGCGCGAGTAACCCGCGGTATCGACGTTGGCGATGTTGTTACCCGTAGTCATCAACGACGATTGGCTGGCTGACAGCCCCGACATCCCGATGTTGAGCAAACTCATGGTTCAGACCTTATAGCAATGCCTATAAAGGCGTGGTGGTAGCGCCCGCCGCAGCGTAGTTCTGGTAACTCGTCATCTGCTTGGCTATCTGCGAAATCTTGCTTGCGTAGTCCGGGTCGGTTGCGTAACCGGCCTTCTGCAACTCGCGCACAAACTGTTCTGGGTTATCGGCCGACTTCACAACATCTTGATAGCGATTGTTGGTTTGCAGCAGCGTCACAAGGTCATGGAAGCTGTCCTTGTAAGAGTCATAGGAACGGAACTGCGCCGTCTCCTTGACCATCTCACCATTCCTGAATTCGCTGGTGATCGCGCGCGCCGATTCGCCTTTCCAACTGCTGCTGGCCTTGATGCCGAACAGGTTGTGACTGCTGCTGCCATCCTGGGCGCGCATGACCGATTTGCCCCAACCGGTTTCCAGGGCGGCCTGTGCCACCAGGTAACGCGGATCGACACCAATGCGTTCGGCGGCCTCTTTGGCCATTGGCAGCATGGTGTTGACGAATTCGTCGGCGGAACTGAACGCTTTCTTCGCCGGTGCCAGCGGTATTTGCGCCATGGCACGACCATAAACCTGCAGACGCCCGCTGGATGTCGCATCCGCTTGCGAAGCCAGCCAATCGCCGTTGTACAGGGGGCCGGAACCGGTCTTGGTGCTCTGCGGCATTTGGATGTTGTTCTGCGCCGTCGTGACGGTCGCGGCAGTGGTCGATGCCGACGGCACCAGCCCTGCGAGCAAGCGGTCGGCCAGTTTCGGCGGCAGCGCCAGGCGTCGCTGATTGATCAGCGCCATATCATTGCGATGAGTGCCCTCGCCCGCACTGGCCGACGACTTCACCGAGCGCGAAGCCCACAACGGACGCTCGCCATTGAGGCGCGACAGCGGCCCGTTGGTGGCGACCGTACCGGCGCCAATCGGGGTTTCCACGGCGGCTTTCGCGGCCGCTTGTTTGGCGGCTGACGCAGCAGCGGCCTCGCCCGGGGCCAGCGGTTTGTTCTTCGACATCTGACGCATCAGCACGTCAGCCAGACCAATACCACCGCCCTCACGGGACATGGAAACGGCCAACTGCTGGTCGTACATTTCCTGGTATTGCTTGGCTGCCGGCGTGTTGAGCGGATTGTCCTGGCCCAGCGCGTCGGTGGCCGAGCGCATGGACTTGAGCATTTCACCGAGGAACAGCGACTCGAATTCCTGCGCAACCTTGCGCATGTTCGCGTCACTGTCCTTGTCGCCGACCTTGAGCTGGTTCAAGCGATTGAGGTCCGAATAGGAACCCGAATCGTTGCTGCTGACCCCCAATCCGCCCTTGCGCATATCCATGGTCGCCGTCCTCAGATCACGATCAGGTCGGCTTGCAACGCGCCGGCCTGTTTCAGTGCTTCGAGGATGGCCATCAAGTCACCCGGTGCCGCGCCGACCTGGTTCACCGCACGCACGATTTCGTCGAGGGTGGTGCCCGGGCCGAACTTGAACATCGGCTTGGCTTCCTGCTGGGCGTTGACCCGCGAGCGCGGCACGACCGCCGTCTGCCCATTGGACAGAGGGCCGGGCTGGCTGACGATCGGGTCTTCGGTGATGGTCACGGTCAAGCTGCCGTGGGTCACGGCGGCCGGGGAAACCTTGACGTTCTGGCCGATCACGATGGTGCCGGTCCGCGAATTGATGATGACTTTCGCCACCGCCTGACCCGGGTCGACTTCAAGGTTCTCGATGATCGACAAATAGTCGACGCGCTGACTCGGATCGAGTGGCGCACTGACGCGAATCGAACCGCCGTCGATGGCCTGGGCAACGCCAGGGCCGAGCATATTGTTGATCTTGTCGACGATGCGCTTGGCCGTGGTGAAGTCCGAACGGTTGAGGTTCAGCGTCAGGCTGTTGCCCTGGTTGAAACCGCTCGGCACCGAACGCTCAACCGATGCACCGCCCGGGATACGACCGGCCGACGGAACGTTGACGGTGATCTTCGAACCATCGCGACCTTCGGCATCGAAACCGCCGACCACCAGATTGCCCTGAGCGATCGCGTAGACGTTGCCGTCGATACCCTTGAGCGGCGTCAGCAGCAAGGTGCCACCGCGCAGGCTCTTGGAGTTACCGATGGACGCTACGGTAATGTCGACCTGCTGACCCGGCTTGGCGAACGCTGGCAAATCAGCACTGATCGACACTGCCGCGACGTTCTTCAACTGCACGTTGCCCGAACCCGCCGGCACCTTGATGCCGAACTGCGAGAGCATGTTGTTGAAGGTCTGTAGGGTGAACGGGGTTTGCGTCGTCTGGTCGCCGGTACCGTTAAGTCCGACCACCAGGCCGTAGCCGATCAATTGGTTGGAACGCACGCCGGAAATACTGGCGATATCCTTCAGCCGCTCGGCTTGAGCGTTGAACGCTGCGGACAGCAACAGGGCGGCCACCATCAGGTGTTTGAAGTTCAACGTAGCCACCTAGAAAGGGAACAGCGGGCTGAGGAAGAAACGGTCGAACCAGCCTGGCTGACTCGCATCGGCAAACGCACCGGTGCCCGAATAGGTGATCCGCGCATCGGCGACGCGGGTCGACGAAACGGTGTTGTCGGTGGCGATGTCATCGGCGCGAACGAGCCCGGCAATCCGCACCAGCTCATCACCGGTGTTGAGGGTCAGCCACTTCTCGCCGCGCACGGCGATGATGCCGTTGGGCAACACATCAGCGACGGTCACGGTGATCGAACCGGTCAGGCTGTTGCTCTGGCCGGACTTGCTGTCGCCCTTGGTTGCGCGGTCACCTTCGTAACCGACATCCAGACTCAGGCTACCGCTGCCCACTGGGTCACTGGTGCTCAGGCCGCCACCGAAAAACGAGCTCAGGCCGATGTCGGTCTTGCTGTTCTTGGCGGTTTGCGAGTTAGCGTTCTTACTGGCCTGGGTGCGTTCGTTCAGGGTGATGGTGATGATGTCGCCCACCCGGAATGCCTTGCGGTCGCTGTACAGGTTCTGTTCAAAACCGGCCTGATAGATCGAGCCGTTATTGGCGGCAGCCGGCAACGGTGTGCGCGGCAACACCGGGGCGTAGTAAGGGTCATTGGGCTTGGGCGGCGGGGCAACGCAGCCCGCGAGCACGACGGCCCCACTCAGTGCCAGAACAGATACAAAGCGATTCATGACCCTACCTCACGGTGTTGCAGGCGACCTGATGGCCGCCTCATAGACTTGATTACAGATTCTGCGTTACGAACGAGAGCATCTGGTCGGCGGTGGAGATCACCTTGGAGTTCATCTCGTAAGCGCGCTGAGTGGTGATCATGTTGACCATCTCCTCAACGGTGCTGACGTTCGACGTTTCCAGGGTGTTCTGCAGCGTGGTGCCGAAACCGGCCAGGCCCGGGGTGCCGACTTGCGGCGCGCCGCTGGCAGCGGTTTCCAGGAACAGGTTGTTGCCCACGGCCTGAAGACCGGCCGGGTTGATGAAGTCGGCGGTTTGCAGGTTGCCGATCACCTGGGATGCCGGGTTGCCGGCAACGGTGATGGACACGGTGCCGTCGCGACCGACCGTGAAGGTCTGGGCATCGTTGGGGATGACAATGGTCGGTTCCAGGGCGAAGCCGCTGGCGTTGACGATCTGACCATTGGAATCCAGGTGGAACGTACCGTCACGGGTGTAGGACGTGGTGCCGTCCGGCTGCAGAATCTGGAAGAAACCGCGACCGTCGATGGCCATGTCCAACGGCTGCTCGGTGGTTTGCAGGCTGCCGGCGGTGAAGTTTTTCTGGGTGCCGACAATGCGCACACCGGTACCCAATTGCAGACCCGACGGCAGTTCACTGTCCTGGGTCGACTGGGCGCCTGGCTGGCGCTTGATCTGGTAGAGCAAGTCCTGGAACTCGGCGCGGTCACGTTTGAAACCCGTGGTCGACACGTTGGCCAGGTTGTTGGAAATGGTCGTCAGGTTGGTGTCCTGGGCGGACAGACCTGTTTTGGCAACCCATAGAGCCGGAAGCATTCGATTCTCCTCGTGCGCCTGTTTTACGGCGCGACGTTCTGATAATTAGCTGATCTGCAAGACCCGAGCCATGGCCTGGTCGTCTTCTTTGGCGGTGTTCATCATCTTGATGTGCAGTTCGAACTGCTTGGCCAGGGCCAGCACCGAAGTCATCTCTTCCACGGCGTTGACGTTGCTCGACTCGAGGAAACCGGACACCAGCTTGACCTTGGCATCGGCTTGCGCCGGCTTGCCGTCCTTGGTGTGGATCGAACCGTCCAGGCCTTTGGTCATGTTCTTGAAGTCAGGGTTGACCAGTTTGATGCGGTCGACTTCGGCCATCACGCGAGGACCTTCGCCCATCGCACGAATGCTGATAGTGCCGTCCTCTCCCACTTCGATTTGCTGCTCGGGCGGCACGGCAATCGGCCCGCCATTGCCCATCACCGGCATACCATTGCCGGCCCGCAGCACGCCCAGGGCGTCGACGTTCAGGCTGCCGGTGCGCACGTAGCTTTCGCCGCCGTCAGGGTTCTGCACGGCGATCCAGCCATTGCCTTGCACCGCGACATCGAGGTCACGACCGGTTTCCACCAATGCGCCCGGGGAGAAGTCGGTGGCCGGTCGTTCGGACAGGGCAAACGCACGCGCCGGAAAGCTGTCGCCGAACACCGGCATCGAACGAGCCTGCTCCAGGTCTTTCTGAAAACCGTTGGTGGAGATGTTCGCCAGGTTGTTCGCATGAGCCTTCTGCGCCAGTGCATTCTGGCTGGCGCCGGTCATTGCCACATAAAGGTACTTGTCCACACTCTTTCCTCTGCATGCCGGACGTTTGCCGCCCACCGCTGTACTGCTGAGCCATAAGCAATTTGCAGACCAACTTTTTTCTGGCGGCGCAGGGACCGGCAAACAAAGGACTTGAGGGATTCAGGAGGGATTGGAGGATTGTGTCGAAGACGAAAAACCGGCGGTGTTATGCCGCTTCGCGGCAAGTGCCGATCTCTTCGGCTCAACACCGACCTACAGGACTTATGCGCTACCGGGTTCTTTACCGACCTCATACTCTCGCAATTTATTGGCAATAGTCGTATGCGAAACCCCCAACCGCTTGCCCAGTTGCCGACTGCTCGGATGCTCGGAATACAAACGCTCCAGCACCGCTTTCTCGAAGCGCCCGACAATCTCGTCCAGCCCGCCCTCGAGCGAGAAATCGCCAAGTGGCTGACGCACGCCGTAGTCCGGCAGGCGAATATGTTCGGCCTTCACCGTGCCGCCCTCGCACAAGGAAACCGCCTGGAACAACACGTTCTCCAACTGCCGAACATTGCCCGGCCAGTGGTAATGACTGAGCCGCTCCATCGCCGCTGGCGCCAGTTTCGGCAGCGGGCAACCGATCTGCCGACTGGCCTGATCGAGGAAGTGTTCCACCAGCGGCGTCAGGCCATCGAGGCATTCGCGCAGTGGGGGGATGTGCAGCGAAAGCACGTTCAAACGGTGATACAAATCCTGGCGAAATTCACCCCGCGCGCACAACTCGGACAGGTCGACCTGCGTCGCGCAGATCACCCGCACATCCAGGTAAACCTCTTCATCACTGCCCACACGACGGAAGCAACCGTCCTGCAGGAAACGCAGCAATTTCACCTGCAAACGCGGGCTCATTTCCCCGACGCCATCGAGAAACAGCGTACCGCCCGCTGTCAGCTCCAGCAGCCCGAGCTTGCCTTCTGCCCTCGCCCCTGCGAAAGCGCCGGGACCGTAGCCGAACAACTCGGTCTCGGCCATCGACTCCGGCAGACCGGCGCAGTTGAGCGCCATCAACGGTGACTGCCCCCGCGGACTCGCCAGGTGGCAGGCTCGCGCCAGCAACTCTTTACCGGTGCCGGTTTCACCTTCTATCAATAGCGGCGCATCCAGCGGTGCCATGCGCCGGGCCTCGCGCACCACGGCGGCCATCACCTTCGAGCTTTGGAAAATGCTGTCGAAACCGCGCAGCTCCTGCTTGCGCACGTTATAGATGCGCTCACCGACCCGGTCGGCGCGGTGCAGCGTGAGTACCGCGCCGGCCATGGCTTCGCTGTCGTCATGCTCCGATTGCAATGGCGCGATGTCGGCGAGAAACACGTCACCCTTGACCTTCACCCGCAAGCCGTTGATCCGCGACTTGTTGGCGCGCACCAGTTCCGGCAAGTCGAAATCTTCGGCGTAACGCGACAGTGGAATCCCAGGCACCTCATCCACGCGCACCCCGAGCAACTGCGCCGCTGCGCGGTTGGCCGCGACGATCGAGCCGCCCATGTCGATCGACAGCACCGGAAACTCCAGGGCGCCGAGCAAGGCATTGAGTTCCATGTGCCGACGCTCGCTGGGCATCAGACCTACGCGCTTGACGCCAAAAACCCCGGCAATCGATTCAAATTTCGGACGCAAAGCCTGGAACTGAATGTTGATCAGGTTCGGGCAATGCAGGTAGATGGCATTGCCATGCTCACCGCCGACCTCGCCGCGTGCGACGTTGATCCCGTATTCCACCAGCAGGTTGAGAATGTCGCGCAGGATGCCGATGCGGTTCTGGCAGTGGACTTTGATACGCATATAAAGGCCCGAAACAGGAGTGATCGAGGGCCTGAGCCAGAAATTTTCTGCGCAGGCGCCAACTTAGTCGTCAAGATTATGTGACACCTGCAAGCCATTTCAAACCCGCAAATCCCAATCTCTGCGCCATAGCGGCTGATCCGTAACGAAAACTTTACGAAAACCGACGAATTTTCCTACGCACCACGCGACTCGCGTGCTGCAACACTGCATTTCTTGAGGTATTTCTAGGTCCATAGCAGGACATAACAAGAACGAAATCCCCTAGCAGGAGAGCAGCATGAAGCAGACGCAATACGTGGCTCGCGAGCCCGATGCGCAAGGTTTTATCGACTACCCCGCCGAAGAACACGCGGTGTGGAACACGCTGATTACTCGCCAACTGAAAGTGATCGAGGGTCGCGCATGCCAGGAATACCTGGACGGTATCGAAAAACTCGGTCTGCCCCACGACCGCATTCCGCAACTCGGTGAGATCAACAAGGTCCTCGGTGAAACCACCGGGTGGCAGGTCGCCCGGGTACCCGCACTGATCCCCTTCCAGACCTTTTTCGAATTGCTCGCCAACAAGCAGTTCCCGGTAGCGACGTTTATTCGTACCCGCGAAGAGCTGGATTACCTGCAAGAGCCGGACATTTTCCACGAGATCTTTGGCCACTGCCCGCTGCTGACCAACCCTTGGTTCGCCGAATTCACCCACACCTACGGCAAACTCGGCCTACAGGCTACCAAGGAAGAACGCGTGTACCTGGCGCGTTTGTACTGGATGACCATCGAGTTCGGTCTGGTCGACACTTCAGAAGGTATGCGCATCTACGGCGGCGGCATTCTCTCCTCGCCGAAAGAAACCGTTTACTGCCTGTCGGGCGAACCTGAGCATCAGGCCTTCGATCCGCTGGAATGCATGCGCACACCGTATCGCATCGACATCCTGCAACCGCTGTACTTTGTCCTGCCGAACCTCAAGCGCCTGTTCGACCTCGCACACGAAGACATCATGGGCATGGTCAAGCAAGGCATGCAGCTAGGCTTGCACACACCAAAATTTCCGCCAAAGGCTGCGTGATCCGCAGCTTTTAGAATCAAGTGAGCCTGTCAGGAACCGACGCTTTGGTTTAGCGTGGTGAATTGACGGCCGAATTCCAATAATTCGATTTCAGGAACCCATCATGTCCACATTAAACCAAGCCCATTGCGAAGCCTGCCGCGCCGATGCCCCTCAGGTCAGCGACGAAGAACTGCCGGTACTGATCAAGCAGATCCCTGACTGGAACATTGAAGTGCGCGACAGCGTGATGCAGCTGGAAAAAGTTTTCCTGTTCAAGAACTTCAAGCACGCACTGGCGTTCACCAACGCCGTCGGTGAAATCTCCGAGGCTGAAGGTCACCACCCAGGCCTGCTGACCGAGTGGGGCAAAGTCACCGTGACCTGGTGGAGCCACTCCATCAAGGGCCTGCATCGCAACGACTTCATCATGGCCGCGCGCACTGACGAAGTGGCCAAGGACGCCGAGGGCCGCAAATAATGCATTTCGACGCCATCGGCCGAGTACCCGGCGACCCGATTCTCGGCCTGATGGAGGCCTATGCGCAGGACCCCAACCCGCGCAAATTCGACCTCGGCGTGGGCGTCTATAAAGATGCCCAGGGTCTGACACCGATCCCCCAGTCAGTGAAGCTCGCCGAGCAGCGCCTGCTGGATCGGCAGACCACCAAGACCTACATCGGTGGTCACGGTGAACCGGCGTTCGGCAAGGCCATCGTTGAATTGGTGCTGGGTGCCGATTCCCCGCTGATCGCTGAACATCGGGCCGGCGCGACGCAAACGCCGGGCGGCACCGGCGCGCTGCGCTTGAGTGCCGACTTCATCGCCCAATGCCTTCCCGGCCGGGGCGTGTGGCTGAGCAACCCGACCTGGCCGATCCACGAAACCATCTTCGCGGCAGCCGGAGTCAAGGTCAGTCATTACCCGTATGTTGGCAGCGATAACCGCCTCGACGTCGAAGCGATGCTCGCGGCACTCAAGGAAGCGCCGAAGGGCGATGTGGTGCTGCTGCACGCCTGCTGCCACAACCCGACCGGGTTCGATCTGTCCCATGACGATTGGCGCCGGGTGCTGGACGTGGTGCGCAGTCGCGATTTGGTGCCGCTGATCGACTTCGCCTACCAGGGCTTCGGCGATGGCCTGGAACAGGATGCCTGGTCGACGCGGTTGTTCGCTGCCGCGTTACCGGAAGTGCTGATCACCAGTTCCTGCTCGAAGAACTTCGGCCTGTACCGCGACCGCACCGGCGCGCTGATCGTCTGCGCGAAAACCACTGACAAGCTGGTGGACATCCGCAGCCAACTGGCCAACATCGCCCGCAACCTGTGGTCGACACCGCCGGATCACGGCGCGGCTGTGGTGGCGACCATCCTCAGTGATCCAGAGCTGAAAAGCCTCTGGGCCGACGAAGTGGAAGCCATGCGTTTGCGTATCGCCCAACTGCGCAGCGGTTTGGTTGAAGCGCTTGAACCTCATGGTTTGCGCGAACGCTTTGCGCACATCGGCGTGCAGCGCGGGATGTTTTCCTACACCGGTTTGACGCCGGACCAGGTCAAACAACTGCGCGATCATCACAGCGTTTACATGGTCAACTCAGGCCGGGCCAACGTCGCCGGGATTGATGCAACGCGTCTGGACCTGCTGGCCGAAGCAATCGCCAAGGTTTGCAAGTAACCATCAAACCCTGCACAGCCCCCTGTGGGAGCGAGCCTGCTCGCGAATGCGGAGTGTCAGTCGACATCAACATTGACTGATCCACCGCATTCGCAAGCAGGCTCGCTCCCACATTTGTTTTGTGTCGCTCTCTCTTCCAGACCTGTCTAGACAACCCCATCCGTCGCAACAATTGGATATAAAAGTCTATTTGTCATTTCTTCTGCTGTATCCTCCCCAAGCTTTTTAAAAGCGCGGATCTACCAGATCTATCAACAGACTTTGCGAGGAGCGCGATATGCACGAGATCCCTAATCTCCCCTTCCCAAGCCTGCACGAAACTGAGCAGACGCCCACGCAACAAGCCGGTGCCCAACAGCCCGAGCCGAAAGAAGCCACTGAACGCCGCAAGGCCGACAGCGAAGACTGATTCACCTGCAATGCCAGACCGTGTGGAAAGCGCTAACATGCGCTTTCCACACCGCCTGAACCCTTGAGCTCACCATGACCGACGACTTCACTCCTCCTTTTGATGAAGAGCTGCAGGCCAGCGTCTTGATCGGCACCACCGAGAAGATGATCGATATCTGGAATCGCCTGTCCCCCGAGAAACGCGCCGCGCTGCTCGCCCGTTTCGGCAGCGAAGAAAACGCCTTGGCCGCCCTGGTCACCACGCACCTGGTCGCTCCCGCCAAACCCTGATTCATCCCCGCCCGGCAAATAGTTTTACTTTTTCACGACCCGCAGCCGCTTGCGCCGCTATCATAAGCAGCCTATCTATCCTGCTTCCCCGTGGATCTTTACCCATGTCTGAAAACCAGCGCCCCCTGGCGGTCACGCTGCAAGTCGTTTCCATCGTCCTGTTCACCTTCATCGGCTACCTGAATATCGGCATTCCCCTGGCCGTGTTGCCGGGCTACGTCCACAGCGATCTGGGCTTCGGCGCGGTCATCGCCGGGCTGGTGATCAGCGTGCAATACCTGGCCACCCTGCTCAGTCGTCCGTATGCCGGGAAAATCATCGACAACAAGGGCAGCAAACTCGCCGTGATGTACGGCCTCGCCGGCTGCGGGTTGAGCGGCGTGTTCATGCTGATTTCGGCCTGGACCCAAAGCCTGCCGACCTTGAGCCTGATCAGCCTGTTGATCGGCCGTCTAGTGCTCGGCAGCGCAGAAAGCCTGGTGGGCTCCGGTTCGATCGGCTGGGGCATCGGCCGGGTTGGCGCGGCGAATACTGCCAAAGTCATTTCCTGGAACGGCATCGCCAGTTATGGCGCCATCGCCATCGGCGCACCGCTGGGCGTGCTGCTGGTCAGTCAATTGGGTTTGTGGAGCATGGGCGTAAGCATCGTGTTGCTGGCCCTCCTCGGCCTGGTGCTGGCCTGGCCGAAAACCGCCGCGCCGATTGTGGTCGGTGAACGTTTGCCGTTCATGCATGTGCTCGGTCGGGTGCTGCCGCATGGTTGCGGCCTGGCGCTGGGTTCCATCGGTTTCGGCACTATCGCGACTTTCATCACGTTGTATTACGCCACGCAGCATTGGGACAACGCGGTGCTGTGCTTGAGTTTGTTCGGCGCCAGTTTCATCGGTGCGCGGCTGCTGTTCGGCAACCTGATCAACCGCCTCGGCGGCTTTCGCGTGGCGATTGCCTGCCTGTCTGTGGAAACACTGGGGCTGTTGCTGCTATGGCTGGCGCCGGACGCTCATTGGGCATTGGCCGGTGCGGCGCTAAGCGGGTTCGGTTTCTCGCTGGTGTTCCCCGCGCTGGGCGTGGAAGCGGTCAACCTGGTGCCGGCCTCCAGTCGTGGTGCGGCAGTCGGGGCTTATTCGCTGTTCATCGATTTGTCGCTGGGAATTACCGGGCCGCTGGCCGGCGCGATTGCGGCAGGCTTTGGTTTTGCCTCGATCTTCCTGTTCGCTGCACTCGCCGCGTTGAGCGGTCTGGCACTGAGTGTTTACTTGTACCGGCAGGCGCCGAAGCATCTCGATGAAAAGTACCGGGAAGAGCGCCAAGCCCGCTAAAAATCGACCTTGCCGCGCCCGGCCTTGATACTGCCACGCTTGGTCTTGGATTCGAGCCGACGCTTCTTCGAACCGAGGGTCGGTTTGGTCGGACGACGTTTCTTTTCGACCTTGGTGGCACTGAGGATCAGCTCGGTCAGCCGTTCCAGCGCATCCGCGCGATTGGCTTCTTGCGTGCGGTATTGCTGGGCCTTGATGATCAACACCCCTTCGCTGGTGATGCGACTGTCACGCAGCGCCAGCAGCCGTTCCTTGTAGAACTCGGGCAAGGACGAGGCAGGAATGTCGAAACGCAGGTGCACCGCGCTGGAGACTTTATTGACATTCTGCCCACCGGCGCCCTGGGCACGAATGGCGGTCAACTCGATCTCGGCATCCGGCAGATGCACGTTGTTGGATATCACCAGCATGGAAAGCGTCCGTATTCAGAACGCGCAGGATACCGCGAATGAACTGAAAGAATGCGGTCCCTGTGGGAGTGAGCCTGCTCGCGATAGCGGTGTGTCAGTCAACATCTTAGTTGCCTGACACACCGCTATCGCGAGCAGGCTCACTCCTACAAGGGGTTTGTATGAATCCTGAAATGACAAACCCGGCACATGGCCGGGTTTGTTGTTTCTGCGCTTTGCACTTACTTGGCAGCGGAACCCGCAGCCTGCAACGCATGCCGGTCACGACGTTTGTTCTTGATGCCGTAGCAAATCCACATGAACGCGACCCACACTGGAATCGCATACACCGAGATCTGAATCCCCGGAATCAGCAGCATCACGCCCAGAATGAACACCACGAACGCCAGGCAGATGTAGTTTCCGTACGGGTACCAAAAGGCCTTGAACAGCGGCGTCTGTTTGGTCTTGTTCATGTGCTGGCGGAACTTGAAGTGCGAGAAGCTGATCATCGCCCAGTTGATCACCAGGGTGGCAACCACCAGCGACATCAACAGTTCCAGCGCGTTTTGCGGGATCAGGTAGTTCAGCAATACGGCAATCAATGTCACCGCCGCCGAAGCAAGGATCGAACGCACTGGCACGCCGCGCTTGTCGATCTTCGACAAGGCTTTCGGCGCATCGCCCTGCTCGGCCATGCCCAGCAGCATGCGGCTGTTGCAGTAGGTGCCGCTGTTGTACACCGACAATGCCGCGGTCAGGACGACGAAGTTGAGGATGTGCGCAGCGGTGTCACTGCCAAGCATCGAGAACACTTGAACGAACGGGCTGCCGCTGTAGGAATCACCCGACGCGTTCAGGTTCGCCAACAGGCTGTCCCATGGCGTCAGCGAAAGCAGGATAACCAACGCACCGATGTAGAAAATCAGGATCCGGTAGATCACCTGGTTGATGGCTTTCGGGATCACGGTTTTCGGCTTGTCGGCTTCAGCTGCGGTGAAACCGAGCATTTCCAGGCCGCCGAAGGAGAACATGATGATCGCCATGGCCATCACCAGGCCGCTGACACCATTCGGGAAGAAGCCGCCGTGGGCCCACAGATTGGTCACCGACGCTTGCGGGCCGCCGTCGCCGCTGACCAGCAGGTAGCTACCCAGCGCAATCATGCCGACGATGGCCACGACCTTGATGATCGCGAACCAGAACTCGGCCTCACCAAAGACTTTGACGTTGGCCAGGTTGATCAAGTTGATCAAGACAAAGAAGCCGGCTGCCGAGACCCAGGTCGGGATGTGTGGCGCCCAGTAGTGGATGTATTTGCCGACCGCGGTCAGCTCCGACATGCCCACCAGAATGTACAGAATCCAGCAGTTCCAGCCCGACAGGAAGCCCGCGAAACCGCCCCAGTATTTATGGGCGAAGTGGCTGAAGGAGCCGGCGACTGGCTCTTCGACGATCATTTCGCCTAGCTGGCGCATGATCATGAAAGCAATGAAGCCGCAGATGGCGTAGCCGAGGATCATCGACGGGCCGGCGGATTTCAGTACACCGGCCGAGCCGAGGAACAGCCCGGTACCGATCGCGCCACCGAGGGCGATCAGTTGAATGTGGCGATTTTTCAGGCCGCGTTTCAGCTCGCCTGAATGCGAGTTTTGTCCACTCATGAAAAGGGTCTCACGCAAGGTTTGATGATGTTCGTTAGACGTTGCTGCTCGGTTGCGATTTCAAGCAGCGCCGATCAAACCCCAGCGAAGGCAAAAGGAGTTCAGCGTTTTTACAACGGTCATGCGTCACCTGTTTGTTTTTATCTGTGACGAAATCGAACCCGACACGCTTGTGGCGAGGCGGAGTGAACAAGGCGGATAGCCTTGAGGTTTGCGCAGATGCGCAGGAGGTCACAGTTAAAACGCGGCGCATTGTACACCTGTAACCCCCTGCTGCCAGACACCGCTGGATCAGCGTGTCATTTGCCGGGATTGCCTGTGTCCGCCTCGAGGGTCTCGGGCGGCTGCAAAAATAGAGTCAGACCTTTGCGGGTCATCGACGGGAACGGCGGAAAAACCGCCCCACGGGGAGAAATGGAGATGAATCACGGCGTACATTGCGCCTCCTTCTTGTTATGCACCTGCACGACAGGCATGGGGCGCATCTCACCCTTCAACCGCGCCTGAAACAAGCGGGCCAGAGCCTTGCGGAAGGGTTGATTGGCTATTAGGCGGAAGGTTTTCCTTACATCCCTTCCGCAAGCGTCAAACCAAGGGCTTTGAGGCTTGATTTCGTCAGTATTTCTTTACATGCCGTAACGTAAATTTTCCGAATCAGATCTGACTGTAGGCTGACTGCAAATTGACGGTAGGACGTTTCCTTAGGGAAAGGTCGAGTTAGTTTTTTGTTTTTTATTAACAAATTGCTTAACTAAAAACAGAATAAAAAGTTCAAACAAATCTTATTTGATTATTTTGTTGCAATTTAAAAACCTCTGAACTAGGTTTTCAGCGACTTGCCGAGACGCATCAATCAGCAAGTTGGCGGGTTATTCAATGACTGAAAACGCGCCGCAGCACTTACCGAAAAAGTCATCTAGGAGATTCACAATGCAAGCACTTGAAAAAGACTTGGAAACTGAACTGCAACTGGACGATTGGTTTGAAGCACCGACCCATGACGCCGCCGTTGAAATGATGCAAGCCGATGCGGTTGTTCCGTTCGGCACGGCGATGTGGCCTCTGTAAGACATCCCGGCAGGCACGATCCGGCCGGTTGTGCCTGCCACTTTTTCTCGGTTTGTCAGGGAGGACTACATGGATAAGCAACGCGCCATTTCGCATTTCCTTTACTACCTCGAACATCACCCTGCCCTTGCCGGCATCAACCCGGCGAAGGTCTTGCTCGGCCACACGGCTGATTACCAGGCACTGACGGGCGCCATCGCCGAACAGGTCGGCAACAGCCCACGGTTCAGCTTCAGCGCGATGCGACTGGACCTGGAACCTACGGAATTGCTGGCCCAGGCGATTACCGACAGCGATCTGTACATTTTCTTCTACGACTCTTCCACCCTGCCCAACCCACGCCCCGACGGCCCGGAATTTGTCCGCGCGCTGCAAGGCGTCATGGCCGATAACTGGAAGAAGTCGCTGCTGTTCAAGGATTACGGCGATTACTTCTACGACACGTTCAGCGTCACCCCGCAGCGCATTGCCGGGTTGAACAGCCATTTGATCCAGCGCATGTCCCATGCCACCACGTTAAGTTTCAAAGATGATCACGGCTCGTGGTTCGAAACACCGTTGAGCAGTATCAAGAAGTGGACCGACATCAACGGTGTCGGCAACTTCGATCTGGCGCCCGGTGAAATTGCCACCCACAGCGAGGCCATTAACGGCCGGGTCAAGTTCATGGGGACTTTTCTCAGCACCATTCCATTTGCCCGCAAATACGGGGTGCTCGAGTCGCCGCTAGAGTTGTGGATCGAGAACTCGACCATCAGCAAAATCGCCACCGATGTGCCGGGGCTGGAACATGACTTCAACAAGTACCTGGAGGCCAATCCATCCAATCGGCGGATTGAGGAGTTGGGGATTGGCACCAATGAAGGCGTTAAGGCGTTGTATGCGCGCAATGCAGGGTTTGAGGAGCGCCATTGCGGGTTGCATCTGGGATTGGGGGGGGGCGCGAAGGGTAGCCATCATCTGGACCTGATCTTCTCCAGCGGCGTGTTGGCGCTGGATGATGAGCCGGTGTTTGATGGGCGGTTTGTGTTCTGACTGATCGTTCCCACGCTCTGGTCTGCACCCCATCAGTTGTGTCCAACTTTTGGGGTGCAGACCAGAGCGTGGGAACGATCAACCAATTTTGCCAGACCAAAAAAAACGCCAACCCGAGGGTTGGCGTTTTTCATGTGGCGCTTACCGATTACTCAGGTTTGCGACGACCGAAGCCTGGACGTTGGCCCGAACCGGCTGGCGCACCACGGCGTTTGCCCGATGGTGCGTCCTTGTCGACCAGAACGATGCCTGGACGCTTCTTCGCCGGTGCCTTGGCCGGACGCTTGGTGTCGGAAGGACGGTCTGCCACCGGGGTACCGCGACCCGACTCACCACGAGACTCGCCACGACCGGCTGGAGCACCGCGATCGCTACGACCACCGCTTGGTGCACCACGGCCTTCGCCGCGCTCGGCGCGACCATTGGCCGGACGTGGCGTGCGTGGACCGCGCTCGCCGTCAGCACGAGGTGCTGCTGGCTTGCGGGCGGGGCGCTCGCCTTCGATTTGCGGTTCACGGGAGTCACGCGGTGTAGCAGCGGTCTGGTTACCGATGGCTGGACGCAACGAACGCACGCGCTCGGTCTTGCCCATTGGACGCGACGATTTACGCTGCATGCGGTCGAGCTTGTCTTTGCTCTTGGCGTTCATCTGCGGCATGGCCACAGGCGTCAGGCCAACTTCAGCACTCAGAATGTCGACTTCGTACTGGCTCATTTCGCGCCAGCGGCCCATCGGCAGGTCGGAGTTGAGAAACACCGGACCGAAACGCACACGCTTCAGACGGCTGACCACCAGGCCCTGGGATTCCCACAGACGACGAACTTCGCGGTTGCGACCTTCCATCACCACGCAGTGGTACCAGTGGTTGAAACCTTCGCCGCCTGGCGCCTGCTTGATGTCGGTGAACTTGGCCGGGCCGTCTTCGAGGACGACGCCTGCTTTCAAACGCTCGATCATCTCGTCATCGACTTCGCCACGCACACGTACCGCGTATTCACGGTCCATTTCGTAGGAAGGGTGCATCAGGCGGTTGGCCAGCTCACCGTCGGTGGTGAACATCAGCAGGCCGGTGGTGTTGATGTCCAGACGACCGATGTTGATCCAGCGACCTTCTTTCGGGCGCGGCATCTTGTCGAAAACGGTCGGACGGCCTTCCGGATCAAGGCGGGTGCAGATTTCGCCGTCCGGCTTGTTGTACATGATCACGCGGCGTACCGACTCGGCGGCTTCTTCGCGCTTGATCACCTTGCCATCAATGGTGATGGCGTCGTGCATGTCGACGCGCTGCCCGAGGGTGGCGTCTTTGCCATTGACCTTGATGCGGCCGTGGCTGATCCAGGCTTCTACGTCACGGCGCGAGCCGACGCCGATACGGGCGAGGACTTTCTGCAGTTTCTCGCCTGCTGGGCCGATTTCCTGGTCGTCTTTCTGGTCTTTGATACTCATCTGGGCACCTCCCGGTGTGGTCTGTTCAGGCAGCTCTGAAGTGAGGGTCCTGAAGAGTTGAAAGCTGGTACTTGGGCGAAGGGATCGCCGAAGGGTCGCGAATCATACGCTCATGGGAGCGTTCGCGCATCAGAGACTAGCTGATCAATGGAGACTTACTTGTTTTTCCGCCGACCGGTGGCGCCAATTTCGAATTCAATACAGATCCAATGTGGGAGCGAGCCTGCTCGCGATAGCGGTGTATCAGGCAGCAATGATATTGACTGACACTCCCTCATCGCGAGCAGGCTCGCTCCCACAGGATCCGAGTCAATCTTCGAACTGACGACGCTCGGCCTCGATTGCTTCTGCCAAAGCTTTGGCTTCGGCTTCTTCGTCGGGCAACTCGGGCTCAGGTTTCGACTGTTCGAGCGCGGCGACAGCGGCCAGGAGTTTTTCGCGAGCCTCGGCAACGCCAAGCACATCATCTTCTTGCTCTTCTTCGACCGTGGCTTCGGGCTCGACCTGAAGTTCAACTTCGATGTCAGGTTCAGATTGATCCACGACCTCTTCGGTCTCGGTCACCTCACCATCGCGCAACAAATCGTCGAAATCGGTCTTGAGCCCCTCCTCCATGGTGTCCAGCTCCAGTAATAGCGTATGGAAACTGGTTTCTTCCTTCGGTTCTTCCGGCTCGGCGCTGGCGTCGGCCAACTCCTGCAGTCCGGCAGGCACCGGCGCGTCGTCAAAGTCGAGCACCGGATCAGGCTCAAGCTCGCGCAATTCGGCCAACGGCGGCAAATCGTCGAGGTTTTTCAGGTTGAAGTGATCGAGAAACGCCTTGGTGGTCGCAAACATCGCCGGCTTACCCGGCACGTCGCGGTAACCGACGATACGGATCCACTCGCGCTCCAGCAAGGTTTTGACGATGTGACTGTTGACCGCCACGCCCCGCACGTCTTCGATCTCGCCCCGTGTGATCGGCTGGCGATAGGCGATCAGCGCAATGGTTTCGAGCATGGCGCGGGAATAGCGCTGCGGCCGCTCTTCCCACAAACGTCCTACCCACGGCGAGAACTTTTCGCGGATCTGCAGACGATACCCGGAGGCCACTTCCTTCAGTTCGAAGGCCCGGCCGTCGCAGGACTTGGCGAGAATCGTCAGGGCTTTCTTGAAGACTGGCGGCTCCGGCCGCTCGCCCTCTTCGAAGAGTTCGAACAGGCGTTCAAGCGATTGCGGTTTTCCCGAGGCCAACAGAAAAGCTTCAAGCAGTGGCGCCAGCTCGCGGGGTTCAGTCAGGTTCATGATTCAACTCGTTATTCGGCTCGGGCCCGCACGTGGATCGCTGCGAACGGCTCATTCTGCACCAGCTCGACCAAGGATTCCTTGACCAGTTCGAGAATCGCCATAAAGGTTACCACCACCCCCAGACGTCCTTCTTCAGCGGTGAACAGCTCGGCAAAGGGCACGAAACCGCCGCCCTTGAGGCGTTCCAGCACATCGCTCATGCGTTCGCGGGTGGACAGCGCCTCGCGGCTGACCTGGTGACTTTCGAACATGTCGCCACGGCGCAGGACCTCGGCCATGGACAACAGCAGCTCTGAAAGACGCACGTCTGGCAACAGCTTGCGTGCCCGGGCTTCCGGGGCGTCGAGCTTGGGGACGACCACGTCACGACCCACACGGCTCAGGCCATCGATGCCTTCAGCAGCAGCCTTGAAGCGTTCGTACTCTTGCAAGCGGCGGATCAGTTCAGCGCGGGGGTCGTCTTCTTCGGCCTCGATCGTTTCGGCACGCGGCAGCAGCATCCGCGATTTGATCTCGGCCAGCATCGCGGCCATGACCAGGTACTCGGCGGCCAGTTCCAGGCGCACCGATTGCATCAACTCGACATAGCCCATGTACTGCCGGGTGATTTCCGCCACCGGGATGTCGAGGATGTTGATGTTCTGTTTGCGGATCAGGTACAGCAGCAAATCGAGGGGGCCTTCGAAGGCTTCAAGAAAAACCTCAAGCGCGTCCGGCGGAATGTACAGGTCCAGCGGCATTTCCATGACTGCCTGGCCATAGACCATCGCGAAGGGCAGCTCTTGCTGGGCTCCGGCCTGACTGTCGACAACGGGTTCTACTGCAGACATCTACGCCTCGGCCATGAACGGCGTCGGGTCGCCGCAACCAACGCGGATCACTTCCGGCTCGCCGTCGGCGAGGTTGATCACGGTGGACGCCTTGATCCCGCCGAAACCGCCGTCGATGATCAGGTCGACCTGATGCTCGAGCAACTGGCGCATTTCATAAGGATCGGTCATCGGGTCGGTGTCGCCGGGCATGATCAGCGTCACGCTCATCAGCGGTTCGCCGAGTTCTTCCAGCAGCGCCAGGGCAATCGGATGGCTCGGTACGCGCAGGCCGATGGTGCGTTTTTTCGGGTGCAACAACAGCCTCGGGACTTCACGGGTGGCGTTCAGAATGAAGGTGTAAGGCCCAGGCAGGTGAGCTTTAAGCAGGCGGAAGGTGCCGGTATCGATCTTGGCAAACAGCCCCAGTTGCGACAGGTCGCTGCAAATCAGCGCGAAGTTGTGTTTTTCGTCCAGCTGTCTCAACCGGCGCACGCGCTCCACGGCATTCTTGTCGCCGATCTGGCAACCAATGGCGTAGGACGAGTCTGTGGGATAAATCACCACCCCGCCGCTGCGGATGATCTCGACAGCCTGTTTGATCAGGCGCGCTTGCGGGTTTTCCGGATGAATCTGGAAAAATTGACTCACATTCTCTACCTGTTCAGACGGCGGCAATAATTGGGTCATGTTTGAATCGACACCACAGTGGTGGCAAATCCTCCGGAAGCGGGCGGTATTCACCGATCTCGGACCAGCCTCCAGGGCCATGAAAATCACTGCCGGCGCTGACCAGCAGACCGAATTCACGGGCGAGAATCGCCAGGCTGCCCACTTGCTCGGCGGGCTGATGGCCATTGACCACTTCGATCGCGTGGCCCCCTGCTTGAATATAGTCGGCAATCAGCCGGCGACGTTTGCTGCGAGTGAAATCGTAGTGCCACGGATGCGCCAGGCTGACCCAGGCCTTGGCAGCGCGCAGGGTTTCGACCGTGTCTTCCAGGGTCGGCCAGTGTTGCTTGACGTCCCCCAGCTTGCCGGCGCCCAACCATTTGCGAAACGCTTCGGCGCGATCCTTGACGAAACCTTCACGCACCATCCAGTCGGCGAAATGCGGGCGGGCCGGCGCATTGCCGCTGTCGCCCAGTTCCTGCTGGATGGCCCGAGCCCCTTCGAGCGCGCCCGGCATGCCTTTAAGCGCCAACTTGCGGCTAATTTCTTCGGACCGTAACCAGCGGCCATCGTGCAATTTTGCGATGGCCTCGACCAACGGCGCGGCATTGACATCAAATCCGTAGCCCAAAACGTGAATGGTCGCGCCGCCCCAGGTGCAGGACAATTCGACGCCATTGACCAATTGCATCCCCAGCGCGGTCGCCGCACTGCGAGCCTCTTCGAGGCCTTCAAGGGTGTCATGATCGGTTAAGGCCAGGACTCGCACGCCTTTCTCGAACGCACGCGCAACCAGTACTGCAGGCGCGAGAGCGCCATCGGAGGCCGTGCTATGGCAGTGCAAATCAACATTCACAGGACTTTTTTACCTCAAATCAGCTGGCGCTATCGCGCGCCCATATGTTTGTTATTATGCCGCCACATCCTGCTTCTGGCTGCCACTGTGAAACAATTCATCGATTTCATCCCGCTTCTGCTGTTCTTCATCGTCTTCAAACTCGATCCCCGGGTCGTCGACATTGCCGGCCACGAGGTAACTGTAGGCGGTATTTACAGTGCCACCGCCATGCTGATCATCAGCTCCCTGGTGGTTTACGGCACGCTGTTCATCAAGCAGCGCAAGCTCGAGAAGAGCCAGTGGCTGACCCTCATCGCCTGCCTTGTCTTCGGCAGCCTGACCCTGGCGTTCCACAGCGAAACCTTCCTGAAATGGAAAGCCCCGGTGGTGAACTGGCTGTTCGCCCTGGCGTTCATTGGCAGCCACTTCGTCGGTGAGCAACTGCTGATCAAACGCATCATGGGCCACGCGCTGACCCTGCCGGAGCCGGTCTGGACCCGCCTGAACATCGCCTGGATCGGGTTTTTCCTGTTTTGCGGTGCCGCCAACCTGTTCGTCGCGTTCACCTTTCAGGACTACTGGGTCGACTTCAAAGTCTTCGGCAGCCTGGGCATGACGCTGCTGTTCCTGGTCGCCCAGGGCATTTATTTGTCCCGCCACCTGCACGACGCCGATACCACAACGCCAAAAACCGAGGACTGACATGCTTTACGCAATCATTGCCACAGACGTCGCCAACTCCCTGGAAGCCCGCCTGGCCGCACGGCCTGCACACCTTGAGCGCCTGCAAGTGCTCAAAGGTGAAGGTCGCATCGTGTTGGCCGGCCCACACCCGGCGGTCGACAGCAATGATCCGGGCGCTGCGGGTTTCACTGGCAGCCTGATCGTCGCCGAATTCGATTCCCTGAGCGCCGCCCAGGCCTGGGCCGACGCCGATCCGTATATCGCGGCAGGCGTCTACGCCAACGTTTCGGTCAAGCCGTTCAAGCAAGTCCTGCCTTAATATCCCTCCAGCGCGATGAACCTTATCGGTTCATCGCGCTCTCAACGCTCATTATTCTCGTTTACCGGCCGACAACCTGCCCAATACTCGTATTGGAATCAGGAGTGGCGATGCGCAAAGGTCCGTTGTGTCTGATGTTGGTGACGTTGTCGATTGTGGCCCCTGCCCACGGTGAAGAAAGCGTCGAGGGCGGCAGCTCGACGCCGCTGTCGCTGAGCGCCGGCAGCCAGATCACCGAGTTGCAACAGCGCTTGAAGGTAAGCGAACAGCAACGAGAAGAACTGAGCAAACAACTGCAAAATACCGATGCCGAACGCGAAAGCGCCCAGCTGAGCCGGTTGCGCCAAGAGAATCAGCGCCTCAAGCTGCAACTCAAGGAAGCCCAGGCCAGCAGCCCGCTGCCGCGTCTGTTGACCGATCAGCAACAGTGGTTCGTCATCGGTGCCGGAGTAGCGCTATTGGCGCTGCTCTGCGGTATCTTCGCCAGTGGTGCCACCAGAAAACGTAGGCAATGGCTAAATTGAGTGAGTCATGAGCGAGCTGTTATTAATTGATGATGACCAGGAGCTGTGTGAGCTCCTGAGCAGTTGGTTGAGCCAGGAAGGCTTCCAGGTCCGCGCCTGCCACGATGGTCAGAGCGCCCGTCGCGCACTGGCCGAAACGTCGCCGGCAGCCGTGGTACTGGACGTGATGCTGCCCGACGGCAGCGGCCTGGAACTGCTCAAGCAATTGCGCAGCGATCACCCGGACTTGCCGGTGCTGATGCTCTCGGCCCGCGGCGAGCCGCTGGACCGCATCCTCGGCCTGGAGCTCGGCGCCGACGACTACCTGGCCAAACCGTGCGATCCACGGGAACTGACAGCCCGCTTGCGCGCCGTGTTGCGCCGCAGTCATCCGACAGCAGTCTCCAGTCAGCTCGAACTGGGCGACCTGTGTTTCAGCCCGGTACGTGGCGTGGTCAGCATCGATGAACAGGAATTCACCCTCACCGTTTCCGAAAGCCGTTTGCTCGAAGCCTTGCTCAAGCAACCTGGCGAGCCGCTGGACAAACAGGAACTGGCGCAAATCGCCCTCGGCCGCAAGCTGACGCTGTACGACCGCAGCCTGGACATGCACGTCAGCAACTTGCGCAAGAAGATCGGCCCGCACCCCGACGGTCGCCCACGCATCGTGGCCCTGCGCAGCCGTGGTTATTACTACAGCCTCTGAAACCCAACGCGCCCTCTTGTAGCAGCTGTCGAGCCCCAGCGAGGCTGCGCAGCCGAACGCAGCCTCGCGGGCTCGGCAGCTGCTACACAAGTTATGTTTCGTTAGATAAATCGGCGAAAGTGTTGGATTTGTCAGGCCAATCTGAAATCGTCTTTACCCAAGCTTTACGCTCCGCTGACCGCCGCTGACCTTGATCTCCGTAATCTGTACTCATCCGGAACGTACCGGGAACGAGACAAGGAGATTCACCATGCGCAAGACTCTTATCGCTCTGATGTTCGCTGCCGCCCTGCCGACCGTTGCCATGGCCATGCCTGAAGGTGCCGGCCCGATGGGTGGCCCGATGGACGGCTCACGCCATGGCGGTCAGATGCACGGCATGCACGGCAAAGGCCCGTACAGCCAGCTGGACCTGAGCCGCGAACAGCGCGAGCAGATCCGCAAAATCATGGGCGAGCAGATGCATGAGCGTAAGCAAGTGGTCGACAAGTACCTGGAAAAACTCTCGCCAGCCGACCAGAAGGCCATGAAAGATGAAATGGCGGCCAACCACAAGAAAGCAGAAGCTGACGTGCGTGCCTTGCTGAAACCGGATCAACAGAAGCAATTCGACGAGATCCAGAAAAAACAGGCTGAGCGTCGCGCCGAATGGGCCGAGTTCAAGGCCTGGAAAGCGCAACAGCCGCAAAAGGCGCAATAATGTTTTAGCGTCATACAACAGCCCAACGGTTAATCGCCGTTGGGCTTTCTTTGCTTGAGGATTTTCTGTGCGCTCATTGTTCTGGCGTATTCTGGCCAGCTTCTGGTTGGCCATCGCTCTGGTTGCAGGGCTCTCCATTCTGCTGGGGCACATGCTCAACCAGGACGCGTGGATTCTCAGTCGCCATCCCGGCCTCAACACCTTGGCCGAACAGTGGACGCAAACCTACGAATCACAGGGTGAAGACGCGGCCCAGGACATTCTGGAACAGCGCAAGCGCCAGTATCACATCGACGTTCAAGTGCTCAACGAGAGCGGTGATCCGGTAGTGCGCGGCACCTTCCCACGCAGGGCGGCTGCCTTCGAAGCGCGGCAGAACAACGATGATCGCCGCCTGCCATGGCGTCGTCTGACCGCGGAATACACCAGCGAAAAAACCGGCGACACCTACCTGCTGATCTATCGAATTCCGCACCCGGAACTGGACTCATGGCATCGCGAAAGCCTGCTCTGGCCATTGAGTGCGCTGGGTATCGCGCTGGTGGTGCTGACCTTGTTCAGTCTGTTGGTGACGTTGTCCATTACTCGCCCACTCAACCGCTTGCGCGGCGCGGTGCATGATCTGGGGCAAACCACTTACCAGCAGAACAGCCTGGTGAAACTGGCCAACCGCCGCGATGAGTTCGGCGTGCTGGCCAACGACTTCAACCGCATGGGCGCGCGTCTGCAAAGTTTGATCGGCAGTCAGCGGCAGTTGCTGCGGGATGTATCCCATGAGCTGCGTTCACCGCTTGCCCGGCTGCGCATTGCGCTGGCACTGGCCGAGCGGGCCAACCCTGAAGAACGGGAAAAACTCTGGCCGCGCCTCACTCGGGAGTGCGACCGACTGGAAGCGCTGATCAGCGAAATCCTGGTACTGGCGCGGGTCGATGCCGACAACGCCAGCGCCGAAGAGGTTGATCTCAATGCGCTGCTCAACACACTGCAAAAGGATGCTCAATTGGCTTCGCCCGAACAGAACGTGCGCCTTGAGGCCGAGCCGCAGCTGAACCTCAAAGGCTGGCCAACGATGATCGAGCGCGCCGTCGACAACCTGCTGCGCAATGCTCAGCGGTTCAACCCGGTGGGGCAATCGATTGAAATGCAGGCGGTGCGTCAGGGTGAGCGGATTGTGGTCAGTGTGCGTGACCATGGACCGGGCGTAGAGGCTGCGCATTTGAGCCAGTTGGGTGAACCGTTCTACCGGGCGCCGGGGCAGACGGCGGCCGGGCATGGTTTGGGATTGGCGATTGCGCGGCGTGCGGCGGAACGGCATGGCGGGAGTCTGGTGCTGGCCAATCATCCGGATGGCGGGTTTATCGCCAGCCTGGAATTGCCTCTGGTGCCGGGAGTCGCCTCTTAGGTGATCGTTCCCACGCAGACCAGAGCGTGGGAACGATCCTTACTTACCTTCCGGGCCAGACGCTGACAAATTCCGCCAGATCAACCTTCTCCGCCACCCGCGGTTCCTTCTGCGGCGTGCCGAGATAAAGAAACGCAATCACCTCTTCCCCTTCAGCCAGCCCCAACCCCTTGGCCACATGCGCCGAATACGCCAGTTCACCCGTGCGCCACACCGCACCAATCCCTTGCGCATAAGCCGCCAGCAAAATCCCGTGAGCCGCACAACCCGCCGCCAGCAGTTGTTCGGACTTCGGATACTTGACGTGATCCTGCAACCGCGCGATCACCACAACCACCAGCGGCGAGCGCAGTGGACCGTTACGCGCCTTGTCCAGCGCCGCCTCGGACACCTCACTGTCCTGCAGCTTCGCCGCTTCGGCCAGCAACTCGCCCATTTGCTCGCGCGCCGCGCCTTCGACTGTCAGGAAGCGCCAAGGCTGCAAGTGGCCATGGTCTGGCGCTCGCATCGCAGCGCCAAACATCACTTCGCGTTGTTCTGCGGTCGGTGCCGGTTCGAGCAGTCGTGGAACGGAAACACGGTTGAGCAAAGCGTCGAGAGCCTGCATCGGCCACCTCCTGAAAAAAATGTTTGGCTATTCTAGGGCCTGCCATCAATTATTGCCTGCGCCGCGTTGTCGCCTGAAAGCGGGCCAGGCAAGGCGCAGTCCGCCGGTAATGGTCGTTCCCTTGCCAAGGACTGCAACGCAGCCTGGCCCGCTTTCAGGCACAACCCGAAGGGCCGGGCCTGCTGTTGTGCAGGGCTGCGTTGCTCGGAGCTTATTTGGAATGACCAAACTACGCTCCTCGCGCCTTGCCCTGCACAACAGCAGACCCGGCGCGGCACAGGCAATAATTGATGGCAGGCCCTGCAACTGCGCAGGCGGCGCCGGTTTACATGCCCTGCCCCGCAGGTAGAATGGCGCCCTTCCCTATTCCAGCCCGAGCGGACTTCATGGCGTTGCCGACCTTACGGATTATTGGTTTCATCATCGGCATCTTCCTGATCACGCTGGCCATCGCCATGGTCGTGCCCATGGCCACCCTGGTGATTTTCGACCGCACCAGCGACCTGCCATCGTTCCTCTGGGCGAGCATGATTACCTTCGTCGCGGGTTTGGCCCTGGTCATCCCCGGTCGTCCCGAACACATTCACCTGCGTCCGCGAGACATGTACCTGCTGACCGTCAGTAGTTGGGTGGTGGTGTGCATCTTCGCTGCGCTGCCATTCCTGCTGACCCAGCGCATCAGCTACACCGACTCGTTCTTTGAAAGCATGTCCGGCATCACCGCCACCGGGGCGACGGTGCTCAGCGGCCTGGACACCATGTCCCCCGGCATCCTGATGTGGCGCTCGTTGCTGCACTGGCTCGGCGGCATCGGCTTTATCGGCATGGCGGTAGCGATTCTGCCACTGCTGCGCATCGGTGGCATGCGGCTGTTTCAGACCGAGTCGTCGGACCGTTCCGAAAAAGTCATGCCCCGTTCGCACATGGTGGCGCGTTTGATCGTTGCGGCCTACGTCGGCATCACCATTTTCGGCAGCCTCGCGTTCTGGTGGGCCGGGATGAGCCCGTTCGATGCGATCAACCACGCGATGTCAGCGATTTCCACCGGCGGTTTCTCAACGTCCGATCAGTCTCTGGCCAAGTGGCCGGAGCCTGCAGTGCATTGGGTCGCGATCGTCATCATGATTCTTGGTGCCCTGCCGTTCACCCTGTATGTCGCAACGTTACGCGGTAACCGTCGGGCACTGATCAAGGATCAGCAGGTTCAAGGCTTGCTCGGCATGTTGCTGGTGACCTGGCTGGTGCTCGGCACCTGGTATTGGTGGACCACCCAGCTGCATTGGCTGGAAGCCCTGCGGCATGTGGCGTTGAACGTGACCTCGGTGGTGACGACCACCGGTTTCGCGCTCGGGGACTACAGCCTGTGGGGCAATTTCTCGCTGATGCTGTTCTTTTACCTGGGTTTTGTCGGCGGCTGCTCGGGCTCGACGGCTGGCGGGATCAAGATTTTCCGCTTCCAGGTCGCGTACATCCTGCTCAAGGCCAACCTTAACCAGTTGATTCACCCGCGCGCGGTGATCAAGCAGAAGTACAACGGTCACCGCCTCGACGAAGAGATCGTGCGTTCGATTCTGACCTTTTCCTTCTTCTTCGCCATCACCATCTGCGTGATCGCGCTGCTGTTGTCGCTGCTCGGCGTGGACTGGATGACCGCCCTCACCGGCGCGGCCGCCACGGTCTCCGGCGTCGGTCCGGGACTGGGCGAGACGATTGGCCCGGCGGGCAACTTTGCCACCCTGCCGGACGCCGCCAAGTGGATTCTCTCGTTCGGCATGCTACTGGGCCGACTCGAGATCATTACGGTGTTTGTTCTGTGTATTCCGGCGTTCTGGCGTCACTGACAGGCGCAGGCGCGCCCATCAGCCGCGTCCGGTACTCGCCGGGGGTGGCGTCGAACCAGCGGCGGAAAGCGCGGAAGAAGTTGCTCGGATCGGCGAACCCCAGCAGGTAGGCAATTTCCAGCAGGGTCATGGTCGGTTGCGCCAGGTATTGCTCAGCCAGTTCACGTCGCGTGTCGTCCAGCAACGTCTGAAAACTCGTGCCCTCTTCCTGCAAGCGTCGCTGCAAGGTGCGTTGCGACAGGTGCAACGTCTGCGCCACGGTATCGCGCTTGGGTTCGCCCTGGGGCAGCAAACGGCATAGCACCTGCCGCGCCTTGTGGGTCACGCGACTCTCGGAAAACCGTGCCAGGTACTCACCGGCAAACCGGTCATGCAGCAGCGCCATCGCCTCGTTGGCGGTAGGCAGCGGTGCTTCCATGTCGGCGCGCTCGAAGATCAAGGCGTCATAAGGCGCGTTGAACACCAAAGGCGCATGGAAGGCTTTTTTATAGGGTTCGAGATCGGCGGGTTCATCGCCCTGCACCAGCACCTTGCGCGGTTGCAAGGTGCGCCCGGTCAACCAGCCGCACAGCGCCAGGGCACAGGCCAGTGACGCTTCGGCACTCTGCCGGGTCGGTGGCAGATGGTCACCGTGGACCGTCAGAATCAGCGCGTAGCCTTCTTCCAACAATCGGAAACTCAGGTCGGCACTTTCCGCAATGATCCGCTGATAGCGCACCAGCCGTTGAAAGCCTTCAGCCAGGGTCTGGCTGGACATCAAGGCGTAGCCCGCCACATGGAAGGAGGCCGGTCGCACCACCTTGCCCATGTTCAGGCCAATCGCCGGGTTGCCGGACAGCTCAACCGCGCGCTGCCACAGTCGTGTCATGGAATCTTGCGGGAAGCGCGCGTCTGGATCATCCAGTGCCGCGTAGTCGAGCCCCAGCTGCTTGAACAGAACCCGGCAATCCAGGCCGTCCATCTCCAGTGCTTTGACAATCCCCATCGCCCAGCTTGCAGAAGTCGTTCGTTCGCTCATGTCGTCCACTTACATGATGAGCCGCATGCTACGGCCAATTTCCGAAGGATACTAAAGTGGCGCCTATAGTCACTGGCTGATGCCAATGATCACTCTAGACTCAAATAAGCTACCCGCAGAACAACTTGCAGTCAGAACAATAACCACAGAGATCGCAGTCGTGGAAAACATCAAACGTTTCAACAGCTTCGCTGAGTTCTACCCGTATTACCTCAGCGAACACAGCAACAGCACCTGCCGACGATTGCACTTTATCGGCACGACGCTGGTTATTTTCATTCTGGCCCTGACCATCGGCAAAGGCGCCTGGCTGCTGTTGTGGGCTCTACCGCTGGCGGGTTACAGCTTCGCCTGGGCCGGACATTTTTTCTTCGAGAAGAACCGTCCTGCGACCTTTCAACATCCGTATTACAGCCTGCTCGGCGATTTCGTCATGTACCGAGACATGATTCTGGGTCGCGTGCCGTTCTAGGCGCAATGAACCACAGGAGGACAGCCGATGAATGCCCATGCCCGTTTCACCCACATGCAGGACGGCACGCAGGAAGACTGGGCGATCATCGCCGCAGACTTCAGTGCCTATGCGAGGCAATTGCCGACACGGATTGTGGCGCACCTGAAATTACTGGAGGGTGATTTTGGCGGCTTCCCGGTGGATCGTCTGACCCATTCCCTGCAAACCGCCAGTCGTGCCTGGCGTGATGGCCGCGATGAAGAATACGTAGTCTGCGCGCTGCTTCACGACATCGGCGACACCTTGGGTTCCTACAACCACCCGGACATCGCTGCGGCAATCCTCAAGCCGTTCGTCAGCGCCGAGAACCTGTGGATGGTCGAGAAACACGGAATTTTCCAGGGGTATTACTTCTTCCATCATCTAGGGATGGACCGGCATTTGCGCGAGCAATTCAGCGGGCATCCGCAGTATCAGGCGACCATTGAGTTTTGCGCCAAATATGACGCTGCAGCGTTTGATCCGGCGTATGACACGCTGCCGCTGAGCTTCTTTGAACCGATGATGGAACGGTTGTTTGCTCAGCCGAAGTATTCAATTTACAAGGCGGCGATGGAAGAACATTCGCCAGCCTGAAAACTGCTGGGGACTGCTGCGCAGTCCATTCGCGAGCAGGCTCGCTCCCACAGGTGACCGAGTTCTTTCAGGAAAATACGATCAAAAATGTGGGAGCGAGCCTGCTCGCGAAGAGGCCCGTCCATACACCTTGTTCTTAAGCCGGCTCCGCGACCTTAATGGCCTTCAACTCCGCCTCCCGCGCCTGGGCTTCCGCCAATCGATACAACTCGATTGATCCGTCCCAATGCTCGATCAGCGCGGTGCACGACTCCACCCAATCCCCGCAATTGAGGTAATCCACCCCGCCGACCTTGCGAATTTCGGCATGGTGAATGTGCCCGCACACGACACCGTGCAACTCGCGTTTGACGCACTCGTGAGCGATGGCTTCTTCGAAATCGCTGATGAAGCTGACCGCGGTTTTGACCTTGTGCTTGAGGTAGGCCGACAGCGACCAGTAACCGTAGCCATAGCGTGCGCGCCAATGGTTGAGCCAGCGGTTGAGGGTCAGGGTGAATTCATAGGCCGAGTCGCCGAGAAAGGCCAGCCAACGGTGATACCTCGTGATCACGTCAAACTGGTCGCCATGAATGACCAGCAGATGGCGACCATCGGCGGTCACGTGCACGGCTTCATCCACCAGTTGGATATTGCCCAGAATCAGCTTCGAATAGCGGCGCAGGAATTCGTCGTGGTTGCCGGTGACGTAGATCACCTCGGTGCCGCGCTTGCTCATGGTCAGCAGGCGGCGGATCACATTGGTGTGCGCCTGAGGCCAGTACATGCCGCCGCGCAGCTTCCAGCCATCGATGATGTCGCCGACCAGATAGATCTTGTCTGCGTGGTAGCCCTTGAGAAACTGCGACAGGTGTTCGGCCTGGCAATCCCGGGTGCCCAGATGCACGTCGGAAATCCACAAGGTTCGCACACGTTGCTTACGACTGGGTTTGGCGAGCTCGGCGCTGGTCATGGGCAACCCTCTGCAAAAGTTTTTGCAACTTTGCGCCGGTCGGGTTAATTGCCCATGACAGTGGCGAGTCAGTCCTGTGACAGCGTCCCACGATTACCCTCGGTGTAGACTGGCAGCCAAGCCCTGGAGACCTGCGATGAGACCGATCCTCACGCTACGCCAATACACTCATGACCTGATCGTCCATAGCCACGACCACGCGCAACTGGTGTTCGGGCTGTCAGGCTCGCTGGATTTCGAGGTCGACGGGCGTGGCAGCCAGGTGGTCCAGCAGAGTTTCGTGGTGGTGCCGTCCGGTTTCCATCATGCCTGCGGTAGCGCCAATAGCAGCCGTTGCCTGGTACTGGATGTGCCCAGCGACCAATGGGTTTCTCAGTCCCTGGGTGATCACGCCGAAGCCAGTCGTCGTTTACTCGACAACGCCGGTCGCCTGTCGCTGGATGCCGGGCAAAGCCAATTGGTCAGTTGGTTGGCGGGCAGTCAGGTCAGCGATCCACTGATCGCGCAACAAGGCGCGGTGTTGCTGCTGGCCAGCCTCAACAACGCCAAACTCGAGATCGTCGGCGGTCGGCGCCTGCCTTATGCGGCGCTGAATGCGCACATCGATCAGTACGCAGCCTATCCACTTCAAGTCGCCGATCTGGCGCGTATCGCCGGTCTGTCCAGCGCTCGGCTGCATGCACGGTTCGTTGCTGAATGCGGGCAGACGCCGATGGATTACATCCGCAGTCGACGCTTGCACATGGCCGTGGGCTTGTTGCGGGATTCGGCGCTGCCGATCGGCGAGATTGCCAGTCGGGTCGGTTACAGTTCGCAGAGTGCCTTTGCGGCGGCGGTGTTGCGGGAGTTTGGTGCATCGCCCGGCAAGTTGCGGCGCGAGGCTGGCGACAAAAGGCAATAGTTTGCCGACAGACACAACTGGGGTTTTCACGGTTCAATGCAGGAGCTGCCGAAGGCTGCTCCTACATCTTTGTTCGCTTGTTGTTAAGGATTGCAATGACTCCCCGTACCGCCCTTGGCGCTTTGCATATTGGCGCATTGATGTTCGGCCTCACCGGCGTCTTCGGCAAACTTGCTGCCGCCTCCCCCGCTGTCATCGTCTTCGGGCGTGCCGCGTTTGCCGTGCTGGCGTTAGCCGTTTTTGCGCGGTTCGCCAGCACTACTCGCTGGCAGAAACTCGAGGCTGTGGACTGGCGCCGACTGTTGCTCAGCGGTTTGCTGCTGGCCGGACACTGGGTGAGTTTTTTCATTGCAGTGAAGGTCGCAGGCGTGGCAATCGCGACCCTGGGTTTCGCCAGCTTCCCGGCGTTTACCGTGATCCTTGAAGGGTTGATCTTCCGCGAGCGAATTCGCGCCAACGAAATCCTGCTGGTAGTGCTGGTCAGTGTCGGGCTGGTGCTGGTCACCCCTGATTTCGACCTGGCCAGCGGCGCCACCATTGGTCTGCTGTGGGCGGTGGGCTCAGGTTTGCTGTTCTCTCTGCTATCGCTGACCAACCGCGCCAGCTCCGGGCGAATCCCGGCGGTGCAGGCTGCGCTGTGTCAGAACGTGGTGGTCGCGTTGTGCCTGCTGCCGGTGGCGGCACCGCAGTTGAGCGAAGTGAGCGCCATCGACTGGCTGTGGATCGGCTTGCTCGGGGTGTTCTGCACCGGCGTCGCTCACAGTCTGTTTGTCGCCAGCCTGGCAGTGATCAAAGCGCGGACCGCGGCAGTGGTTTTCGCTCTGGAGCCGGTTTACGGCATCACCGTGGCCTGGCTTCTGTTTGATGAAGATCCGACACTGCGCATGCTGATCGGTGGCGCGTTGATCATCGTGGCGATAGTGGTCTCCAACCGACTCTCGGGCGGCTCAAGCAAGAAGACCGTTGCGGCAGAAGCCGCCTCTCACTGAGTGCGGTCGTTGTGCCCCAGGTCGCGGTCCGGATCAATTTGATCACGGACCCGCTGCTTCAGCACTTTGGCCTCCGGGAAACCGCCATCACCCTTGCGCTCCCAGATCTGCACATCGTCACAGAAAATGTGGAACACCCCACCGGTGCCAGGCACCAGCGACACTTTGCCAAGGTCGTCACCAAAGGTGCTGAGCAGTTCCTGGGCCAGCCAGGCAGCACGCAACAGCCACTGGCATTGCGTGCAATAAGTGATGATTATTTCCGGTTTGCGTGAAGTCATGATCGGCGAAACTCCTGAGCCAGAGGTCGCCGCTATGATAGCCCGGCAAGCATGTTCCGCGCTGTTTGCTTAAGCGGCTCGTTACCTTCCTTGAGCAACTCGTTGAGCAGTTCGATGGCACTGTCCAGATCGCCGTCATCGATGCAGGTCTGGGCTTGTTCCAGTTTGCCGGCGCTGCTCGGCTCGGCTGGTTCCAGGTTCAACGGTTCCAACTCCAGCGACTGGCCGGGATCGCTGAACTCGTTGAGAAAGGCGTCATCCAGAGACTGCGAGTCAGGCTCGGCGACCCATTCAAGTTCGGGCTCGACCGGCGTCGACTCGTCGGGCATTTCAAACACCTCGGGCAAGACGTGCAGGTTCGAGATAAACGGCGGCTCGACCGGCGCGGATTCGCTCGATGGCTTCGCGGCGGACGGCGAGTGTTCAAAAGGGCTGATCAGGTCCCAACTCGAATCCATCGACAGGTCATCCAGGTTCAACTGAAACTCATCGTTGGGCGCTGCTTCGGGTATCGCAGCCTCGGAGAGAGTGATTGGCGCTGCGACAATCAACGCTACCGCACTGCGCAATTTCGGGTGTCGGGCGCGAATATTCTGAAGTTCTTGCAGGTCGTATCCGGTGTCACGCAGGTTGTTTTCCTGTGCTTCATAGGCGGGTACGTCACCCTGTTTACCCAAGACTTCCAACAGCTGAACTGCTAGATCCGTGCGTTGCGGCTCCTTGATCAGCGCCTCTCGCAACAAACCGGCCGCTTCGGAAAAACGGCCATAGGCCAGATAGATATCAACCCCTTCAAGCACATCGCCTGCAGGCGACTCTTCACCCGATTCAGTTGCCGGTTGCAACTCTGACGATTGGGCAACCGGTTCTGCAGTGCGATTGAGCACCGGTTCATGCCGTAACGGTAAAACCGGTAAAGCTTCGGGCAATGCCTGAACCTGTTGTCGTTGGCGCCGAACGAACACCCCCAGCAACACCAGAGCCACCACCGCCAGCAACCCGAGCATCTGCAGCCAGTTAGCAGACTCAGGCTCTTCAACAACGGCCGGTGCTGGAGCCGCAACGACAGGTGCAACCGGCTCCACCGCCGCTGTTTTGATTTCCGCCAATTGGGTTTGCAGTTCCGTCACCTGCTTTTTCTGACCGGCGACCTGCTCCTCCTGGGCCTGAAGCTTCGCAGTCAATTCATCGATAGTTGCTTGCAGCTGCTGGTTTTGCAGCACGCTGGCGGCCAGTTGCTCGGCAACCGGATCACTCACAGGCGCGGCGGCAGGTTGATCGACGCGAGGAGCAGGGGGCTTTTTGCCCTTCGCCGCAGGTGGCTTCGCAACGGCCGGCTCAACCGTCGGGAATCCAGAGGACTGAACGTCGGTATTCGGCTCGTCAGTGACGGGAGCAATCCCCGGTGAACCCGGCGGATCGATCAGCACCGTGTACTCGCGCAGCACGCGCCCGTTGGGTTGATTGAGCTGCACCAGGAAATTCAGGAAAGGTTCATTGACCGGTTTGCTGGAGCTCACCCGGATCAGGCTGCGGTTGCCGCGCAGGATCGGCGTGAATTTCAGATTATTGAGGAAGAACACCCGATCGATGCCGGCGCGGCTGAACTCGTCCGCTGTCGCCAGGCTTACCGAGAGTTCACCCTCCTCCAGACCTGCGGCATCTTCGAGTGCGATGTCGGCGCGCAACGGCTGATTCAGCGCCGAATGCAGGGTGATCTCACCCAAGCCCAACGCGGGCGCCAATGCCGAGTAAGTGACAGCACCACCGACCAGAAGCAGCCTGGCGCAACACCGCAAAACCATGTGCCAACTCTCGAGCATGAGCATCCCTTAGATAACCAGAACCATCTTGTACGCGTTCGCACATCCGGTACGAACACGATATTGCCAAGTAGTTCTTTATAGTCTGCCCGACGGGGTATCTCAAAAGTCCTGGGTGCGTTTATGCCTCAAGATTTTTCCAGGTTGGCCAGAATGTGCCCGTGGACCCGCATGCAGACCTTCAAGTCCGCCTCATCGACGCCGTCGAACAATTCGTGGCGCAGTTGGGTGGCAATGGTTTCAATTTGTTCGATCAAGGGAAGGGCCGGGGCACAGAGGACGATTTTCTTCGCCCGGCGGTCTTCCAGCACCGACTGACGTTGCACCAGTCCCTGGCTTTCGAGGCTGTCGAGCAGTCGGGCCAACGTCGGCCCTTCAACGCCGACGCTTTGCGCCAGTTCACGTTGGGTCGGGGCATCCTCGAAACGCGCCAGGTGCAGCAGCACCAGCCAGCGCGCCTGGGACAGACCCAGGCCAGCCAGACGGCGGTCCAGTTCGGCACGCCAGCCGCGCGACATCTGGGCCAGTTGCATGCCAAAGCGGTGTTGGTCGGTAAACGGCATAAAAGACTCATGATTAGACTGAAATAAAGAAAAACTAATTATTAGTCAGCTAAGCATGACCCTTGGCCAGAGGCAAGGCTTGCTCTGTACTGAATCGTTACATCTATGTGGCAAATCACCTAAATCTCGAATTCGGATTGCAGCGCCGCCCGAACACAGTACAAAACGCCTTCCGGCACTCTCCCGGCAAACAGTGCAGTAATCTCCGACACGGGCGGCAATTCGCCCTCGCCGTCGAGGAACGCATCCTGGATTTCACCCATCAACTCTTCGGGCAGATCCAGCGCTTGTTCCAGCGACAACTGCTGCTTGCCAATCGCTTCGGCGAGCAGGGTGTAGACGTTCTTTTCCGAGCATTGCAGCTGACCGGCGATCTGCAACGGTGTCATGCCGGCTCGGGCCAGTGTGATCAGTTCGTGGCGCAAGTCGGCCACCACTTTCGGCGCCTCGACTTGCCCGCCGAGGACTTCGAGGAAGGCCTCGCCGTAACGCTCCAGCTTGCGCGCGCCAACGCCGCTGACCGTGGCCATTTCCGACAGCGAGGTCGGTTGGCTGCGGAGCATTTCCAGCAGTGTCGAGTCGGGGAAGATGACGTACGGCGGCACGCCATGCTCTTCGGCGAGTTTTCGACGCAGGGCGCGCAAGGCTTCCCACTGTTCGCGCTCTTCGCCGCGAACCAGTTGGCTCGCCTGGCTCTTGCTGCTTTTGGCCGTGGTTTGCGGCTTGAGGTCGCGACGCAGCTCCAGGGTTACTTCGCCCTTGAGCAGCGGTCGACAGGTGTCGCTCAGGCGCAGGCCGCCGTAGCCTTCCAGGTCGATGTCCGCCAGACCGCGGGCAACCAGCTGACGGAACAAGGAGCGCCATTCGCTCTCTCCCATCGCCTTGCCTACACCAAACACCGACAGATGTTGATGGCCGAAGCTGCGGACCTTTTCGTTGTCCTTGCCCAGTAACACATCGACCAAATGCCCGACGCCATAGCGCTGGCCGGTGCGGTAGATCGCCGAAAGCGCCTGACGGGCCGGCTCGGTGGCGTCCCAGGTCTGCACGCCATCGACGCAGTTATCGCAATGGCCGCACGGCTCGGGCATGTCTTCGTCGAAATAGGCCAGCAGCGTCTGGCGACGGCAGCGGGTTTCTTCGCAGAGCGAGAGCATGGCGTCGAGCTTGTGCTGCTCCAGGCGCTTGTGGCGCTCGTCGCCCTCGGAGTTCTGCAACATCTGCTTGAGCATCACCACGTCTTGCAGGCCGTAGGCCATCCAGGCGTCTGCCGGCAGACCGTCTCGGCCGCCGCGACCGGTTTCCTGGTAGTAAGCTTCAAGGGATTTTGGCAAGTCGAGGTGAGCGACAAAGCGCACGTTGGGCTTGTCGATGCCCATGCCGAACGCCACGGTGGCGACCATGATCAGGCCTTCCTCATTAAGGAAGCGCTTCTGGTGGTGAGCCCGGGTATCGTTGGGCAGACCGGCGTGGTACGGCAGCGCCGGGAAGCCTTGCTCGCTGAGGAACACCGCCACTTCGTCGACTTTCTTGCGCGACAGGCAATAGACGATGCCGGCATCGCTGCGCCGCTCGGCGAGGAACGCCAGCAACTGCTTGCGCGGCTGCTCTTTGGGCACGATGCGATAAAAGATATTGGGGCGGTCGAAACTCGACAGGAAACGCTCGGCATCCTGAAGATGAAGGCGGTCTACGATTTCTTCCCGGGTACGCTTGTCGGCGGTCGCGGTCAGGGCGATACGCGGGACGTTGGGGAACAATTCCGCCAACTGGCCCAGTTGCAGGTATTCGCGGCGGAAGTCGTGGCCCCATTGGGACACGCAGTGGGCTTCGTCGATGGCGAACAGGGAAATTTCAAGGCTTTGCAGGAACGCCAGCATCCGTGGCTGAACCAGACGCTCAGGCGCGAGATAAAGCATTTTCACTTCACCGCGCTTGATCCGTGCCGCCAGGTCGCGCTGCTGCTCGGCGCTGAGCGTGGAGTTCAATGCCGCCGCAGCGACGCCCAGCTCTTCGAGGGTGGCGACCTGGTCGTCCATCAGGGCGATCAGCGGCGACACCACCACCGCCAGGCCTTCGCGCAACAGCGCCGGCACCTGGAAGCACAAGGACTTGCCGCCACCGGTAGGCATCAGCACCAGAGCGTCGCCGCCACTGGCCACGCGCTCAATGATTGCACCCTGACGGCCACGGAAACTGTCGTAGCCGAAGATGTCCTTGAGGACGCGTTGAGCCTGTTCGAGCATAGAAACTCCAAAAATCACAAAAACATCCCTGCAAGGCTGGTTCAGAACCACGAAGGCTGCACCGACAAATCGTAAGTGCGCATTGCATGACGCTTTACATTTCAGCCGCGACGCCGGCAGGGCGTCACAAAACGCGGGAGTATACCCGACCCCTGTCCGGCAAAGGGCGCCGCTGAGAAGACACACGAAGGTCAATGCACTGCAGAACCTGTGGGAGCGAGCCTGCTCGCGAAAGCGGAGTGTCAGTCGACATTAATGCTGGCTGGCACACTGCCTTCGCGAGCAGGCTCGCTCCCACAGGGGTTGCGGTGTTTCGCAGGGCCGCGATGGGGCAAAAATGCCGCGCGGCTGGCCCAAGCGCTCAAGAAGGCCTAGAATTCCCGCATCTGTTTAATTCCCAAGGTAGCCCTTTAATGTCCTTCGCTGAGCAACTAACCCGCCTGCAAGTCTTCCTCGACGCCGACGAACTGCATGACGAGGCGCTGGACTACGTGGCCGCCCACGGCTACCTCACTGCGCTGTCGATCTGTTCCGAAACCGTTCCCGACCGTGAGTGGATCGACGCCCTCTTCGCCGAAGAGCCGCATTACGCCGACGACACCGAGCGTGAAGCGATTGAGTCCACCCTGTTGGCCCTCAAGGCTCACATCGCTCGCCAGCTGGCGTCCGATGAAGAGTTCGAGCTGCCCTGCGACCTGGACCTGGGCGAAGAGCCGGACGATTCCGACCTGCGCGGCTGGTGCATCGGTTTCATGGAAGGCGTGTTCCTGCGCGAAGCAGCCTGGTTCGAAACCGCCGAAGACGAAGTCAGCGAAATGCTGCTGCCGATCATGGTCGGTTCGGGTCTGTTCGACGAACAGCCTGAGTTCGAAGACATCGCCAAAGACGCCAACCTGATGGACGACATGATCGTGCAGATCCCGGAAGCCCTGACCGCGCTGTACCTGCTGTGCCAGGCGCCAGACGAAAAACCGGCGATCCTCAAGCCTCGTCACCACTAAGGTTTTGCCTATGGACAACCCCATAGGCAACCGCTCCCTGATGTTGCGTTACGTGCTGCTGTCCATCGGCTGGCTGAGCGTAGCGCTGGGGGTAATCGGGATTTTCCTGCCGGTGTTGCCCACCACGCCCTTCCTGCTGCTGGCGGCCGCCTGCTTCGCCCGCAGTTCGCCGCGTTTCTATCATTGGCTGGTTGAACATCCGCGGCTTGGGCCGTGGGTTCGCGATTACCTGAGCGGCAACGGCATCCCGCTCAAGGGCAAGGTCTACGCCATCGGCCTGATGTGGGCGAGCATCCTGCTTTCCTGCTATCTGGTACCCCTCCCGTGGGCGCGGGGTGCCATGCTCACCAGCGCCGTTCTGGTGACGATCTACATTCTCAAGCAGAAAACCCTGCACAAACCCTGAAAACGCCACAATCTCTGTAGCAGCTGCCGAAGGCTGCGTTCGGCGGCGAAGCCGTCGCTAGTCCATCCGCTGTGGTCTATCAGGCAAACCGCATGTACAGGGTTTACGACTGCTTCGCAGCCGAACGCAGGCTTCGCTAGCTGCTACAAGTCCGCGTACCAACCGACGATCTGTCCTGCCTGGCTGAAAACACCGCCTAGACTTCAGGCATCTGCACCCGAGCGGCCAGACATGTCCCGCAGTCCGCGTAGTCCAGGATGGTCAACGCTCCGACTTCGGCTCGGCGGATGGCTGTTGCTGATCACTTTTCTGTTGGCCGGGCTGGGCAGTGTCTGGGCCAACTGGAGTTTTACGCTGATTCTGCAAACCGCCGAAGTTCGCTACGGCACCCTCGGCCCGGGACGGGGAAGGATCGAGGCCTGGAGTCAGATGCTGCAAAGCGAAGTCAACGCCCCCGAGCGCGAGCAACTGAACGCGGTCAATCGCTTCTTCAATCAGCAATTAAGCTTTCTGGACGACACCCGCATCTGGCACCAGACCGATTACTGGGCCACGCCCGTCGAATCCCTGATCAAGGGCTCCGCTGATTGCGAGGACTACGCACTGGCAAAATATTTCAGCCTGCGCTACCTGGGAATTCCCAGCGAAAAACTACGCATCACCTACGTGAAAGCCCTGACCCAGAACCAGGCGCACATGGTGCTGACGTTCTACAACAGCCCCACGGCCGATCCGCTGGTGCTGGACAACTTGATCGGCGAGGTCCGCCCCGCCTCCCAACGCAAAGACCTGCTGCCGGTGTACGCCTTCAATGCCGAAGGTCTGTACTTGCCGGGAGCCAATGGCGGCAAACGCAGCAGCGACTCGAAAAAACTGTCGCGCTGGCAGGACGTACTAAAAAAGATGCAGGCCGAAGGGTTCGCCGTGGGCGACGGCTAGCCACCTGAGCAAGGAGCGATTTATGTCACTGCGTAAACAGTTGTTTCTCGCCATCTGCCTGTTCTTGCTGGTGGCGTTCAGCGGCAGTTTTTTTGTCAGCCTGGAAAGCTCTCGCGACCAGATGCTCGGCCAGTTGCGCTCCCACGCCCAGGACGCCGCCACCGCGTTGGGTTTGTCGTTGACGGTACAAATCGATGACCCGGCCATGATCGAATTAATGGTCAGCTCAATTTTCGACAGCGGTTACTTCAGCAGTATTCGAATCATCAACATCGAGGATGCGCAGGTGCTGGTGGAGCGCAGTGCGCCGAGGCAAATCGAGGGCGTTCCCGCCTGGTTTGTGAACCTGGTCAACCTGCACCCACCCGGTGGCGAAGCGCTGATCATGCGCGGCTGGGTCCAGGCGGCACGGGTCGAAGTGTTGAGCAATCCGCAGTTCGCCCTGGCCAAACTCTGGGACAGCACCCTCGGCAGCCTGATCTGGTTACTGGTGTGCGGCCTGCTCAGTGCCGTGTTTGGTGGCTGGTTGCTGCGCCGGCAATTTCGTCCACTCGACACCATGGTCAAACAGGCCGAAGCCATCAGCAAACGCGAATTCCTCAGCCTTCCGGAACTACCGCGCACACCGGAGTTGAAACGCGTGGTATTGGCCATGAACCAGATGGTCGAGAAGCTCAAGGCGCTGTTCGCCGAAGAGGTCGCACGCAGTGAAAAACTGCGGGCCGAGTCCTATCAGGACAGCCTTACAGGCCTGGCCAATCGACGCTTGCTGGATGAAGAGTTGGCCGACGAGTTGCTGGTCTCCGAGCAGAGCAGCGACGGCCATTTGCTGATGCTGCGAATCAACGATCTGGTCGGTCTCAACCAACGCTTGGGCGGCCAGCGCACCGATGCGCTGATCAGCGCCGTCGGTGAATTACTCAAGCGCCTGACCCAGCCACCGGAACGTCGCACCTGGCTTGCAGCGCGCAATCGTGGCGGTGAATTCAGCCTGCTGACGCCTGGCCTGGACAGCACCGACGCCGCACGCCTGGCCTGCGAAATCAGCGCCACCCTGGAAAACCTGCGCCTGACTGGCGCCAGCGACTCCATGCCGGTGGCACATTTGGGGATCGCCCCTTACCACCCAGGTGAGCCGGCCAGTGACGTGCTGCTGCGACTGGATCAGGCGTTGACCGAAGCTCGGCAACATCCCGAGCGCCCGTGGGTCCACTTGGCCGATTCCATCACCGCACCGAACCCGTCCCAAAACGACTGGCAAACCTGGATCGACGACGCCCTGAACCAAGGCAAGATGCAACTGTATTTCCAGCCGGTGGTGCAATGCGCCGACACCAGCCAGGTGATGCATCACAAAGTCCTCGCGCGCCTGATCGACCCTCAGGGCGAGGCCATTGCCGCCGGGCACTTCCTGCCGTGGATCGAGCGACTCGGCTGGTCGGCCCGGTTCGACCTGGCCATGCTCGAAGCCACCCTCGACTACCTCATCGTCAATCGTTGGCCCCTGGCGTTAAGCCTGTCCGGCAGCACCCTGCGCGATCCAGCGCAGCTGCAACACATCCTCGACATGCTCGAATCGCTGCCCGAACTCGCGCCGTTGCTGATTCTGGAAATCGACGAACGCCAACTGCCACCTCAGGAAGAACTGCAACGCCTGAGCCACAGCCTGCTCAACACCGGTTACCGCATCGGCCTGCAGCATTTCGGCGGCAGCTTCGGCCAGATCGGCAACCTGACTCAACTGGGGCTGGCTTACTTGAAAATCGACGGTGCGTACATCCGTCACATTGATGAGCAAAGTGATAAAAAGCTGTTCATCGAGGCGATTTTTCGGGCGACCAACAGCATTGATTTGCCGTTGATTGCGGAGATGGTCGAAACCAAAGGGGAACTAGAGGTGATCAGGGAGTTGGGATTGTTTGGGGTGATGGGCCGGTTGATTGGGCCGCCGGAGCCGATGTAATGCGGTTAGACCGTTCGTCTTAAACGTGGGTTTACCTGTCATATATGACAGTAGACAGCTCTCCTTGCCGGGTGCCTGATACCGCTTCAGCCCCTCTTCCGCCTCTTCAGGCAAGGAACCCTCCCATGGACAACGATCTAACCGAAGCGCTTGAAAACACGGTGTTCACTCTATATGCACCGAGGCTTCCCGAGGCCACAGTTCCAGTCGTGGGTGCACATGCAGGTGTGTCGTTGCGGATTTATGACCTGCCCCCCATGGGTGCCACTGTTGAGGTTGACCCATATCAGGGACAGCAACCGGGTGACACCGTCACCCTCAATCTCAACGGCCAACCCGGCATCGACAGCCAGCAGACGGCGTCCGATAGCAGCACCACCACCCTGTACATTTCGAAAAAGCTGCTGCTCGGCGACATCACCAACCGCCTCACATATTCAGTGACTCGCAACAGCCAGAACATAGGCACTTCCGAGCCACCACTGGAGTTGCTGTACAACGCCATCCGGCCTGGCAATCAAGACACCAATCCCGGAGAGGACGGCCACTCCCGACTGGAGTTACTGTTACCCGACGCGATCAAGAACGGTGTCGGACCGGACTTCCCCGCAGCGGGCGCGCAGGTATGTGTTTCCTACCCATATTGCCGGGCTTACGACCGCATTCGTCTGAACTGCAATGGCCACGACGTATTCCACACCGTCACCGCGTTGCAAGCGCCCAAGCCTGGCTCGGACGAGCCGGTCACCGTGTGTTTCACCGTTACCCGTGCAGACCTGGAAAGCGCGAAGGACCATCCGCAATTCAAATTTTCCTACACCGTTACCGACCAGCTCGGCAACGGCCCGGACACCGACTCGCCCTGGTCGGCGACACAAACCGTGGACATGGACCTGGCCGGTAATCGCTTGCCGGCGCCGATCCTGCGGGAAACCCTAAACGACCCGACGGACGATCCTGGCACCATCGACCTGGAAAAACTCGGCAAGAATCCCCTGTTGCTGATCGTCCTGACCAACGACCATCGCTTCCTGCCGGGCGACACCCTCAATACGACCTACACCGCAAAAATTACCGGCCAGCCCGACGTGGTGGTGACGGCAACGGGTGACGTCGAAGCAGACGAGTTCGGGCAGAAGAGGCCCAGCGTGCTGCAAGTGGCCAACGACAAGGTTATTGCCGGCAGCGTGGTGACGGTGACGTATCAGTCGCTCAGAAATGACGCTGTACTGGGCAGCTCAAGAGTGGCCACAGCGCGTGTCATCGGTGAAGGGCTGCCGGACCTGAAAGCTCCAAGGTTGCAGAAGTCGGTCAATGGCGTACTCGACCCCCTGGACGCCGCCAACTTGCAAGGCGCCAACGGTCAAGTGGAGGTTCTGGGTTATCGTGCGGGCGACACCGTGCAGCTCATTGTCAAGGGCGCTCCCGGCGCCGGCTCGCCGACCTTTGTCGCCAAGCCGCTCAACGTCAACAGTCGCGCCAACTTTGCGCTGGACAAGGCCTTTATCGCGGCGAACATGGGTAAGCCGGTCGAGCTGAGTTATGTGCTGATTCGCGGCGGCAAGCCATTCCCGTCGCTGCCCCTGACCGCCTCCGTCGGCACGATTCCGGATAACCATCCGAGTCTGCCGACACCAGCAATGGACGGCGCGATTGGCAACAAACTGGACGTGACCAAGATGCAGGCCAGCGCTCAGCTGCGGGTGGGTGAATGGCCGCAGCAAGTGAGCAGGCAGTGTGTCTGGTTGCGCTATGACGGATTCGCTGCCAATGGCGTAGCGATCTTTTTCGAGGACCGCAAAGGTGAGCCGCACAGCACGCTGCCGGGCCTGATCCGGCCAGCACCGATTGAGTGGTTGAAGACGCTCAAGGACCGGAGTGTGCTGAACATCAGCTTCAGGGTGAACTTTGACGGTATCGTCAATACAACGACGGCGGTGACTTTCCCGCTGCGTACTTATACGGTGAAGGTCACCCCCGAACTTATAGTGGACACTACTCCACTAAACCTTAACGGACAAAATATCTCAATCCAAGGCACAGGGCTTCCTTGGATATCCAAAGGAGTCGACCCTGTCGGAACTGCTGCAGACCGTTCAGCCTCCGGCGGTACTCTCCCATACAAGTACGAATCATCTGACGAAAGCATAGCCTCAGTCGACAACAATGGGGTCGTGCGAAGCGAAGGGAATGGTTCGGCAACTATTACCGTGTCTGACGCAGCGGGCCAGGAGAAAAGCTTCACTGTTGATACAACGAACGTCATCCGCATGCTTCATAACCCAATCCCTTCCAATTTCGCTCAGGCGAAACAATGGATCATTAGCCAGGGTGGCGTATTCATGATCCAGTACGAATCTCCAAATAGACGGGAAATTATTAATTATAAGTATCTGTATAGGGGTCAACTTCAGTGGCACACCGGATCTGATTATGGTGCTGGTATATATTACTGGAGGTTATGGTATATCCCACAATTAGGATCCTTGGAGCTTGGCGGTTATTATACTTTCGACGAGAAGCACCCAATAGTGGCTTATGATTCATAGAGACTCTGTCACATTAACTGAACGAGGTGAGTGAGCGAAACTGAGCAAGCCCTGCTTCAGGCGGTCAACCGATATATCGATCTGCCGGGGACAAACTGTCCCCGGTTAGATTTGGAAACCGCCCTTTACGTAACATACAACTCGATAACGGTCAGCTACGTTTGTGCCCGGCGAGAAGATTTTCAATCCGGCATTCGACGTTTGATGTTTGATGTTTGATGTTTGATGTTTGATGTTTGATGTTTGATGTTTGATGTTTGATGTTTGATGTTTGATGTTTGATGTTTGATGTTTGATGTTTGATGTTTCGCTGGTCCTGCCTATCAGGTTATACAGGTATTTATTTTGGCGAATGACGATCGCGGCGTCGTTACTTTTTAGTTCATTGCTTTCGGTCAACGCTGCGTAACGGCACCACTTCTATCAACGTTCACCACGGTCGGAGAACCGTGTTGCGGAAGAATCACTGGGCGGCCGCGGCATCCCGCTTGGAGGTCAATAGAAAGTCGTTGGTACGGCCAGACGTATCAACGGTCCGGGACAGGTAACTACACTGGCCTAGGTCACATATTGCTCGGGGTGATCGGGTCAGATACGGCCAGATACGGCGTAGTCTGCTAGCGATTTGCTCAACAAAAGGGGACGCATCTATTTATCCGTCTGATCTATCGATGCTGAATCCTGCGTGAATAATAAAAGGAGATGTTTAATAGACATCTCCTGACACTCACTCAGGCACGCCGGCTTGCGCGCCTAGGGGACGGGCTGTATTGCTTGCCGGTCGCTGGCGAACCAGCGATCAGGTTTAGCGGCGCCGAACCTTGTAGGCACAGCAGCGCTCCAAACTCTCTTGCAGATTGTTCATGCCTGCGATTGATGTCGTGGCGGTTGTGCGTGGGAGCCTTCAGGTCTGTCGGATTCCGTACTGAACGACGAAGCTACAAACACCAAAAAACCCGCCATCCCTTTCCACAGGAATGGCAGGTTTTGTCATTTCAGATCACACAGTATCCACCTTCAACGAATGGTCATTAAGCATCCCGTTGATAATCGTCGCCGTATCGTGCCCACCGGCAATCACCCCACCCGCCCCCGGCGTTACGCCGTAATGGCTGGCCAGGTTCACACCCGCCAAATCAATGGTCTGATTCGGCCCAGCGCCAGCCATGGCGCTGACGTCGATGCTGGTGACCAGTGAATCGCCGCTGCCGGTGACTTTGAAGTGCAGGTAATCATCCAGCGACGCTGCGGTGCTGTTTTCCCCTTGCAGCAGTTGCGACAGGTCGAGTTTGTCGATGCCCGGCGTGAAGTCGGTGACCACGTCGTGGCCGCTGTTGCCTTTGAGCCATTGGAAGGTGTCGGCACCGCTGCCGCCGGTGAGGGTGTTGTTGCCCAGGCCGCCGATGAGGAAGTCGTCGCCGCCCCCGCCATTAAGCATGTCGTTACCCAGGCCGCCGTTGATGATGTTGCTGTGGTTGTCGCCGGTGAGGGAGTCGTTGAAGCTGGAACCGGTGAGGTTTTCGATCGCTGTCAGGGTGTCGGTGCCGGCGCCTATGGTGTTCTGCGCACCAAGCACGCCCAGATTGACCGTAACCCCGGCGGTGGCGTGGGCATAGCTCGCGGTGTCGACGCCGGTGCCGCCGTCGAGCAGGTCGTTGCCCGCACCGCTGTACAGCAAGTCATTGCCGGCGCCGCCGTGCATTTCGTTGTTGCCGGAACCGGCGGTGAGTACGTCGTTGCCGTCGCCGGCATTGATCACGTTGTTACCGGCGCCCGCCACCAGTACATCGTCGCCCGCCGTGCCGGTGAGGGTGTGGCCGTCCTGATAGGTGACGGTCACGGCGGCGCGGGCGGTGTAGGTGCCGTGGACATCTGGCGCGATGTCGTGGGCGCCGGCGTGCCGGAAAAGGGGACGCATCTACTTATCAGCCACCCTCGACTACCTCATCGTCAATCGTTGGCCCCTGGCGTTAAGCCTGTCCGGCAGCACCCTGCGCGATCCAGCGCAGCTGCAACACATCCTCGACATGCTCGAATCGCTGCCCGAACTCGCGCCGTTGCTGATTCTGGAGATCGACGAGCGCCAACTGCCGCCTCAGGAAGAACTGCAACGCCTGAGCCACAGCCTGCTCAACACCGGTTACCGCATCGGCCTGCAGCATTTCGGCGGCAGCTTCGGCCAGATCGGCAACCTGACTCAACTGGGGCTGGCTTACTTGAAAATCGACGGTGCGTACATCCGTCACATTGATGAGCAGAGTGATAAAAAGCTGTTCATCGAGGCAATTTTTCGGGCGACCAACAGCATTGATTTGCCGTTGATTGCGGAGATGGTCGAAACCAAAGGGGAACTGGAGGTGATCAGAGAGTTGGGATTGTTTGGGGTGATGGGACGTTTGATTGGGCCGCCGGAGCCGATGTAAGGGGTATGACCGTTCGTCTGAAAGTCACGCCTACCTGTCAGATCTGACAGTAGTCAGTCTTCCCAGCCTGGTGTGTGATGAACCCGCGTCCCGAGAAGACTCAGGGCCGGTCACCTTCCAGGAGAACATGATGGATATCCAGTCCGCCGCGTTTAGCGAATTGTTTGTGCTTTTTCCCGTAATCATCCAGGGCTGGGTGTCCCCGGTGAAACCTGCCGACATCGCCCACGGCGGCATTCCCAAAGCCCTTTATGATGGCCAGGCCCAGGGCCTTGAATGCCTGGTCGATCCCTGGACCGAGCTGCGATTGCGCTCCTGGATCATGGCGGCCGATGATCGCGTGGATTTGTATTGCAACGGCGATCTCGTCCCAGGAGCAGGCCAGACCGTCAAGCCGGGGGAGGAAACGCTGCGCCAGCGTCTGTACCTGCCACACGGGAATTTGATGCATGGCGTCAACCGTCTGCATTACGTGGTCACCCGTGTCGGGGGGAACTCCGAACCCTCTCGGGATCTGCTGGTGCTGTATCACCTACGGCCTGTGGACAACCTGGATCTGGTGATCCCGGCCGACGTGCTCAAGGACGGCGTCAGCGCCGCACGGGCGGCGCAAGGGGTGGAGTTTGGGTTCACCTATGCCAACCGGCGCAACCACGACCGCATCGAATTTCTGTTGGGCGACACCCAGGTCAGGTTCGACGTCCCCGACGGCACGGCGCCGATCACCCACAAACTGTTCACCGACACGTTCCAGAAGGCGGGCGACAACCCAAGTGCGGTGGCCGAGTTCTATGTCGTCGATCAGTTGGGCAACCGGGTCAAATCCCCGGAGAAGCGGCTGGACATTCATCTCGACCGACTTGACCTGTCGGCCCCGACCGTCAAGGGCATGACCGGCACCAACTTCAGCCCGACCGAGCCGGAAGTCCGGGTGCTGGTGCCGCAGGGCTCGCTGCTGCCCGCCGACAAGCTGAGCGTGATCTGGCAAGGCGCGGCCGGCACACCGGTGGCGGGCTCCTACACCAGCCCGCAGCGGCTGGTCAGCGCCGGACTGGAGATCGCCGTGCCGCGCTCGGTGCTGGCCTACAGCCTGGGCAAACAGGTGACTGTCACCTACGTGGTCGAACGCGACGGCAAACCCACCCCCTCATTGCCTTTGCTGCTGAACATCCTGACGCTGCCGGCGACGGCGCTGATCCCGCCAAAGATCGTCGAAGCCGACGCCAACAACTTTCTGGACTTGATGGCGCTTGGCAGCAACAACGCGACCATTCACGCTCTGCTCCACACGCTGATCGAAGCGGACCAGCCGTGCTGGCTGAGCCTGGAAGGCAAGAAGGCGGACGGTACGGCGCACAACCTGACGCTGTGGAATGGCCTCCCGGCCCGGGTCAACGCCACCTGGATCAGTCAAGGATTCTGGGCCACCGCGCTGGCCAACAGCTATCTCAAGCAACTCGGACACGGCACCACGCTGACAATCAAGTTCAAGGTGTCGCTGGACAAGAGCAACAACCCGGCCACGGCCACGGTGTTTCCGGATCGGGTTTACACCATCAAGGCAGTGATGTTGGTTGTCCCGACACTGGACAACGTACTGGATACGGCTGGCAACGAAGTGCCTGAGGCGAGTCAGACTGTCAGCACAACGCTGACGCTGCGCGGCACCGCCAGCACTGGGCTGCAAGTCGAGATTTTTGACGGCAGCGGCGCGAGCGCGGTGTCCAAGGGGATTGCTACCGCCAACGCGACAACGGGGATCTGGGAACACACCATCACCGTGCCGCAGGGAGCTCGTCGGTTGTACGCAAAATCCCTGTATAGCGCTGATACCTTCTCCAATGTGCGAACACTGACGGTGACCGCTGCAACGGCACCGACCATCACCTCGCTCAAGGGCTCACCCAGCAACGTCGAAATTCCCAATGGCGGCACCACCGTCGAGACCACGGTGATCCTGACCGGCGCGGCGGCCAAGGGGCAGAAGGTCGATGTGCTGGATGGCACCGTGTCGAAAGGTCAACCGGTTGCAGATGCAACCACCGGCATCTGGACCTTGAACGTATCCGGGCTGACCGTCGCGGCGCACAGTTTCACGGCCAAGGCGATGTATGGCTCGGGCGCCACCTCGGCGGCGCGCACCCTGACGGTGACCGCCGCAACCGCACCGACCATCACCTCGCTCAAGGGCTCACCCAGCAACGTCGAAATCCCCAATGGCGGCACCACCGTCGAGACCACGGTGATCCTGACCGGCGCGGCGGCCAAGGGGCAGAAGGTCGATGTGCTGGATGGCACTGTGTCGAAAGGTCAACCGGTTGCGAATGCAACCACGGGCATCTGGACCTTGACCGTATCCGGGCTGACCGTCGCGGCGCACAGTTTCACGGCCAAGGCGCTGTATGGCTCGGGCGCCACCTCGGCGGCGCGCACCCTGACGGTGACCGCCGCAACGGCACCGACCATCACCTCGCTCAAGGGCTCGCCCAGCAACGTCGAAATTCCCAATGGCGGCACCACCGTCGAGACCACGGTGATCCTGACCGGCGCGGCGGCCAAGGGGCAGAAGGTCGATGTGCTGGATGGCACCGTGTCGAAAGGTCAACCGGTTGCAGATGCAACCACCGGCATCTGGACCTTGAACGTATCCGGGCTGACCGTCGCGGCGCACAGTTTCACGGCCAAGGCGATGTATGGCTCGGGCGCCACCTCGGCGGCGCGCACCCTTACTGTCGCCAAGGAATTTATTTTTGATGAACGCCCAGTGACTTTAATTGATGACTGCATATATTCTTCATTCTTTACTCTACGACATCCCTATGTGGATGTGACTTATACTCGTAGCCCAACACAGGGAACCCCCAATTACAGCTATAGTTCTTCCAACATTAACGTTGCCCGAGTGACACCATCTGGGAACGCATGTTTAGTAACTGGTATTAGAAACGGCTCAGCAGTCATTACTGCGCGAGACGGAACTGGGCAACAGAGAACTTTTACCGTAGTTGTAGACAAAAAAGAATACGATTTGATTCAGGGCCCAACTGGAGCAATATCTGGATATTTGAGTTGGCTACAAAATAATAATCTGATATCCACACGCCTAGGGCAAAGTCGTCCCAGCGTGGATATTCTCTTTAAGCACTTCGCTTCAAAAACACCCGGCACCCAGTACTTCCCAATGAAGTTAGGCGAAGCTACTCCAACATCTGCGATATGCTTGTTTGATTACCGACAGCTGACTTTTACGTATTCATACGTTTATGCCGGCGATCGACCTCTGCGTATTTATTTGGGACTAAGAGCACGTTAAATGAAATTTAAATTTTTATAACAGCTAGGAAACAGTTGACATATTTATTTAACAAACTGAAAAAAAGCAAGGTATAAGTTGCCGAAGGCTGCGGTCTTTTTATCTTTATTTTTTTGGCAAGATCAAAAGATCGCAGCCTTCGGCAGTTCAGTTCCTACGGGATCGGTGTCAGGTCCGGAAGATGCCTACAGGCAACGCAGCTATATCCGGCCTTGCGCCGATTGACTGCCCCGCCCTCACTCCCTATCCTCACGCCCGTCACGACTCATTCGTGATCGGGTTTGACGGCTCGGAGGAAAAGGGAACGCATTTATTTACCGGCCCAAGTTGTTTGGTCGAGTTACACCGACCTGAAAAATCGCGTGAAACTCAGGTTTTTGAGTTGTTTCATAACTTGAGCCACGCACGGTCAGTCCCCTCTCCCTCTGGGAGAGGGTTAGGGTGAGGGATGGATTCCGAACTGAACGACGAACCCACAAACACCACAAAACCCGCCATCCCTTTCCACAGGAATGACGGGTTTTGTCATTTCAGATCACACCGTATCCACCTTCAACGAATGGTCATTGAGCATCCCGTTGATGATGGTCGCCGTATCGTGCTCCCCCGCAATCACCCCACCCGCCCCCGGCGTTACGCCGTAATGGCTGGCAAGGTTCACACCCGCCAGGTCAATGGTCTGATTCGGCGCGGCGCCAGCCATGGCGCTGACGTCGATGCTGGTGACCAGTGAATCGCCACTGCCGGTAACTTTGAAGTGCAGGTAATCATCCAGCGACGCCGCAGTGCTGTTTTCCCCTTGCAGCAGTTGCGACAGGTCGAGTTTGTCGATGCCCGGCGTGAAGTCGGTGACCACGTCGTGGCCGCTGTTGCCTTTGAGCCACTGGAAGGTGTCGGCACCGCTGCCGCCGGTGAGGGTGTTGTTGCCCAGGCCGCCGATGAGGAAGTCATCGCCGCCCCCGCCGTTGAGCATGTCGTTACCCAAGCCGCCGTTGATGATGTTGCTGTGGTTATCGCCCGTCAGGGAATCGTTGAAGTTGGAAAGGATAAGGGGACGGATCTATTTAATATTGAGCGTTTAAAAAGATCGCAGCCTGCGACAGTTCATACAGCGGATTGCATTTGATCCTGCTGGAGTTGCCGGGGGCTGTGATCTATTGCTTTTAAGCTATGGCGTTTAAAAACACTTCCAGACACGCCTTCCAGGCTACACATCCTTGCGCCATTGCCTACAGATACGCCAGAATCCGCCGGCTTGTGCGCCGTGGGGGTGGGCTCTATTGTGGTCCGGTCGCTGACGAATCAGCGATCGGGTTTAGCGACCTGATTCTATGTAGGCGCATCAGCGCTCCAAACTCCATCGCAGATCTCCTGATTGCGATTGGTGTCATGGCGGCTGTGCGTGGGAGACCTTCGGGTCTGCCGGGCGCCTACACCCGGTTCGCTAACCTGCGTCCAGCCGCCACCTTTATCTGTTTAGCGACAGGTTTTAGTGGCTCCACTTTGTAGGAGCTTCTCCATGTTCAAACCCACACCCAACCCGCCCGAAACCGCCCCCACCTCCCCCTACGAATCCCTCGATTCGAAAAAACTCCACGAAGCCGCTGACCGCGCGCTCGACCACTACCTCTGCCCGCCCGGCTCCACGCCGCCCCCACGTAAAACCCGCGGGATGTATGCCGTGACCGCGGACACAAAAAACGAGGAACTGTTGACCGATGCCTGCGAAACTCTCGCTTCGGCAAAGACCATCGCCCAGGACTTCGCCGGCCAGTTGCCGGGGCCGCAGCGCCGGACGGTGTTGGGGATTGCGCAGTTGATCATGCTCGGGGAACTGGCGGTGAATCGGGTGCTGGATAATCTGGAGTTGCCGGGCTGACCGAGGCCTGAGTAACACTTACTGATTGATTCGGTGTCCATTCTGGCCCCTTCGCGAGCAAGCCCGCTTGTGTCTTGCGCAGGAATTAGACTGAGGATGAGAGCGGGCTTGCTCGCGAAGGCTGACTCACCGACGACACATCTTTTCAGACAGAAAAAACCCGCCGCCCCGTTTGATCGGGCAGCGGGTTTTGTCGTTTCAGGCTCGAATCAAAAGCCGATCACACCGTATCCACCTTCAACGAATGGTCATTAAGCATCCCGTTGATAATCGTCGCCGTATCGTGCCCACCGGCAATCACCCCACCCGCCCCCGGCGTTACGCCGTAATGGCTGGCCAGGTTCACACCCGCCAAATCAATGGTCTGATTCGGCGCAGCGCCAGCCATGGCGCTGACGTCGATGCTGGTGACCAGTGAATCGCCGCTGCCGGTGACTTTGAATTGCAGGTAGTCATCCAGCGACGCCGCGGTGCTGTTTTCCCCTTGCAGCAGTTGCGACAGGTCGAGTTTGTCGATGCCCGGTGTGAAGTCGGTGACCACGTCGTGGCCGCTGTTGCCTTTGAGCCACTGGAAGGTGTCGGCACCGCTGCCGCCGGTGAGGGTGTTGTTGCCCAGGCCGCCGATCAGGAAGTCATCGCCGCCCCCGCCGTTGAGCATGTCGTTACCCAGGCCGCCGTTGATGATGTTGCTGTGGTTGTCGCCGGTGAGCGAGTCGTTGAAGTTGGAACCGGTGAGGTTTTCGATCGCTGTCAGGGTGTCGGTGCCGGCGCCCACCGTGTTCTGCGGGGTGAGCAGGTTCAGATCGACGGTGACGCCGGCCGTAGCGTGGGCATAGCTCGCGGTGTCGACGCCGGAGCCACCGTCGAGCAGGTTGTTGCCCGCACCGCTGTACAGCAAGTCATTGCCGGCGCCGCCGTGCAACTCGTTGTTGCCGGCGCCCGCCACCAGTACATCATCGCCCGCCGTGCCGGTGAGGATGTGGCCGTCCTGATAGCTGATGGTCGCGGCACCGCTGTCGCTGCCGCCATGGCTGTCGTTGGCAGCGTAGGTGCCGTGGGCATCTGGCGTGATGTCGTGGGCACCGGCGTAGTTGAGGGTCATGGTCAGTTGATAGTCTTCCGCCCCCTTCCCGCTGCTGCCCGGACCATCGATGTCGATGTTGGTGATGTGAATCTGGTACGTGCCGTCCGCTGCGGCAGTGATGGTCTGGCCGTCGGCGATGGCAATGAAGGCCCCACCGTTGACGGAGTACTCCATTGCGATGTGACCGCCCGCGAGGTTGTGATCCAGGTTAAGGGTTTCACCCTGTTTGAGGTTGACGGTGATGCGGTCCTCATCATTGGCATTGGCGACAGCGCCCAGATAGCCGCTGACCACCAGCAATGCGGTCATGGTCGCGACGTTGCCGGCAAAGGCGTTCCGCACATTTGCCAATGCCTGGTTCGCCTCGTTGTTGGTGCCGTAGAAATTGATCGCTCCGCTGCCGGTGAAGTCCGCACCTTTGGCAATCCAACCGGTGTTTAAGGTGGTCGGCGACGCGCTGAGCGCTTTGATGCAGCTGTCGCTGACATCGATAGTAATAGTGGTGGTTCTTTCGTCACCATCGCCATCGCGCAAAGTGTAGGTGAACACGTCGGTCGCACCGGGACCGTTCACGGCGTCCGGGTTGCTGTGATAGACCGCGTTGCCCGCTGCATCCAGCGTCAGGTAACCGTAGGTGCCATTGATGTGGCTGTTCAGGCCGCCGATGACCGAGGTCGAGGTGTCTGAACCGGCGCGCACGCCGACCACCCCACCCCCATCGGCGTCGCCGAAGTCGTTCGCCAGCACGTTGCCACTGACGATACCGCCCTCCGCTACCGAGGCTGCATCGGGGTTGGCAGTCGGCAGGTCATCGACGATTTTGACCACGATGGTGCTGGTGGTGGAATGGCCCAGGGCGTCGGTGGCTTTGTAAGTGAAACTTTCGCTGAGGGTATTCTCGCCATCGTCGGCGGGCGGCGTGGTGCTTGGCGCCGAGGTCAGCGTGTAAGTGTAGGAGCCATCGGGATTGAGGAGGATTTGCCCGTAGGTGCCGGTGGCGCTGCCGACCAGGGTGTAAGTGATCGCACCGCTGGCACCGGTGACGGAGCCGACCAGAGTGCCACTGGCGGTTTCAACCGTGCGGTCTGGCTGGCTGCCGGTGACGGTGCCCGCCGCCAGATCCTGACCGTCCTTGTTGAGATCCAGGGCTTTTTCGTAGACGGTCACGTCGCTGTCGCTGACCGCGCTGATGCAGCTGTTGAGCACGTCGATGGTGATGGTGGTGGTGCTTTGGTCACCGTCGGCATCGCGCAGGGTGTAGGTGAACACGTCGGTCGCGCCAGGGCCGCTTACGGCGTTCGGGTTGCTGTGGTAGACGGCGTTGCCGTTGGCGTCCAGCGTCAGGTAACCGTAGGTGCCATTGATTTGGCTGTTGAGGCCGCCGATGACCGGGGTGGAGGTGTCTGAACCGGCACGCACGCCGAGCACCGCTCCTGCGGCGAGGCCATCGGCGCCGCCGACGTCGTTCCACAGCACGTTGCCGCTGACGATGCCGCCTTCGGCGACTGAAGTCTCGTCGGCATGAGCAGTCGGCAGGTCATCGACGATGTTGACCACGATGGTGCTGGTGGTGCTGTTGCCCAAGGCGTCGGTGGCTTTGTAGGTGAAGCTTTCGCTCAGGATGTTCGGCCCGTCGTTGGCGTTCGGCGTGGTGCTTGGCGCCGACGTCAGCGTGTAGGTGTAGGTGCCGTTGGGATTGAGCAGGATTTGCCCGTAGGTGCCGGTAGCGTTGCCGACCAGGGTGTAGGTGATTGCACCGACCGCGCCGCTGACCGAACCGACCAGCGTGCCACTGGCGGTTTCGCCGGTGTTGCCCGGCTGACTCCCGGTGACGGTGCCGGCCGCCAGATCCTGGCCGTCCTTGTTCAGATCCAGGGCTTTTTCGTAGACGGTCACGTCGCTGTCGCTGACCGCGCTGATGCAGCTGTTGAGCACGTCGATGGTGATGGTGGTGGTGCTTTGGTCACCGTCGGCATCGCGCAGGGTGTAGGTGAACACGTCGGTCGCGCCAGGGCCGCTTACGGCGTTCGGGTTGCTGTGGTAGACGGCGTTGCCGTTGGCGTCCAGCGTCAGGTAACCGTAGGTGCCATTGATCTGACTGTTGAGGCCGCCGATGACCGGGGTGGAGGTGTCTGAACCGGCACGCACGCCGAGCACCGCTCCTGCGGCGAGGCCATCGGCGCCGCCGACGTCGTTCCACAGCACGTTGCCGCTGACGATGCCGCCTTCGGCGACCGAAGTCTCGTCGGCATGAGCAGTCGGCAGGTCATCGACGATTTTGACCACGATGGTGCTGGTGGTGCTGTTGCCCAGGGCGTCGGTGGCTTTGTAGGTGAAGCTTTCGCTCAGGGTGTTCGGCCCGTCGTTGGCGTTCGGCGTGGTGCTGGCCGGCGAGGTCAGCGTGTAGGTGTAGGTGCCGTTGGGATTGAGCAGGATTTGCCCGTAGGTGCCGGTGGCGTTGCCGACCAGGGTGTAGGTGATCGCGCCGCTGGCGCCGCTGACCGAACCGACCAGCGTGCCACTGGCGGTTTCGCCGGTGTTGCTCGGCTGGCTGCCGGTGACGGTGCCCGCCGCCAGATCCTGACCGTCCTTGTTGAGGTCCAGGGCTTTTTCGTAGACGGTCACGTCGCTGTCACTGACCGCTCTGATGCAGCTGTTGAGCACGTCGATGGTGATGGTGGTGGTGCTTTGGTCACCGTCGGCATCGCGCAGGGTGTAGGTGAACACGTCGGTCGCGCCAGGGCCGCTTACGGCGTTCGGGTTGCTGTGGTAGACGGCGTTACCGTTGGCGTCCAGCGTCAGGTAACCGTAGGTGCCATTGATCTGACTGTTGAGGCCGCCAACGGCTGAAGTCGAGGTGTCTGAACCGGCACGCACGCCGATTACCGCCCCTCCTGCGGCGAGTCCATCGGCACCGCCGACGTCGTTCCACAGCACGTTGCCACTGACGATGCCGCCTTCGGCGACCGCGGTCGAGTCGGCGTGGGCGATCGGCTGATCATCAACGATTTTGACCACGATGGTGCTGGTGGTGCTGTTGCCCAGGGCATCGGTGGCTTTGTAGGTGAAGCTTTCACTCAAGGTGTTGGCGCCGTCGTTGGCGTGCGGCGTGGTGCTAGCCGGCGAGGTCAGGGTGTAGGTGTAGGTGCCATTGGGGTTGAGCAGGATTTGCCCGTAGGTGCCAGTGGCGCTGCCGACCAGCGTGTAAGTGATCGCGCCGGTGGCACCGGTGACCGAACCAACCAGCGTGCCACTGGCGGTTTCGCCGGTGTTGCTCGGCAGGCTGCCGGTGACGGTGCCGGGCGCCAGATCCTGGCCATCCTTGTTCAGGTCGAGGGCTTTTTCGTAGACGGTCACGTCACTGTCGCTGACCGCCGTGATCGCGCTGTTGTGCACGTCGATGGTGATGGTCGTGGTGCTTTGGTCACCGTCGGCATCGCGCACGGTGTAGGTGAACGTGTCGGTCGCCCCGGGGCCGCTCACGGCGTTCGGGTTGCTGTGGTAGACGGCGTTGCCGTTGGCATCCAGCGTCAGGTAACCGTAGGTGCCATTGATCTGGCTGTTGAGGCCGCCAACGGCTGAAGTCGAGGTGTCTGAACCGGCACGCACGCCGACCACCGCGCCTCCTGCGGCGAGGCCATCGGCGCCACCAACGTCGTTCCACAGCACGTTGCCACTGACGATGCCGCCCTCCGCGACCGCGGTCGAGTCGGGGTTGGCGGTCGGCAGGTCATCGACGATGTTGACGTTGATTTGCCCGGTCGCCGTACTGCCGTCCGTATCGGTGGCAACGACATCAAAATTCTCGGTGATGCTGTTGGCGCCGTCACCGGCCGGATGGGTTTCATTGTCGTTGAGGGTGTAGCTGTAACTCACAACCCCCGTGGCCGGGTTGTAGCCGGTGACGGTCAGGGTGTTGCCCAACGGGGTGGTGATCGATTGCGGGAAGCCAGCGGCAACGCCACCGCTGATCACGTTGATCCCTCCGATGGTCAGGCTGGTCAGCCCGTCAGGAGCAGACACGCTGAACGTGCCGGTCTTGGTCAGTGCCCCAGGGTTGGGGGCCGAACCGTCGGCCAGGTTGGCCTCATTGAGGGTCAGTTCGCCCCCTGCCACCGACAGGCCGGTGAGGGTCACCGGATTGTTCGGCACTTCAGGAACAACCGGTGTCACAGGAACAATCGGTGTTACAGGAACAACGCCTGAACCGCCTGAACCGCCTGAACCACCCGAACCGCCTGAACCGCCTGAACCTGCACCGTTGTCGCCGTTGTCGCCGTTGTCGCCGTTGTCGCCGTTGTCGCCGTTGTCGCCGTTGTCCGGGTTTCCGGCCAGCCGCTCCAGGGGAAACTCAGGAATGCCGTTGAAACCTGCGGTAGGAAAACCAATGGTCGGATCGACCCGCCCGCCCACCTCTTCAAGCATGACAAACGTGTGGCCGCCGCCCAGTGCACCGGGTGCGCCGGTCGATCCCGGTCCGGCCGCCGTGGCTTCAGCGGTCTGGGTCGGGTCGTCGCCGGCAGCGATCGCTTTTTGCAGTTGCTCGACATCGGTCAGTTGCGCCTGAGTCGGCGTCACCGCTTCAGCAGTGTCCACATGGGGAGACTGATGCACGAGTAACTGGGGCGTCATCTCCATACTGCTGCCACGCCCAAGTGTCAGTTCCTGGCCATTCTGCAGATGAACCGCTACCGCGCCTTCGGCCCCGGTGACCAGTTGATCGCCGGCGAATAACCGGTCCCCCTCGACCAGCGCGCGTCGGGTGCCATCGCTCGCAACCGCGAACACCTGACCAATGACCTTACTGACAATACCGATGAGCGTAGCCATGTGCACTTCCTCCGCTGCCAACCGCTGTCGGCATCCTGTTTTTGCGAAGAACGTGCTCCTGGCTCCAACGGGTTGCCTGGCGGAATCGCCTGCTGGCAGCGGTTACCTGAAGTAAGCCGCTGCCCTGGCGCCGTTCTCGCCAAGCGTGCCGCTCGCGGGCGACGTGTCTGCTGCGGGATAAAAACCCTCTGCAATCAATGGCATCGGGATCCACTTGCGCAACAAGTCGCCCTTTGAGCGATGCGTAACGGTTTTGATCCACAAAGGTGACAAAAAACCGTCACCTTAAAACCGTCCGCTCCCCTCCCCTCCAGCACTTCCCCGCCCTATGTCGATTGTGGTTTGAAACTTTCCTCAAGCCCCGCCGAGCGCTCTAAGGCTCATAAATCAAGGGCTTTCGCAGTGAACAATGTGCTGGATTTTGCGGAGCGCATAAGTTTTTTTTTGCATAAGCCTTATGAAAAATTCTTCTATGGTTCTCTCCAGAATGTTCTTAGCTCTGTTGTTACAAGCATGAAACGGTTTTCACTATAAATTCCGTCAAATATTTGGCGACTAATAAGCACCATTAGGAATCAGGGAGAGGCACCCATGCGCGTATTAACCCCCCTCTGCAGCGCAATTTTGCTGGCCATGGCCTGCACTTCTCAGGCTCAAGCCATGTCATTGACGGAGGCGATTCAGAGCACCATCGCAACCCACCCGGAGCTGGCGTCGCGTGTAGACAGCCGCCTCTCGGCCGATGAACAAGTGAAAGTCGCCAAGGGGGGCTTTTATCCATCGGTTGATCTGAATGCCGCCTACGGGCGCGGGTACAGCGATAACACCAGCACCCGGGCATTCGGTAATCACCACACCGAAATCCTGACCTACACCCAATCGGAATTGCGTCTGCGGCAAATGCTCTTCGATGGTTTCAACACCTCCAACGAAGTCCAGCGCACCAAAGGCGTGGTCAATTCCCGGGCCTATTACGCTCAGGGCACCGCTCAGGATCTGGCCCTGCGCACCATCGAGGTCTACCTCGAAGTGCTCAAGCGCCGCGAACTGGTGACCCTGGCCACGAACAATCTGCAAGCTCACATGCGGGTCAACGATCAGATCGGTCTGCGCACCCAGCGTGGTATCGGCAGCACCGCAGACTCCGACCAGTCCGTCGCTCGCCGGGCACTGGCACAAAACAACCTCGATACCGCTGAAGTTGATCTGGCGGATGCCGAGTCGAACTTCTACGCCGTCGTGGGGCGCCTGCCCGATGAACTCGAAGCCCCGCCCTCGACCCGCGGCGAACTGCCCGCCACCCTGCAGGAAGCCCAGCAAAGCATGGTCGAAAACAACCCGTACCTGAAATCCGCCCAGGCCGATGTGCAATCGGCCGAGAGCCAGTACGAAGTTGCCAAGTCGCCGTTCTACCCTCGCTTCGACGCCGAAGCCGCCGTGGGTGCGAACAATAACGTGCAGGGCGATGAAGGCCACGACAACGAGTGGCGAGTCGGCGTAGTGATGAACTACAACCTGTTCCGCGGTGGCAGCGACAAGGCTCGCCTGGCCTCCAATGCGCACCAGATCAACCAGGCGCTGGACATCCGCAACAATGCCCTGCGCCAACTCAACGAGAACATTCACCTGGCCTGGAACGCCATGGTCAACGCCAAGAAACAAACCCCGACCGCCCGCGAATACGCGGACACCAGCGGGCGCGTACGCGTGGCGTATCAGGACCAGTTCGGCCTCGGTCAACGCACCCTGCTCGACCTGCTGGACAGTGAAAACGAGCTCTACAACGCCAACCGCCGCTACACCGAAGTGCGCTACACCGAGGAGTACTCGATGTACCGTGTGCTGGCGAACATGGGTCAGTTGCTGAGCAAACAACGGGTGGTGTTGCCCGCCGATGCGATCGCCTCCTCCGAAGTGAAAAACGAAGCCCGTTTGCCTGAACTGAAGTAGGCCTATGGAGAGACCAATGTGACCAGCATGGAAACCGGCAACATCAGTGTCGATCCGCGCTTGAGTTTCGATGACCCGCTTCTGGACGGTCTGTTGATCCTCTGCAAACTCCATGGCGCGACGGTCAGTCGCGCCAGCCTGAGTGCCGGGCTTCCCCTGAACAAACAACGCTTGAGCCTGGACCTGCTACCTCGCGCAGCGGCCCGGGCCAGTTTGCAGGCGCGATTGCTGCGCCGTGAACTGGCGGACATTTCCGCCCTCAACCTGCCTGTGATGCTGATCCTCAACAACGGCCGCACCACCATTCTGCGACGCTTCGGCGATGACGGTCAGTTGCTGATTCTGCCGAGCGAAGCCGACGGCGGTGAACAATGGGTCAGCACGGACGAACTGGCCGAAAATTACAGCGGCCAAGCCTTGTTCGCGCGGCCGCGGCATGAACTCGAAGACTTGCGCTCGCCGCTGGTGCCGCGGGTGGAGGCGTGGTTTCGAGACACTTTGAAGCTGTCGAAGTGGCTGTACAGCGACGCGATTCTGGCGAGTTTTCTGATCAACCTGCTGGGGTTGATGGTGCCGCTGTTCGTGATGCAGACCTACGACCGGGTGGTGCCGAACCAGGCCACGTCGACGTTGTGGGTGCTGTCCATCGGCTTGCTGATCGGCACCGGTTTCGAACTGGTGTTGCGGGTGGTCCGCGCGCACCTGCTGGACACCGCCGGGCAGAAAACTGACGTGATCCTTTCGGCCACGTTGTTCGAACGCATTACCGGCATGGCGATGAAAGCGCGGCCGGCGACCATTGGTGGTTTCGCCCAAAGCATCCATGACTTCCAGGGCCTGCGGGAATTCCTCACCGCCGTAACGCTGACAAGCCTGATCGACCTGCCCTTTGCCGTGCTGATGCTGGTGGTGATCGGCCTGCTCGGCGGCTGGCTGGTGGTGATTCCGTTACTGGCGTTTCCGATCACGATCCTCTTCGCGATGGTGATTCAGGTGCGTCTGCGCGATACCGTGCAGAAAAGCCTGACCCTGGGTGCCGAACGCCAGGCGCTGCTGATCGAAACCCTCGGCGGTCTGGAAACCCTCAAGGCCTGCAGCGCCGAAAGCGAACGCCAGCACACATGGGAAAGCACCCACGGCGCCCTCACCCGCCTCGACAGCCATGCGCGCAACCTCTCGGCACTGGCCACCAACGGCACGCTGTTCATCCAGCAATTCTGCGGCATGGCGACCATCGTCGCCGGGGTCTACAGCATCATCGCCGGCAACCTCAGCGTCGGCGCGCTGGTGGCGACCTACATGCTCGGCAGCCGGGTGCTCGCGCCGCTGGGGCAGATTGCCGGTTTGATCACGCGCTATCAGCAAGCGCAACTGACCATGAAAAGTACCGATGCGCTGATGTCCTTGCCGCAGGAGCGTGACGTCAAACAACGGCCACTGGAACGCACACAACTGCAAGGCGCAATAGACGTCAGCAGTGTGACGTTCCACTACAACGGCCAGAACGCTGCGGCGTTGGCCAACATCAGCTTCAGCGTGAAACCCGGCGAGCGGATCGGCATCATCGGTCGCAGCGGCTCGGGCAAAAGTACGCTGGCGCGGCTGGTGATGGGTTTCTACGAACCGGAAGAAGGCCAATTGCTGCTCGATGGCCTGGACTTGCGGCAACTGGACGTCGCCGACCTGCGCCAGCAAATCGGTTACGTCGCCCATGACCTGCCGCTGTTGGCCGGCAGCCTGCGCGACAACCTGACCCTCGGCGCACGCTACATCAGCGATTCACGGATGCTCGAAGTCGCCGAACTGACCGGCGTCACCGAGCTGGCGCGTCAACATCCGCAAGGCTTCGACCGGCCGGTGGGTGAACGCGGACAACTGCTGTCCGGCGGTCAACGTCAGGCGGTGTTGCTGGCTCGCGCCTTGTTGCTGGATCCGCCGATCATGTTGCTCGACGAACCCACCAGTGCCATGGACAACAGCAGCGAAGACGTTCTGCGGCAAAAACTCCACCGCTGGGTCCAGGGCAAAACCCTGCTGCTGGTAACCCACCGCACCTCGATGCTCAGCCTGGTGGATCGGCTGGTGGTGCTGGACAACGGGCGGATCGTCGCCGACGGTCCGAAAGAAGTGGTCATCGATGCACTGCGCAAGGGCCGTGTCGGCTCTGCGGCTGTCTAGGAGCTAGCCATGGCCCGTTCATCATCCGACGCGTCGCGCTCTGATTCGAAGCCGCGCGGCTACTTTGGCAGTTTCAGCAAAAGCGCCGAAAGCGAATTCATGCCGGAAACCGCCGGCGCCTCGTTGCAGGACTCACCACGCTGGTCGCGGATCACCGTGTGGCTGGCGGCTGCGCTGATTATCACGGCGGTGGTCTGGGCCAAGTTTGCGGTGCTGCAAGAAGTGACCATGGGCGAAGGCAAGGCGATTCCGTCGAGCAAGGTTCAAGTGATCCAGAACCTGGAGGGTGGCATCGTCACGGAGATCTTCGTGCGCGAAGGGCAAATGGTGAACAAGGGCGACACCTTGCTGCGCCTCGACGACACTCGATTCCTGTCGAACAAGGGCGAAAGCGAGGCGGATCGGTATGCGCTGACCGCGCAGGTCGAACGGCTGTCGGCCGAAGCGGAAGGCCGGCCGTTCAAGCTCTCCCCGGAAGTGATCGCCAAGGCGCCGCAAGTGGCCGAAGACGAGCGCTCGCTGCACGAGCAACGACAACGTCGACTGGCCAGCGAACAGCGCACCTTGAGTGAGCAACTTCGGCAAAAAACCCAGGAGCTGGCAGAGTTCCGCTCCAAGCAGGGCCAATACAGTTCAAGCCTGGCATTGCTGCAACAAGAAATGAACATGTCCGCGCCGCTGGTAGGCAGCGGGGCGGTTTCGCCGGTGGAAATATTGCGACTCAAACGCAGTGCGGTGGAGATTCGCGGTTCATTGAACGCCACGACCCTGGCAATTCCCCGTGCGGAATCGGCGATCAATGAGATCAAAAGCAAGATTGATGAGTCCGAACAATCCTTCCGCTCCGACGCGGCGAAAGAGCTGAATGAAAAACGCACCGACCTGTCGAAAATCACGGCATCGAGCATTGCTATCGATGACCGCGTCACCCGCACCACAGTGGTGTCGCCGGTTCACGGGATTATCAAAGTGCTGAAGGTCAACACCATCGGCGGCGTGGTCCAGCCGGGCAGCGACATGGTGGAAATCGTGCCCATTGAAGACAACTTGCTGATCGAAGCCAAAGTGCGGCCGCAGGACGTGGCGTTTCTGCACCCGGGGCAGAAAGCGATGGTCAAGTTCAGTGCTTACGATTACACGATTTATGGCGGGCTGAGTGCGAAGCTGGAGTTGATTGGGGCGGACACGATTACGGATGACAAGGGCAACAGCTTTTATCTGATTCAGGTACGGACGGATAAAAACCATCTGGGCGGGGATGCAAAACCGTTGCTGATTATTCCGGGGATGGTGGCGACGGTGGATATTATTACTGGGGAGAAAAGTGTGTTGGATTACTTGCTCAAACCGGTGCTCAAAGCCCGGACCGAAGCGATGCGCGAACGATAGTTCTGGTTAGGTTTATTGGTGATTGTCCATCGCTTTCGCGAGCAGGCTCGCTCCCACAGTTGACCGAGTTCTTCCAGAAGAAATGCGATCCACTGTGGGAGCGAGCCTGCTCGCGATGAGGCCCGCACAGGCAATGATCATTTCGGCCCATGATTGCGCTGAAAAGTCTCCTCCCCCATCGCCGCAATCTGCCCCTCGATCAACGCTTCGAACGGCCGCAGCAAAGGTTCGAAGGTGGTCGGTGCTTCGAGGGTCTGCAACGCCTGAACAATCGCCTCCACCGTCGACAACGCGCCCGGCCCCGGTGCTTTTCGCAATCGATATCTCGATACCCCGCCCTGCGCCAACGTCACCCTCGGCAGCGCCGCCAGCAACGGGTTGAGGTGCAGCATCTTGCGCGCCTTGCGCCAGGTGCCGTCCGGGACGACCAGCAACAATGGTTGATCAGTTGCCGTGTAAGCCTGCAACGGCTGCGCATCGTCAGCAGGAAACAGCAGCCGAGCCTGATAGCCCGGTTGATTCAACAATGCCGGTAAATCCTCGAACACCTCGCCCACTATCAACTCGGCATTCTTCAACCCCAACGCCGCCAACCGTGCGGTGTTCAGCGCATGGTTCACTTCACTGGGATGCTGCAGCAGCAACACCCGGGTGCGGCTGTCGAGGCTCGGAATCAGTGGACACAAACAGTGAGTTTGCGGACGCAGGCAGCGCGGACATTGGATTCTGGACATTTTTTCAAGCCTGATTCAGTTGTGCTTTGAGCAAGTCGCGGAAGGTCTGGATCAACGGCTCGCGGCTGCGGCCACGACGCACGATCATCGAGAACGGCGCCTGATACCCGAAGGTCGCCGGCAGCAGCACCCGCAAATCGCCCTTGTCCGCCCACGCCTGGGCGTAGTGCTCCGGCAGGTAACCGATGTAGGCGCCGGACAGCACCAGAATCAGCTGCGCTTCCATACTTTCCACCGTCGCCGCGCTGTGCTTGAAACCGTGGCGTGCCAGTTCCGCCTGGCTCCAGTAGCCGCGGCCAACCATGCGTTGCTGAGTGATGACTTGCTCGGGAATGCGCCGTTCGGTGAACAGCGGATGACGGCTGCTGCAATACAACCAGTGTTGTTCGCGGTACAGCGGCATGTACACCAGACCGCTCATGCGCGTGGAGAACGCGCCGATGGCCAGGTCGAGGCGGTTGTCCTGCACGCCGAGTTGCAGCTCGTAAGGGCTCATGACCGACAAATGCAAATGCACGGCCGGGTGTTCCTGGCTGTAGGCGCCAATGGCTTCGGCGAAGGGCAAGGCCTTGTCGCTGACGGTGGAGTCGATGACGCCGAGGTTCAAGGTGCCGCGCAGTTCGCCCTTGAGCGCCGCAGCGTATTGTTCGAAGCCTTCGAGTTCGCCGAGCAGACGCAGGGTTTCCTGGTGAAACAGCTCGCCTTTGCTGGTCAGGCTGAAACCACCGCGGCCGCGATGGCACAGGACCAGACCGAGGGCGGCTTCGAGCTGGCTCATGTAAGTGCTGATGGCCGAGGTCGAGAGGTTGAGCTCTTGCTGGGCGTTGGCAAACCCCTGATGGCGAACCACGCTGACGAAGATGCGCAACAGTTTCAGGTCGGGTAATGCGTTGGCCATGGGGGCTCCGGGCTTTAGAAATGTGTTGCCTGTTGAATCCACCCCTCACCCCAGCCCTCTCCCCAAGGGGAGAGGGGGAAAGGGAGCCGATCTCCATGGCTTTCAAATCCTGAGTTCGACTCTATATTTCAGGTCGATGTAATTCCCGAGAACACCTCGGTCAGTCCCCTCTACCCCCTGGGGAGAGGGTTAGGGTGAGGGGTCGTTCTTGAGCCGGCCACAAATCTCAATGCCGCAAAGTCTAATCCCCCTCCAGCCATTAGTTTAGAAAAATCTGAACTAAGTATTTGTCCGTAGCGATTCTTCCCGGCCACTACATTTCGCAGAATCGCCCCACAGCGGTGCCTGCGTCTCTCCGACCTGCGCAACCGACATAAATAAAACAACGACGATGAGGCCTTACCCGTGGACAAGATTCTTCACCAACCACTGGGCGGCAATGAAATGCCGCGCTTCGGCGGCATCGCCACCATGATGCGACTTCCCCATTTGCCAACCGCTGCCGGTCTGGATGCTGCCTTCGTTGGCATCCCGCTGGACATCGGCACTTCCCTGCGTCCCGGTACCCGTTTCGGACCTCGCGAAATCCGTGCTGAATCGGTGATGATCCGCCCGTACAACATGGCTACCGGCGCTGCACCGTTTGACTCGCTGTCGGTTGCCGACATCGGTGACGTGGCGATCAACACGTTCAACCTGCTGGACGCGGTACGGATCATCGAAGAGTCCTACCACAAAATCCTCGAACACAATGTGATCCCCCTGACCCTCGGCGGCGACCACACCATTACTCTGCCAATCCTGCGTGCAATTCATAAGAAGCACGGCAAGGTCGGCCTGGTGCACATCGACGCTCACGCTGATGTGAACGACCACATGTTCGGCGAGAAAATCGCCCACGGCACCACCTTCCGTCGCGCTGTCGAAGAAGGCCTTCTGGATCCGGACCGCGTGGTGCAAATCGGTCTGCGCGCTCAGGGCTACACCGCTGACGACTTCAACTGGAGCCGCAACCAGGGCTTCCGTGTGGTTCAGGCTGAAGAGTGCTGGCACAAATCCCTGGCACCGCTGATGGCCGAAGTTCGCGAGAAAGTCGGCGGCGGTCCGGTGTACCTGAGTTTCGACATCGACGGCATCGATCCAGCCTGGGCGCCAGGTACCGGCACCCCGGAAATCGGTGGTCTGACGACCATTCAGGCGATTGAAATTGTTCGCGGCTGCCAAGGCCTCGACCTGGTCGGCTGCGATCTGGTAGAAGTCTCGCCCGCTTACGACACCACCGGCAACACCTCGCTGCTGGCCGCCAACCTGCTGTACGAAATGCTCTGCGTACTGCCTGGCGTGGTCCACCGCTGAGGATCGGTCATGAACGAACGTGATCAGGTACTCAAGGCCGCTGCCGATCTGGTGTCAGCCTTTGCCCGTAACGATCGCGAGGCCTACTTCGGCGCGTTCAGCGCCGACGCGAGCTTCGTGTTCTACACCCTCGAACAGCCCCTGCTGTCGCGCGATGCCTATCAGGCGTTGTGGGACACCTGGCGCTCGGAGGATGGCTTCGAGGTGCTTTCGTGTACTTCAAGCAACGCCTTTGTCAGCCTGCAAGGTGACGTGGCGATTTTCATCCATGACGTGGCCACCGAGCTGCGCATGCAAGGGGAGCAACACTTCAGCCAGGAGCGCGAGACGATTGTTTTCAAGAAACAAGCGTCTGGCCAAGAACAACAAGGCCTATGGCTGGCCTGCCACGAACATTTGTCCGCAATGCCGGAAGGGCTGCCACCCCCTTAGCCAAAACAGGTGACGCTCACGCACGATGAGCGCGCCTTTATGATCGGAGCAGATCATGAATAACAACAACAAAGACCAAAGCCTTACGCAGATTGAAACCCACGGGGTCGAACAGATCCCGGATCATGAGCGCGACGCCCGACCCAGCGACCTGTTTCGCTTGATCTTCGGCGGCGCCAACACCTTTGCTACCGCCGTGCTCGGCAGTTTCCCGGTGCTGTTCGGCCTGTCGTTCCAGGCCGGTGTCTGGGCGATCGTGCTGGGCGTGTTACTCGGTGCGCTGATCCTCGCGCCGATGGGCCTGTTCGGCCCGATCAATGGCACCAACAACGCTGTGTCTTCCGGTGCGCACTTTGGCGTGCACGGGCGGATCGTCGGATCGTTTTTGTCGCTGTTGACCGCCATCGCCTTCTTCTCGCTCTCGGTGTGGAGTTCGGGTGATGCGCTGATCGGTGGTGCCAAACGCCTGATCGGTCTTCCGGAAACCGACCTGACCCTGGGGCTGGCCTACGGTCTGTTCGCGATCCTGGTACTGACCGTGTGCATCTATGGCTTTCGCTTCATGCTGTGGGTCAACCGCATCGCGGTGTGGGCGGCCAGTGCCCTGTTCCTGCTGGGCATCTTCGCCTTCGCCCCGACCTTCGATAGCCAGTTCGCCGGCACCGTCGCCATGGGCCAACCCGGTTTCTGGGCCGCCTTCATCGGCGCGGCGCTGGTGGCCATGAGCAACCCGATTTCCTTCGGTGCGTTCCTCGGTGACTGGTCGCGGTACATCCCGCGCGAAACCCCAAAAGGCCGGATCATGTTCGCCGTGATCGCCGCGCAAGTCGCCACCTTGATCCCGTTCCTGTTCGGTCTCGCCACCGCCACCATCGTGGCGATCAAGGCACCGGACTACATCGCAGCCAACAACTACGTGGGTGGGCTGCTGGCCGTCTCGCCGAGCTGGTTCTTCCTGCCGGTGTGCCTGATCGCAGTGATCGGCGGCATGTCCACCGGCACCACCTCGCTCTATGGCACCGGGCTGGACATGTCCAGCGTGTTCCCTCGTGTGCTGTCGCGGGTCAAGGCCACGCTGCTGATCGGCGTGATGTCGATTGCCTTCATCTTCATCGGGCGCTTTGCCGCGAACCTGGTGCAGAGCGTGTCGACCTTCGCCGTGCTGATCATCACCTGCACCACCCCGTGGATGGTGATCATGATCATCGGCCTGCTGGTGCGTCGCGGCTTCTACTGTCCGGATGACCTGCAAGTGTTCACCCGCGGCGAGAAAGGCGGTCGTTACTGGTTCACGCATGGCTGGAACTGGCGTGGGCTGGGTGCCTGGATCCCGAGCGCTGCGGTGGGCTTGTGCTTTGTGAACCTGCCTGGGCAGTTCGTGGGTCCGCTCGGTGAACTGGCCGGCGGCATCGACATCAGCTTGCCGGTCACCCTTGGCCTGGCGTCGCTGGTGTACCTGGCGCTGTTGAGCCTGTTCCCGGAATCGGCCGCGGTGTTCGGTCCAAACGATCCACGCAGCAAGGGTGCCAGCACAATCAAGAAATCTGAAATACGTCAGCCGGCTTGAAACCGCTTCCCCTGTGGGAGCGAGCCTGCTCGCGAAGACGGCGGCACATTCAACATCAATGTGACTGATAGACCGCTTTCGCGAGCAGGCTCGCTCCCACAGTGAGCAGCCCCACAGAACCATCTTTGTTTCACCATAAAAAAGACAATCGGAGACACGCCATCATGGCATTGGATTTATTCGTCGTTCTCATTTACGCCGCCGCGATGCTGGTACTCGGCTACTTCGGCATGCACAAGGCCAAGACCAACGAAGACTACTTGGTCGCCGGTCGTAACCTCGGCCCTACCCTGTACATGGGCACCATGGCCGCTACCGTTCTGGGCGGTGCTTCTACCGTCGGTACTGTGCGTCTGGGCTACGTCCATGGCATCTCCGGTTTCTGGCTCTGCGCCGCACTGGGTTGCGGGATCGTGGCGCTGAACCTGTTCCTCGCCAAACCGCTGCTGAAGCTGAAAATCTACACCGTTACCCAAGTGCTGGAAAAACGCTACAACCCGATGGCCCGCTCGGCGAGCGCGGCGATCATGCTGGCGTACGCGCTGATGATCGGCGTGACCTCGATCCTGGCAATCGGCACCGTGCTGCAAGTGCTGTTCGGCCTGCCGTTCTGGATCTCGGTACTGCTCGGCGGTGGCGTGGTGGTGATCTACTCGGCCATCGGCGGCATGTGGTCCCTGACCCTTACCGACATCGTCCAGTTCGTGATCAAGACCGTCGGCCTGATGTTCATCCTGTTGCCGATCTGCCTGTACCGCGTCGGCGGTTGGGATGAGTTGGTGTTGAAACTGCCGGAAGCCGCCTTCAGCTTCACCACCATCGGCTGGGACACCATCATCACCTACTTCATGATCTACTTCTTCGGGATCCTGATTGGCCAGGACATCTGGCAGCGTGTGTTCACCGTCAAGAGCGCCAAAGTGGCTCAGGTTGCCGGTACTTTCGCGGGCATCTATTGCATCTTCTACGGTTTGGCCTGTGCCCTGATCGGCATGGCCGCTCATGTACTGATCCCAGACCTGGACAACGTCAACAATGCCTTCGCCGCCATCGTCAAACTGTCCCTGCCAGACGGTATCCGTGGCCTGGTGATCGCTGCTGCACTGGCCGCCATGATGTCCACCGCCAGCGCCGGCCTGCTCGCCGCCGCCACCACCCTGACCGAAGACCTGCTGCCGAAACTGCGCGGCGGTAAACAGTCGAGCCTGGGCATCAACCGCCTGTTCACCCTGCTGACCGGCATCGCCGTGCTGGGTATCGCGCTGGTGGTGAACGACGTGATCAGCGCCCTGACCCTGGCCTACAACCTGTTGGTGGGTGGCATGCTGATCCCGCTGATCGGTGCAATTTTCTGGAAACGCGCAACCACGGCCGGCGCCATCGCCAGCATGGGCCTGGGCTTCGCCACAGCGCTGGTGTTCATGATCAAGGACGGAATGGACGCCAACACCCCGATCTACTACAGCCTCGGCGTGGGTCTGGTGAGTTTCGTGGTGGTCAGCTTGCTGTCCCCTCGCCCTGCAGCGGTGGCCAGCGCCGCCTAAGCTGAACATAACGACTTGATGCTTTCTTCGACGGGTGTGGCGTCGGTTGCCACATCCGTTTTTTTTCGTCTGGAGAAAACCTTGATGAAGATTGTTTCTCGCGATCAGTGGTTTGAAGTCAAACAACTCAGCGACAGCATTCGCCTGATTCACGAGCCTTACATCCGCCCCTTCTATCGCTGCAACCTCTGGCACATCCAGGGACGCGACAAAGACTTGCTGCTCGACAGCGGCTCCGGGTTGGTCAGCCTGCGCGAGCAACTGCCGTGGATCACCGAGCGGCCGCTGGTCGCCGTGGCCAGTCATTGCCATTTCGACCACATCGCCGGACACCACGAATTCCCTGAGCGGCTGGTGCATCCGGCTGAAGCGGACATCCTCGCCGCACCCGACGGCGACAACGATTTGAGCAAAGCCTTTGTCGGCGACGACATGTTCGAGGCTCACCCCGACTGCCCACTGTGCTACGCCGAATACCGGGTCAAAGCCGCGCCAGCCACCGGCCTGATCGAAGAAGGCGACGTGCTGGATCTGGGCAACCGCACGCTGCAAGTGCTGCATACGCCGGGGCATTCACCGGGCGGCATCAGCCTTTACGAAGCAGCGACCGAAACCCTGTTCAGCGGCGACATCATCTACGACGGGCCACTGATCGAAGACGCCTACCACTCCAACCTCGACGACTACGCCCGCAGCCTGCAGCGTTTGCGCGAGTTGCCGATCCGCACGGTGCACGGCGGGCATTTCGGGAGTTTTTCCGGGGAACATTTGCGCACGATGATTGACGAGTGGCAGCGCTTGCACGCCTGAAGCCTGCTGTACTCAGCCCCAGGGACAACAACAATAACGCCCTCGAAGAACAACCATGAAAAGAGCTGCCGTTCGTGCTGCCGTGCATCGTTTCATCCGCCGCCTGCTGGAGAGTCAGGATGACTTCGACGACAACGCGAGCCTGGCGCAATTGGGATTGGATAAAGAAGATATCGAAGAGCTGATCTTCCATCTGGAAGATGAGCTGGGTTTGACGGCATTTACGGCGGAGGAAGATCAGATGCTCAAGACCGCCAGAACGGCGAATGACTTGAGCCGGTTTTTGATGGAGATTGGGCGGCATTGAGTTTGCCACCTCTTGAGCTAGCGCGCCCCTGTAGCAGCTGCCGAGCCTGCGAGGCTGCGTTCGACCGCGAAGCAGTCGCAGAACATACAATTGCATTCCGTCAGTATTACGCGCGCGCACCGAACCTACGACTGCTTCGTCCGAACGCGGCCCGAGCCGAACGCAGCCTCGCGGTGCTCGGCAGCTGCTACAACGGCTGCGTTACGCTTACCGGCGGCGCTGCTGGCGTCGGCGTTGTTCGTCGTCAGTGCGAATAGGCACAGGTTGCAAAGGTGGTTCGATCAAACCGAGTGCAACACCCAGGTCGTGCAGCCAGTTTTGGATTTTCTCTTTCATGGTGCCCCCTTCAGGGTAGTGCCGAGTGGCCAAAATTCTGTAGCCACTTCGCACTGATAATAGTCCGAAGTCCTACGTAATGCTCGCCCAAAGTCGCAATGATCTGTTACTGAATTGATCAAAATACTTGACCGATAGTTCAAGCCAACGCCCGAGCCTGACTCGGCGCCGACGGATAGACCCATTTTTGCTGCTCAAGCCACGCATTCAAGTTCGTCCCGACCATGCCTTTTCGCCACATCAGCCACGTGGTGGCACTGGCAAATGGCTCGGCCAACGGATGCACCGCCACGCTTTCGCGGCCCGGCAGGCTGGCGAGCATCGACTCCGACATCAGCGCCACGCCCCAGCCGGCGATCACGCAGGCAGCTGGTGATGCAACGTTCCCGGGAACTGGCGCCCCACGCCACCCAGCGCCACCCAGCGCAACGCCGGGCTGCTGACGGCGTGCTTTGCGGTGGGTCAGCTCAGCGGGCCGTTGCTGGCGGCGTTAAGCAGCCACTTCAGCGGTGGTTTGCAGCCAGCGCGCTCGCTGGCTGTGGTTTGCTGGTGGCTGGCGGTTTACTGCTAAGTCCGGTCAGCTCTGCCCAAGGGCTTTGCGCAAGCGACGGCGCACCCACTGCTCAGCGCTGACAAACGTGATGCCCAACAGCACCAGCACCGCGCCGACAACGAAGTTGAAGCTCAGCTCTTCGCCCAGCAGCACCACGCCGAACGTGACGCCGAACAGCGGCGTCATGAACGAAAACACTGCCAGATTCGCCGCCAGATAACGGCGCAACAGCCAGAACCAGGTCAGGTAGCTGAAGAACGACACCACCAATCCCTGAAACAACACACTGGCCACCGCCACGGTGGTCAGGCTGACGTGGGTGACCTGGCCGCTGAGGATCGCGATCAGCAACAGGCCAACGAAACCGACAATCAATTGATAGAACAGCGTTAGCGTCACCGGCGCTTCCGACAGGCGCGAAGCGCGCACCACCACCGTGGTTGCACCCCATGACGCGCCAGCCAGCACGCCCAAGGCATCGCCCATCAACATGCGGTGATCGAGGTTGTCCCACGACACCCCGCCGGCAAAGGCGATGGCAATCCCGACGAAGGCGAGGAAAATCCCCAGCCACTGGACCGGTCTTAAACGCTCACTCGGCAAAAGCCAATGAACGCCCAATGCGGTGAAGATCGGCGCGGTGTAAAGGAACACCGACATGTGCGCGGCCGTGGTCAGTTGCAGGCCTTCGGAAATGAAGAAGAACTCCAGGCCAAAAAGCGCGCCAGCCAGTAGTCCACCGCGCCAGGTGTTGCCCATTTGATCCCAGCCGCCCTTCCAGCAGATCAACAATCCTACAAGTAACGCGGAAATACCCGAGCGCCCGGCGGCCTGCATGACCGGCGCGATGTCTGGCGCCGCCCACTTGATCATCACCTGCTGAATACCCCAGATCAGGCACAACCCAATCATCACTTGCAGGGCAAACCCATCGGCGCTGCGCCGGGTGGCGCTCACCGGAACACCTCGACAACACAAAACATGGCAGACACTCGACAGTAAAAAGCAAAGCCCCGACACAGGGCCGGGACTTTTTCATCACAGTCCAACCCGATGCAATCGCGTTACATGAGGGCGGGCGCGAGGTCAGCTCAGTTCAATGCGATCGGCATGAATAACGATTTGCCCGTTCTTGTACAACGCACCGATGGCCTTTTTGAAGTTGCCCTTGCTCACGCCAAACATGCTGGTGATAACCGTCGGGTCGCTCTTGTCGCTGACCGGCAGGCTGCCATTGTTGTCGCGCAGCTTGGCGAGAATCTTCGAGTTCAGGCTGGTGGCGGCTTCTTCGCCGACCGGTTGCAGGCTCAGGCTGATCTTGCCGTCGGAGCGGACTTCTTTGATAAAGCCCTTCTCTTCTTTACCGGCGCGCATGAACTTGAAGATTTCGTTCTTGTGAATCAGGCCCCAGTGCTTGTTGTTGATGATCGCCTTGAAGCCCATGTCGGTGGCTTCGGCAACCAGCAAATCAACTTCCTGGCCAGGGGTGTAGTTGGCCGGGGTCTTGTCGAGGTAGCGGTCCAGACGCGCCGTCGCGGTGATGCGGCGGGTGTGCTTGTCGAGGTAGACGTGCACCACCACATACTCGCCGGCGGTCATCTGACGCTTTTCTTCGGAGTACGGCAGCAACAGATCCTTCGGCAAGCCCCAATCCAGGAAAACACCGATGCTGTTGACTTCAACGACTTTTAAACTGGCGAATTCACCGACTTGAACTTTCGGCTTTTCGGTAGTTGCGATGAGTTTGTCATCGCTGTCCAGATAAATAAAAACGTTGAGCCAGTCTTCATCTTCGCTGGGAATATCTTTGGGAATATAACGATTAGGCAGGAGGATTTCGCCATCCGCGCCACCGTCCAGATATAAACCGAAGTTAGTGTGTTTAACCACTTGCAAACTGTTGTAGCGCCCGACTAAAGCCATTTCCAATACCCTCATTGCGTGGGCGGCATTCTACCCGGTTTTGCGGGATGCGTTCGCTGGCCAGCCCGGTGGCGCAAGAAAATCCTCTGAAGGGCTTAATTTTCCTGGGCTTTACCGCACGCACCAGGCCGCTCGTCAGGCCGTTCTGGAGATTTTCGCACCTGTCCGCCAGGCGGAAAACTGTAATTTTTCACGATTGTTCTTAGTTAAAACAGCAGCTTAGAGGCCTATTCAGAATAATAACTTGTGATTAATTCTTCATCTGCTCTGTGCATTTCGGGGGGATATTTACCAAGCAATTGTCAAGTATTTCCTGTACGATGCCTGGCCAAGTTAATTTTCTATAGGTTAATGGCCGCCATGCGTGTAAAAGCATCCAACAGCAAAGCAAAGCCAGCTCCAGCCGTTGAAACCAGCGAATCGATCAACAACCAGATTGCTGCGTTCCTCAAGTCCGGCGGAGAGATCCAACAAATTGCCAAAGGCGTCAGCGGCCAGACGTTCGGCCCGTCCAAGCAGATCACTCTGGGCAAGAAGTAACGTCCCCAAGATCCGCCGCGTCACCTGGTCCCTAAGCGCTTTGAGCTTCGAAGCGCTTGGACTGGAACCCTCCTCGCAACACCCCCGCAAACAAACCAATATTTCAAAAATCGACGAACGGCCCTCGATGCCGAGCATTCGCCGGTATGCTTGCACACGTCTAGATCAAGCGTTTCAGTAGGTTTTTAGTGCCTGCACCTCGCTGTCATGGAGTGACGCATGCTCAAACCCTCCTATTTATTGCTCGGCACCCTGCTGTCGTGTTCGGTCGCCAATGCGCAAATCTTTCAGCGTGAATTGGGCGACTTCGATCTCAAACTCGGCACTACCCCCAGCCGCAGCATGGCCCAGGGGCTGGTCAAACCTTCCAGCACCGGCTCGTTCCACGGTGGTCTCGACCTGAGTCACGACAGCGGTTTTTACGTGGGCCAATGGGCACCGAGCATGGGTTTAACGCCTGGGGCCAACCTTGAAGTCGACTCCTACATGGGCTTTAAACAGCCTTTCGATAATACCCTCGGGTACGAAGTCGGCATGATCCGTTACAGCTATCCGAAAGTGGACACCCTCGACAGCCAGGAGCTTTTCGGTGGCCTGACCTTTTTGGGCAGCCGTTTCGGCGCAGCCTTCAGCAATGACCCGGACAAACAGAACAGCACCGTATTCGCCGACCTCGGTGGCAATCAGCCCTTCGGCATCGGGATCAGCATGAAATACACCACCCACCAGCTCAACACGCCGGTGTCCGTAGACGGTGGGTATGTAGGCAGTTTCACCGACTGGTCAGTGCAACTTTCCCGCCCGTTCATGGGCGTCGATCTGGACCTGATCTACAGTGACTCCAGCTTGAGCGGCAACAGTTGCTCCGCCTATTCCGGGCACAACAGCCAATGCGACGGGCTAATCACCCTCAAGGCCGAACGCGCCTTTTATTGATCGGCTGAACTGCGAGGCTCATCCTGCGTTCACATAGAAAAGCCCATTAAAAAAGCCAGGCCTTCGCAAAGGATTCGCCCATGTCGCGCTGGTTGAAGTGTCTCGCCGTCGTTATCACCCTCAGTCTCGCCCTCGGTGCGTGCAGCCGCGTGGGCCTGGCCTATCGCAACCTCGACGTGATCATCCCGTGGACGCTCAGCGACTACCTGGACATGAACGGCGAGCAGAAAGGCTGGTTCAACGAGCGCCTCAAGGAACACCTGAGCTGGCACTGCACCACGCAACTGCCGGGCTACCTCGACTGGCTGGACCGCTTGCAGGTCATGGTCGAGACCAACCAGGTCACCGACGCTGCGCTGCAAACCCGCGTCAAGGAAGCCAAACAGGCCATCGCCCAGACCGCCCGGGAAATCACCCCGTCGGCCATTGAGCTGTTACAGGGGCTGGATGACAAGCAAGTCGCAGAGATGAACGACGCCTTTGTCAAGGACCAGAACAAGCGCCAGGAGCGATACCTCAAACCGTCTCTCGATCAACAGATCAAGGCGCGCAGCCAGCGTATGGAAAAACGCCTGAATGACTGGCTCGGCCCGCTCAGCGCAACCCAGCAGCTACGCGTTGTTGCGTGGTCCAACACCTTGGGTGACCAGAATACGCAATGGATCGCCAACCGTGCCCATTGGCAGAAGCAATTCAGTGCGACGGTTGCGCAGCGCCAGAGTCCAGAATTCCCACAGCGCATCGAGACGCTTCTGGTGAATCGCGAGAGCTTGTGGACGCCCGCTTATCGCCAGGCCTACGCCAGCACCGAAGCCCAGGCACGGGGACTGTTTGTAGATTTGATGGCCGAAAGCACACCGGAACAGCGCCAGCGGTTGTTGAAGAAGATCGAGGGTGTGAGGAAGGATTTCAATGATTTGAAGTGCCTGAAGGCAGCGCAACAGAGCTAAGCGCAACACAAATCCAATGTGGGAGCGAGCCTGCTCGCGATTACGGTGTATCAGTAAACAATGATGTTACTGATGTACCGCAATCGCGAGCGGGCTCGCTCCCACAATGGGTTATGGGGTGATTCGTCAGGCAATCTGCGCCCTCGACGCTATCTCATCAAACCTCACCTCATCCAGCGCATCTTCCTGCTCATCCAACACCTGCCGCGGATGGTCATTCCCCGGAATACTGCTGTCGATCAGGCTCAATAAACTCGAGCCCCGTGGCGTCAAAATGTAATTCGAACCGTTGCCACCTTGATCATCAGGCCGAGGCTCAATATAGCCGCGCGCCAACAGTAACTTTTCATATTCACCAGCCACTGCTTTCAGATGATCCAGGTTCTCAATCGCCTCGCCGTTCGCCGCTTTCTCCGCCGCGTACTGTTCGGCGTAGGGCCGTGGCGTAAAGCTGTGGCCGGCGCTGTTCTGCACCTCGTGCAACAAGCGTTCAATCAAATCCCAGTTATAAGTCGTCATCCTGATTCAACCTCCAAAGCCAGAGAGTGAGATGGCCTTCATAGGTTGTGACCGGCGCGGTTCGTAGCCGTTCAGCCGAGGTTTTGAACAGCACCGACCGGCGGTATGTCGAATTGGGCGTAGGTCAAACGACTAGGTTGTGTAAGTCACCTCCCAGCACCCCGCAGGAGAATCCCAATGAACATTCAGAATCATCCCGTCGTCTCCCGAGAAGAATGGCTCGCCGCCCGTAAGCAACACCTGACCCACGAAAAAGCCTTCACCAAAGATCGCGACAAACTCAGCGCCGAACGCCGCGCGCTGCCCTGGGTGAAAATCGACAAGGACTACCGCTTTCAGGGCCCGAACGGCGAACTGAAACTGGCCGACCTGTTCGGCGGCCGTAGCCAGTTGGTCATCTACCACTTCATGTTTGGCAAAGGCTGGGACGAAGGCTGTTCGGGCTGCTCGTTCCTGTCCGACCACATCGACGGTGCCAACCAACACCTGGCCCACCATGACGTCGCCGTGGTGGCGGTTTCCCACGCACCGTTCGCCGAATTCCAGGCCTTCAAACGGCGTATGGGCTGGAAATTCGATTGGGTGTCGTCAGAAGGCTGCGACTTCAACTACGACTTCGGCGTCTCGGCCCGAGCAGAAGACGTCACCGCCGGCAAAGCCACCTACAACTACGAAAAATCCGACGGGGCCGAAGAAGAACTCCCCGGCCTCAGCGTGTTTTATCGCAACGATGCTGGTGAGATTTTCCACACCTATTCCACTTATGCCCGCGGTCTGGACATGTTGGTCGGGGCTTACAACTACTTGGACCTGACGCCCAAGGGGCGCAATGAAGAGGAAATCATGGAGTGGGTGAGGCTACATGATCAGTATGACGACAAGGCAGCGGCCAGTTGCTGCCATGGGGGATAGACCACAGAGCACATTGGATTTGTACCGAACACACTATCTCCAAATACCGAAAATCCACTGTGGGAGTGAGCTTGCTCCCACAGATGTTGACAGTGTTTAGTCATCAGCAAATTGCCTGAGACTATCCGACCGCACCAGGACATTTCCCCTACATCAAGTTCAGAAACGGAGCTCTGTACCGCTGGGCGGCTGATCCTTATAGTCAAACCGACGCCCAAAAGGCGACCGGGTTTGGCGTCTCTGAACTTTTTACGCCCTTCAACCCTCAACCGGATAACCCGTCTTAACCGGAAATGAGGCCCACCCCAATGAAAACCCTGCTGAAACTCACCCTCGCCGCCACCCTCGCCTGCGCCCTCCCCGCCTGGGCTTGCACCCCCGAGGAAGCCACTGAAAAACGCGAACAATTAGCCAAGGAAGTGACCAAGCTCACCGAACAAAATCCGGCCAAGGCCAAGGAGATCAACGCTGAGCTGCAGAAAATGGATCTGGAGACGGCGAGCAAGGATCTGCCGGACAAGTGCCAGTTAATTGATCAGCGATTGAAGGAACTGAGTTCGGCGGAGAAGAAAGCCGAGAGTTAATCAAGCTCAGGAATTTCAGGCATAAAAAAACCGGACATTGGTCCGGTTTTTTATGGGTCGCTAAAACTGCTTATTCAGCAGCCGGCGCTTCCGGCTTGCGGCGCTTGAGCGGCGCCATGCCGTCCTTGCTGACCAGCGACAGGGCGTCGGTCTTCGGGCGGTTGGCGATTTTGCGTTTGGTCGGTGCCTTGGCGCCGGTTTTCTTCTTGTCGCCTTTGGCGTCGACTTTTTTCTTCTTCACGCCAACGGCTTTGCCCGAGGCCTTGACCTTTTTCGGTCCGCCGTAGGTGCCTTTGACTTCCTTGATGGTACGGCGCTCGAAGCTCTGCTTGAGGTAGCGCTCGACGCTCGACATCAGGTTCCAGTCGCCGTGGCAGATCAGCGAGATGGCCAGGCCATCGTTGCCGGCACGGCCGGTACGACCGATGCGGTGAACATACTCGTCGCCGCTGCGTGGCATGTCGAAGTTGATCACCAGGTCCAGGCCGTCCACGTCGAGGCCGCGAGCGGCGACGTCGGTGGCAACCAGGATTTTCACGCCGCCCTGCTTCAGGCGGTCAATGGCCAGCTTGCGATCCTTCTGGTCTTTGTCACCGTGCAGGACAAACGCTTTGTATTCCTGCGCCACTAGACGGCCGTAGATACGGTCAGCCATGGCCCGGGTGTTGGTGAACACGATGGCCTTCTGGTAGGTCTCGTTGGCCAGCAGCCAGTTCACGATCTGTTCTTTGTGCTGGTTGTGGTCAGCGGTGATGATCTGCTGACGGGTGGTCGCGTTCAGATCGCTGACGTTGTTCAGCTGCAGGTGCTCAGGGTTGTTCAACACCTTGGCGACCATCTCGCGCAGGCCCGAACCACCAGTGGTGGCGGAGAACAGCATGGTCTGCTGGCGGTTGGTGCACTCTTGCACCAGACGCTGGACGTCTTCGGCAAAGCCCATGTCGAGCATGCGGTCGGCTTCGTCGAGGACCAGTACTTCGACTTCTTTGAGGTCGAGGTTGCCGGCGTTCAGTTGCTCGATCATCCGGCCCGGCGTACCGATCAGAATGTCCGGCACCTTGCGCAGCATGGCAGCCTGGACCTTGAAGTCTTCACCGCCGGTAATCAGGCCGGACTTGATGAAGGTGAACTGAGCGAAACGCTCAACTTCCTTGATGGTTTGCTGGGCCAGCTCGCGGGTCGGCAGCAGGATCAGGGTCTTGATGCTGACGCGGACTTTAGCCGGGCCGATCAGACGGTTGAGGATCGGCAAAACGAATGCAGCGGTTTTGCCGCTGCCGGTTTGCGCTGTCACCCGCAGGTCACGCCCTTGGAGCGCCAGCGGAATAGCCGCTGCTTGCACTGGCGTTGGCTCGACAAATTTAAGCTCGGCCACGGCTTTGAGCAGGCGTTCGTGCAGGGCGAATTGGGAAAACACGGGTGCTACCTCGAAGAAATACAAAAAAACAGCTGCATAGGGTAACGGTTTCGAGCGCTCAGGCCGAGTTTCTTTATACAAACGGCGCTAAACAGTGGTTTTTTTGTTGCGTCTTTTGTCCTCAAACGTCATCCAAAGCGTCTTAAATGCTCTAATTGCCCCGTCGCGTCCTACAGAAGAACCGTTTTTACCCATGGATATCAAACAGCTCTGGCTCAACGTCCAAGACCTTTGGGGTGCGCTCGATCAGCACCCGCTCCTGCATTCCAGCCTGGCGCTGATGGTGTTGCTGGTGATTGCACTGGTCCTCGGACGAGTGGCGCGTTACCTGATCCTGCATGCGACCAAAATGCTTGGCCGCCAGCCGGCGCTGCACTGGGTCAACGATTTACGCCACAACAAGGTCTTTCATCGCCTGGCACAGATGACGCCGTCGCTGGTGATCCAGTTCGGCTTGCACCTGGTGCCGGAGCTGAGCAAGACCAGCCTGATCTTCCTTGGCAATGTGGCGCTGGCGTTCACCATTCTATTTCTGGTGCTGGCCATCAGCGCCGTGCTCAACGCCCTGCTGGACATCTACGCGCGCACCGAACATGCCCGTACCCGCTCGATCAAAGGCTACATACAACTGGCGAAAATGGTCTTGTACGTGTTTGGCGCGATCATCATCGTTGGCACCCTCATCGACCGTTCGCCGCTATTGCTGCTGTCGGGTCTGGGCGCCATGTCGGCGGTAATTCTGTTGGTCTACAAGGACACCCTGCTGTCGTTCGTCGCCAGCGTGCAGCTGACCAGCAACGACATGCTGCGGGTCGGTGACTGGATCGAGATGCCGCAAGTCGGCGCCGACGGTGACGTGGTCGACATCACGCTGCACACGGTCAAGGTGCAGAATTACGCGTGAGTTACAGCCATTTTTTCAATATCGTGAGTTGGCGCATGGACATGGACATCCCTCGCAAAGCACAAGATTTCCTTGGTCAACCCTCCACAACATTACTGCGCTTGCAGCGCAAAGCATCGCTAGGCGTGCTTTGGCGTAATGGACCGGGAAGAGAGAAGGAATGTTAAAAGAGGGAAATGATGGCGCAATCAGTAAGGGAGCAGCATTGGACAGCGGATATCACCGAGGGAAAGAGTTACGAGCGGGAATGGACAAATGGACAGCCCGAGGTCTCAGTCTCCTTGATGTCCATCGCGCGGTCGAATAGGAACCACATTGCTGACTTTCCTGAGACTCTCCTCTGCCTTGTCCAGTTGCATGAGAAGCATAAGCTCGCGTGCTAATCCGGCTTTGTACATTTCCTTAAAACTATCAGCTGTGGCCTTTTCCTTTGAGGCTTTATCTTTCGCTTCACTTACCTTAAACGAACCTGGGGCGCGTGCTTCCATCTGTTGCCGCGCGCGGACTTTTATTTCTTCTATCAATGCTCTATAAACTGGTCGGCTTTTCTTGATACTGCCTTCGCTTTTTCCGGCTTCCAACGCAACCGAATTCAGCGTTATTTTACTTCCCGCCGGAACAATTAAGGTTTTATTTTCAACCAATCGATTGAGGGCTTCATAATAAGGAAGCAGCGTTGACGTCAGCTCATTACTATCCACAACACAGCCCTCATCAAATAATAAACCTATAGGACACGCATTTACCCCCTAACTCCCCTTCTCATCAGAAGGCGTAGTATCAATAGAGGTTAAGTGTTTTCCCTTAACACGATTTTTCTGTTTACCAGCCCAGCAAGCAACCGAATGGATCGTAGGTGTACTTTTAGTTGGAACAATAAACTCTTTACCTTCAAGCAGGCGCCGAAGAGCTGCGAGATAAGGGAGCAGCTTTGATTTATACTTGTCAGCTTTCATGTCATTTCCTCACTACAGTTAACCAATAATATAGACGCGATAGACGCGATTATTTACCGGCCTTGCTCAGCACCAGCTTTTGAACGTTTTTGTAGTCTTCCAGATTTCTCAGTTCCGCTTTGTATTCTATGGTTCCCGGCTGTAACTCCGCTAAATCCCACTCGACCAGCTTGATAGTCTCTTCTATTTTATCTGGATCTAAAACACTCTTGGGACAGCCAGGACAATCGATAAAATTGCCATGAGCACGCTTGTTACACGGCGTAGTAGAGGCGCAGCCGCCGAAGGGCGTCTCCTCATAAGCTAATAAGCCTAGCCTAACTTGTTTCGCGGTAGCCTCCGGAGAATCGTACAACCAAGGCGAATTAACTCTATCCTGCATCACTCGGCTTCCATGAAACCCATACAACTCACGTTCTGAGCGTATAACATCACGAATGTACATTGCTGTATCGGCATCCCCCTTAGCCCGCTTCATTTCCAAAGTCAAAACTGGGTTGAGCAGTCCGAAAATGTAGTTATTGGCAGAGCATCCTTTCATGTAGTAAGTAGCCATCACCTTGGTCAAATGATTAAGAAGACGCTTAAGTGAGGGTAGAGTTATAAGTCCACTCTGGCCGGCAAACACAGCGATTGATCGGCAAACTGGTGAGAAGTAATTCTCCAAGGTTTTCCGATTTGAAATTTCTTGTCTGCGCGCCAATTTCGAAAGGGATCTATAGCTTCAAGTTCGAAGATATCATCCTCTGTGATCAGGACTGGCGAAAGCTTGGATTCGCAGTTAGCACCGCTTACCAGCTTACCATCCTGAGGGTCGACACCGTTGCTAAAGGGCAAAACGGAAACGGATATAAAAAGCCTATCGCGATTATCTTCATTTTTTACAAATGGAGAAAGCAGCGAATTGATTACAGTCAATATTTCAATTGGTTTCACTATAGCGTCAATTGTGATCCATTTGTTCGGAGCAGCCGTGCTCGTAAGCTTCGTGGATATGCTTGCCACATACAAGGCATCGTTGTTCCAGCCCCTAACAGACTCCAAGCAGTCTGTGCATAACTCTAGCGCCTCATGGTGCCGCATGAGCGTGTAAATATGTATGAGAGATTTACAACAGTACTGAACCAACGATAGAAAACTCGATACGTTTCCGACGTGCCGCCATTTATATTTTTTCTGTAATTCCTGAAGCCCGAAGTCATCAATCGCCGGTAAGAAATCAGTATATGAATCCTGATTGTCCAGGGTCGATTTTTCTGAGAAGTCAGGATCGCTAGAACTTCCGTCGGGCTTGTATCTACGCGCATAATATGGATTGCGGCTAACTTTCTGAATAAACTCGACTAACTGATGTGAATGCTTATCAAAATCCGCCAGACAGGTGTTGTACTGAACATATTTTGTCCAAAGGATCCTACTAGGAATGACAGGGTGTTGGTCGGCTTCCTTAAAAGCTTCAGCAAATCTCTTTTTTATAGAAAGAAGAACCATCCCGCTCACGGAAAATCCCAGATCCGAAATACTGAGCCTATTCATGGTGCGTATCAGCAGCTTCACTTCTTTGAACAAACTCACAGGTAATGTATCAGCAAACGTTTCGAAGTTTGAAGACTCCAAAAAAACTGCCTGCACACTTACAGAGTGCTGCTCGGAAAAATCAAACAGCTTGCGGAGCAAGAGTCCCATTACATGCATGCTGGGAAGCCTGATGGGCTGACCACTTTTGGAGCCTGGAAAAAACATACGCATCAAAAATATTTTCTTGCAAAAAAAAGTACTAGTCAAATCGACACTGGTGTCACGCTTCAAATATGAAAAAGAAAAATCGCATTTATCTTTTAATTGGAGCTTATAAGCGGGGAAACTCCATTCGTAATCCTCAAAATGACAAATTGGACTACCTGTTGAATCTCTTGAAATAACCAAACCAGGCCCGATTCTTTTGAAGTCCATCCCATAAAAAACGTCTGTATTGAGGTGCTCAACTCTAACTGGAAACGGCTTTGCCTTCTCGGTTACGCCTTTCATTTCATCACCTTCAGCTTGATTAACCTCTCATATTGCCGCTCCCAATAGGGGGTAAGCTCGAAGTTATCGTTGATTTCATTCCTAATAATGTTCACCAAATCAGCAACATCCGGCCGTGCGGCCAGCAGCTCCGCAATGATACGGTCTATCTGTTCGATTGCTTGGCCGTGAACTCTCCGAAAGTGATCGTGATCAGTGCAGGAGGCCATGTACTCATTGATCACAAAACGCATACTTAATAGTTTTCTGATATCCTCCGGAGTTACATGCGTCGTGAAATTTTCACAGAACAAGCACCCCACAAAAGATTTACAATTAGGCTCATATCCTTCAGGAGTTTGGATTTCCGCACTTGCATGACCATTGTCGGAGCAATCACCCGCAGGGGTTTTTTGGCCGGTGTAGTCATCGAGACAATTTTTCAACCGATGCATCATTGAAGATATCTCATCGATTGCGGTGTTTTCTTCGGCGTCTGAATAGCTGGTCAATATCGTCGCTTGACTGGTTTGCATGACGGCAGACACAGTTGCGAGCGAATGCTTTTCAGATAGCAGGTAGTGGCTTTTATATTTCCTAAGCTCTCGATAGCCTAACCCCTTAAAATCAGGATCCACGTAATTAACAACGCGTTCATTAAAATTTTTGATCGCATCAACTTGCAGCTTGCCCCTCACTCCGTACCCATGGCACTTCATTCCTAAAAAAAGGTATGGACAATCGACGCCAGCGCATAGATACCTCCTGAGCAGAAGATATCGCTCGAAATGCTTTATGAAGGTTTTTTTAACGTGGATGCTCACCAGCATACCGCCAGCTCTCATCTTTATCTCACAGAAGCCGTGCGTCGTTGAACTTTCAACTGAGTAACTGTTATTCCATCGGATCTTTCGTGTTTGTGTTTCGCTATATCCACTATTAGCCACAAACAGCGAAACAAAAGCATCATGAGCGAGTTTGCCCAACCTGAATCTCTTTTCGTGGTAGAAGTCACCGTTTGCGTCTTTGATCAGCTGTTGGGCACCTGCGTGCTGTCGGATTATCTGATCATCCCGTTGCGAGCTAAGAGGAAAACAGTCCTTTAATGGCCGCAAGCGCCCCTTCTCATAATCCCAGAAAATGTTCGACGATATTTTCTTTTTGTTTTGATCAATAAATTTTTTAGTAACGAAAGGATATTCAGCAGGCAACAACCAAACATATTCACCGAGCATCGGCATACGATACGGAAAATCATTGAAATCGAGTAAGAATTTTGTTACTTCACGGAAAATTGAATCACATAACGTCAAGTGCTCGGCCATTTTTGATGCAGAAGGAACCGTTGTACTATTTTTGTCACTTCCAGAAACAGAGATAAAAGGGATATCACTATAAAAATTCACCTTACAATTAGGAAAAAAGTCATTGCCGCTTTTTAATGCGGTACTCTGAAGAAGGCTGGCAGTAAATTGTTTGATTTCGCCCCGATCCAACCTCATAAGAAGATGATGGGTGTAACTCGCTAAAGCTTCCTTGTATTGTTCTGGTGCGAGTAGAAGATCCTGAAAATCATTTTTATCGCACCAAGTAACCATTGAATTGATCTTCAATATATTGGCGTAAAACGTCAGATTGCTAGATTCTGTGTAATAGTCGGTCACGTGGGCAGAAAGAAAATTGTTGATTGCGGTGCATCTATCAGTTCTGAGACTGTCAGGTTCTACGAATTTAACGACGGCACGTGCGAACTTGAATCTATTGGTATAGCAAAGCGCACCAATATCGAAACGACGCGCATCGGTGAACTTCAGCACTAGATCTTGAGGAGGTATTGCGCCTAGTACTGGCTGGATGCTGTCCATATCATGGAGCCTAATGTCAACTTCATGAAAGGTCCGATCGTTCTCTCTCATGCTTTCTCCTCTGACTGGTAATCATATCTTTCAAATGATCTTCGAACTGAGATTGCGCTTGCGCCACCAACTTGTGGTCCTCGCGAAATTTCAGGTATCGCATAGCAACCTTAATGCTATTTTGACAAAGCCGAGTTTTAACCAAATCTATTAACTGAAGCATATTGATCGAGCCGTCGGCCACCAGCTTAATGTTATCCTCGACAAGGTTCATTCCAAAAGTTGCGCGCAGATCATGAAACCTAAATTTCAATCCTTTCCCTAACTGCAAGAGCTTGTCAATCATTACTTTTTGAAAAGCTCTGATCGCGGAGCCGTCTTCATCACTGAATCCGTATAGTTCTGAATCACACTCTGCTATGTAATATGGCATTCCAGACTTGGTGAAAAACACATATTGATCGCCTTCGGAGGTAATTAAAGATTTTGCAGCCCTATTCTTATAACGTGCGGAGTTTATATAACATGTTAACTCGTGATGCACCCATTCAGGTATCAACACGGCTTGCTCCTTTCGCCACTTTGTGTCGGTCATAGTCCCAGGCCCGATAGTAACGGGTATAAGAGCGCGCCCACCTTCACCTGCTCCCTGATCGACCATTCGAAACCTGAACGTCAGTATTGATTGAATCCGCATACCAGTCGTCAATGCGACCATGTAAATGAGCTGCATCTCCGTGTTTTCTAAGAGAATCAGAACTTCAATTAGCGCACGCTGATGTTCGCGCTCAATGGGATATAGTTTTCCTCCATCTTCGATATAGTCACCGGTGCCGATCGAAGCTGCATTTTTGAACGTTAAATCGGTTACCATAATTTGCTTGGAGTGACTAAAACCATGGCGATCGAGATAGACAATGTTTCTTACTGAAGATTTCCACATAGGTTGCTGAGGAACAAAATGCCTTACTTCTGTCATGAACCTATACATTCCGACAACGCTTGACATTTTTCTATTGCCCGTTCCCCTTACAATGCTCCCGTTCATTATTAATTTTTTTAGCTCAGATTTATAAAAATACGTAGGCCGCTCTGATTTCGGCCCTTCGAATTTTAAAAACTCCCGCCCGCCCGCGTCTAAGGTGTTCATATAGTCAGCTAGATCACTGGCAATGTTAGAACATGTCTTAGGATTCGAGCCCTCAACTGATCGATGATATAAGTAAATACTGCCCTCCTTCCATAGAGATCCATCAGGCTGAATAATTACATACAACTTCTCTATGAACAGAGGAGTGAACGGAATCGTTTCAATGGGATAAGGCTCAACGACGACCTCCCCCACTGAGAATCTTCCAAGCCAATCCATTGCGTTCAGTTCATGAGTTCGAATCCAGGTACGGACATTGGTGAGTTTGACCTTTCTATAACCACTTGAATTATTTTTCATGGCCATAATTGTGAAACTCTTTAAGACAGTACGAGATCCAAGATTCTTTTATCGATACTCTATATGCAAATGAGTCATGACCTAACTCGCAACAATAAACGATAGTGCTGATAAGCCTGTGATAGACGTCATAGCTGCTAACATTATGGTGCAAAAAATTACTAGCATTCGATACCGTCACACTCCACTGCTCTCCATTTTCGCAATATGCAACATTGCTCCAAGCATTATTGAAATTCACATCATGCTTGAGTTTACTCTGAGCATTCAGAAATAATTCCAAGGAGTCCTGGTGTACGCTTACACAAAGTACTGGAGAAAGAATGCCTCGTACAAGTGCTTTTTCCAACATTTGAATTACGCGCATATCATGATGTCGCCGCCAAATAATCGCTAAACGCTGGAGCTTCGCCTCAGTGCTGTAATTTAAGTTTTGATCCAGCCATTGAATATTGGAAAATACAGTTAAATTTTTTTCCGGCACAAATTCATCTGTCGGAAAACCTTCATCATATTCAGTGATAAAAATCTCGGAGTAGTTGTGGAGATTTCGCATATCCCACCATCCATAAACAAAATCGAAACCAGAAGAAAAACTCATTTCGTCGAATCATGCAAATCCTTGAAATCAGGTAATACCAACGTAGCTTTCAAGTCCGCACGTGTCCAGCATTCCAAAAACACACGCATTCACCGTCGACCCTTTCATTAGTTACTTTTCGCTGCGCAATGAAGAATAATAAATAACTCAATATTATATAGTCGCTATCTACTTGCAGTGTAGATCAGCTGCGTTAGGGGATATCTCATGCCGATCATCAGCTTAGCTCCATACTGAACAATGGACATCACAGAACAACCGTTAAGTTGTCAAACACATAAACTTTTTCTAATGAAATCGTGCATCCACAAAATCAAAATGTTGCAGACGAACACTGTCGATTCTTAGGATTACATATCGAGATCCATGGAACAGTCGCGAGGAAAATGTTGTGCCGTTCGTCCGGTATCTAACGAAAACGCTCTTAGCGGAAAGAGCATTGGCAACCAAGTTAGTGAACGGGCAGCTTAGAGCTGCTGACTTTTTATCAGTCCGGCTTCGCCGAAATAAGCCAGATGGGGGTTGGCTTTGTTCCTCGCGAGTATCGAGATGCTAACGAGGCGGTCAGATCCTTCTTAAACGAATCGCTTTCTGACATTAGTTGCTTCACATCGAGATAGGCACTTGGCTCAGCCCTCGCTGTGTCCGAAAACGACGAAGCGGACTTACTTAAACTCCTCCACCGCCTAATGACGCTGGCAAAACTAGGCTTATGATGTACCTCGACAAGCTCGAATAGGCCTGTTCCTTATGCTTCAAAACTGGACCCGGTAGAGAAACCTTCGGCCTGCAATGCGCTCAAGCCCATAGAGCCGTGCAATCTCCCAGCGCGACGCAGAAGTGCAACCGACTCATCGCGCGGTCACCTCAGCATTAAAATCGCTGAGGGAAATTTTGAAGGTAGTTCTCAAAACTCGTCGGTATAGAAACCCCATTTGCCGACCAATTCATCTATCGCGAGCGAAATCCTCGACTCCGCCATCAGCTCCGCAGGCGTATAACTCAACGCCACCGCGACCGCCATAGCAAACTCATTCAGCTCTCCTGGCTCGAATGGCCAGACTTGAAGTTTCATCACCGACGCGTCACTGGCACTGTATTTATCGACAACCTCTACCGTGCCCTCCAAAAGCAGATAATTCGTGAGCGATATAGCCATGGTTTTTTGAGGGTAGTCCGCCAACAGCGTGCGCGAATCCAAAAACGTGTCGCCAGCTTCGGCTAATGCGGAATGGCTGAAAGCACGGACGAACAACGACCTCAACCTCGGCGAGGATACGAGACTTCGCACATACCGCAAATCTACAGGACCTTGGCTGAATTCCCATTCCAGTTCGCGGCGCAAATGATCCTGGAGATTTGGATGATTCGCCATCACCACAGTTGGAGCAGTTATCAGTTCCATAAAGTCACACGCCAACCCCGTGTTCTAAACGTTTCAGAAAAGTGAAAATCGTCTGACACCCCTCCTCTGTCGCCAGCATTTCGCTGGGTCGCCGCCCTGCAAAGGCAGTGCGTTTTTCTTGTACCCAACGCACTGCGCCTGCTCCGAAAAATGCCAAAATCGTGTCAACGGCTTGTATGTAGCTGGTGATGTATTTTTCATCCGCGATGTGGGCTTCAATCGGATCTAGATGCCCCCTCCCGGAATGATTGCCGCACCGAGCTACGAGCCACCCCTCAAGACTTACCACTTCGCCAGGATTGCCGCACAGCTCACAGATATAGCCTGAGGCAAGCTGCGCAATTTCGAAAACTGAACCAATGATTTCATCGCTTCCGCTGTGGTAGATCCGGAGTTGACCGAATTTCTCTTTCGCCTGGGTGACCGTCACGTCTAGCGCCTTCAGTTCCGCTTGTTGCCGGGTTAGCCGAAGAGTCGCTTCGATGAGATTCGTCCACCCGTCATTGCATTCAAAACCGAATGTAGACTGTCCGCAGTAGTCCTGCGGGAAGAGCAGAGATCGGTAGTGGGTGACGAGGTGCATTTCGATGAAATTATTCATTATCCATGGCCCTTTTTGACCACAAAGGGACGCGGGTCTGACTGAGCAGTTTTGATGGATAAACCTGTCCGTCCATCAGCTCGTAGCAGACCCGCTCGTCCACTTCCTGAATCTCCCGAATTGGCTCCATCAGCCATTTACCCTTTTGGTTCAGCCAAGGGGGCGATACGAGCTGAACCTCATGAATGAACTGCCCGGGCGTATCTCTTGAGGCCAAATCCAAGAGGAATTGTACTTTCGAAATCATGAACTGCTGCTGCGAAGAACCCTCCTCGCCTGCTACTTCATATGTGACAAAAAACCACTCGTCATTCGCCGTTTGCGAGATGTACTTCCAGCGGCTTGCGCCTTCTTCAAGCACGAAGAATGGATTTTTCACACGCGCTTGCTCGTGAGTTTCGAACATACTGATTCTCCAGATAACTCATTGCTTTAGGCGGCTCACCCTCACCGCCACACCCCGCTATCGATGCACATCGATCAGGTGTTGTTACGGCGAGCAACAGGCGCATTAGCAACGTTTTTGGCCCAAGACCTGAACCGTCTCCCTATGGAGTTTTCAGAAAGGCGCCTACTTGAGCGCTTGTGAGCCGCTGATTTGAAATACCGACTAAAGCTACCAAAATGGTAGCTTTTAGAAAAGCAGCAATCGCCCAAGGCGCCACTGATTCACGAGAAAACACCATGACCAGTAGTACGCTATCAATCCGGCTTAAGGACCCGCGATTACGTGCCAACCTCTCAGGAAGAGCTGAGCACACGCATCGGACTCGATACCTACTCCGCAAGCACGCGCATGAATCGATAGGAGCTTGGTAAGCGAGTGCCGACCCCAGAGCTGATTGAACGGGTCGCATCTAACCCGATTACTTTTACGCCTACCGTCATGATGAAGCTTGAGCATTGCTTCCGGCTTACCGATGCTGGCAAAGCACGTTTGATGTCCTATCAGACCAAGTTGGAGCAGACCTGCGAATTGCGCCTCGAAGAGATCCAGTTGGGTCGGTCAAGACCGCGTGACTTAAGCTGCGATCTGGTTCAGGGATCGATCTCAGGCTCGCTCAAAAGAAAAGGCTGTTAACGGTTGTGGCGCGCCTCAAGCAGCACCACTGGTTCGAATGTGGCAGGAGAACAGTTTTGCCATCACAGGTACTGTCGTGGCTGCTGATACATAGCGAATTGAAAGCCATGCGAGCAAGAAATTTTAAACAGACTCGATCGAAACCAATTCGAAGTACTTAAACTTGCGTTTCTTCGCCTCTGCCTTGGCTTGCTGCTCTGCAATGAGGCTGCTGAGCGTGCTCGACTCGTGAACAAACGTCTCTGCTTCGCCCTCAAACTCTGCCATCACACGGAGCGTTACTCTCAATTTCGGCGAGCGAGAAATCGGGGCACGCCGGGCTTTCGAGACATGCTGCTGATCTGACGTAATCCTCAGATCAGGAGCTTCCGTTACGGCCTTATCGTTCGTAGTGCCGAAAAGCGCTTGGCGCATTTCTTCTTCGCTCAGATTCTCTTTCATGCAGTTGTCTCGTGTGCTCTTTTGGGGTAACCAATATTGAATGTCTAAGAACTGAGCATCGACTGTAGCGTGTCAGGAGCAACAGCCCGATCGATCTGTTTTTTCTTGAGCATTCTAACTGATCGTTGGCGCGACCTAACCGTGGAGCGTTATGTGTACTGAGGGCGCTCGGTCCGTTTGGGACTGATGATGCCCCTTGGAAAGCAGACAAACTGCCATGTCTTCCAGTTATGGAAATTCACACTCCAACCGCCAAAACGAGCATCCTTCAGTTTGTCTGTGCTCGCGTTCGCGTGCAGAACGTTAAGCGAATGGGGCGGCTTCCATTTCCGCGCCCATCGGACGAACCGGGAACTCGTTAGGACGCGATGCGAATGCCATCTGCCGAGTGCTGACGCTGAAGCGCCTGATCAATATCTGCAACAAACCTCTGAGACGAAGTTTTACATTGCTGACCAATGAGCAGATGGGCTGATTCAACCGCTTTGGCACGAAGCTCCTTGTTGGAGGACAGCTGAATTAACAGCAACAGGTTTGCCGGGCCAGCAAAGTCAGACAATAGCTTTGATTGCGCGTTGAGTTCTCGATCGATGACCGACAGCTCGGCGACATTTTTAAAAGTGACTTCAGCCTGATCTAATTCAGCTTGGGACAGCTGCTTCTTTACTGGGATACCTTCGAGTTGACGCAGAAAGTCGTAGAGCTTGGGCGTGTACGCCTGCTCTTCCAGCTCCAGCCAAACCCCGAGACCTTTGATCTTGCCATAAGAATGGGGGTACCAAGTCTTCTCCTCATAGGGTTTACCCTTTTCGTCCTTGGCTCGCTTGACGATCATGTACTCCCAAAACACTTCGATGGAGTTCCGCTTCCACCGATCAACAAGATTGGTCACCACCTGCGACGGCAACGTGCAAATGAAACGGTTGGCCTGCCCCTGCACCACCCGAAGCAGTTTCAGGGTAGCTTTAACGCGCCCAACGAGCTGCGACCGTTGGCCAAGCATGGTTTCAATTCGATGCCGGCGAATGTTCTGGCGCTCGATGCTGCTGAGGCCTTTAAGACGACCAACAATCTCCTCGTCATTCAGTCCCAGGTGATTCAACGCGCAGCAATTGCCGATCAGCACCTGGGTTCCATTTGTGCACTCAACGATATAGCCGTGCTGGTGCTCTTGGGCGCACCGTTTACCTTTCTTAAGGTATTGGCACTTTGCGTCCGGCTTGATCAGCCGATAGGGACGGATGGGGACGGCGTAGGTTTCTTTGGTAAGGATGCACACTGGGTCAATCAAGTAGTGATCGTTGATTTCATCGAGGGTTCTGATCTCTATGATGCCGTTCGTTGGGGTCATAAATACTCCATGAGTGCAGGCAGGCAGTTGCGTCACATGTATGAATACCCAGTGATTATACATCCAGTAGAACTGATAGTGGCCATCCAGTCTCAGACGTCAACTGTCAGCAGTGAGTAGCGCATCGTCCTCAAAAGCCCGATGCTGAAATGACACACTCAAATGTGATGCAACGCGGCCCCGGAATGCATCGATAGCGTCGTTTTGCCGGTGCGCATAGAAAGAATTCATGCCGCTGAAAACCGCTCGCAGGAAACTGTACAAAAAATCTAAGATTGTACAAATCTTGTCGAGCTTTTGATCATCATGACTCCTTCAGAACGACTGATCGTTTGGCACCATAACTGGAATCTTTCAAAGAAAGTCGTCACTTGCAGGTCGTGCGGCGCCTCGCAGTCTGAGCTGGAAAGGGGGAGCGACTTCCCTCACGACCTCAAGTGTCCGAGAGCGCTCGTTCAATCACGTCCCTGGGACGAGCTTGATGAAATCCAACCTGCCAAGCCCACTCGTCCATGCTGATACGCCTTACCAACCTCCGACAAGAATCGCCGGCTGCGGAGACGCTGCTCAACGCTGCAAAGTCCCCTGAGTGGGCTTGCACTCATGCAGGGGGTTTGTGACTTACATTGAAAGTGAACAGGCCTCTATGCTGGCCATTCATGCCAAGTGACTAAATCGGTGCTCTAATTCAACTCTAGTTGTTTCGCTCCCGTTTTCGACCTCGATTACGACTCCATACCAGGATCAACGGCATGCGCCTGTCTGACTTCATCATCAAAAACCTCGAACCGATTCTGCAAGCGTGGGAAGACTTCGCAAGAACCATTGAGGTCCCTGGCGAAGCTCTGGACTCCAAGGCTCTGCGCGATCACGCCGAACAGATGCTGCGTGCAATAGCGATAGACCTGTGCACGTACCAGTCTGCGCAGGAGCAAATTGCCAAGGCCCAGGGTAACGCTCCTATCGAGGAGTTTGAAACCGCTGCCGAGACCCATGCAGTCACGCGTTTAATGGCAGGCTTCACGCTGGATCAGATGGTCTCTGAGTATCGTGCGTTGAGGACAAGCGTCCTCAGTCAATGGTTGGGTCAGATGAAGGCAGGGACCGTTCTGGAAGTGGACGATATGATTCGCTTCAACGAAGCCATTGATCAGGCACTCGCTGAATCGATTGCGAGCTACTCACGCGCGGTAGAGGCTTCACGCAACGTTTTTTTGGGCATCCTTGGCCATGATTTGCGCACGCCACTGGGCGCTATTTTGCTCGGTGCCGATGTGTTGCGGCGCTCGGTTGATATGGGGGCACGTAAGACTAAAATTGCATTGGGAATATATACCAGCGTCAGACGAGCCAGTCAGATCGTCGGCGACTTGCTGGATCTAACCCGCTGCCAAATGGGCCCTGGGATTCCTGTCAAAAAGGAAAAAATTGACCTCGCGCCACCGTGCACACGCATCGTTGAAGAAATCCACACCGCTAATCCAAGCGCGGAAATCGTCTTTAAAGTGGAGGCATCGGCTCGCGGTGAATTCGATGGCGCCCGCATGGAGCAAGTATTTTCCAATCTACTCAGCAATGCTGTGCAGCATGGCGATTTGCAGTTTCCTATTAAGGTTTCACTGGAGGTAAAAGACGGCAGCGTCATTTTCGTCGTCCACAATTTTGGGGAGCCGATCCCGAAGGATATTCTGCCCTTCATTTTCAACCCCATGGGACGGTTCTCTCAACATGCTTCACTTGAGCTAGGCCCTAGCACAGGCCTGGGCTTGGGCCTATATATCGCCTCCGAGATCGTGGCTGCTCACTCAGGGACTATCGACGTAGTCTCCGACACTGAGAGCGGAACTACATTCCTCGTAAAAGTGCCGACAGGGAGATACTAGGTCCAGCCACCGGCAATAGTGCGTGGGACAGGAATGTAAATGATCGGTTGCTTTACCGCCGGCAGTAACTGCGAGGCAGGGAAAGCCCGATGCCAGTTCCGAAGCAATACCTGAAGAATACTCGTGACCTGATGTTCAAGACTAAAACATGAGAATTAAGTTTTCTTAGCACAAATGCTCAAGAAATTATCCCTAAGGCGTAGGCGTTACGCGGACAAGGTCAAAAGTGTCGCGATGATCCGGACGGTGGAGTAGATGGCTGATCTAATAAAAGGGCTCGACGGACCCAGAACCGCCCAGCAGGAGCTGTTTTATGGCCTTGAGGACTCTGCCGCAATCATCAGTTGGTCGGTGATTGAGCTGACAGACATGGCTAGTAAGTCCAATGAAGGTAAGCGTCCGCCGAAGTCACCTTGCATGACTCAGGCAGATACCCACTGATGCGGCAGCAGTTGGTCGATCTCACTCGCCCGCTGCGTCGGCAGCCGCGTCAGCACATCTTTGAGATAGGCATACGGATCGTGCCCATTCATACGTGCCGACTGGATCAAACTCATAATCGCCGCTGCCCGTTTGCCGCTGCGAAGCGATCCAGCAAACAATCAGTTCGAGCGTCCAAGTGCCCACGGCCTGATCTGGTTTTCGACTGGATTGTTGTCTATGGGCACCGCCCCATCGACCAGGTAGCGCGTCAGCGCTACCCAGCGTTTAAGGCTGTAATCCAAGGCTTTGGCCGTTGCTGATCCATTGGGCACAAGATCGCGCTGGGCCAACATCCAGTCGTGCAGTGCTTTGGCCAGCGGCGCCGCTTTTTCTTGCCGTATTCGACAGCGATCTCCATCACTCATGTCTCGCACTTGCCGCTCAACTTCGTACAAACCGCCAATCGAGTGCAGCGCCTGTTCTGCCAACTGACTTTTATTCGCGACATGCAGATCGAAAAACTTGCGGCGGGCGTGAGCCATGCAGCCGATTTCGATCATGCCTTTCTCAAACCCAGCTTTGTAACCAGCAAAGTCGTCGCACACCAGCTTGCCATTCCACGCGCCGAGGAAGTTACGCGCATGCTCACCGGCGCGGCTCGGGCTGAAGTCATAAACCACTGCCTTAAGCGCCGAAAACGGCGTGGTGCAGTAAGCCCAGACATAAGCGCGGTGAGTTTTCTTCTCTCCGGGCGCAAGCATCTGCACCGGCGTCTCATCGGCGTGGACAACTTGCTGCGCCAGGACGGCTTCTCGCAAGGCATCAACTAATGGCTGAAGCTGTACACCTGTTTGTCCAACCCATTGAGCTAGTGTGGAGCGCGGGATCGCTAAACCAGCGCGCCCGAAGATTTTCTCCTGCCGATACAGCGGCAAGTGGTCAGCGAACTTCGCCACCAACACATGCGCGATCAGGCCCGCAGTTGGGATGCCCTTGTCGATCACTTGGGCCGGTACCGGTGCCTGGATCAGTGTTTCGCACTGACGGCAGGCCCACTTCCCACGCACATGCTGTTCAACAGTGAACACGCCCGGCGTGTAATCGAGCTTCTCGCTGATGTCCTCGCCGATGCGCTGGAGTTGGCAGCCGCAAGTGCACTGAGTGCTTTCTGGTTCGTGATGAATGACGGTGCGTGGAAACTGCGGCGGCAGTGGCGCGCGCTTTGGTTTTTGGCGCGCCTCTTCTGGAGCAGGAGCCGGAAGCAGTGCCGTCAGCTCGGCGTCGATAGCCTCAAGGTCGGTGTTGAGCAGATCGTCGAGCAAGCTGCCTTGTTCAGGACTGATCTGCTCGCTGCGTTTGGCAAACCGGTGCCGCTTGAGGATCGCGATCTCGTGGGTCAGCTGTTCGATGATGGTTTGATCGCGGTGGATCTTTCTGCCCATGGTGTCGACCTTCGACATCAACTGCGCAGCGAGGGCGCGCAGTTGGTCGGGGGTCATTTGGTCGAGGTTGGGCAAGGAAGTCATGCCGTGGATTTTACCAAAGCAGACCGCCTACGGCAGTAGGCCAAGAAGCAAAATTAAAACTTTTAAAGCAGTGTAATTACGCCGCCAACGCCAACACGTTGCCAAGGTAGACCGAGCACCAACGCCCGAAGTTGCTCGGCATCCAGCTCCATCTCGCAACCTTGGCGAATGCCTGGCCAGTGGAATTTGCCTTGGTTCAACCGCCGTGCCGCCAGCCAAACACCAATTCCGTCATGAACCAGGACTTTCATTCGGTTAGCCCTGCGATTGGCAAACAGATAAGCACAGTGCGGCTTCGCCGCACCGAATACTGCGATCACTCTGGCCAGCGCAGTCTCGGTACCCGCGCGCATATCCATGGGCTCGGTGGCGAGCCAGATGGCGTCTATGCGGATCACTTGGCAAGCTCTCGAATAAATCGAGCGCACCCATCAGGATCGGAAACTGGCCACTTCACTGCGATGGCTTGTTCGCCAACGGGTATCTCGATGATCGCCGATGCCTCCGACGGCCGCTTAGGCGGAGCCTTCAACGGGACAAACGCAGGCAACGCGGCAACTGAGGTATGCCGGTAAAGCGGCAGCCATTTACGAATGACGTTGGCGTTGATGCCGTGAGCGATGGCAACGCTTGAAACGGTGGCCCCGGGCTGAAGGCATTCCTGAACGACCTGGGCTTTGAACGGTTTGGGATAAGAGCTTCGTTGGCGCATGGAAATCCTGGCGATTAAGGGTGATCGCGTCCGCTTAAAAATACGCGGACACCATCGCCCTTAATGCTGGAGTTTTGAAGGTGACATGGCCGGACGCTTACCAATGAAGGCCAATCTGCCTTTTTTATGAAAGTTTGCAAGATGTTGAAAGCCGAGCAGGACAAGCTCCGCGGCTATGCGGCAGAAGTGAAGGCTGGAACAATTGTGCGCGCCAAACCCGAACAAGTGGCGCGGTAGGAATTTTTACGAGGTAATCATGGGGCCAAGAAACCCTGCGGTGGGACTGAAGCGTGACCTTAAGGACATAGCTGATAATTTGGAGCTTGTCTCTGGTGAACTGAGCAAGCTGGCTGAGCGCATTGATGGAGTGGATATCACGGCCGTCCTCAATCTGATGTCGATGCTGTACAGCGACGCAGACAAACTCAGGGCTTATGCGGCAGAAGTGAAAGCGGGGAGGATTGTGCAGGCCAAGACGGGGTGAAAATCCATTCCGGAGCCCTGACCGGCGTCTTTTTTCTAACGCCCTGGCAAGATGCAAGTGTTGGTATAAACTTTTAGTTGATCCTCATGACTTTTTATAGCCCGTCTCCCCTTGACGGGCTTTTTTTATTTCTACCCTTTGCGCCCTTGCCTCAAGTCGCTCACTCGCTTGAGCAAAGACCGAGCCGGAGTGATTGTTCAGCACGAGCTATTGTTCCAGTGATCAGTTTTTCTTCAATCGCAGCTACCATATCCTAGCAGTTCGGCACGCGTTTCAGGGCCTGGCAGACAGAGCATCAGATTATTCCAACCATGCCCTCCTAGATTCAGTTAGATAAAGTCCCCTAATGTTCGTTTTCCGTCTGTCGCGGTGTGCAGTTCTTGACCCACACTCGCCTTTCAGGCCAGCGAAAGATAAATGGCGGCTACCAGTGGAGGGGTCGGTCATCCGCCGCGCTGGTCGTGGCTCGAAGTCCATCGCTGATCGGGTACAGTCAACGCGCGCGACGTCTGCGATAATGACGACTGAAGTGGCGCGATGGCATATCGAGTGCTCGTGCCAGCATCCGGCATTCTGGTTTGGAGGATTCCATGCGTGACATTATTGACGGCTTTCTGCGCTTTCAGCGCGAGGTTTATCCGCAACGCGTCGAGCTTTTCAGGCAGCTCGCGACTACACAAAATCCGAAGGCGTTATTCGTCACCTGCTCGGACAGTCGTGTTGTGCCCGAACTCCTTACGCAGCGCGAACCGGGCGAGCTGTTCGTGATTCGCAACGCCGGCAACATTGTACCGTCGTATGGTCCCGAACCCGGCGGCGTCTCGGCCACCGTCGAATATGCCGTCGCAGTGCTCGGCGTACAGGACATCGTGATCTGCGGCCACTCGGACTGCGGAGCGATGGGCGCGATTTCACGCTGCACGTGTCTGGATCATCTTCCGGCAGTCGCTAACTGGCTACGTCACTCGGACGCCGCGAAAGCGATTAACGCGGCGCATGAGTTCGACACACCCCGCGCGAAGCTCGATGGCCTCGTGCGCGAAAACGTGATCGCGCAACTGGCGAATCTGCGTACGCATCCATCGGTTGCCCTCGCGCTGGAGCAGGGAAAGATGAATCTACACGGCTGGGTCTACGACATCGAGGCGGGGTGCATCGATGCGCTTGATGGCGCGACACGACAATTCGTTCCACTTGCTGATTCGCCGACCACCGTTGCGATCGCTGCGCGCAACGGCAGACAGGTGTAATGGCTACAGACACTTGAGGGTGGCCGCTGCATTACTTCCGAAATACTTTCGCCCCCGCTAAGGTTAGCGAAGCGGCATTGCCCCTATCGGGCAAGTTTTGGAGCGGACCAGCCGTTCGAATGATTGCTCGGCGGGAATGGCGAACGACCAGAACTGGCCGAATTCTGCCGATGCTGACAAACAGCTTCACGCCCTGAGGAAGTCAGTCAACCTATATCGAGGTTCTTAAGGAGCGGTGAACAGCGCTTCCTCAAGGCATTCAAATAGGTGGTTCCATGGTAAAGCGTCCTAGTCTGCCAGCATCGATACAGAATCCGAATCCACTTAAACGCGAGTGCGCGTACAGCAGCTTGGTAGGTGCTCCCTTTGGCGCGTTGCTGCCGGTAGAAAGCTCCAGCCCAAAGGATTTATCGATGGTCTGCTTCACCCATTCCACGAATGGTCTGACGAAGAAATGTTGGACATTACCAGCGCCAATGCCCCCCTTCTTACCACTCCGCTCCGTCACCGGCGCTATGCCGGAATACATTTGCAGTTCGTCCGCACGATGGAAACGCTCACGTTGCTCTCGAAGGCTGCGAGTAAGCGTGGCGCTAGATGCGGGCCTGCGCCCGGCAAGCCACAAAACGATGCGTCATCCGGTGGTGCAGAAGCCACCCGCTCGATTTCCTTATCGAAGCGATCGATCGCCATGAGGACGGTGCTTAGTTGCTCCACCAACGCGAGGACGTGTAAGCGGCCAGGCTCGATAATGCGGGCATCTTCAGCGAGCGCAGATGCCGCACGGATCGTCGCTAAACGCGCCTCGAACAATGTGGCGCGACGCCCGTTGTGAGCATAAAAGAACGCTTCAAGCGTGGTTTTACGCGCCCGTTTGGCTGACAGGAGTGTCGGCCAGCGAGTGAGGAAATCGCAAAACAACAGAGTGCCTCGCTGCTCGAACCCTTCCAGTGCCTGCGGGTAATGTTGCTTGATGGTGCTGCATAAACGGTTGGTAAAACGCGTCTTGTCGTTGACCAGATCGCGGCGCTGTTCGATCAGGCTAAGCAGCGAACGCATGGCCACACTCTGCGGCCTGAGCGCGGTGAACCGTTCAGGATGGCGAAGCAGTAGATCGAGATCCAACTCCGCTTCGGTGGATCATCCTTGGCGCGACGTGGCTTGAACGCCACGCGATATTTGGCAAGCGTCGAGGGATTGATCGGGAACGGCACGAAAAAGGCATACTTCAGCAGGGCCGACACAATAGGCCTTTGGCTAACTCCAGAGCTACAGCGATAGGGCCACCGAAGCAAGGTGCAATGCCTTGGCCCACTCATCAATGCGATCAACCTGGTGCGGAATACAGTCGAACTGGCGATGATTGTCATCCCCAGCCTGTAGGCAAATATCACGTTTGGTATCTGCCCAATCGATGCCGACATAAGCTGTGAAGTGCTGAGTCAAGGACGCTGTCACGTGAACCTCCGCAAGCGATAAAATAGCTGCTAGGGACATGCATGCTTGCGTTCAGCGAAGGCAATATAGTGAGCCGGTGCGACGGCGAACCCTGAGTATTCGTTATCGAGCGCAAGCGCACTTGTAGACTCGGAACTAAAGCTGCAAACGTCATGCGTTTGGGTCGTTTTATTCGTAGTCTACAAGTGCATGTTCCACCCTCGCTGACAGCTACCTGCCAACCGTTACCAGTATCGGTGAAGGTGGGACGGACTATCTATAATGGGTCGAAAGCAGACGGTCGCGCCAAGCCAGACGCAGCCATTTGACGCACGGTGCCGAGGACCAAACCTTTAATTTCGCGTGCAACATGAAAATCTACGCGCTTGACGCATCTCGTCAAAACTTCAGCTTAAAGTGCGTCAGCGGTCCATCCTTCAAACGATTCAACACATGGGCAGTGACCTCCTCCATTTGACGGCGATCTTCTTCAATGTCTATTTCTGTTCCCTGGAAAGCCTTCAGAGTAGAGCGTCCTAAGGCATCTTTGATCGATGTGCAATATGAAATGATTTTCTGTTCCCAATAGTCATCCCCAGCTTTCACGTCGTCAAATTTTATTGACCTGCCTAATCTATCGAAAGCAAACACACCTCCACCTAGGAACGTGCGGATGCGATTCGTGGGGTGGTGATACTCGGCAGAACGCGCTGACATAGCTTTCAATAATGTTCCCAATAGGTAGGAGGCTCTAATGAGGCGCCTGTACATATCCTCTTCGGATTTAGGCTTCCTGTAGGTCGCAGGCAGTTGCCAAACCCAAACCCCAAACATGGTACCTGCATTGAAATCCGCGTCTGACTCTAACGCCCTTGCTTCATCATCGTTTTTCGGTGTGTAGTCACAATGTCCGTGGATCGCGTGAGCCAACTCGTGAAAATACAGCAGAAGACAGGCATCCAGTGCCAGCCCCAGCGCCTCAAATCCCGCCTCATCAGGATTCTGCACTCCCGGGAATAAACAGTGAATTGAGTTCTCTCCTAGACGATACTGATTTGCCAAGCCGGCGGTGCTGCTGCCCTCTTCAAGAGCACATAATTCAATAGCGGTCGACAGGACCACAAGCAATGTTCCAGCAGCAATGTCAATTCGGTACTGACCCTCACTGCCTCCAACCATAGCTTGAAAGGTATCATTGCCCCGAAATTCCCTGTCTATCGTCCAGCCCTGCTTGTTTAGCCTGTTCTCCCGCAACCCATCCATCAAAAATTCGATCTCTGAATCGAATTCCCTAAACATCTTTTCTGACAAGGCTAGTCTGCCGTCAACCAGATCGTGCGTTTGAAAAATGGCGTTGAGGGTGTCGCCTTGCGGGTACGCGCGTAGGGAAATACCAGCGGACTGAGGAGATTGCCCATCTATTAGATACATGACGTTTTCAGCCCTTTCCTGTTAATTTATTGGCGCAGGTCGTTCTACCGAGTCCCCCCTTAGGCCGTAGAATTATCGCCTACCCAGCCCTATGTGCAGGTTCGGGTGATCACCCTAAACTGTTTTAGACGGCTATACACCGCTGAAGCCCCAACGGAAATGGTCATAAGTAATCGGCGAGCCAAAGCGAAAATTGAGGTGGGTTGAAGAAATGATTACAATCGTTGAACGCTACAGGTAGAGGATGGTTGCATGATGAAAATCATACAACCGTTACAGCAGCGCAGGAGCGTTGAATATCGTTAACGAGTGATATTGAATACTTTGCGGGCTTTGAAGTGATCTTTCATTACGAAATACGCAACCCCCATTCCAGTTCCTACCAATATTATTAATGAAACCATGATCGAGTGAGTAGCGCGCAAAATAGCTATGAATATTGGGCTCATCAAAAGGGTAAAAGCGAATCCAAGCATTATTACCCAAGCGATAGCTAGCCCCTTACCTTTCGCAACTATCTCACCGTCTTCAAGCTGTGCGGAGTACAAAACATGCACACCCTGAAGTCGACGAACGAGCGCGAGCTTAACCGTTCGCCCCACCACTAAAAATGAACGCATGTAGTCGTCGCAAATGACATCTTTTACGCGAACACCGTTTATTTTTACAAACGAGATAATTCTTTGTCCTTCAATGTAAGAGCCGAAGCCAATTTCTTGAATGACGCCGTCTAGTATTACAAGTGCCATATAATACACCACCTTCGTGAAAGACATTAATTTCTTATATCAAATGTTCTTCGAGTAAATTATCTTCCCATTGGCATCTTTTAAATCAATGCGCTGTGGGCCGATCAATACAAATCGCTGAGGACCGAACTGTCCGGCGAAACGCTCTCGCTCCACAGACTTCACGTAGCCGTAGATGTCGATTTTCAAGCTTTCTTTTGTAGCTTCTAAGGTTCGAGCAAGTGCTTCATCTGGAACATCTAGCAGTAACTCAGAGCCACCTTGAAAGCCGAGGTAGTAAGAAGTTGGGCCAGGATTTATGTAGCAGCGAAGCTTGGGAGCCCGCGCCATAGAAGTAGAGTTGCGCTTTTCTTCATCTGAATATTCCAACTTATCCGAAAACAAACAGTTATCTATTCGAAAACCTTTCGCTTGCTGATCATAGTTGCTCAGTGAAATTGGCGTCCAATCATCAGAGCTTAATTTGACCAAATTATACTGCTTTGATTTTTCGGCCTCCTCTCCAACCAAGACGCCAAGCGCTGTCGTTAGATCTTTCTTCTTAAATGAATCTTGCTCAGACAGTCTTTCTGACGCCAACCGATAAAGCTCGGGATTTGCTTTCCGGAGATTGAACGCATCGGCAATGGACTCAGCAATATCCTCGGGTGATTCGTTCCAATCGCGTTTCGCGTTGTACAAATTGAATGTCGTCATTGGTTGCTTGGCGTCAAGATAGGCATTTGGATCTGCCAACCCAGGGTCTTGGAATACGACGACACGCGGAGCGTTTTCTTGAGCGAGTTGTTGCAAGACCGCTTGGTCAGACGCCTTCGCGTCAACCGCCGCAGGGCTTGCAGAAGCCTTAGAGTTTTCAGCTCTAGGCGTCTCACTTTCTCCCCCACATCCTGCTAACAACATGCAGCCGGCAGGTATCGCGAGCGCAAGCAGCCTGCGCCCTAGCTGCGAATATTGGCCAAGGACCATGAATTGTATCCCTATAAATTTTCCAGAATGACGGCCAATTGAGCGCTTCTGAGCCACTGATTTGCCATCGCCGGCCAAAGCTACCAAATCGGTAGTATTTAGAAAAGCAGCAAATTGCACCATGACGTCACTGATTTACTAGAAGACCTCATGAGCACCAGCACGCTATCCATAAGGCTCAAACACGCACGATTAAGTGCTGGGCTGTCGCAAGAAGAGTTAGGGATACGAATCGGCCTTGAGCCTGCTTCGGCGAGCACGCGTATGAATCGCTATGAGCTTGGCAAACGCGTTCCAGCCCCTGAGCTGATAGAAAGAGTCGCAGTTGAGCTGGATCTGCCCGCGGCATACTTCTACGCCTACCGTCATGATGAAGCGGAACTGCTTGAGCGTTACTTTCGGCTTAGCGAGTCTGGGAAGGAGCGGTTGATGGCTTATCTCAATAAACTTGAATAACCCCTGCCTCAATCACTTTCCGAAAAGATCCAGCAGGGGCGCTCAAGACTGCATACCTGCGTGCTGGTTGAGAGGCCATCGAAGGATGGCTGCGGACGGCTGTAACGTCTTCGATGCAAGTACCACTGGCGCTAATTAGGCTAAAGCTGAGACAGCAATTGTCGAGAAGCCCACGTTAAGCGGGCTGACCGGACAATACGCTCTGTCCAGGTTCGGTTTGGAAGGCCCATGCGAAACAGATGATGCCCGCCAGGATGCCGTCGATATCGTCCGGGCCTAGGTTACCGGTTGATGCCAAAGCAACATTCGCGGGACTGTCGCATAACGCACCCAACGCCATTTCTCGGGAACCCTCGCAGCGGGTCAGGTTGAATGTCTCAATGGTATTGGGACTGACATTTAATAAGCGCTGTTTGGCCTCAGGCCAATAAACCATATAACCCCTTTAGATCAGTTCGCCACTGCCTGCGACTTCAGACAGCAGCGCGACGATCTTGCCCCACCGTGCACGATTTAGCAGTCGTCAATCATGATGCGTGCTCGCGAAGGTAAGATGCAGTGAGGTCAGCATTGGACATACCCACATCTCCGCAAGCGAAGAAATGACCATGGTGGCTTGGACTGATTCGGATTCATGTGCGGTAGTCCGCACCTGCCACAGCCTCCATGTAGGCTTTATCGGCCTCAATTCGCAGGTCACGTCACTCCTGCCAAGTCACGATACCCAGTCGATCCATTTCATCAGCCTGACGCAAGAGTTTGTCATGGTAGGCATCCGGACAGTCCATCCGCATCGAGCAGTCGTCCAGCGCTCGGTGCCAGCGATCATAGGCGCGAAGCTTGGCTTCCTGGTCGGGAGAGAAAAGGCTTTTACAGGTGTTCATGGCGATGATCTCTTCGACATGATTTGCCAGTTGAACCTGCTAATTTCGAGACAGTTCAGGGAAGCCGACCAGAGGACAGACCGAAGCCTTGGAGAATCGCTTTTTATGCGGAAAGGACGGCATTACAGGAAAACCAAAACAGGTAATTTTTTTGGAATTTTTCATCAGCGGATTGCTCCTTTGCATATGAGCAAAAGGAGGGCCTCATGAATCGCACTGATCTGTACGTCATTGAATACCGGCTTCATGGTAAGCCGAAATCGTTTGTTATTCGCTCGCCAAAAATGCGGAACGCGGATGCTTGGCATTGGGCATGTTGCGACGCGGACCTGGCACCTATTCCCAAACCAGGGAAGGCACCACTCAGGGTGTTCAGCAAGCCCATGGCTGAAAGGTTCGGGGTGACGGATGTGAGATGGCGCGAGACCACCAAAGTGGATTGGACGGAGGCCGTTACAACATGAATCAGGAGACGCCGCCGGTGATATCGCAGGGCGATGATGAACTGGCTCGTAACGCGGCCCTCTTTTTCGAAGCAGACCGGCTGGAGGCGTACGCCTACAGCCTACTTGAGGGCGATTCGACGAGTGCCATTTTCTGGGAGCGTTTTACTGAAGCTAAGGCTCTGGCCGATGCTAAACGTACGGAAGCGCAGCAGGATCTGCTGCGCATTCACGGGCAACTTATAAACTCCACTTTATCCTGAACAGTCGCATGATGCGTTGGTAGCTAACCGTCCAGTATCGTGAAAATGCCGTCTCCAGCACCTCTATATAATCGCTCTATAATTCCCTATAAATTCTGCTTACGGCGCCACCCATCCCTGATTGCCTGACTATCAATTCTCCTGAACGTTCAGGCAAAAAAATCGAGGCTACTGGGAGCCACCGCAGTCATTCCAGGCCGATTTCGGACCAGAAAAAAGGCCCCACAGGGCCTTCGGTCATAGTCGCGTTCTTTACTTCTTGAGCCACGACTCGACGGTCGCAGACCCATGCTCAGATTTCCATTGCTTCAAAATCTTGTGGTTACCACCTTTTGTTTCAACGCGCTCACCCGTTTTGGGATGTTCATAGATTTTCACCTCGCGCGCTCGCCGAGTTCCTCCTTTCGGCGCGTCAGTAGCAGCGCCAGCACCGCGACGTCCGCTTTTTGGGTCCAAAAGGTTAACGACGTCCTTGAGACTGAACCCATATTTCGCAAGTAAGTCGCGAAGCTTCGTTTCAAATTCAATTTCTTTTTTCAGTCCGGCGTCACCCTTCAGTGCTTCAAGGGCCTCTAACTGCTCGGCCAAATGTTTTTCTAACTGACGATATTCTGCAAGCTTGGACATGTAATGCTCCTCAGGTCGAATGGTCACTGCTAGTTAAGTTTGCTTTCGCGCGACGTGAAAGCTGCTCCAGCCAAGTGGTAAAGGTAATCTAGCAGGTCTTGCGCGGCTCATTACTGCATCTATCCTGAGCACCGCCCGATGCCGGAGACTGCGCTCTGAACAAACAAAGGCAAAATGGAAACCCGCAAGTCGCTTTCAGTTGATGTTATTTAAATGACTGTGGCGAGATTGGAAAATTCCCATCTGACCTTTCTATGCGAGCGAACCGCTTGACTGGTTTCGGCCATAGCCCCGGACGATATACAGCTTTTTCACTACCTTGCTTGGTACTCAACAATGCATCAATAATTTTTTGACGGGCCCTGTCGCAGCTGCTGGTTGAAACGAGAATTGAAGGCGATGCGAGCAAAGTAGTTAAACAGATTCAATCGAAACCAGTTCGAAGTACTTAAACTTGCGCTTCTTCGCTTCCGCCTTCGCTTCCTGCTCAGCAATGAGGCTACTCAGCGTGCTCGCCTCGTAAACAAACATCTCAGCTTTGCCCTCAAATTCCAACGCTACACGGAGCGTCACCCTCAATTTCGGTGAGCGAGAAGTCGGGGCCCGCTGGGCTTTCGATACGTGCTGCTGATCAGACGTAACCCTCAGATCCTGGGCTTCTGGTGCAGCCTCATTGTTCGCAGTACCGAAAAGCGCATGACGCATTTCTTCTTCACTCAAATTATCTTTCATGCAGGTGTCTCGCTTGCTTTGGCTGGATGACCAGTACTAAGTGGAGAAAACTCAGGACCATACCGCTGCCTACAGAAACGGCAGCCCAATTGATCGGACTTGTTCGACGCATCTAACTGAACCACTGAGGCGACTTGATGGAGGGCTAAAAGTCACAACGCAAGAAACGCTAGGAGATACTCTCTTTTGCTAGGCTTCGTTTCACCGGCACGGTGCCCGTGTGGCCCGTTCATATTTCGGCATCACGGATGAAAAAAATGGCCCTATTCTCCCAAGATCAACTCGAAGCGATCGCAAATGCCCTCGGCGACACAGATACGGGTCTCACTGGTCCTGAGATAGAGCTGTTTCTTGCATCAGCCAAAATGAATGATCCGGGCAAAATCACAAAACGCATCAGGATCTATAACGCATTTGTCGAAAGCCAAAATACAAAGTGTAATCGCACTCACGTACTGGAGTTTATACGCCTAGCAATGAAGCCAGCTCGTTATAGTCGATCACCCGAACGCTTCGAGCCAATGCGCGCACTAGTCAACGAAGCGCTCGCTTTTGCATCGCTCATGGTGGATCAAGCAGGTCATCTTATCCCGGCAGAAGCGGTGCAGACGCTACCTGAGGCCCAGCGCAGAGCACGCGATCTGCGTGCGGACATGGAAAATCGAGGGGTCCATCCCGACGTTCTGAGGTTTTGTCGCTCGGAACTGTTAGCAGACAACTACTTCCACGCTGTTCAGGAAGCCGTGAAGAGCGTTGCAGCAAAAATGAGAGAGCGCACAGGTTTGACGGATGACGGAGCCCCGCTGGTAGACCGGGTGCTAGGGGGCGATCCGCCGCTTTTAGCCATCAATCCACGCTCCACAGTTAGTGAGAAAAGCGAGCAAAGCGGTTTTGCAAATTTGGTTCGAGGTACATTTGGGATGTTTCGAAACCCAGTTGCCCACGAGGCTCGAATACATTGGAATATGACGAAAGAGGACGCAGAAGATTTGCTGACAATCGTTTCTCTAATTCATCGGCGTCTGGATATAGCCTATATGCCGCCTAGGCTGTGAATTGACCATGCAGAGAGTCAGTGGTGGAGTCGCTGGATAACTAGCGATTTTCAACCCCACTACCATTGAAGCCAGCGCGGTCCGAGCAGCGCACCGATAACGGTTGGTATCAACATGCCAAGCAAGTACCAGACGCCCCAGAACGGGACTTCCATTTCAGGGCAATGCAGGCAATAGGCAATGGTAGCCATCGCCCCTGAAAGCAGCCCGCCGCAGGCTCCGGCCAGTCTCAGGTGAGTAGGTGCCAACCCGCGCAGCGCCCAAAAGACCGCAATGAACCCCGGAATCGAAAGCAAGATGATGTTCAGCGTACACACGCGCCAGGTTTTACCGAAGATCATCGAAGCACGCACGTCCGGGGCTGCTGTCATCAGGACATAGAGGGCGCCGGCCCACACCGCTGCTACCGCAGCAATGACCAGCAGTTGGCCGGCGCCTGGCGTAAGTCCGGGTCTCGCCAGGCGCACAACCTGGCTCAACGCCCCGACCATAAGGCACAGGGGTAAGGCAATCTTTGCCCAGAAAATCGGAGTTGCCGCCACTGCGGCCAGATCCGGACGTGCGCCAAACATGACCATCACCAGCAAGAAGGCCGTTATCAGACCGACCAGCACCGCGACGCCGAAACGCTTTGCGAGCGCATGCCGGTCGATCGGTGTAACACCGGTCGCCAGCATGGAAATAAGATCGTCAGTTTTCATCGTGTACCTCTAATTCTGTCGGCCAACGCCTTAAGCCCGCGATGGATGCCAATCTTTACCGCTGACTCCGAAAGCCCGGTCATTTGCGCGGACTCGGCGACCGACAAGCCTTCAAGCTTCACCAGCTGGATCGGCAAGCGCTGCCGCTCAGGCAGTTGCTCAAGTAACTTGCCGAGGTCGCGATGGGCCTGCTCCGGCTCCAGATGTGGCTCGGCAAACAGCTCCGCCACATCGTCGAGCGAGTAATTGAGCACTTCATTGCGCGACCTGCCACGAAAAAAATCCGTGAGTTTGTAGCGGGTGATGGCAAACACCCAGGCCGTCAGCGGTTGGTCCGCACGGTACGTTTGTCGACCGTTATGGACGGCCAGTAAAACCTCTTGCAGCAAATCCTCGACTTCACCCGGTTGTCGCTGAAGTCGGGTTCGAACAAAGCCGCGAATATGACCGCTCAGCTCCTTGAGGAAAGTGCCATAAGCCCGCTCGTCTCCACCCAGGCCCGCAAGGAACAAGGTCTGAAGATGAATTTCCCGGCTGCGCAATGCGTCGTTATGTGTAGTTCGTTCCATCGTCCACTCTGGTTACACGAGGATGAAAGTATTCTGTACTTGCATAACGCCAGCGCCAATAACGGGCGATGGATCATGCTTGCCGCCAAAGCCATAAGGCAACAAGCAGATTCATTTTGCGGTTCTAAAAAATATTTTGCGATGGCTGTAACCGGATTTGAAAACTCAGCGAACTACCTTTCGGATCTGAAGCACAGCGCACTCCTGCACTGATGCGACGACCCACCCTCATGATCCCGGAGAATAACCATGAACAATCTGAAGCTTGCTGCCATAGCCGTTGCCTTTTCCTCCTTTGCTGCCGGCGCCATTGCCGCCGAGACCCCAGCCGCCGCAGGCGCCATGGAAAAATGCTACGGCGTCGCCATGGCCGGTCAAAACGATTGCAAGGCCGGTGCAGGTACCACCTGCGCAGGCACCGCCAAAATGGATTACCAGCCGAACGCCTGGAAAAACGTTCCAGTCGGTACTTGCACCACCATCAAGACGCCAAAAGGCACCGGCAGCCTCACGCCTATGTAACGTCAACACCACGGGGCACACACTAATCATGAACAAACCATTCCAGATCGGGGCCGGACTCGGCCTCAAACCGAACCATTATCAGGAGGCCCACGACTGCACGGTCGAAGGGCTCTGGTTCGAAGTTCATCCGGAAAACTACATGGTTGGTGGTGGCCCCCGCTTGGCGTGGCTGGAGGCCATTGGCGACCGGCACCCGTTGTCGTTGCACGGGGTGTCACTTTCGCTGGCGGCTGATTGCCCGCCGGACCCGGAGCACTTGAAACGCCTGAAACAGCTCGCTGATCGCGTTCAACCGGCATTGATTTCCGAGCACCTGGCCTGGTCAGCCTGGCGCGAACAATACCACCCCGACCTATTGCCTTTTCCCCGAACAAACGAAGCGTTACAGCGTATCGCAAGCAATATCCAGCGCACACAAGACGCCCTCGGACGTCGCATTGCCATCGAAAACCCGACCCATTATTTGCACCTGAACGGGCATGACTACAGCGAACTGGAATTTCTCACCGAATTGAGCACGGTGACTGGCTGCGGCTTGTTGCTGGACGTCAACAACGTGCACATCAGTGCGCACAACCTGGGTTTTAACGCCGCCGATTATCTGGATGCCTTTGCGGCCGACGCCATCATGGAGATTCATCTGGCGGGGTTCACCAAGGATCCGGGTAAATCCACGTTACTGATCGACAGCCATGATGTCCCTGTCGCCGAAGGTGTCTGGTCGCTGTACAAGCGGTTGATTGAGCGGATCGGCCCGCGTCCAACACTGATCGAACGCGACGACCATATCCCCGCTTTCGACGTTTTACTGGCCGAGCGCAACCGAGCGCAGACGTTATTGAACCTTGGGCAAAATCAGCGAATGAAGGTGGCGATATGAAGCCCTCTCTCGCAAGCTTTCAGGATGCCTTCGTCGATGCGTTATACGGCACTGAATCATCCACGATGGATTCGCTGACCCAACAACCAGGCTTTGCGGTCTATCGCAATACCGTACTCAAAGGCACGACGGATGCGTTGCTAGCCAACTTCCCTACCGTAGAGCGCCTGGTGGGCACTGCCTGGCTTAAAAGCGCCGCCGCCATACATGCCCGGATTTCACCGCCAACAGATGCACGTTTACTGAATTACGGAGCGGGCTTCCCCGACTTTCTCGACAAATTCGAGCACGCGCAAGACATGCCGTATCTGGGCGACGTCGCCCGTCTGGACCTGCTCTGGACACAGGTTCATTGCGCCGCTGATGAGCCTGGTCTTGGGCTGAACGACTTGGCGCAGATTCCCGCTACGGAGTTGGGCAACTTGCGGCTTAAACCACGGGATGCCGCTCGTTGGGTCTGGTTGCCGGACTGTCCCGCCTACACAATCTGGTGCGTTAATCGCGAACAAAGGGAAATGCCTGAAAAACTCGAATGGCGAGGTGAAGGTGCACTGCTGACACGCAAGGCCGGCCGCGTGCATTGGCAGGCTGCGAGTGCCGCAGAGTGTGCCTTTCTCGACGCCTGCGCGGCGCACCTGCCCCTCGATGTCGCTGCTGACTGGGCCATTGGTGTCGAGCCTGACCTGAACCTGGAAAACCTCATTATTCGCCTGGTGAGTGCTGACGCGTTTGTAACGGCGGAACTCCCGACAACCAATTGCTGAAGCCATCAACGGAGCACAGCATGGATACCATCCACACCCGCCCACCTGTCGACGACAATTCCCTGCGTGGCCTTTGGAACCGCGTTGCAACCCGATTGGGCGATCTGATCAGCGATTCGTTTCTGGTGTTGGTGGCGCGCATCGCCATCGCCGCCATTTTTTTCATGTCAGGGCGCACCAAAGTCAGCGACATTCTGACGATTACACCGAGTACCTACGAACTGTTCCGAACGGAATACGCCTTGCCCCTGATCTCTCCAGAACTGGCGGCACACCTTGCGACTTACAGCGAGCACCTATTTCCACTGCTCCTGGTGCTCGGCCTGTTCACCCGTTTATCCGCCTTGGCATTGCTGTGCATGACCTTTGTCATCCAGGTTTTCGTTTACCCCGATGCTTGGCCGACTCATCTTTCCTGGGCTGGCTTGCTGTTGCTCATCGTCGCGCGCGGTGCAGGAGCACTTTCGCTGGATCGCAGACTGGGCATCCGGTGAACGATTCACATATGAAGAAACTCTTGGGCAAGAGTATGCGATTAGTTAACGGCACCCCGACGGCACACATCCAGCGTGAATCGTTGGCTGCAACGTTCAGACAGCGGTCGATACGCCGCACCATTTGATCGTTGTGTATGAGGTGACCAACGTCGGTTCCGACCGCGATCAACTCAGCTCGATGGCCAAGCAGGCCCGCGAGGCGACACAAGTAGCCTGATCGAGAGCTACGCTAATTCCTAGTGAGGCCTGGTCCATCCAAATCAGCAGTGGCACACGAAATGGTTTTCTCTTTACTGATGGCGTTGGTATTAGCGTTCCTGATTGGCTGGGTTTCGCAGCGCATGGGCATGTGCCTTGTCAAAGCGAGCGAACAATTGCTGGCGGGGCGCCCGACGTTGTTTGTGGCACTGACATCGTGTGGATTGTTCGGGTTGCTGCTGGCCCCGCTCTATCGTTTCTCCGAGGTCAGCCTGCCGCTGTACTCGCCGGGTATTTCCTATCCTTTACTGGTTTCGGGAGGCTTGTTGTTCGGGGTGGCATCGGTGCTGAACAACGGTTGCAGCGTAGGTACGCTGACCAGGTTTGCCAGTGGCAATTTCAATAAACTGTTCACAATGATCGGCTGGGTCCTGGGGATCGTGCTCTGGTATTACATGCGCATGATGCCCGAACAGAAGACCATTCTGATGCCGGAAATTTCCAGCCGGCATTACTGGCTGTTGATCGGTGTAGTGGCGCTAGTGCTGACTTTTTTGGTCTGCATACATGGTAATAAACACCTGGTTTTCTCCAGCATGCTGCTGGGTACGTTGACGAGTGCGCTCTATACGTTCGACCCGTTATGGACACCGAGTGTGTTCTTTTACAATGTTTCGCAGTTGTTCTGGCAAGCCGATATGGCAATCAGCGCCCGGCGTATTGCTGTGTTTGTCATGTTGCTGGCAGGCATGCTGAGTTTTACCGTGTACAGGAAAATGTTTCGTTTCGAGGCCTTTACCCCATCAAAGGCTGGCGTTCATTTGTTGGCGGGTACTTTGATGGGGATTGGGGCTTCGATGATGCTCGGCGGTAACGACTCGCAAATACTGTTGGTGTTTCCGACACTGAGCGTTGCTTCAAGCATTCCAATGGTGTCGATTGCCACAGGCATTCTGGTGTCATTGTGGTGCAAAAAACGCTTTACGAATTGAACACTCTCAAGATGGTTCCGCTTTCGACTCAATAATATAGACAGTGATGATAGACAGAAACAGCCCAAAGGGACCATTCAAGTTACCCAAATTAGATTCATACCTGAAAGATTCACATCGACAAACAGCTTGAACTTGCGGCTTGAATTGAAAGGTGGAACGCAAGGCAATAGGCCCTTCTGATGAGCGGCCCGCCCCTACTTGGACAGCAGAAAACGCAAAGGCCAGTGGTGCATAGAGAGATCCGTGTCTTTCCAAACTCCTTAACGAGCTTAGATAGATGTCTTTCAAAGATTCTTCGGTCACGCTTTTCCCCGCCAACACGGAAACGATCTCCCCGACGCGAAGCTTAAACACCCGGGTCGCCATCTGGATGGCTTCCACTGTGTTCTATTCGAATAGCGGGATTGGCGTATTACGCGACCGGATCTATCGAAGGATATTTAGGCACAGCCTTGTTCATTTGCGATTAAAGCCCCATTGTCGGCTAATCCCAAATAAACAACTTCGGACAGGACACCACCGCCTGGCAATAACAAGCATTTGTTGATCACCGCCAGACATGGCGCCAGCCTGCTGCTTGCGTCTTCCCTTCAATATCGGGAATAGCTGGCACATATTCGCGATATCTTCAGCCATGGCTTTGCGAACTACCTCTCGTCAACTCACGAGACGCCATAAATTAGCAGTCATCAATATCAACTATACAGTTTCTACCCCTGGATTTTGCTTGGTAGAGCGCGCTATCGGCTGAGACTAACAACTGCTTGAGAGTGGATCGCGATTCACTCATCGAGGCACACCCAATGCTGACTGTGATTTTGATTTCTTCATCACAAGCATCGACACTAGATGCTTCAATGCTGCTCCTTAGTCGCTCAGCAATCACTGAAGCCTCGACGCTATTACTCTTAGGCAACATGACGATAAATTCTTCGCCTCCAAACCTAGCTATAGTATCTCCGGGACGAAGAACTCCCTCGGCAATTTTGACTATAGACTTAAGAACTTCGTCGCCAATGGGATGCCCCCAACTATCATTAACATGCTTGAAGTGATCGGCGTCTAGCATGATCATCGATATTGAGTGCTCGTATCGACTTGCCCGAGCCAACTCTTTCTCTGCCAAGTTAAAAAAGTGAGCGCGATTAACTGCGCCTGTGAGGTGGTCTTTAGTGAGCAAATTGGCCAGATTATCACTCGACACTTTTCGCTCAGTGATATCTCGAAATACAACGGTATAGCCAGAAAACTCATCACTTTCGTCGCGCAAAACGGCAATCATTGTTTGAGCAAAAAAACTGTGTCCTGATTTGTGCTGGCAAAGATAGTCTCGTGAATGCCAACCTTCTTCACGTGCAAATGTAAGTTGTTCCTTCAAAACATCAACTTCCAAGGCGGACAAGCTATAGAAGCGGCCCAACGCCTCACCAATAGCCTCGGATTCCGTGTAACCGGTTAAACGCTCTGCCGAAGGGCTCCAACTGTTAATTACTCCCTGCTTGGTCAAGCCGAGGACTGCGAAATCGTTAACAATCGTATAGATGGCGTCCAGCCATGAGTCTGTCTGCCTTAGTCTCCTTTCAGTTGCAACTTGAGAAGAGATATCAGTTAGAACTGTTATCAGGACGTCGTCGTTAACCTTTACAATAGTACATGCGAGTACAATACCTCCGTCGGCTGCGGACGACACGTGGATTCTATGGTTTACACATATTGATCCGCACGACTCTCTAAAACTCGTTACAAGGTTACGTAACTCAGGCGCCACTGAAGCAAGCGTCTCAAATAAGTTTTCAAGTCCTAGAGAATTAACTAACGGCATTAACAATTGAGTTGCCATGGGATTGAGCATGTCAATCTTGCCGTATGGGTCGGTTCTTACCAGCCCTACGGGCGATAGATACATAAATGACAGTAGTGCCTCATACTCTGATTCAATTGAACCATTGTCTTGTTCATCACTAATCATTTTGAAGCTGCCCGATCAACTAATAGAAAGCGGGTGCTAGCATCACTTTCTTTAAGCAGTCTTAACCTAACGGGGATTGGCCGCATTCTAAGCGCCAGAACGTAAGAAATGATCACGTCTAACGCAGTTTCATTCTCAAATCTGTGAGCGACCATAGCGTTATTCATGCAGGGCGCAATTTCCAAAAATAAATTCTTACCTAAAACACGTTCCTGTCGTAAGGCAGCGCTTTTAGCTTCAAAAGTATTGTAGATTAGCACTTCCGAATCTTCGTTAAAGCCAATTATGCCGAAGTTCAGAGCATCTAACTGATCAGGCGCGCTCAACAATGCTTGTATCGATGTTTCTTCGAATGTAAGATTCATTTCCCTACTCACTCGCAAAGTATAACATTAATATTTAAACACCCAGACGCGCCATCCTCAACCTCTCATATAGCAACACCCCAATTTAGCACTCAATTATGAAATACGGATAGCCACCTTCCGAATTAATCTTACCCCCTGCTCCAATGTTTCGTATCCAAAGCGCCTACCTTTGAAACGCTTCAAAAAGAATCTACTATCAAATCAAGAATAGCTACTCATTTTTATTGTGCAGCCCACCAACTGCATTTTAGCCAATGCCTGACTATTCACCTTGGGGTTGGTTGGGTGCACTCGAATTGCTGTTTTGGGCCGATTTCTGTCTGTGGACAGCGATTGGCAACTCCCTTCGCTGAAGTTATTTATCCGCCCCCTTATTGAGCAATGCCCCCCTCAATCCCCGTTCTTTGCCTCCCATGTGGCGAGCAAAAAAAGCGCAGTCGAGCCGGCAAGATTCACTGCCAGTTCTGCATGCCGTGGAGCAGCCTTCACCCCGCCCTTTCCTTTTCCATGGGCATCGCTCAAACGATTCCGAAGCGCCCCTAAACCCTCTATAACGGCTGTGCACCCTCCAAGAATTTGCTTGAACACAACTTCCTCATGCTGTGCCTTTGTCAGGTTTAGAAGCGTAGCCGTTTGCTTGTAGAGCCTGTTCAGGTCAGGAGTCGTCTCATGGTCGCTCGCTCCGGCCTCGTCAAGAATGTGTTTGCATACCGATTCCAGGAGCGTTCGAGCCATTGTGATAGCTCCCTCGGGATCAGTTGAGCGCCTTTCAAGCGCCTTGGTCCATGCGATACGAACGTGCTCAGCGTCAATGCGATCCAGCGCCTCTGAAACAACGATATCAGAGGGGTGGCCCCCAGCTGATTCAGCGAAGTCAACGAGCAACCGGAACTCATCCCAGATGAACTTCCTCCGCTCGGCGTACTTCGGAAATTTCGGCTGGATGAATCCCCAAAATTGATCCAAGTTCCTGTGACGGCGCACCCATCCGGGAACCAGTGACGTCACACGAGGATCATCAAGAACGCTCTGTCGGTACAGAGGATAATCTCGCTCATCGTCGTCATTCCCGTTTCCGGTAGCACGATTGATGTAAATCGATTGCAAGCCGTCAACGTCATCAATGAGAGCCATAGCTTCCGCACCTTCGCCGTTTGGAGTTCCAACCGTTATAGCAGTCCAATCATCGTGTGTGACCAAGCACATAGGAGCCATGAAGCTTCGCGCACCCTGTTGTGATGAGCACATGGCCAAGCTCATGGAACCCCCCAAATGCTCGGGTATTAGCGCCAGCGCGAATCGAGCAGCTCTACCTCCGGAACGCTTCAGGCTGCTCATGGGATGGTGAACGCTCTGAGCGCCGCGATTCGGCCTGCCAAATCGGCTTCAAGCTGCCGAACTCCTTGCTCATTTCCCAAATAACGTATGTGCCGGAGATGGGCGATATCAAAGGGGATATCTACTGGGTTCTGAGTGATGATTATCACTTCTTTCCCCAGCGCGTGAGCTATTCCCATTTCATAAAAAACGTTCGCGTTTTTGCCGGTGCAGTCACACACGACAATTGCTGCTTGGTCTATTAGATCGACGACGTCTTGGATTATTGAGGGGTGGTCCCAGCGGTTGTCTGCTCGGCCGCTCTCCATTCCATTTGATGTAGCTGCGCGTTGGATCGCTTCCCAAATCGCATCGAAGCCCGCGAAAGGCATCATTGCAGACAAAAGATTAGGGCGTACTCGTTGCGGCGCGTCCAACTGGAAGACGACAGGTTGACGGACCGGCTCACGCCATTCGGTCAACAACACTTTAAACAAATTGGCGTCTTTGATCGCCCAGTGACTATGTGCGAATGGGCCGAACCCTCTTCGCGGAATGTGAATTCCTAACGCAGGAGCGAGTGCGATCAGATCCATTTGGGGGATTGGCGGAATGTCAGGGTCGTATCGGTATTCGACTACTACAGTGCCCCCCTGGATACGCGTGCTAATGATTTCTCCAACACGCGCAACCTGGCCTGCACCATCTCCGTAGGTTTCAGGGGCAAATACGGCGGGTAGCGTTCGCATCAAATCAAAATTGGGGAGATCCCCGACCTTCCACTGCTGCTCCTGCGTCTGATCGATATAAACACGCCCTAGCGCAACATCATCACGACGCCCGGTCCATCCTCCTGCCATGACCAAAAGATTGAACATGAATCCACTCCTGTGTGAGACACCCTCGGCATCTAAATGTTTGGCTGCGTAATGCAACCGAAAGCTGAGCGCCTCTAGTACGGCTCCAACTGCCCACACCGTTTTCCCAGACCAACTGGCAGTAATGACTGGCTGACATATCCAAAGAATAGGGTTGCAAGTCTGACAACGGAATGGAAAAAACGCCCCCCCTGGAGCCGCACCTCTTGGCTGGATTCAAGAGTAGCTGGATTTAACAATTTTCTAGAGAGAACACCACGCTCTGGCTGTCTCCCTCTTAGCTCTCACCGCCATTGGCAATTTGATAACAGACATCAGGACGCTTCGTGGTGGCCAAATCATGGCATCATACAAAGCATATTTTGCCTTTGATGATCAAATTCGATGACAAAACCTAGCTGGTATTTACCGCTCAGTGAAGACCTGAGCGCTGCGCTCTCTAGCGGTAACAGTCCAGATATCGCGCTTCTGTCGCTCTACGAAGTCGCGGCCATATTGTATTTGCACCAGCTTCCCAAGCTTCCAGTGAGCGCGCCTCTGGAGATGGAGCGGTCGTTCGCCAGCTTATTGCCTCGTGACATCGAATTGCTGAAATCGGCGTTGGCCAGCCATTTTAACCGAAGTGCATTTACCGCCGGCCTCATGCTGGCACCCTCATTAGACATTGGCCTAATGAGCCAAGAGGCAATTGCTAGTCGTGAGTACGTTCGTCATGACGGCTCATGGGATTTCGACTACGCCAAAAGGCAACACATTGTCGTGGGAGCTTTGAGCCATGAGCATGTACGGCCTAACGGCAGGATCGTACGTGTGAGCGATCACCAGCTGCGGATGATCCATACCATCCGAGCTAACCAGGAGGACTCGATCGAAGCACAGGCTCATGCGGGGACAGGAAAGACATTTGCTATTGGTGAGATATTGGAACTGATGCCACAACGGCGATTCATGCTTCTCGCTGATACAAGGCCCAAACTCCAGCCAATCCGAAATAGATTTTCGAAGGACCAGATAAAAACAAATACATTCAAAGATCTGGCGGTAGAGATACTGGCTAGGGGAAACAGAGAACTCCAGAATAAAATGACTGCGGCGTCGAGAATCCAAATCCCATATTCAGTCCTCGCGGAACAGGTGGGACTTGGACCGATCGGTAAGCGAAATTCTTTCCAAGTCGCGGCGCTGTGCTGGGGCGTGCTCACAAAATTTTGCTCCTCCTCCGATCCTTACATTACGAGAACACACATTCCTCGCAACCAAATTCAATGGCTATCGTTGATTGAGCAAGAGGCTGTCGCAGCAGCAGCGGCCAAGCTTTGGATGAGAATGACCTGCCTTGATGTTGAATCTGAGGCCCTTCCAGTTCGCGGGTATCACCGAATCAAGCAGGTGGCTCTAGCGGGACTTTCAATCCCCGAATACGCGGACACGATCCTTGTCGATGAGGCGCAGGATCTATCTGGCCCGGTTGTTCAGTTGCTGGATGAATCGGGTCACACAGTAATCTCTCTCGGCGACAGATTTCAAAATTTGCAAGGTCGCTACGTTAGCCACAAAGCCACCATTCGTCACAACGATATGGCCATTTCACTGCGCGCTGGACCTGCGTTAGCAGATTTTGTAAATCCACTAATAGGTGCGTTCCCCGAAGCGAGCGCCTTACCTTTTGTTGCTGACAAATCGAAGGAAACGGTGGTCGCAGAGTACCCGTCCAACTCCTTCCCTCCTGAGTCCACAGTAATCTTGGTCGCTGACGAATGGGGAATTTTCGACTGGCTGATCCGCAACCGCGATATGCAGCGAGGAGCCGCAGTCGTCGATTGGAACGAAAAAACGGAGTCCTTCTTGAATTCATGCCTGATGTTATTTCAGGGGGACCGCCCCAGACATGAAGCTATAGCTGGGTTCCGAACGTGGGATGATTTGCGCAAGGTGATGAGCTGGAACGATGCATTCCTCAGAGTTGAGAAGTGGCTTGAAACGGTTGGAGTAAAATTCGGCGTGACCGAGCTTTATCAATACGCGCCCATCGCTGAATTGAGTCACCCCTTGCCGTTGCGGCCGTTACTGGCGACAGTATTCACAGCAAAAAACTTCGAATTCAAACGAATGGCAATCTCAGAAGACCTTTACTATTTTTCAGATTTGCGTGGAAAAACAGCGCTGTCGAAACAGCTAGCTTTTTTGTACACAGCCATCACGCGAGCGTCTGGAAAAATCTATTTTCCAGACACCCATAAAGAGCGGCTTTCGTTGATACTGAATTTCGAGAGGAACAGTTCGAAACGTATATGGATGGAGTAAGCGTTAAACGGGAAATCCAACGCAATAACTGCCAGATGCGGTAGCAAGGTGCATCGCATCTATCAAAAAATGGTGATTCATGACGATGAGTGGGGTGGCATACCCTAATCATATGTATCGCAACTTCGTTGTCCGTTTACAGCGTCTGATACCCAGAACCTACTTGGTATAACAGTAATTATGGCCACTGGCCATTCACTTGGTTATCGTGCGATCATCGCAGCTCGCTGTCATGTGTTCAGTCCTGCCAAAGCCGCTCAGTAATCGTGAGTAGCCTCATGCACCCAGAAACGCGCTGCGAGATCGTGGTATGGAAGGCACGGAGGAACACATGGAAATTTTCAGTCAGTTCGATACCTACAGCCTTAAAGCTCGTGTGTTTCCAGCATTAATTGCTGGCTTACCTACACTGACCCTTCTGTTCATCATTGTGCCTTGGGATCACTTAGACCTTTCGCATGTGATCGCCGTCGCTATGGGCGCGGTATTGCTTTTTGCCTTTGCAGACATGGCAAGGCACCGCGGTAAAAAAGTCCAGGAGAAACTGGGCACGGGCGAGACGCCTGATCAATGGCATAGGGATAATCCAGACGTGCCAGAGGGATCCAAGGATCGATACCGTGAATTCGTTGCCGCTCAACTGAACCAATCCGCACCAACGGTAGAAGATGAGAAACTCCGTCCGCAGCACGCAAACGACTTCTACCGAAGCGCTAATGCTTGGCTAAGGGAGGAATCGCGAGATCACAGCACGTTCAACCTGCTGTTCAGCGAGAACATTACATATGGATTTCGTCGTAACCTCTTAGGTCTGAAGACTACAGCTTTATTTTGCAATTCGGTTGTGCTGATCCTCTGCGTCGGCATCCTTTATTTTGGTCCCAGTTACTTCGCCTCACTCCCCAAGATCGATGAAAAGATCATCATAGTCATAACTTCCGTGGTCCTGCACTCGGCTTACATGATGGCCGCCGTTCATGCCGCAGTTGTCCGAGAAGCTTCGCGCGCTTATGGCCGCCAGTTAATTCTCAGCTGCGAAACACTGATCCGCACCAAGAAGTCTAATTCAACCGAAAAGTAAGGATACCCAATGTCAATGATTAGATCGTTCACTGTTGGAAACGGTGACATGTTTTACATTAAGCACGACACAGACAACTTCACAATTATTGATTGCCAACTATTTGGCGAGCACAAAGAGTGGCTAGTCGACGAATTGATACAGGAATCCAAAGAAAAGAGTATCACTCGTTTCATCTCAACCCATCCTGATGAAGATCACCTTCAAGGAATCGAGCATCTTGATAAACGGATGCCGATAAGTAATTTTTATGTGGTTAAGAATGATGCTCACAAGCCTGATGAAACTGTCTCATTCAAACATTATTGCAAGCTTCGAGACGGTGATAAAGCCTTCTACGTGCACAAGGGTTGTACTCGAAAATGGATCAACCAAGGTGACGAAGAGCGAGCTGCATCTGGCATAAGCTTCCTTTGGCCGGACCTGAAGAACGAAGATTTTCAAGAAGCGCTGCGTGCGTCAACCGATGGTAAGGAGTTCAATAACACGTCGTTGGTCGCGCGCTACTCAATTAAGGGCGGGCCCAGCTTTCTGTGGTTGGGAGATCTGGAAACCCCATTTATGGAGAAGATTTTTGATCACATTGAGCTTCCGGAAACCACTATCGTATTCGCACCTCACCACGGAAGGGACTCGGGGAAACTGCCAAATAAATGGCTTGAGAAGTTGAATCCAAAAATCATCGTCATTGGTGAGGCACCAAGCCGACACCTTAATTATTACTCAGGCTATAAAAAAATCACTCAAAATAAAGCTGGCGACATCACATTCATTCCAGACGGACGCAAAGTTCATTGCTATGCATCTTTGGAAAGCTACGGAAAAAAAGACTGGTTAACGGATGAAGACAAGCCAAACGAAAATTTTGGTGTCCGAGATCTGGACTACTACATTGGAACCTTGAACTTTTAAAAAGCGGGGCAGGCTCGCCCTGCTCTTCCATTGAACATACGTCAAACAAGTTATACGCCCTGTCGAGCCTACCAATGACAATTAAAATATCACAACTGTATCACCCAGCTGGCCATGGCACCTTTCACACAGGTACGGCCTGGGGTAAAAAACACGGTATGTTCAGGTGGGCCTACGACTGCGGTTCTAAACGAAAGAAGCATTTATCTAATCTAATTGACGATCTGACGTATTGGTCACCAAGATGGAGACACGGCGCGGCTGTCGACTTGCTCGTTCTCTCACATTTCGATGATGACCATGTAAATGGCGTAGAGTTGTTCTTGAAAACCTGGAAGGTTAAATGGCTCGCTTTGCCATACACTCATTTATCTCAAAAGCTTGAAAATGTATCTGATCATGGTGGAGCATCTTGTTCAGCTTCCACCGCATTGTTACAGCTGGATCCAAAACAATGGCTGGCCGCACGAGGATTAGAGGGCCAGGTAATGAATATATTGGAGATCAAAGGCGGCTCGATGGATGACCCTGACGAACATCGAGCGTCTGACATTGACAGAGTTCCACCAAAAATTGGACCTAACGAACTGCCTTATGGTAATGAAAAAAGGTCAGTTATGGAGCGGGAGTACGGTACTTGGCACGCGGACTCTGAGCTAGACATTTTCGCAAAACCCAATAGTGAATCTAATACAAAGAGCAATCATTCTCCAAAATTTTATTCTATGAACCACCATCAAGCCTTTAGGGCATTAAACTCAAATCTTGAGTTTATGTTCTACAACTCTGATGCCCCCACAATGTGCACACTACTTGACTCTGGAAAGGTATTGGCCAAGCGATCTAAATCCGACATGGACGAAGTATCACGGCAAATCCAAGATATAGTCAAACAGTATAGAATTGGATTTACCAACGAGCAACCGAAGACAAATTGGCGTAAAAAGCTTCGCTACGTTTACGATCACCATTTTGGGAAAAGCAGTAAAAAACGAAACAACATTTCCCTCTGCCTATATGTTCGCCCGATTTGCGATTATCCATGTGCCTACAACGATTGGAAAGGTGAATTCGAGGATCGTTATAGCAGCCTCTCTCTCGGAGACTTAACAGTAAACCCGTACACCCTAAACTCATTGAAATCACATTTGGGCTTTGAAAGGTGGGAATCACTTGCTACAGTTCAAGTTCCTCACCATGGGTCAAGGCATTCTTGGCATCAAGGCGCAGCTGACGTTTTTGCAGCTTCTTACTTTATCCAATGCGTTCCTAATAGCTCCTCATATCATCCTCATAAAGAAGTTAAAATCGACTTGAAGGGGCATGTTAAGCTATTTGCCAACTACCGAGTCGGCGCAGGGAGCTTTTTTAAATTACATGACATATACGATGCTGCTCCTGGAAATATAAACTTAAACGTCCAGAACTGGAGATGCCCAGCTATCCTAAGTAAAGCGCACAGGTAACAAACTGTGCGCCACCTAGAGTCTCCAGAGCGCAGATGCTAGAGTTTTTCAACCTCTTGCGTCTGCGTTGGTAAGGCCGAAGGCCAGTGTTCTTTGACCTGAGCATGGACAATCTGCTCGCCCCGCCTCACCAGTCGCTCGATCCACTCCTTATCCATTGCGTTAAAATTAGTGGGATATCCGGCCGTAACCTCACCACTAACCATATTGGTATTGGTAAATTTCAGACTGCTATCCTTCTGCCCAAGATACGGCAGCAGAAATCCTTTCAACTTACCTGCTTCCTTGAGGTCGAATAGACGTTTAGTAGAAAGGTTTTGAGCCCTTGCGAACACGCTTTCAAACGCAGCGCCCATTCGCGACATCCAAACGGAAGATGGCTCAGTCACATCGAGACTATATCCAGCCCTACATGCGATGATCCGATCATGCCGATTTACGTGCATGCTTTCGGAGAAATCGCGGTCAGGCCATATCGGAGCTAGACCAAGGTTGTCATAAACGCCGCCATCAGTCAGCGTAATGCGGTGAGCCGCTTTTACACCTTTTTTGTTGAAGACCAATCGCTGATCTAGGGCAGGCAAAGCCGCCGGGTATGCCGCCGAGGCCACAACGGCGTCTGCAAGCTCCACCCCGTCTGCACTCGCTGAACCATACCGCCAGCAGTGAAGACTTTCTCTCGTAAAATAAAACGCAGCCTTAGCTCGTAGCTCGCACGCGATGACAATTAGGGTAGGACGATCTTTGCGGAGGTCCTTCAGCATGCAGCCATTGAACGTTTTGCTGAAAACATTGCGCAGAATCGTCGTCCGGCTGGCTTTCCGCAAAAAAGGCGCCGAATTCGGCCAATGCTCACCGGGCTTAGACTTACCACATAGCCACAAAACCAAGCGGGCGATGAACGCTACTGATCGTTCAAATAGCAGCGCAGTGGCATATGCCACTGCTTTCATGCCATCGGCGGAGGTCACGACTCTCTTAAGGGCCTGCATGACAAAGCCTTGCCTCAAGACCTCACGCACTTTCGCCTCAAATGACTCAAAATCTCCAGGGTAGCTGCAATACAACCCAGCAAGAACGCTACCACCTGAAACCGCGGTTATCGTGGACACCCGCTGAAGTATCCCCAAATCATGCAAAGCTCGCAGGCATCCCAAATGGAATGCCATGGCCCGAGCCCCTCCCCCGGACAGAGCCAGCGCAATGGTATCGGAGCTGTCATCATTCGAGACTAACAAATTCTCATTCATACCCATGGGTAACTACTCCTTCCAAATCGCCACGCTCCTGCCATCCAGCTCGAAGCCAACTTTCCCTATCGCCGCAGATCGCCATTACATAGGGCGTCCCAGCGGGACCCATATGACTTTTCAAATGGGCATAAACTTGTTCGTCATCGTTACTCGGTCGGGCAGGCACGCCGCCAGGGTGGCTGTGCCATTCGCCAATGTAATGGAGCCTTCCAGCTGAGGCTTCAGCCAACCGTTCTATTCGAGGCTTGAGATCTTTCATGCCGCGTACAAAATATGTCGGAGCCTGCTTACTATCAGAAGGTGCAGTCAGCGCCGCTACGACGTGCAACACATTGCGCACCAGATCAAAGGTGCCCAGAAGAACCCCACCGGTTTCATTCCTGCCAGATTGGCGCCGAAGCTCCCGCATCGTTCGCACCACCTCGTCAGAAATTGTCACACGCATCTCGCCGGTATGGAACCGGCGGACGGGCTGCACAGGAACACAGACTGAGTCGACTGCGCCTGACCCTGTTTCCAGTCTCCAGACCCGGAAGCTGGCATCAGCCTCCTCAATGATTTGCGCCAGACGTCCCGCAGCCAGGCCACAGAGGGTGTGGACCTGCCAAGGGGGCAGAGGGCGAGATAGGTCTTGGCAGGCGTTTGCATAACGAATCCGATCCATACGAGCCGCAGCCAGATGATCTTTCAACTCTTCGTTAACCGCTACCGCCCAAAAATACTGCGCTTCAATCTCATCGATCCTGACATCTCTGGACGAGCCTTCCGCGAGTACTACCAGGTCAGATCCACTGGGGCCGAAGAAGGCACTTACCGCACGATTCACCGGTTGCTCTGATAGCCAACTCAACACGGCGGGGGACGCGCTGAAATCGACAGCAACTTCGGCGCTGCGCAAAGCGGAGTCCAGTGCCTGCGCTTCACCAGCGGGATTGAAGACGTCCACCGCAATGAATGCGTTTCCGGTTTCGGCTAAAACATTATCAAGCTCATGTCTCAAGACTTCTGCCTTGCCGAAACCCACGGTACCGTTTCTCTGTACCTGTCGAACGGTGTTATGCGGCAGCAGAATGTCCCCGTCCACGATTGTCCAGGTACCCAACCCTGAACGGGTTGCGATCATGGCGACGTTCGAACCGATTGCCCCCGCGCCTATTCCGAGGAGCCTAGTATCCGCGCCTCTGCTCACCCCCGAAAAACGTCTAGCCGCTGCTCTATCCAGCCGAGGTACTACTCGCCACGGTTCCAGGCGGATAGCGGCCAAATCAACACCATTAGGACTGCCAAGAACTGTGATAGTCGTTGCGCCGGCTTCCGTTGCCGTGATGTTAAGACGTTCACCCAGTTCAGCCAGCGTGTGACCGAAGCTGTAGCACCAAACCTCGACTTCTTCGTCCTCTGCGTCGTCAAATCGCCGCTTGGGAACGGTTAAAATCAGCATGGGAAGACGTTGTGACGCATTTGCTAGCTGTACGGAATCCTTCAACCAACTAGAAAGGTCCTTGATCAAATCAAAGCCCAACTCAATGCACAGCTGGTGTAACGCACCCAAGTCATAAGGCGTCAGAGCCAAGCCCCGATGTATCTGTGAGGGCATACGTGGATTGTACAGAGCGAAGTTGTTTCCAAAGACCTCTTTTTCCGGTGGTTTAGGGCCCATTGCGACAGCCAGCCGTCCGGCATGTTCTGAGACCAATTGAACGTGCCAAGGACCTTGAACCCGACCCGGGGGAATGATGAGCGTATTAGAGCCGGTATGGATCAGCGGCTCCAGACGCTGGTCCACATCATGTATCGTCCCCGCAGCCATGGAGGAGAACCATGCCCTGATGCGCTCAATTAGAATCTGTCCAGTGAGGTTGGTGGCAAGGTCTGACCAGCTCTCCTCCCAAATGCAGAGACAAACGCCACCATCGACGTCCGGATCTAGGTTGGTATGAACCATTCCTACTGGGAAGCCATCGCGTTCAGAGCGCACTCGGGGAGACCATGAGTCATCATTTGCCATGAAAACGATACTGATGGGCTCCCTGGAACAGATAGGCACCTGGCGGCGCTGATTCAACTCAAGCTCCAGCTCGATGTCTAGCACATCATGAGTGCCTTTTCGCTGGACGCCAACAAGGGTCGCGTAAGGGTAGCTCTCAGACTGCGACAGATATTGCACGACCGATCTTGCAAGCCGCGAACGAGGCGCATCGTACTGCCGGCTCATAGTTAAATCCCTGCGCGAGGTGCGGGAGTCGCGATGACGATATTCCGCGCTTCCTTTCGGATTTTGTAGCCGGTGCTCTTAATTTCGATGACCAAGGGTTCTGGCTTAGTTTTGATGGGATGCTCCATCGAGACGATCCATTCACCACCCAGTTGACGGGCCACCCCTTTGTAATACGCAGCTGCCTGGCGATGGGGTGGCTGCTTGTCCTCATCATCGCTGGGGATGGACTTACTGGTGGAGACCAGGAGACCACCGGGTTGACCGGCTTCTTCATAAAGCCACTTCGAAGCCTCAGACGGTTCGGTCTTTTCATCGCCTTTTTCGTCAGACAAAGCAGTGTAGCTACAGTGGTGAGGTATGTTGTTGATGTCCCATTCCAGCCGAGACTGCCGATCATGGTATCGAGTAACCTCAACGATATCGTCGATAACCTCATGAGTGACGTCAGCTGACAGGATCAATTTGGTCTGCTGCCCGTCGACTTCGAATGTCGCTTGCATGAACAAGGCGTCGTTGTTGCGGACGCGGACGATATTATCTTCGTTACGTTTACCGAAGGGCGAGTGAACGAAGAATTCCACGCCATCGTGTTCGCGATTGAATTCCGGACACAAGGTGCCCGCATCGCTGATCAGATTGCGGCGCTTGGCCGGTTCAATGTCACGATCAGTAAGGAAATCGTCCAGTTCTTCAGGACGCGAGAACACGCGCACCCCCTCCCCCTTAAGGAAACGATGCCGAGCTTCTGCACGCAAGGTGCGCGCCTGGCCCGTCACGCCTGTCTCCAATACCGCATGAGCCGGCACCCAGAGCGTCTTGATCTTAATTCGATCGTCGTCCTGATACTTTTCAGCGTGCTCCAGGTAGAAGACCTCTTTCGCACGATTACAATGGTCTTTGTCCAGATGGGTGAAGGCCACCACGTCGATGGTCTTGTCATCCCCAAGAATCTCACGCAGTTCTTTTTCCAAGTCGCAGCGCTTGTCATCGGGGTCACTGGAGTTGTGCATGTCGGCAAAATCGAAGAGGATTCGACGGCCATTGGCAAGCTCGATCAGGCAGGTATCGGCATTGCCGATGGGGAAAAAACGAACAATATGCATACTATTTCCCTTAGGACAAATCGTCATTCGAATGGCGTAGGGCCACTATTTTTGCCGCAAGGCAAAAATACTACATATTGTGCAAATTCAGCAAGCGAACCACAACATGATCGATAAATTTGGATAAAGGAGAGAATACTAAGGGTGCTGAAGCACAAAACAGTTCACTGTTTCGAGGGGTAGCGTTGGTTATGATTTGACTGACTAGATAGGGAAAAGAGTGCAAGACGCTAGAGCAGGACTAAACGGTGCTTCGGAATGGCTTGAAGTCCGCGCCTACGAGATGTGGATTCCGCTTGTCGCTTGCAGGAGCAGCTAAAGAAGACAGTATCGCGATCCAACAACCATGGTCTGTTTCCGGTAAAACCGGGTAATCTGCGAAGTCAATCAAGTGAAGGGATGCACATGACCATTGTTAATGGAGTAACACTCGCCCTGGCCTTGCTGGGCACGGTTTTGGGGATCATCAACACTTGGCATGCACTGGATAAGACTAGCGTAAAACTCCGTGTTAGACCGAAGCATGCGATCCCCTTCGGGGCGATGGATGAGCGCTTAACATTCTGCATTGAAATTACAAACCTTGGCGCCTTTGCGGTCACAATTGAAGAGGCCGGGGTTTCCCTCAAAGCGTCAGATGAACGTCTCGCGTATACAAATCCTGTCTTAATTGACGATGGAGGTTGGCCCCGCCGTCTCGAACCGAGGACCTCGGTGACAATCTATGGGCGCGCCCCATCTAGAGACGGCCATCGCTTGAAATGTGCATATGCGACGACTTCGTGTGGCGTGACCAAGGAAGGAACAAGCCCTGCGTTTAAGCAGCTAGCAAAGTGACCTGCGTAAAAAGTCATTGGATGCGGCGAAAAGACCGCTGGGCTTGCCAAAAAAGGGTAGAGACCCATTGCAGCCTCAAGCCGCGTCTATGAAACTAGGCCGCATCATAGAAAGGCAAGGCAAAGCAGTAGATGGCAAGGATGATACCTGAGCACGGTCCCCACGATACGGACAGCTATGGCGAGCGTGATCTCTACTGGATATTGAAAAAAGACCTGCCAGAAGACTACACAGTAATTCACAGCCTACCGTGGCTCTGTTCTGCCGTGAAGAAACTCGACTCCAAAGCTAAGCCCACGGGGGAAATCGATTTCCTTATCATCCATCCGGAAAATGGCGTACTGGCCCTCGAAGTCAAAAGTGGTGTGTATCGCGTAGAGAATTCTTTATTCGTTCACGTCCGTAACAACTTCGTAAGCGTCCGGCGAACACGGCTTGGCGAGTCAATAACACATGTCTCCAGCGTGGGCACGGAGAACTCCGGGTAGCCTTCCATTGGGGTGATGAAACCGAAGATGGGCCGAGCCTTCCCCGCTGGATACCCGCGCATAGCCGATGCTATGTGCGGTCGGGGGGCCGAGAGCCTGTCCCAATCGGATTCATGCCGCGGCTCCCACTTCTTCATGCGCACGCGATCGACCCAGCAAGGCGAACACTAGCAGCGCAGTCAGTGCCGAAGATGCAGCCAGGATGTACAAGACCCAGCGGAATGCCCGGTCGTAGGTCGCCAGCAGCAAGGCGCGCTCGCCGCTGACAAGGGCACTGGCATGCGCCAGATCGCCGAGCGCGGCGCGATTGGCGGCCTCGATCACAACGGCTGGATCGGCCGCGGCTAAAGTGCCGAGCAATCCGCCCTGAATTAAGAACGCCAGCATCGCGCCCGCCACCGCGATGGCAATCCCATCGGCCGAAACACGCACGCAGTTGAAGATGCCGGTCGCCATACCTGCACGTTCTGTCTCCACCACGCTCACGGCCATGCCATCCATCAGCCCCCAAGGCAGGCCAATGCCTGCGCCGATCAACGCCAGCGGCGCTACCAGCGCAGGGCCGGCCCCGCCGGACAACACCTGACCCACCCAGACCAGTCCGGCCGCCACCAGCAGCAGCCCGACGCCAGACAGCATGCCGGAGGTGAACCAGCGCGACAACAACGCGGTAAGGAACGGCACGACCAGCAGCGGCGCAGCTAGGGCGATCATCATTTGGCCCGCTTCCAATGCGCTCAGTCCGTCGATTCCGATGAAGCGGCCCGGCAGCATCACGATCAGTGTGACAAAGAAGAAGGCCGGCGATGCGGCCAACACCTGCACGCCGACGAAGCGCCCACTGCCGAATAACGAAAGGTCGAGCATCGGGCGCGCGACACGGCGTTCGATGCGTACAAATGCGATGAATAGCACGACTGAGGCCAATAACGTGCCGAGCACCGAAGCGCTGCGCCAGCCTTCTTCCGGCGCCAGCAGGATGCCGTAGGTGAACAAGCTCAGCGCGGCGGTGAAGCTGAGGGCGCCGGGCCAGTCCAGGCCGGTAGAGTCTGGGTCTCGGGACTCTGTGGCGCTGACCCACACCAGCAGGAAACCGGCCACGCCGATCAGCGCCGTCGCCAGGAACACCCAGCGCCAGCCCGCCACCTCCACCAGCCAGCCTGCCGCCAGCGGGCCGAAGGCCAGGCCGATGCCAAACGTGGTGCCGAGCAGGCTGAACACACGTGTACGGATCGGGCCGTGGAAGGTCTGTGCCAGCGAGGACATGGCGCCCGCGAAGGCGGCTGCGCCGCCCAGCCCTTGCGCCAGGCGCAGCCCGTCGATCCAGCCGACCGTCGGCGCCAGCGGGATTAAGAACGTTATCAGCACGAATAGCGCCAGGCCGACCAGCCACACGCGCTTGCGGCCATAGGTGTCGGTCAGGCTGCCGGCCGCCATCATGGCGCTACCGTAGGTCAGGATGTAGCCGTTGACCACCCAGTTCAGTTGCACCGCCGTCCCGCCCAGTTCCTGACTGATGGACGGCAGCACGACGGCCGGCCCGGTGAAGCACAGCGGGATCAGGATGCCGGTAAGGCAGGCGGCAAGCAGTTGCAGCCAGTCGCGTCCGGTGGTACCGCTTGTGGCGGTCAGGGCTTGTGTCATGGGAAACATCCGCAAAGAGTCATTAGAGGGTCAGGCAGGCGTCCCATATCTCGAAAGCCAAGACAGCCGCATCCAACCTGTGCAGCCGTCAGAGTAAGTGCGGGCTCGATTAAGAAAAATGGGCTAAGGTTCCGAACATATCGGACAAATTTTCTTAGAACGGTGAAGAATGGACTCCCTCAATGGCATCGCGTTCTTCGTGCAGGCGGCGGAAGCCCGTAGCTTTTCGGAAGCCGGGCGCGTGCTCGGCGTCTCGTCTTCCGCCGTGGGCAAGAGCGTGGCCCGGCTGGAGGAGCGGCTGGGCGTGCGCCTGCTCCACCGCAGCACGCGCAGTATCACGCTGACCGCCGAGGGCACGCTGTTCCTGGAGCGTTGCCGGCGCATCCTCTGCGAGGTCGAGGCGGCGGAATTGGAACTGTCGGAAACCCGGCAAGCGCCCCAAGGCAAGCTGCGCGTGAGCATGCCGCTGGTAGGCAGCTTGGTCATGCCGGCGCTGACGGCCTTCATGCACCGCTACCCCGCCATCGAACTGGACGTGGATTTCTCGGATCGGATGGTCGATGTAATCGAGGACGGATTCGATGCCGTCATTCGCACCGGAGAACCGACTGATTCCCGGTTGATGTCCCGTGCACTGGGCACTTTCAAGCTGCTGCTAGTTGCCTCGCCCCGGTACTTCACCGCGCGCGGCACTCCGCGCGAGCCCGCCGACCTGACGGGCCACGCCTGCCTGCAACATAAGTTCCCGAGTACCGGCAAGTTCGAGTCGTGGCCCTTGCGCAGGCAGGAGGGCGAGGCAGAACCCGTCCTCTTGGCCTCGATGGTATGCAACACCACCGAGGCCCTGTTTCACGTCGCCCGCGATGGCCTTGGAATCGCCTGCCTGCCGGACTTCATGGTGCGTGATGCCATTGCGGCCGGCGAACTGGTGACGGTGCTGGACGACTTCAACCAGCATCAGGGCACCTTCCGCATGCTTTGGCCATCGAGCAAGCACCGGGCGCCGAAGCTGCGCGCATTCATCGATTTCATGGGCGCGGAGCTTTTCAAAACTTGATCCGGACTGGGCCACGTAAGCGCCGATGCCCATCACCTGCGCCTATCCAGGAACTTCGACGCGATGCGCTGACGCCTGCCGCGTCTGCTAAAGCATCAGTGCGATCCCCAGGCCCACGGCAACCGTCAGCGTGCCGTCAACGCACTTTGCGAAAGTCAGATAGGCACCCACTGATGTGGCAACAGTTGCCCAATCTCACTCGCGCGCTGAGTTGGCAGGCGCGTGAGTACATCCTTCAAATAGGCATACGGATCATGCCCGTTGAGCCGCGCAGACTGGATCAAGCTCATGATCGCTGCCGCCCGTTTGCCGCTGCGCAACGAACCCGCAAAGAGCCAGTTCTTGCGCCCAAGTGCCCACGGACGGATCTGGTTCTCGCACCAATTATTGTCGATGGGTACGGCCCCGTCATCGAGGTAGCGCGACAGCGCTGCCCAGCGTTTCAGGCTGTAATCCAACGCTCTGCTGATAGCCGAACCCTCGGGCACAAGATCTCGCTGGGCGTTCATCCAGGCATGCAGCGCATCCATCACCGGGACGGCTTTTTCTTGCCGTATTCGACGCCTTAAATCCGGTTCAAGGTCGCGCACTTCACTTTCGATTTCGTACAGCAACTGGATGGAACGCAGGGCTTGCTCGGCGAGCTGGCTCTTGTTAGTGGCGTGCAGTTCGAAGAACTTGCGCCGCGCATGAGCCATGCAGCCGATCTCGGTCACGCCGAGTTCGAAGCTAGCTTTGTAACCGCCAAAATCATCGCAGACTAGCTTGCCACTCCAGTCTTGCAGGAAGCTGCGAGCATGCTCACCGGCACGGCTGGGGCTGAAGTCGTAGACGACAGCTGCCGTTTCGCAGAATTGGCTGGTGGCGTAGGCCCAAACATAGGAGCGGTGGGTTTTCTTTGAGCCTGGCGCGAGCATCTGTACCGGTGTTTCATCGGCGTGGACGACCTGCTGCCCGAGCACTACGTCGCGTAGTGCATCGACCAAAGGCTGCAACTGCACGCCCGTCAAACCTACCCATTGAGCCAACGTTGAACGTGGAATCGCCAAGCCAGCACGACCAAAAATCGACTCTTGACGGTAAAGCGGAAGATGGTCAGCAAACTTCGCGATCATGACGTGGGCCAGCAACCCGGCCGTCGGGATGCCCTTGTCGATGACCTGCGCCGGAACGGGTGCCTGGATCAGCTTTTCGCAGTCATCGCATACCCACTTGCCACGGACATGGCGTTCAACGGTAAAGACGCCGGGCGTGTAGTCCAGCTTTTCGCTGATGTCTTCACCGATGCGCTTGAGTACGCAGCCACATTGGCAGTGAGTGTTGTCCGGTTCATGGTGGATCAACGTGCGCGGAAACTCTGCCGGCAATGCAGTGCGTTTGGGCTTCTGCTTTTTTTCGGTTGGTGCTGGAGCCGTTTGCAAGGCTTGAAGCTCAGCCTCAATCGCCGCGATATCGGTATCGATCAGGTCATCGAGCAAGCTGGCCTGCTCAGGATTCATCTGCTCGCTGCGCTTGGCAAACTTCAAGCGCTTGAGCTGCGCAATCTCGTGGGTCAGCTTCTCGATCACCGTTTGATCTCGGGTGATCTTCTTGCCCATGGTGTCGACTTGCGACAGTAACTGCGCAGCGAATGCACGCAGTTGGTCAGGGGTCATTTGATCGAGATTGGGTGAAGAAGTCATGCCTTGGATTTTACCAAAGCAGACCGCTCGCAACAGCAGCCAAGAAGCAAATTACAGTTTTTAAAGCAGTGTGATTGCCCCGCCAGTTCCAACACGTTGCCAAGGCAGGCCGAGCACCAAGGCCTGAAGTTGCTCGGCATCCAGCTCCACTTCGCGACCTTGTCGAATGCCTGGCCAGTGAAACTTGCCCTGGTTCAACCGGCGTGCAGCCAGCCAAACGCCAATCCCATCGTGTATCAGCACTTTTATGCGATTGGCGCGGCGATTGGCAAACAGATAAGCGCAGTGCGGCTTCGCCGCACCGAACACCGCAACCACCCGCGCCAGCGCGGTTTCAGTGCCAGCGCGCATATCCATGGGCTCGGTGGCGAGCCAGATAGAGTCGATGCGGATCATCGCAACAGGTCTCGAAGAAAGGTCGCGCAAGCGGCTGCGCTGTTGGCTGGCCAGTTCACTTTGATCGTGCCGCGCGGGTGTGGGATTTCGAGGCAGATAGTCAATGACGCGGCTTCCGACCTTGCCCCGATAGGCTGCATGGGCAGCGGAATGAAAGCAGGTTGCAGCGCCATGGTTTTCTGCGTTTGCACTCGAATCCATTTATGGACGAGGTTCGCGTTGAGGCTGTGGGTCAGCGCAACATTGGCAATCGAGGCACCGGGCTGGGCACACTCTTGAATGACCTGGGCCTTGAAGGATTTGGAGTAGGAACGGCGTTGTGGCTGCATGAAAGACCCGCTTAAAAGGCTAGAACTGGTGTCCACTTAAATTTAAGTGCACACCATGTCTTGGCTTTGCAGGCCGGGATAGATGACTTCGCCGGACGGATACACAACTTCACCATCGATCCAGTCAGCCAAACGAGGAAGAATGTGCACGGCTTGTCCTCTTGGCTAGGGGGAACCCCCTCCCTCTTCCTGAAAATTGGATACGGATTTATCTTCCCCAATTCTGACTTTCGAGCAGTGCCTACCTCCCCCGGCATGTACGACACGACAGCTAATCCACCTCAACCGTTGTACATCGACTACTTGGGAATGCCCGATGTCGCGCAGCACGTTATACAGCTGATGAAATACTGGAAAGGTGCACTTTCAAATTCAAATTTAGGCGCCGCTAAAGTTGCGGAACTCATCAATTTTCTCACGCCCACCATCGATGGACAGCCTCAATGGGGTAGTCGTGTGCTGTTCGACAACAAAGTATGGCTCCAGCTTACCGACGAGCAAAGCCAAATTGTGCGAAACGTTTTAAGAAGCCAAAATTCGCTGATCACCGGATGGCCAGGGACAGGCAAAACTTTGATCGTGATTGAGACAGCTAGGAAAATGTCCATTAACAATAAGCGCGTCTTGGTCATTTCGTTTAATAACCGGCTCACTGAATATATTCGCAGTCAACTTTCAGAATACAAGTCTTGTACAATATCTACTTGGCATGGGCTCTGTAGACAAGCCGCTAAAGCTCTTGGGCGCCCTCATGACATGGAAGACTGGTATAAGGTCAGTTGTGTCAATGACCTAAGAGAGGCAGTTAACCAGAACTTACTAGACGAATATGATACTCTCATCGTCGATGAATCCCAAGCGCTGAGTGCCTCATGGTGTGAGGCCTTAGCATTGTGGTTCAAGGGAAAACAAAAAGCATACTTTTGTGATGAAACGCAAGTATTCCCCTTTGAGCGCGAAACCGTATCGCTGACGGATCTTAGCGAGCTATTAGGTGTAGATCCTTTCCCCCTCACGATTATTCTAAGAATGCCTAAGGCAGTAACGGAAATTCTCTCTGAGGTTGTGCCACCCAAAATCCAGCACTATTCTCCCAGAAGTTTGGAACATGACACAGCCCTTGAAGTGATAACCCTCACCCCTTGTGAGGATCTGGTAAAAATCAAGCAAGATCTGATCGACGACGGAGTGAGCAGCGAAGATATAATCGTTCTGACGGGATCGATCATAAGCAAGTTTTATAATAACTTTCTTCACACCGGAAAAATTCCTAGCGAAACAATTGCAAAATTTCGCGGATTAGAAGCGCCTATTATTTTAATCCTTGGGGCGGAACAGCTTGGAACGGCAGAATTATTTAGCGCTTACTCCCGTGCAACGTCTAAATGTATCGCTTTTTATAATGCGCATAACCGCTACTGGATCGAAAACGATGGATTTAAAGCACGCCTGCAAAGCAGGCCTGAAAGTAATGCGGCCCTCATAAAAAAACAGGAAGAGCTGCGCATAAAAAACCTAGTAGATGGCAGCACAAGCTCCACTCCGTTAAATTTGCAAAGCTTAAATATCTCATGGGCTGTAGATTGGAACGCCTGGTTAATAGAAATCGATACTGACGAAACTCCCATATTGCTATGGATTGACCACCTCTGCAAAAATTTATCTCATCCAATTTTCTTTTGGTATAAAGATACGTTAAATAGATTTTACCGAGCTTCTCTGGTTGAAACAAACGAGCGAGAAAGCATTAGCCACCTGCCTGTATCTCTTCAAAGCTGCGACGACTGCGACCGTCTTACGCCGCACACCTACTCCCGGGCATACCATTGCAGTCTGTGCGAGACGAAACACATTCAAACAGGAGTAGCTGACGCCAGTGTTATTGAAGAAATAAATCTAATAGACAAAGTCATAACTTTACAACTACCCAAAGATTTTATACTCGAATATCAGCCGAAGCTGCCGATAGCTCTGGCAGCAGCTGCGGCATTTTTGCATGCAAAACGACGCCAACAGAGAACGAACGCCCTCAATGTTCCGCTCCCTGACGGGCGGAGTTTATATCTCGCCGCATTTACATTCGCGCAATCAAGAATTGCGACGCATAAATCCAACGAAGTGATGTCAGTGAATTCGTTGGCAGACGAAATTCATGAAAGGTACGCATTTCTGAAAAAAATAGATCCTTCCGAATGGCGGAAAATTTTTGCCAATGCGATGGGCCAATTCTTTTCTAAGGGCTACCTGAGCAAGTCGGGGAAAGGTCAATATCGCCCAGTGGAAGACGACCTCGCACCCGTCCCATGGCACCTTGCTCAAAGAGTCAAAGTGGTTGTCGACGAAGAATCTGACTCAATCTTGCTCACTAATACAGAGACACTTTGATGTCACCGCGACACGAAACTAAGCATGGCAGGAGCAAGGACCGAATAGTTGAAAATCGGCGCGCTGGATGATTAGCTTTTGCGCTGGCATCTAGACCGTATCGATTCCTGAATTACATGAGCGTCATCAATCTTGCTTGCAATCAACTTAAGCTCTTCCAATGAAAGTGCTGTAATAATATCAACATCACAATCCGGAAACATCGGATCTTGATTTACAGTCAAAGATACCACCCTTGCAGTTTCTGCCACGACAGCGGTGAAATCCAAGACATCATGGATGCATTCGGCACGAAAATAATATTTATTCATAATATGTCCCTTATATCGTTGCGGATATTTCTGTGAAGTTGAGCGCGTTTTTCTCGCATCGAGCGGGGCGATCCGAGGATGACGGCTGACTACCGAATTCGCCACGATGCCATCTGTCCATCCAAATGCAGAAAAATGGACAGGACGGAAAATCTGGTAAGTCGTTGAATGTATTGAAGTCCATTGTCCATTTTTTGGTTCCAACTCACGGATGCAAAACTTCGACAAGACCATCGTTTCGATTCCAACCTGGCGCCTGATGTCCGAGTCGTTCAAGAACTGGCGCGGCATGCAGCAATCCGGTGGACGACGGATCAAGCGCAGCCTGTTCATCGACGCCAGTGGCGTGCGGTTCATCCGCGATGATGAAGAGCAGAAGCTGTCCCAGGTGCATCTGCTGACCGACTACATCAGTCGCAAGCAGGCTGAACTCAAGGCCTGGAACGAAGCCCAGGGTAATGTGGCGGCGATGTCGGCCAACCGTCGGCGGATGACCAATATCGGGACCTTCCGCGCGTATGCACTGGCGTATTTGAAGAGTCACCCGGAAATCCAGCCGAACATGACCTGCATGGTCCGCCAGATGCAGACCACCGCGCAGGGTATTCCGCTGGAAATCTACTGCTTCACCGGCACCACGGCGTGGGCGGATTACGAGCGGATTCAGGGGGACATTTTCGATTACCTGCTGGCGGTGCTGCCGGAGTTTGGCTTGAGCCTTTATCAGCAGCCCAGTGGCGGGGATTTGCGGGCGGGGTTGTTACCGGCAATGTTGGGCGCAAGCCATATTCCCGAGACTGAAAAACACGTCATGTAACACCGCAGTATCCTGTGGGAGCAAGCTCGCACACAGGGGTTTAGTGTCTATTTTTTGAAGAGTCGGCGCACCTGAACGGGATCGGCATGACCGCTTTGGTCAAGCGCAAGGAAGTATTTGAGCTGCCATTGCTGCGTCTTCATCGCTTGTTTGGCGACGGGTCTGGACCATGGCGGATAGACACGAATCGCCCGCTTGCCACCTTCGCCATCAATCGACATGACACCCTTGGCGGCCAGTATCTTCTGGTCAAACACAAACTGCCCGCGATGGGTTTCATCAGCAACACTCACCACCACAAAGGCGACGCCATCGCCGGTGTCGAGCGGTGCAATTTCGCTGGCAGGCGTTGGCCGCTTCCAGAGCGTGACGAATTGGCCAATCTTGGTCGGCGTGGTTTTCGCCACTCGGAAGACAATCACCTGGCCATCGAGGCCGAAGCGGCAGGCGCCGTATTCGGCACTCTCCTCCTCGCGCCGAGCTTCATCCGTTAACGTCATACCTGCAGGCTTGTAGATCTGCTCGATGGCGGCGATCAGGTCCGTCATGGCCGTTCCCGCAACGGCAGCATTTCTCGCCTGACGCCCAACCGACTGATCCACATCGCCAGCAAAATCACCGACCCGCCGAGGAACAACCGCCCCAACTCTTCATGCTGATTCCAGATCAGCAAATTGATCAACAACCCCACCGGCACATGCAGGTTGTTCATCACCGCGAGCGTCCCGCCATTCACCAGGCACGCGCCCTTGTTCCACCAGTACAACCCGAGCGCAGTCGAGACCAGGCCGAGGAACACCAGCACGCCCCATTGCAGAGGCGCTTGGGGCAGGAAGTTCTGTTTGCCGAACAGCAGAAACGCTGGCAACGCCACCGCCAATGCGCCGAGATAGAAGTAACCGAAGCGCCGGTAATGCGGCAAATCACTCGGATGGCGGGCCACCAGATGCTTATAGAGCACTTGCCCGGCGGCGTAGGTGAAGTTGGCCAGTTGCAATAGCAGGAAGCCCATGAAGAAATCGGGGTTGATCCGGTCGTAGCGAATCACCGCTGCGCCCATCACCGCCACCAGTGCCGCGATCAAAGCCCACGGATTGAAGCGCCGGTTCAGCGCGTCTTCGATCAAGGTCACGTGCAGCGGCGTGAGGATGGTGAACAGCAACACCTCTGGCACCGTCAAAACTCGAAAGCTCAGGTACAGGCAGACGTAGGTCACGCCGAACTGCAACGCGCCGATCAGCAGCATGCCACGCATGAACGCCGGTTCAACCGAACGCCAGCGGGTCAACGGAATGAACACCAGCCCCGCCAGCACCACTCGCACCAGCACCGCAAAGTAACTGTCGACATGACCGGCCAGGTATTCGCCGATCAAGCTGAAGGAAAACGCCTGAATCAGCGTGACAAAAAGTAGATAGCCCATGCTCGCCTCGTTTCGAATGGCGGCGACGATAGCGGTTTTTGCCCGTTATCGCGAACAGGCAGCCAACACAAAACCCTGTGGGAGCGGCGGTGCGGCGATCCGACTTGCTCGCGAAGAGGGCATGCCAGTCGTTATCAATCTTGAATGACGCACCGCATTCGCGAGCAAGCCCGCTCTCACAAGGTTTTATGCCCGTCCATCAAATCGCGGGCAAAAAAAAGCCCGATCTCGCTAAAGCGTTCAATCGGGCTACAGCACTCAGGAGCAACAAGTGCAAAGGGAGGTTTGATGCGCGTAAAGCCATGAAGGGGTTGCGCCAGGCCACTTGAACATCAAGGGATTATCTGGCGATTAAAGCCTCAGGCGACGAGGGAAAGCTTGGCGTTGGCCTGGCTCAGGCCTTTCTCCTGGAAATCACCGCCCAGGTTCATGCCTTCGGCGTGGATGAACGTCACGTCGTGGATCCCAATGAAGCCCAAGACCTGACGCAGGTACGGTTCCTGGTGATCCGCGGTGCTGCCGGCGTAGATCCCGCCGCGCGCAGTCAGCACGTAGGCACGCTTGCCGCTGAGCAAGCCTTGCGGGCCGGTGTCGGTGTACTTGAAGGTAACACCGGCACGCAGCACATGGTCGAGCCAGGCTTTGAGGGTGCTCGGGATGGCGAAGTTGTACATCGGTGCGGCCATGACCAGTACATCGGCGACCAGTAGTTCGTCGGTCAACTGGTTGGAGCGTTCCAGGGAAACCTGTTCGATGTCGTTGCGCTGCTCGGCAGGTTTCATCCAGCCGCCCAGCAGGTTGATGTCCAGATGCGGCACCGGGTTGACGGCCAGGTCTCGAACGGTGATTTGGTCGATCGGGTGGGCGGTTTGCCACTGGCTGATGAAGGTCTGGGTCAGTTGACGCGAAACCGAGTCTTGCTGACGAGCGCTGCTTTCGATGATCAGAACGCGGGACATGGGATGTAGCCTCCATCTGAGAATGCTGTAGGTCGATGGAGTGAAGGTTAAACAGAGTTAAATCGATGAAAAAGCGCAAATAACTGCTATAAACTATCAATAAATTCGTTTATAAGCGGAGCATGCCTGGCGGGCGTGCTCCGTTTGGGGTCATTTGGGGGTGCAGGTCAGTTTGATACGCATCTTGATGATGCTCCGGTTGAACTTGGCGGTGGCATTTTTGTGTTTACCAGCGGCCACTTCGATATTGCGGGTGCGTGGCGCTTCCGGGCCATTGTTGAAAACCACCTTACAGGCCGCATCGGTGGTGCCGTAGTTGTTCACCTGAATGGAGGCGATGTCGCTATCCGTGTCATACGCGTTGTAGTCGATGCTCAAGCCGTTCAGCTGTTTTTCAACGTCGATCGGATAGGCAAACGCCGTCAGCGGCAGCATCGCCAGCAGCACACAACCCGATACCACACAACAAAGCTTTTTCATTCAGCAGTCTCCAATAAGGACTGCCAGCTTAGGACAAGAGGAGCTATTCATGAAAGCGCCCCGCGTGACCCTTGATCAATGGCGAACGTTACAGGCCGTGGTCGACCACGGCGGTTTCGCCCAGGCCGCCGAAGCGCTGCACCGCTCGCAATCATCGGTGAGCTACACCGTGGCGCGCATGCAGGACCAGCTCGGCGTGCCACTGTTGCGCATCGACGGCCGCAAAGCGGTGCTGACCGAAGCCGGTGGCGTGCTGCTGCGCCGTTCGCGGCAACTGGTGAAACAGGCCAGTCAGCTGGAGGACCTGGCCCATCACATGGAACAAGGCTGGGAAGCAGAAGTGCGGCTGGTGGTCGACGCCGCCTACCCGAGCGCCCGCCTCGTCCGCGCCTTGACCGCGTTCATGCCACAAAGTCGTGGCTGTCGGGTGCGTCTGCGTGAGGAGGTTTTATCCGGCGTAGAGGAAGTCTTGCTCGAAGGCGTGGCCGACCTGGCCATCACCGGCCTGAGCATTCCCGGTTACCTGGGTGCGGAATTGAGCGACGTAGAGTTTGTGGCTGTCGCTCACCCCGAACACCCACTGCATCGTCTGAACCGCGAACTGAACTTCCAGGATCTGGAATCCCAGATGCAAGTGGTCATCCGCGACTCCGGTCGCCAGCAGCCACGGGACGTCGGCTGGCTCGGCGCGGAACAGCGCTGGACCGTCGGCAGCCTGGCCACCGCGGCAACTTTTGTCAGCAGCGGTCTGGGTTTCGCCTGGTTGCCTCGGCACATGATCGAACGGGAACTCAAGGAAGGTCTGCTCAAGCTGCTACCGTTGGACCAGGGTGGCAGCCGCAACCCGAGCTTCTACCTGTACTCGAACAAGGACAAACCCTTGGGTCCGGCCACGCAGATTCTCATCGAACTGCTGCGCACTTTCGACACTGCGCCGCTGGATGCACCTTTCGCCGCCCCTGAACAAGCCTGACACGGAGTGTACGCATGGCCTATTTTGAACACGAAGGTTGCAACCTGCACTATGAGGAATATGGCCACGGCACGCCGTTGCTGCTGGTCCACGGGCTGGGTTCCAGCACCCTGGACTGGGAACAGCAGATCCCGGCGCTGTCGGCCCGCTACCGGGTGATCGTCCCGGATGTACGCGGCCACGGTCGCTCCGACAAACCCCGCGAGCGCTACAGCATCGCCGGGTTCAGCGCCGACCTGATCGCCCTGATTGAACACCTGAACCTCGGCCCCACTCATTACGTGGGCCTGTCCATGGGCGGCATGATCGGTTTTCAACTGGCCGTGGACCAGCCGCAATTGCTCAAAAGCCTGTGCATCGTCAACAGCGCGCCCGAGGTCAAACTACGCAGCCGCGACGATTACTGGCAGTGGTTCAAGCGCTGGAGCCTGATGCGCGTCCTCAGTCTGGGCGCCATCGGCACGGCCCTGGGCGGCAAGCTGTTTCCCAAACGCGAACAGGCTGACCTGCGACAAAAAATGGCCGAGCGCTGGGCAAAAAACGACAAACATGCTTATCTCGCCAGCTTCGATGCGATCGTTGGCTGGGGGGTTCAGGAACGACTTTCGCGGGTCTCCTGTCCAACCCTCATCGTCAGCGCCGACCGTGACTACACACCGGTCTCGCTGAAAGAAACCTATGTAAAACTGCTGCCCGATGCGCGGCTGGTGGTGATCGCCGATTCGCGCCACGCCACCCCGCTGGATCAACCCGAAATGTTCAACCAAACGCTGCTCGAGTTTCTCACCGCAGTCGACACCACCTCACTCAGGATCACTGACCCATGCTGAAAAAAATCGCCCTCGTCGCTGGCTCCGTTCTGTTTGCCGCCAACCTGATGGCCGCAACGCCCGCCAAGGCGCCGCACGTGCTGCTGGAAACCACTAACGGCCAGATCGAGATCGAACTGGACCCGGTCAAGGCGCCGATCAGTACCAAGAACTTCCTTGATTACGTCAACAGCGGCTTCTACAACAACACGATTTTTCACCGTGTGATTCCGGGCTTCATGGTCCAGGGTGGTGGTTTCACTCAACAAATGCAGCAAAAAGAAACCAAGGCACCGATCAAGAACGAGTCCAAAAACGGTCTGCATAACGTCCGTGGCACGCTGTCCATGGCCCGCACCTCTAATCCTGATTCGGCCACTAGCCAGTTCTTCGTCAACGTCAAAGACAACGACTTCCTCGACAGCGGTGACGGCTATGCGGTCTTCGGTAAAGTCGTGAAAGGCATGGACGTGGTGGACGTCATCGTCAACTCGCAAACCACCACCCGTGGCGGCATGAAAGATGTGCCAGCCGACCCTGTGTTCATCAAGTCGGCCAAAGTCATCGACTAAGCTACACAGGAAGTCTTGAGCGGCTGCCGGAGTGCGCCGCTCACACTGTTCAAAGGAGAGCCCGTGCGCGGGCGGAGAACTGATGCTTTATCGCCGTTTCGAGAAACTGATCGACATTTTCCGCGATGCCCCGACGGCCGCTCCGCCGGATCGGGTTCTCCCTTTTTATACCTATTACTTGAAGCAGGTCTGGCCGAGTTTTGCTGTCCTGCTGTTCGTCGGTCTGATCGGTGCGCTGATCGAAGTGGCGCTGTTCAGTTACCTGAGTCGCATCATCGACCTGACCCAAGGCACACCTAACGTCGATTTCTTCAAGGAACACGGCATCGAGCTGGCCTGGATGGCGGTAGTCGCCCTGGTTTTTCGGCCGATTTTTGTTGGCCTGCATGACCTGCTGGTGCACCAGACCCTGAGCCCCAGCATGACCAGCCTGATCCGCTGGCAGAACCACAGTTATGTGCTCAAACAGAGCCTGAATTTTTTCCAGAACGACTTCGCCGGGCGCATCGCCCAACGCATCATGCAGACCGGCAACTCGCTGCGCGATTCGGCTGTGCAAGCGGTGGACGCGCTGTGGCACGTGCTGATCTACGCGATCAGCTCGCTGGTGCTGTTTGCCGAAGCCGACTGGCGCCTGATGATCCCGCTGCTGACCTGGATCGTCGCCTTCATCAGTGCCCTTTACTACTTCGTGCCACGGGTCAAGGAACGCTCGGTGGTGTCCTCCGACGCGCGCTCCAAACTCATGGGGCGGATCGTCGACGGCTACACCAACATCACCACCCTGAAGCTGTTCGCCCACACCAACTTCGAGCAGCAATACGCTCGCGAAGCGATCAAGGAACAAACCGAAAAAGCCCAACTGGCCGGCCGGGTGGTCACCAGCATGGACGTGGTCATCACCAGCATGAACGGCTTGCTGATCGTCGGCACCACCGGCCTGGCCCTGTGGCTGTGGACGCAGTCGCTGATCACCGTAGGCGCGATTGCCCTGGCGACCGGCCTGGTGATCCGCATCGTCAACATGTCCGGCTGGATCATGTGGGTGGTCACCGGCATTTTCGAAAATATCGGCATGGTTCAGGACGGTTTGCAGACCATTTCTCAACCGGTCAGCGTCACCGATCGAGAGCAGGCCAAACCGCTGGCGGTCACCCGTGGCGAAGTGCGTTTCGAGCACGTGGATTTCCACTACGGCAAGAAGAGCGGGATCATCGGCGACCTCAACCTGACCATCAAGCCCGGTGAAAAAATCGGCCTGATCGGTCCGTCCGGTGCCGGCAAGTCAACCCTGGTCAACCTGCTGCTGCGCCTCTATGACGTGGAGGGCGGACGCATCCTCATCGACGGCCAGAACATTGCCGAAGTCGGCCAGGAAAGCCTGCGCGAGCGCATTGGCATGATCACCCAGGACACGTCCCTGCTGCATCGCTCGATCCGCGACAATTTGTTGTACGGCAAACCCGACGCCACCGACGCCGAACTTTGGGAAGCGGTACACAAGGCCCGCGCCGATGAGTTCATCCCGTTGTTGTCGGACTCCGAAGGCCGCACCGGTTTCGATGCCCACGTCGGTGAACGCGGGGTGAAACTCTCCGGCGGCCAGCGTCAGCGGATTGCGATTGCTCGCGTGCTGCTCAAGGACGCGCCGATCCTGATCATGGACGAGGCCACCTCGGCGCTGGATTCGGAGGTCGAAGCGGCGATCCAGGAAAGCCTCGAAACCCTGATGCAGGGCAAAACCGTGATAGCCATCGCCCACCGGCTCTCGACCATTGCCCGCATGGACCGGCTGGTGGTGCTGGAAAAAGGCAAGATCGCCGAAACCGGCAGCCACGCCGAACTGCTGGCCCATGGCGGGTTGTATGCGCGGTTGTGGCAGCACCAGACAGGTGGGTTTGTCGGGATCGATTGAATCTTCCTGCCTGATCGTTTCCCCGCTCTGGTCTGCACCCCATCAGTCTTGCCGGTAAGGCAAGGCTGTCCTCGCTTCCTCGGCATACGCCAGCACGCCAACGCGCTCTTGCTGCAGGAAGTCTTTGACGGCAGCTTTCAGGCCGGGATGACGCAAGTAGTGCCATGAATGAGTGATCACAGGTTCGAACCCGCGAATCAACTTGTGCTCGCCCTGGGCACCGGCATCGAAACGCTGGAAGCCATTGGTAATCGCGTAGTCCATGCCCTGATAGAAACAGGTCTCGAAGTGCAAACGATCAAACTCCGCCAGACAGCCCCAGTAACGACCGTAAAAACTGTCGCCGCCCACCAGACTGAAGGCCATGGCCACCGGCCGTGAGCCCTGCTTGGCCAACACCACACGAATCGACTCTGGCATGCGCTCGGCCAGCAAACTGAAAAACTCCCGCGTCAGGTACGGCGCTTGCCGACGCACTGCGTAGGTATTGGCGTAGCAGGCATAGACAAAATCCCACTGTGCCTGATCGAGTTGCTTACCTTCAAGCCATTCGAAATCAATGCCCTGCCCCGCCACTTGTTCGCGTTCCTTGCGCATTTGCTTGCGCTTGCGCGAACTGAGGACGTCGAGGAAGTCTTGAAAATCCCGATACCCGCGATTCTGCCAGTGGTACTGACAGCCGATTCGCTGTAACCAGCCCGGCTGCTCGGCCAATGCTGCGTCAGTGAACGGGTCGGTGAAGTTGATGTGGGCACTGGAGAGTTGTTCGATTTCAAGGTAGCCCGGCAGGCTTTTCAACAGTTCGAAACCGTCCTCGAGCGTGGCCGCCAGCAAACGCGGGCCGCTGACCGGACTGAACGGCACAGCCGTCAGCAGCTTGGGGTAGTAATCGATACCGGCACGCTCACAGGCATCGGCCCAGGCGTGATCGAACACGTACTCGCCGTAGGAATGCCATTTGCGGTAACTGGGTAACGCGGCGATCAGGCGATCGCCTTCGATGTGCAGCAAATGCTCGGGTTGCCAGCCGGAATGAGGGCCGACGCTGCCGCTGTCTTCCAGTGCGCTGAGAAAGGCGTGGCGCAGAAAGGGCTGATTCTCGGGCACCAGGGCGTCCCACGTCTGCGACGCGATTTCGGACAGACTTTCCAGACGTTGCAGCGGCATCAGTTCTTCCCTACTTCTTTGCGTGAAAGCCCGGCGAGTATCGCCCATCGCCAAAAAATCCACACGAGCAATCCGCCGACAGGGCTCTGGGCCAGGGTGTACGCCATATTTGTATCGTCATCGAGACGCCATCATCTTGCCACTGCACTGTCATAAACCATCGCGATACTGGCGCCTGTTTTTAGAGCGCCGGATTCTATAGCCGGCCACTGTTTTCCGTCCGTCAACGGTCGGTTGTGTCCTGGATGGCTCAGTCATCCCATTACATCTTCGGAGATTGATATGCGTCTTGCTTCCACGAAAACTGCGGCGGCCTTGTGTGGTGGGTTGCTGCTGGCCATGAGTGTTCCGGCCAGCGCCGCAGTCGACGCCAAACTGCTCGACATGCTCAAGGCAAACGGCTCGATTTCTCCTGCGCAGTACACCGAACTGCAAGCCGAGCTGGCCAGCGATCAGAAAGACCAGCAAATCGCCCGTCAGGCTCAGCGAGAGACCAACGAGCAGATCGCGGCGACCGCGAAGAAAACCAATGAACTGAGCACCTTCGACCAGAAACTGGCGTGGGCTGCCAAGACCCAGTTCAAGGGCGATGTTCGTTTCCGTCAGGAAACAGTCAAGAACGATGGTGTTTCCAACACTGGCGACCAGGACCGTCAACGCATTCGTGTCCGCCTGGGTGCCTACACCGAAATCAACCCGCAAGTCGACACCGGCATCCGGATCGCCACGGGCAGCGACAACGATTCGCGCTCCACCAACCAGAGCCTGGACAACAACTTCACCAAGAAGGATATCTGGCTGGACCAGGGCTACGTGGATTACCACCCGACGGCCATCAAGGACCTGCACTTGATCGGCGGCAAGATGCCGCAACCGTGGGTGAGCACCGGCGACATCATCTGGGATAGCGACATCAGCCCTGAAGGTCTGGCAGCAACCTACAAGCACGCGCTGGGCCCTGTCGAGATGTTCGGTAGCGCCGGTCACTACACGCTCAAGGACAACGTCGACGGCGAAGGCAAGCAGTTCCGTCATGACCTGCGTCTGTATGCCGGCCAGTTGGGCGCGCGTTTCGCGATCACCGACTACTTGAAAATGACTCTGGGCGGCAGTCTCTACGCCTACGACAACGACAACGACATCAACAATACGTGTGCCGCGGCAACATGCCGACTGGCCGTCAACGGCAACACTGCGAACGAACAGTTCAAACTGTACGAAGGCTTTGGTCAGCTCGACATCGGCGGCCTGCCAATGCCGCTGTCGCTTTACGGTCAAATCGTCACCAACGACGATGCCAGCAACGATCAGGACATGGGCTGGCTGGCTGGCGTCAAGACCAAGTTCTACGGCTTCGGAGTGGACTACAACTACCGCGACGTACAGCGTAACGCGGTGGTCGGCGCCTTCACCGACTCCGACTTCGCCAACGGTTTCACCGGTTCGCGTGGCAGCAAGCTGAAAGTGAGCTACGAGATCGACAAGAACTTCTCCCTCGGCGCGACGTACTTAATGGCTGACTCCGACTACACCAACGCCACCCTGCGGGATTCGAAAATCAACACCCTGCAACTGGACGCAGAAGCCAAGTTCTGATCCACGCTACACGGCTCGGGCAAGGAAGCCAGAGCTGCTTTACCAAACTCGCGTTGCTGTATCGGTCCCCATCATCCGTCCGATACAGCAACGCGAGTTTTTTTGTCTGCGCAAAAAAAATCGTCCGAACTCGGACGATCTTTTTTTGACGAACTCAGCGCTTGCGCAGAATCACGCTACCAATCGAGTAACCGGCGCCGAACGAGCTGAGCACAGCCAGCGAACCGGCGGCCAGACCGTCCTGGTTCTTGTGAAACGCGATCACGGAACCGGCGGAGCTGGTGTTGGCGTAGGTGTCGAGAATCACCGGGGCTTCTTCTTCGGTGGCTTCGCGGCCCAGCAGCTTCTTGACGATCAGGTGGTTCATGCTGAGGTTGGCCTGATGCAGCCAGAAGCGTTTCACGTCGCTGATGTTGAGCGTGTTCTCTTCCAGGTGCGTAGCGATCAGCTCGGCGACCATCGGGCAGACATCGCGGAACACCTTGCGGCCTTCCTGCACGAACAGTTTGTCCTTGGCACCGATGCCCTCTTCCGCCGCGCGATTGAGGAAGCCGAAGTTGTTGCGGATGTTGTTGGAGAACTTGGTCAGCAGCTTGGTACTGACGATATCGAACTGGTACTTGGACGTCGCCAGGTCAGCACGTTCGATGATCACCGCAGTCGCGGCGTCGCCGAAGATGAAGTGGCTGTCACGGTCGCGGAAGTTCAGGTGCCCAGTGCAGACTTCCGGGTTGACCATCAGGATCGCCCGGGCCTGGCCCAGTTGCACGCTGTTGGCCGCCGCCTGAATGCCGAAGGTCGCCGAAGAGCAGGCGACGTTCATGTCGTAACCGAAACCCTGGATACCCAAGGCTTCCTGGACTTCGATGGCGATGGCCGGATAGGCCCGTTGCAGGTTGGAGCAGGCGACGATCACGCCGTCGATGTCCGCGGCGGTCTTGCCGGCGCGCTGCAAGGCTTGCTCGGCGGCACCGATGGCCATTTGGCAAAGCACCGACCACTCGTCATTCGAGCGTTCCGGCAGGCGTGGCGCCATGCGTTGCGGGTCGAGAATGCCTTCCTTGTCCATGACAAAGCGGCTTTTGATGCCAGAGGCTTTTTCAATAAACGCCGCGCTGGACTCGGTCAACGCTTCGATTTCGCCGCGCGCGATGGCGTCGGCATTGTCGGCGTTGAATTGCGCGACGTAAGCGTTGAAAGACTGCACCAGCTCTTCGTTGGAGATGCTGTTGGCCGGGGTGTACAGGCCGGTGCCGCTGATGACGACGTTATGCATGGTCGTTTCTCTAATCTGTTCAGGCAGAAAGTGTTGGCACCGACGTACCAACACACAAAGGATCTGCTCCCGTCAGGGGGAGCAAACCTGGCATCGCTTTATTCCGATCCGCCCAGACCTGTGAAAGCTCAAAACCGCGGGGCCGGCGTTTATAGGCGCGAAGTTTGCCATAAACATTGGGGTTTGGCGCCTTTTGCGAGAGCAACGCGTACCTAATGTAGGAGCGGGCTTGCTCGCGAAAGCGGTGTATCAGTCAACATTGATGTTGAAGCTGACGGCCCCTTCGCGAGCAAGCCCGCTCCCACAGGGGGTTACGGTTCGACTTGGGTCCATTGCTTGTTCAGGCGCTTGTCGGAGATCGGCACCTTGGTCCCCAATTGTTGGGCGAACAGGGAAACCCGGTATTCCTCCAGCCACCAGCGATAGAGCTCCAGTTGCGGATCGCGTTTGCCTTCTTGGGCATGTTTGTTGGCGCGCGTTTGATATTGCGTCCACAGGCCAGATAACTCGCCACTCCAGACCCGGTCCCTCTGCACCTGAGCGCCGATTTTCTCGAAGCGCTGCTCGACCGCTTTCAGATAACGCGGCAGCTCCTTGAGCCACTGCATCGGGGTTTCACGGACGAAGCCCGGATACACCAGATCACTGAGCTGCTGCTTGATGTCGTTCAGGGCCACGGCTTGCGCCAGGTCGATCTTGCCCTTGAAGCGTTTTTGCAGGCCGTGCCAGAGCTTGAGGATTTCCAGCGTCAGCTTGGCCAGGCGCTCGGCGTGCTCGGTCCAGCCGCCGCGCTTGCGTTCGGCCAGTGAGGCCAACCCGGCGCCATCACGAGGCAACGGATCTTCGCCATCGAGAATGCAGCTGTCGAGGCTGGCCAGCAGGATGTCTTCGACCAGACTGTCGATGCGCCCCATGTCGCGGTACATCAGGCCCAATTCGGTCAGCCCCGGCAACTTGCTGCGCAGGAACTTCGCAGGTTCGGCCAGTTGCTGCATCAGCAAACGCTGCAAGGCCCGACGATGTTGAAACTCGGCTTCGGCCGGCGTCGAGAAACGTCCTTCCTTGACCGTGCCGCCCTCTTCCACCAGCGCCGGATACACCGTCATCGACAGCCCGGCGATCTTCTGCTGGGTTTTCTCGGCGACGGCGGCAAACACTTTCGGCTCCACAGGTTGCTGGTTTTTCGCTGTTTGCGGCACAGCCAACGCGGCCTGACTGGCTTCGGTAAAGCGTGCGGTCAGTTCCGCCAGATCACGCCCTTCGCCAAGGAACTTGCCCTGGCCGTCGACGATTTCCAGGTTCATCCGCAAATGACTGTCGACCTGCTGCGACGCTTCCGCCCAGGCTTCATCGCTGACCCGCGCACCGGTCATGCGCAACAGTTCACGGCCCAACGCTTGAGGCAACGAGCCCTCGGCGAAGGTCATGCGTTGCAATGCGGCTTTGACGAAGTCCGGCACCGGTACGAAATTCTTGCGCAGGGCTTTGGGCAGGTTGCGTACCAGCGCGATGCACTTGGCCTCGATCACGCCGGGAACCAGCCACTCCAGACGTTCCGGCGGCAGCATCGGCAACAACGGCGCCGGCACACGCAGGGTCACGCCGTCACGCGGGTGGTTAGGTTCGAAGTGGTAGCTCAGCGCCAACTCCAGATCACCGATGTGCAAGGTGTCCGGGTAATGCAGCGCGGTGACTTCACTCGCCTCCCGGGCCAGCACGTCTTCTTCGCGCATGATCAGCAGCTGCGGGTCTTTCTGGCTGTTGACCCGATACCAGCTGTCGAAGGTCGCGGTCTGGTGGATCTCCGCCGGCAGTCGCGCATCGTAGAAGGCGAACAGGGTTTCTTCGTCCGCCAGAATGTCGCGACGGCGAGCCTTGGCTTCCAGTTCGTCGAGCTGTTCCAGCAGTTGCGCATTGGCCGTCAGGCACTTGGCCTTGGACTGAATCTCGCCGCGTACCAGGCCTTCACGAATGAACAATTCACGAGACACCACCGGGTCGATCGGCCCGTAATGCACCGGCCGGCGACCGACCACGATCAGCCCGAACAAGGTGATTTGCTCGAACGCCACGACTTGACCGCGCTTCTTCTCCCAATGGGGTTCGAAGTGGTTTTTCTTGATCAGGTGCCCGGCCAAGGGTTCGATCCAGTCGGCGTCGATCTTGGCGACCATGCGCGCGTAGAGCTTGGTGGTTTCCACCAGTTCGGCGGCCATCAGCCATTGCGGACGCTTCTTGCCGAGGCCCGATGACGGGTGAATCCAGAAACGCCGCTGACGGGCGCCGAGGTAGTCACCGTCTTCGGTTTTCTGACCGATCTGGCTGAGCAGCCCCGAGAGCACGGCTTTGTGCAGTTTCGGGTAATCCGCCGGCTCTTTATTGAGGCTCAACTGCATGTCGCGGCAGATCAGGCTCAACTGCCGATGGGAGTCGCGCCATTCGCGCAGACGCAGGTAATTCAGGAAGTTCTTGCGGCACCAATTACGCAGCGGGCTGGCGGTCAACGCCTGGCGCTGTTCTTCGAAACCACGCCACAGATTGACCAGCCCGGCGAAGTCCGAGTCCACATCCTTCCACTGAGCATGCGCCTGATCCGCCGCTTGCTGACGTTCTGGCGGACGCTCGCGCGGGTCCTGAATCGACATGGCGCTGGCGACAATCAGCACTTCCTGCAAGCTGCCGAGTTTCGCCGCTTCCAGCAACATGCGGCCCATGCGCGGGTCCACCGGCAACCGCGCCAATTGGCGGCCAAGCGGGGTCAGCTGGCTGTTGCGGTCGACCGCCGAGAGTTCTTGCAGCAGGTTGAAACCGTCGCTGATGGCTTTGCCATCCGGCGGCTCGATAAACGGGAAATCGGTGATCTCGCCGAGACGCAGGTGCAGCATCTGCAGGATTACGGCGGCGAGGTTCGTGCGCAGGATTTCCGGGTCGGTAAATTCCGGGCGACCGATGAAATCTTCTTCGCCGTAGAGGCGGATGCAAATGCCCGGTTCGACCCGTCCGCATCGACCTTTACGTTGGTTGGCGCTGGCCTGGGAAATGGCTTCGATGGGCAGGCGCTGGACCTTGGCGCGGTAGCTGTAACGGCTGATGCGCGCGGTGCCGCTATCGATCACGTAACGAATGCCCGGCACGGTCAGCGAGGTTTCCGCGACGTTGGTCGCCAGGACCACGCGACGGCCTGGGTGCGACTGGAAAATCCGCTGCTGTTCGGCCGGCGACAGCCGCGCGTAGAGCGGCAGAATCTCGGTGTGCTTGAGCTGGGCCTTGCGCAGCATGTCCGCCGCGTCGCGAATCTCACGCTCGCCGGGCAGGAACACCAACACATCGCCGGGGCTCTTGCGCTCGCTGCGTTCGAACGCGGCGATTTCGTCGAGGGTGGCAAGAATCGCCTGATCCACCGTCAAGTCATCCTCGACGCGGTTGCCCTCTTCGTCCTGCTCCAGGGTCAGCGGGCGATACCAGGTTTCCACGGGGAAGGTGCGGCCGGAGACTTCGACAATTGGCGCATCATCGAAATGCTTGGAGAAACGCTCCAGGTCGATGGTCGCCGAGGTGATGATGACTTTCAGGTCCGGACGACGCGGCAGCAGGGTTTTCAGGTAACCGAGCAGGAAGTCGATGTTCAGGCTGCGTTCGTGGGCTTCGTCGACGATGATCGTGTCGTAGCGTTCGAGGTAACGGTCGTTCTGGGTTTCCGCCAGCAGGATGCCGTCGGTCATCAGCTTGATCAGGGTGTTGGAATCGCTCTGATCTTCGAACCGCACCTGATAGCCGACCAACGCGCCCAACGGCGTCGCCAGTTCTTCGGCGACCCGGCTCGCCACGCTGCGGGCGGCGATTCGACGGGGCTGGGTGTGGCCGATCAGGCCATGCTGACCGCGACCGATTTCCAGGCAGATCTTCGGCAACTGGGTGGTTTTACCCGAACCGGTTTCACCGGCAATGATCAGCACCTGATGCTTGAGCAGCGCTGCTTTGATTTCGTCGCGCTTGGCGGCGATCGGCAGGCTGTCGTCGTAGCGAATAACCGGCAGGCTGGCCCGCCGCGCCAGCACCTGATCACAGGACGCCTGCATGCGCGTTACCCATTGGGCCAGCTTGGCCTCGTCAGGTTTTTTACGCAGCTCAAGCAACTGCCGCCGCAGCCGGTGGCGGTCGGCGAGCATGGCGTGATCGAGGTTTTTCAGCAGTTTGTCGATGGAAGGCGATTCGTCAGTCATCAGGTACGCAATAAGTCGTCTAGTGGCGCAGGGGGCGGATTGTCGCAGATTTTACGACCGCTGCGCGGCCGATCGCGAGCAGGCTCGCTCCCACATTGGATCTATAGCGACCACAAAATCGGGGGCACCACGGTCAAAGGTGGGAGCGAGCCTGCTCGCGATCGATTGCGCAGCAATCGCAGAGAACTACTCGTTATCCAACCCCTTGCGCCGATACGGGAACACATCAATCACCTTCCCGGCGCGAATGGCTTCCTGAAGGCTTTTCCAGTAATCGGCGTTGTACAACTCACCATGCAACTGATCAAACAACTTCCTTTGCCCCGAATCAGCAAACAAAAACGGCGGAAACTCTTCAGGAAACACATCCAGCGGCCCGATCGAATACCAAGGCTCCGACGCCATCTCGTCTTCCGGCGTGCGCGGTAGCGGGATGTGCCGGAAGTTGGCCTCGGTCAAGAAGCAGATCTCGTCATAGTCATAAAACACCACCCGCCCGTGACGGGTAACGCCGAAGTTCTTCAGCAGCATGTCGCCGGGGAAGATGTTCGCCGCCGCCAGTTGCTTGATCGCCAGGCCGTAATCCTCCAGTGCCTCGCGGACCTGAGCGTCGTTGGCGTTCTCCAGATACAGGTTCAACGGCGTCATCCGCCGTTCGGTCCAGCAGTGGCGGATCAGCACGGTGTCGCCCTCTACCGACACGGTGGATGCTGCCACTTCGAGCAATTCTTCCAGACAGGCCGGGTCGAACTTGCTCAACGGGAAACGGAAGTCGGCGAATTCCTGGGTGTCGGCCAGACGCCCCACCCGGTCGACACTTTTCACCAAACGGTACTTCTCGATCACCGTGGCGCGGTCGACGTTCTTTGACGGCGAGAAGCGATCCTTGATGATTTTGAATACGGTGTTGAAGCCCGGCAGGGTAAACACGCTCATCACCATGCCACGCACGCCCGGGGCCATGATGAACTGGTCGTCGGTGTTGGCCAGGTGATTGATCAGCGCCCGGTAGAACTCGGATTTTCCGTGTTTGTAGAAACCGATCGAGGTATACAGCTCGGCGATGTGCTTGCCCGGCAGAATGCGCTTGAGGAAACCGATGAACTCCGCCGGCACCGGCACGTCGACCATGAAATACGAACGGGTGAACGAGAAGATGATCGACACGTCCGCTTCATCGGTGATCAGCGCATCGATCTGAATCCCGCGACCTTCGCGGTGCAGCAGCGGAATCACCAGCGGCCATTGTTCGTCCTGGGTGTAGATGCGCCCGACCAGGTACGCGCCTTTGTTGCGGTAAAGCACCGAGGAAAACAGTTCGACGCTCAACTCCGGATCCTTGCAGACCCAGTCCGGCAGGTTCTCGCGCAATTGCCCTTCGAGTCGAGACAGGTCGCCCGCCAGGTTGGCGTAATCCTCGCTGAAGCGGTAGTCGGCAAAAATGCTCGCCAGCATCCCGGACAACTGGCCCTGGGGCTTGTACGTGCGGGTTTGTGCGGCGCGGGCCCGGCGCAGGCTCGGCCGGGTGGTGTGGATGAACATGCAGCCGTCGCTGATCAGGTCGTGGCTGAACAGCCCGCAGAAGATCGAGTTGTACCAGGTTTCGGACAGTTCATCGTCGAAGCGCAGGTCGATGAGCGTGATGTAAGCGCTTTTGACCAGCGGCCAGCAGCTGACATCCAGCGTGTCGTCGTCGAAAGCGATGTGTAGCCGCCCCACCGTTTCGCTGACTTTTTCTTCGTAGAGATTGATCCGCGCGGCCGACGCCGATTGCGTCTCCTGCCACTTGGCCTGCTCGAAGCGGGCCCGGGCGCCGTCGGTGATCTGGCGGAAATGCTCGCGATAATCGTCAAAGCCATCGAGGATCATTCGGGCGATGTCGGCGGCTGGCCATTGCTGCGGCATAGGTAAAACCTCGGCGGCTGATTCTTATCGTTGGGGCCTGAGCTTAGTGGCCCTTTGTTACGCAACGCAACCATTGCCTTGCGTCCTGACTGGCGCGACACTTGCGCGCCAATCAAGGAAGGAAAGCGCTGTGAACCCCGTCGATACTCTGCGTTTGTTGTCGCTTGCCGCCATTTGGGGCGCGAGCTTTCTGTTCATGCGCATCATCGCCCCGGTGATTGGCACAATCCCCACTGCTTTTTTCCGCGTGTCGATTGCCGCGGTCGGTCTGTTGGTGATTCTCGGGCTGATGCGCATCAGTTGGGATTTCAAAGGCAAACTCAAAACCGTGATGCTGCTAGGGGTGATCAACTCCGGGATTCCGGCGACCCTCTATTCGGTGGCCGCGCAAGTGCTGCCGGCCGGCTATTCGGCGATTTTCAACGCCACCACGCCATTGATGGGCGTGCTGATCGGCGGTCTGTTCTTCCATGAAAGGCTTACCGCCGCCAAACTTGGCGGTGTGTTCCTCGGGCTGTTGGGCGTGGGCATCCTGACCCGAGCCGGTCCGGTGGCGTTCGACATGGAACTGCTGATGGGCGCCCTCGCCTGCCTGCTCGCCACGACCTGCTACGGTTTCGCCGGGTTCCTCGCGCGCCGCTGGCTTGATCAGGCCGGTGGTCTCGACAGTCGTCTATCGGCGGTGGGCAGCATGCTCGGCGCGACGTTGTTTTTGCTGCCGCTGTTCGGTTACAGCGTGATCAGCCAGCCACCGGAGAGCTGGGGCGGCTGGAGTGTCTGGTTGTCGCTGCTGGGTTTGGGACTGGTGTGTACGGCGCTTGCGTACATTATTTACTTCCGGTTGCTCAGTTCGGTCGGGCCGGTGAAGTCGATGACCACGACCTTTCTGATTCCGCCGTTCGGGGTGTTGTGGGGGGCGTTGTTGCTGGATGAGCCGTTGTCGATGGCGCACATCTATGGCGGGGTGTTGATTGCGGCGGCGTTGTGGTTGGTGTTGAAGACGGCGGTGGTGAAGCCATTAGAAGTAGCTGCCCGGTAGTGGTGCAGTGCTGCGGATAATGTCATCGCGAGCATGTGCTGGCCAAATAGAAAACCCGCAGAAATGCGGGTTTTTATTGCCTAAAAATCAATCACTGTTACTTGGGCGTATCAAACCCGCGCTGCTCAATCACCCGAAACACATCGTTCACATCCTGGATCATGATCCGGGCGATGTTGGTGACGGTGTTGATGTCGTTCTCGGCGTAGTCCGGCAGGCTGGTGCAGGCCATGAGATTCAGATATTTGAGGACGGCGTTGAGGCGTTCGCTGACGCAATTGTGGAGTTCGCGTAGCGGGGCGTCGCTGTCGATGAGCAGGACGGGGTAGTCGGTTGCGAATTGGGACATGGGGGTGAAGCGGCGTGGCGGGTTATTCATTGGCATAAGTAAATCTTCCTGTACATAAAAGAAGAGCTACTACCGTTCGCTGCGAAACGAATGGGTGGTAGCTGTGTGCGGGTTCGCAGACCGAGGCACAGGAGCCCGGCAGACCCGGAGGTCTCCCACACACAGCCACCATAGAAAGAACGGATTCCGGGCGCTGATGCGACCGTCGTTGCTTATTATGGTGCTGGTTGCTGCCTGTGTTGTAGGGCTGCGAAACCCTATCGCCGACTGTTGCCGGCAACGGGGCGAACTATAAGCGTCGACTTTGGCGGCTGCAACCGGGGATGTAGGACGGTTGCTCGTTTTTTGTAGCAGCTGGCGAAGCCTGCGTTCGGCTGCGTAGCAGTCGCAAAATCAGAAGTCGCGGTGTGTCAGATGAACCCTGCACACTGGATTTACGGCTGCTGTGCAGCCGAACGCAGGCTTCGCCAGCGGCTACAGGGAGTAGGAAAGCGTGGCAGGGTTTGGGGCTGCGTCGCCACCCGGCGGGAGCAAGCTCCCTCGCCACTATGGGAGCCGTCCTACACGTATTACGGACATGCAAAACATCAAAAAATCGCTGCTTTCGTAGCGCCTATTTTTGCGAAACAAACCTGCCCTTTCGCGTCCCTTGCGGATAGACGGAGCGTGTCGCATTGTCCAGATAACCACCCTGGCGCACAAAGCTGGCCACTTCATTGTGCCGACGACTGCGCATCCAGGTGATCCATCCCAACAGTTCAGGGTGCCCCAACGCTTCGATCAACAACAAAAACTGCTCACGCCAGCGTGTACTGCCGCCGATGCCCAACCCTGAGCGTCGTTTAAGGTCCTGGATGCTCTGGCCATCCATCACCCCTTTCACGAAATCGACCCAGAGCTCGGGTCGAATCATCCCGACCAGCGGTGTCCCGGACAGAATGGAGAAGCAGGTCACGCAGGTATCGCACTTGAATTTCGGGCGTATGCCTTTAATTCGATAGGTCCGCGCTCCCCCACACCTGTGGCATGTCGCGTGCTGTGCATTGAGCGTCGTCTCGATCCAGGTGACGACCGCTTGCTGTTGCTCCGCGATGTGCTCGGGTGGTTGCAGGTTTTCCCGGTAATGGCGTGTCGTCCACCACTGATGCAACTCCGGACACTCCTCAGCCATCACCTCCCCGACCGCCTGCCCCCAGTTGAAGTAGACCTTTGGAGTCACTTCCAAGCGAGACGCTATCTGAACGCTGGACCAACCGGCCAGCAGGTACACCGCAAACGTTGACCACAATTCCATCCGATGCATGTTCGCAAAGGGTGAATCGCTCAAACTATTGCAGCTCTTGCGACAGGAACCGCAGTAGTAACGCGGGAGCCGTTGTCGGCCGCGATTGTTATGGAGGGTCACGTTGGTATTGCCACACCAGGGGCAGTACTTCACTCGCCGATACGGCAATTCGTGCAGATAACGGATTAAACGATCGGCGTCGGGGCGCAGGTGCGCCGGGAGGCATACGTCGTAGTCCGGTAGTTCGCCGTGTCCGGGGATGGGTAGTGAGGGAATTTGAGACATCACAGTTTCTAAGACTGCTCCATAAGCAACGCTTGTTCCGCCTGCGCGGCCAGTTCAGCGTTGCGCTTGACTATGGCTGCTTCAAGTTCCGGGGAGCGTTTAACCCACTGCTCGGGAGGCAAGGGTTTTGACCACTCGATGATGTCGGGATAGGGCAAATCGGGTGGCGGATTCAGTTTCCAGCGTTCAAGCACGTCTATCAGCAGCGTGTTGAAAATGAAAATCCCGCAGAAACCTTCCCACAAGATGGTTAAAGGCCAGCCTCTCAATTTTGCGGCTCTTACAAGATCGTCCAGATAGGTCGCCCATATCCCTTTAGTCCTGTCGAAACGTGCCGTCTGATCCTCAACAGCCTCCGGACCAATCTCCATGTAACTGCGCATGCACTCCCACAAGGCCATGGCCGTGGTCCCGCCCCCACAGTTGAAGCCTAGGGAGAAATTCTTGTTGTCGTCCTTTGCTAGCGGGTCTGGGTTTTCAAAACCAATGATCAGTAAACCCATCGTGGCTTTACCAGCCTGACTGACTGACGAGTGCTGGGTGGCGGCGGCTGTCACGCTTTCCCATGGGACGATCCAGTACTCACCATCACCACGGGGGACACAGACTTCTCGGCGTTGGCGGTTGAAGCGCACGGGAAAGGGCACTTCGCGGAATAGGCCATAGACCACAAGCGAAATAGGGATGCCCACGATGATTAGCCCTCCGCCCCATATCAGAGGATCGGGAGTGATGTAGTTCAAAAGCGCAAACAGCAATACCATCGGCCACAGAACCATCACCGCAGAACCAATGCTGTAGCTACCAATATCGAGAAATACCTCGTTCTTGCGCCAGATGGTGTTGAGCACATCTGAGGGTTTTCTACCCGTGGGGATGGGCAACGGCGCCAGATAGTCATTGCGCGAAAACGTCCGTTTTTTCGTGGTGCCTGCCGGTGGCGTGCTCATCGTTTGTCCTTGGGTTGCAGGTACATAGCGCCGGGGTGGTCCTCACCGAGCGGGTAATTGGGCACACGATCCAGTTGGGGCGTCGGGTCGGCCCGCAGTTCTATCACGCCAGTGGTGTCATTCAGGGTAAAGGCAAGCCCTCGCTCGCCGCCGATAAAAGTGCGGGCGCCGAGTATCGCGGTCAATGGCGTGCGATATCGTAAACGTAGCGAAACAGTGCTGGGTTTTGTCCTCAATACGTTTTCCAGCTCTTTGAAGGGGCCGCTCAAGCGTAAGCCCTGACCTTCCTTAAACGGTATCCACTGACAGACGCTGCTGGACAGCCAATGAGGTGTCATATCTCGCCAAGGACGAGGTGGCTTGAAGTTACTGGTCGGGCTGTTTTTGATCAGATGGCGGTAGCCTTGGGTATCCTCCGGGTCACCGACCATGCTTAGTTCCAGGTAGACACTGCCGGGCTCGGCACCTGGCAAGTCGATGGTCAGGGCATTGATGGAACTGACGAAAGCGAGGCCGGAAGGGCCATGATCAGCGGTCGACTCCGAGCTGCTTTGCATGCTGACCCGAGGCGTATAAAGAATGAGGTACAGCCGGTCGAGCTCGTCCTGTTGGGCTTTGGGCGAGATAGGTTCCAGATCAATAGCTCGTGATTTTGACCAGCAGCAGAAGCTCAGGAAGTTTTGCAGCGGCGTCCGCTCAAAAAACCAGGCAGTCAGGTACAGCACACCCAGCACGGCAATAATCCAGTTCAACGGCCCCATGTACAGCGTGTAACGCAAGATGGCGACTTCGACTTCGACTAATCCCGCCAAGGCTCTGCCGGTTTGGGCCATCCCCAACAGTGCCTGAGCACCAAAAGCACCGACCTGCCCAGCGACCACGTTCTGACGCATCTCCAGCCACGGATCGATATGAGTATGTGCTCGCTCTAGCTGAGTTTGCAGAGATCTGTATTCGTTCACTGCGGCGGCAAATGAAAATCCACCAATCACCCCACCAAACAGCGTAAGTGTTGGCGCGGCTGATGAGCGAATAAAGAACCGATCCTTCCCGATCCCCTTCCGCACCTGGCTATCAACCACCGCCACCAACGCCGCCGCCGCATACAACGTCGCCGAAGCCGCGTCATTCACCCGCCGGCTGTCCATCCCCTCCAACACCCCGGCCTCTCTCAAATAGTTATGCGCATTCAGCACGTTCAACAACAACGCCGCCAACGGCACCACCCCGCCGCTGTTGGCCACAACAGGCGAATTAACAATCCGTCCCACACGCCCCGCACCAATGGCCTTCCCCGTCGCCGTCGCCCAGTCGCCCAGTGCTTCGGCCTGCTGCCCCAACAACTTCCACACCTGCCGGCCGGCCTCGGTGACGAACTGCAAACGCGTGTCGCTGCCCAGGCGCGCGGCGACAAAGACGCCCATCCATGAGCGGCTGAAGGCGCCGTCACCCTTGAGCAACAACAACGCAGCCGCCAGCCGGTTGACCAATACACTCCATTGGCTGCTCGCGTCTCGGGCCATGGCCGCGATGTCTTCCAGAACCGCTGCGCTCAACGGCGCCAATACCTGATGAGTGGCGCTGATGTTGTCGGAGGCCAGTGCGGCCATCAGCTCGCCCAGGCGAGAGGTGTTGTTAACGGCCGCATCGATCGAGGGCGTCCAGGCGTTGAACAGTTGTTTCAGGGCACCATCATCCGCGGCGCGCACGTAGTCGGCGTATTGCTCGGCGCCCTGGGCGCGCAGGCATTGGGCGGTCAGGCAGCCGGTGGCCAGTTCGGTCAGCCAGTGGCGAGTCTCCAGGTCGGAGTAGTCGACAAACCAGGTGCCGCTGACGGAACGGTTGAGGTACATGCCCCGGTCGGCAAACAACGCGGTGTGACGCTGTTCGATCTGCTGGTAGTGCGTCGCTGCCGTCTGCGCGAACCAGGTATTCATCGCCTCGAGGTCGATGTATTCGCCGACCTTGGCACTGAAGTGATGGTTGTTGAGGTTGGCATTTTTTTCGACGCGGTATTCGCGGACGACGAATTCCACTTCGTTGTACAAGTCCGCCGGAATAAAGGCCCGTACCGGAGCGACGATGGCCGCGATACGCGCATCGCGGGCGGCGGCTTCGGCATGAGTGGGCTGACCGCCGTATTGACGGGCCTGGGTTTCAGCCTTGAGTTCCTCATCCAGCCGATGCTGGGTGTCGAGCATGACTTGGCCCTGTTCGGGCGTGAGGGTGATTTCGCGGGCCTTGTAGCGGTAGCTGATGGACCCGGCCAGTTCGGCGCCATCTTCAGTGATCAGGCTGCGTACAAACCCGCCGATGCTCAGGCGCAGATTGTTATCCCCCAGCCACTTTTCGTGACGCGCCTCGACCCATTCCTGCTCGTGGTTGATGTCACGCAGCACACCCAGATCATCATCGAGGCAGGCAAAAAAGGAATAAAGGCCCTTGGCTTCTGCCTTGGCGCTGTCCAGCCAATCCTGAGTGCCCTGACCGTCCCACGGCTCGGCGCTCCATTCGCCCGGTGGTTGATCGCTGGCCTCGGGGTGTTGAGCGATGGTTTTCTTGCGCTCACGCGCGCGGCGCATGGCATCGGTGTAGGCCTTGTTGTTGAACGGGGTCGGGTCGCTCAATAGCGTTGCGCCCAGCGCGTCGGTGTCCTCGGCACCTCTTGACTGGTCCACTTTCATGGACCGGGCGAAAGTATTGGGCAGGAGCTCGGCCATGACCTCAACGGCTTTTTCCAGCGGCGGACAATGCTCGGCTTGTAGTTCGTTGGCCACGGTGCGCAAGGCCACATGGCGCATGTGCGCACGACGTTTGACGCTGCTGTCGCTTAGCAATTGGCAGTGCTCGGGGTTCAATGGGAACTCGCTGTAGAGCATCCACGCGTCGTGGATTTTTTCCAGGGCCAGGCCCGTCAGTGTGCCGTCGAGCACCGGGGTCGCATCGGCGTCCAGCGCTTGCTCTTTGAGCAGACCACTCGGCGAGACGGCAAAACGTTTAAGCGGGCCTTTGTCCTGCCACAGATAAACAAATCCGCCCCGCAAGCGACGCGCCGCCATGGGATGACTTTGTGTGGTCACGCCGGGAATGCAGCAAGGACTGTCGGCCTTTTCTTCAGCCAAGGCATAGCGCACGGGGACCACGAACAGCTCGGATTGGCTGGCTGGGCACGGCGCCATCGGGCTGTTGATGTCGACATGAGGCTGAGCCTTGGCCGCGCGCTCGGCCTGAGCAGCTCGGTCAATCATCGCCAGTTTTTCTGCGCTCATACGCCGGACTCCTTGCCAATGAGCTGCTGACGCGTCAGTTCGGCATTCAGGTTATCCAGCCGTTGCTCGGGCATTACACCGGGCTCGGCCAACATGTTTCGGTAAGTGGCGTGACCCGGTGCATCGGGAAAGTCAGTACCCAGCACCGCGTGGAAGCGAGCCCAGAGCAGGACTTCATCGATGGCGCTGTAACCATGACGCCCGGCAGTGTGCTGGCAGTGAGAGGCCCACTGTTGCAGCGCAAAGGCGTCCAGTCCTTGCAGGTATTCGGAAAAGTACTGCTGGCAGTGTTCGATCAACCGTTGGGCGAAGCGTTGTCGTTGGGCGGTGCCCAAGTGCTCCAGTTGCTCTGCAGACAGGAACAACCAAGGCTCATGCGCATACGGTGCCGCGGGTTGATCCGGGTTTTCTTGATGGATATCCAATTCCGGGAGCCGGATCAGTCGTATAGGCCCCATCAAGCGACCACGCTCGCCAGCAGCCAACGGCGCTAGCCACAAAGTCGCAATACGAGGGTCGTGGTAACGGAACAAGACCGTGACATCCCCTTCGACACGAACGTGAATCAGGCTACGTAAATGCTCAAGCACGGCCGTTTCTTGTGCCTCTGACTCCAGCCAGAGGCCACACGTCGCGCTCCAGTCCCGAAAAAAGGTCTGAGCCAACGGGCTATTAGGGGAAACAGGCACCAGTACCGGCCCGGCTTCCTCCAATGGGCTATAGACGGTTGTCTGATAGAGCGATTGAAACGTTGTACTCCCCAGCTCAAACAGACGCTCAGGCAGATGCTCAATCTGGGCGCGATCCAGCAGCAGGTAAGCCTGACTCATGCCGATATCTCCGCCAGTTTTTGACACACGGCGCAGATCGGCGCGGCCTGTTGTGCGGCCTGAGTCAATGCCAGTTTTTGCGCGGCCAGGGATGGCGCAATCAAGGCCTGTGGCGCCACGGGGATCAATGAGCGAGCAGCCTCCGGAGCTATCCCGGCCAACGGCGCCCCACCCTCGACAATGGCGACGCTGCTGAAAATCCCGCCGGCGTTGATCACGATGTGGTGACCGCCAGCCTTAAGCGTCAGGCTCATCCCCGCATCAATCACCACGTTGGCAGCGGTGACGTGGGCTTGCGAACCGGCCTGAATCACCAGCGTGCCGCCTGCCGTCGAGCTGCTATTGCCGGCGATGGTGATCAGTTCGTTGCCGCCGATCACCGTGTTGCGCACGCCTTGGGTGGTGTGCAACTCATCGCCCTTGATCAGGCTGGCACTGTGGTTGTCGACTTGCTCAAAACGGTCGTTACTGATCAGGCTGTGGCTGTCGCGAGTGATCTGCTCGCGGCGGTCGTTACCGATCTTGGTGTCGCTGTCGTTGAGAATCAGCTGTTCGAGGTCGCGTTGGGCGCGCAGATAGATTTGCTCCTGCCCGGCACGGTCTTCAAGCGACAGCTCGTTGAAACCGCCGGTGTGCGGGGAGCTGTGGCTGCGCAAGACGGTTTTGGTTTTGTGCTCGGGCAATGAATACGGCACTGAGGTGACGGTGTTGGCCACACACCCGGTGATCAACGGTTGGTCGGGGTCGCCTTCGAGGTAGGTCACCACCACTTCCATGCCGATGCGCGGGATGGTCACCGCCCCAAAGTTTTCTCCCGCCCAACTGGAGGAAACCCGCAGCCAGCAGCTGCTTTTTTCGCTGTTGAGTTCGGCCCTGCACCAAGGAAATTCGACCTTCACACGGCCAAACTCGTCGCAATAGATCTCCTCGCCGACCGGCCCGGTGACGCGGGTGGTCTGGCTGACCAGCACGGTGTTGCGTAAACGCATCGGCGGACGGTAGAGCACGTCCCACGGAATGGCGCGAAAACTGTTGCGATAGCCTTGGGTAAAGCCGTCTTCGGGTTTGACGTCGCTGGTGATGGCCTCTTCCAGTGACTGAGGTTGCTTGCCAGCGTGCGTCACACTAAGCACCAACCACAAATCGTTGCAGGTTTTGCGTGGGTGTTCGGTCAGTTCAAACAAGTGACCACTGCGTAGGCACGGCTGATCGCTGTTGCCCTCGGCCAACTGGTAATCGGTGCGGTGGCGCTCCAGGGCCTGGCGGGCGAGCTGCTTGCCGCGTTTTTCGTTCTCGATGAACACCGGGTAACGATAATCTTCCAGCTCTGGGCTGAACTCGGCGGTGAAGCGACTTTCCAGCAACAGACTCGGCCGTTTCAAGTCATAGTCCCGGCGCGTGACCGTACTGGTGCGAGTGCTGAAACGCATGGAAAACTGGCTGACCACCGGGTGCTCTGCCACCATGCCGGAGTCTTGTTGATAAGGGGTTTCGCCCAGTTTGGGGAACCAGGTCTGGTCATCGGTGAACACCAGCAGATGACCGTCGGGCGAATGCTGGTGATGCCAGGCGATGCCGTCCTCGGCGCACAGGCGCTGGACTACCTCGAAGTCATTTTCCCCATACTGCGTGCAGTATTCGCGCTCGGGGCTGGTGCTGACATGGAAGGTAAACGCATCGGCCTGAATGCCGTGGCCTTTGAGCACCTGAGCGATGATTTGCGGCACCGTCAGGTTCTGGAAAATCCGCTGATTGTGGCTGAACTGCAAGTAGTGCAGCGCCGGCACCAGGGTCAGGTGATAACGGGTCAGCCGTTTACCAGCCTCACCGACGAATACGTCTTCGATCCGGCCATGAAGGCCTTCGCCGTTATGACCGAACTGGAGAAATGCAGGCTGGCTGAGCAGACTCTCCAGATCGAAATCAGGATTTTCGCTGACCAGTTCAACCTGGATCGCATACAAGGCGCTGATGGCCTCGACACCGTCAAAGGCAAGGACTTTGAAATCGTTGCGAACTGCGGGGATGTGCAGCGCGAATTGCGCCGTATTGGCCGAACCGAACATACGCTTATCCTTAAGCAAAGAGGAAATGAAGCGCGATGTCCAAACCGTCCATGGTCTGTGCACGCGAAATTGGCGGGCACGTTAGCAACGGGGAAAAAGGATTAATGTCGGAAGGGTCTTCGAATACAGTCAGACCTTTCCGCTTTGCAGGCAGTTACGTCTATGCGATGAGAGGCCTGACCTTAAAAGCAGTAAAAACATCGTTCTGTAACGGCATAAGTTAGGCCCGAAGCAATGCTCCAGGCCTTTGGTTTTTACGCTGTTTTACGGAATACGAACACCAGACCGATGATGATCAGCAACATGCCAAGCATGCTCAACGCCGCCAGCCGGTTGCCGAAAATCAGGTAGTCCATCACCGCCGTCACCGCCGGCACCAGGTAAAACAGACTGGTGACATTGACCAGATTGCCCCGTGCAATCAGCCGATACAGCAGCAAGGTCGCCAGCACCGACACCACCAATCCCATCCACAACACCGGTACGATAAAACCGGTGCTGTATTTGAAATGAAAGGGCTGGAACGGCACGAAGACTCCGCAGAGCAACAGCCCCGCCAGGTACTGCACTGGCAGCGTGCCGAGTGGATTGTCGGTGATGCGTTTCTGCATGATCGAGCCGATCGTCATGCTCGCCAGTGCCAGCAATCCGAAGAGCATACCGGCCAGCGACATACCGGCCAGACCGATGCCCTGGTAAACCACCATGATCAACCCGGCCAAGCCCAGTGTCAGACCGAACATTCTGCTGGCTGATCGCTGACGCTCCATGATCACCACCGTGAGAATGGGCTGCACGCCCATGATCGTCGCCATCACTCCCGGGGTGACTTTCAGGTCCAGGGCCAGCAGATAGAAAATCTGATAAGCCCCCAACAACACCACGCCTGTGGCCATCGCATACACCATCGGCTTGCCGCCCTTGGGCAGTTTCAGCTTGAGCAACGGCACCAGCAGCACCAATCCGCAGATTGCGATAGCGAAGCGAAACAGCAGAAAGGCAAAGGGTGACGCGTGGGCCAGGCCCCATTTGGAGAAGATCGCCCCGCTGCTCCACAGCAAAACGAACAGGCTCGTGGACGCCGCCGCGAGAGCGGTGTTTTTCGAAAGGACAAACATGAATACCACCTGTAGTCAGGCAAAAAGCCAACTCAGCCGAAGCTGAAATTCAGTAGTTTTTTCAAGCGGGGGCTTTTTCAGACGGGCGTGGGAACAGCAGAAAAAAGCTGATCAGCCCGAAAAGCCAACGCCTGGCGGTGATACGACTGCGCACACCGGCGAGCTACTGACAGGTGGAGGGTAATGACTGATCTGCGCAGGCTGCTGATTCCCGCACGGCACGACGCCAGCGTTGACCGCTGAATCGACTACCGCGTTGATGTGGGAAGCTGGCATGGGCTGATCTTTTTTGAAGGGTAGAAAGGTGGGTTGGAAAACACCGAGCGCCGACTATAACCAGCGACTGACATGGATTGCAATGGCCAGTAAAAACAGCTCGCTGCAACGCGACCTGCTACAAAAGAGGGTGTTTCACTTGATATTTTTCTGTGTTCGGAATCACCCAAACAACCAATACCCCAACAACGTCAGCACCACCACCGCCAACACCGGTCGCAGCACACGGTAGGCCTTGGGATTGCGACGCTTCCATTGTTTGATCACACCACTGAACTTGTCGCTGGAGTTCTTGCTCCAGGCGTAAACATGGTTAATCCCGCCAACACGTTCATCTTCAAGATTCTGCGGTGCAGTGGCGCGACCCAAAAAGCCACTGATCCAGCGGTTGGTGCGGGTCATTAGGCGGTTGCTCAGCGGTCGTTCGATGTCGCAAAAGAGGATGACCCGAGTCTTGTCGGTTTCATTCTTGACCCAATGCACGTAGGTTTCGTCGAACATCACGTCTTCGCCATCACGCCAGGCGTAGACCTGACCGTCGACGAAGATCCGGCAATCGTCGGAGTTCGGCGTCGACAGCCCCAGGTGATAACGCAGGGAACCGCCGAACGGATCACGGTGCGGGTTGAGGTGGCTGCGGCCTGGCAGCAACGCGAACATGGCGCCTTTGACGTTGGGAATGCTGCTGAGCAGTGCCACGGTTTTCGGGCACAGGGCTTCGGCCGATGGCAGTGGTTTGTCGTACCACTTGAGGTAAAAGCGCTTCCAGCCTTTCTTGAAGAACGAACCGAACCCGGCGTCGTTGTTCCTTTCGGCGGCGCGGATGTAACCCTCGTCGAGCAAATGCATCGCTTCGTCGCGGATGCCTTCCCAGTTGTCCTTGAGCACATCCAGTTCCGGGAACTTGCTGCGGTCAAGATAGGGTTTGGATGGCACGCTGGAGAACAGGTACATCAAGGCGTTGTAGGGCGCGAACAAAGCCGAGTGGTTGACGAACTGACGCAAGACCGGCAAACGCGCCTTGCCGCGCAAATGCACATAGAGAGTGCTACCGAAGAACAACAGCAAAAGCGACGCCTTTGCGGCAAGGGAAACGGTCATCAACAACTCCTTGATAGTAGACAACTCTGCACCACGCCATTTACCCGACGTGGCAGCCGGCCATGATAAACACTACCGGCCTCGGGAAAAACCCGCATAACTCAACATTCAGTGTTAAGGCGTGCGCAATAAAGCACTTCTTAACATAAGGTTCCTGAACGGGGGCTGACCTGAATCACCCCCTCCCACTGGATCAAAAATCGCAACGCCTATTGCTGATTCTCCTGCTCGGTAAACAGATCACTGAACAGCATGCTCGACAGGTAGCGTTCACCGGAGTCCGGCAGGATCACCACGATGGTCTTGCCCTGCATTTCCGGGGTTTCCGCCAGGCGGACGGCCACCGCCATGGCGGCGCCGCAGGAAATGCCGCATAAAATCCCTTCTTCCTGCATCAGGCGCAGGGCCATGGCCTTGGATTCTTCATCGCTGACCAACTCAACCCGATCGACCATCGACAGATCAAGATTCTTCGGCACAAAACCGGCACCAATACCCTGGATCTTGTGAGGGCTCGGCTTGATTTCTTCACCGGCCATTGCCTGGGTGATGACCGGAGACACCGCTGGCTCCACCGCCACCGAGATAATCGGTTTACCTTGGGTATTCTTGATATACCGCGAAACCCCGGTAATGGTTCCACCTGTTCCGACGCCTGCCACCAATACGTCGACTGCACCGTCGGTGTCGTTCCAGATTTCCGGACCGGTCGTTTTTTCGTGGATGGCCGGGTTGGCCGGGTTTTCAAACTGCGACGGCATGAAGTAGGCAGCCGGGTCACTGGCGACAATTTCCGCAGCCTTTTCGATCGATCCTTTCATGCCCTTGGCTGGTTCGGTCAGTACCAGTTCGGCCCCCAGAGCCTTGAGCACTTTGCGTCGCTCGATACTCATGGACGCCGGCATGGTCAGCATCAGCTTGTAACCGCGAGCCGCAGCAACGAATGCCAGGCCGATACCGGTATTGCCTGAGGTCGGTTCGACGATGGTCATGCCAGGCTTGAGTTTGCCGGTGCTTTCGGCGTCCCAGATCATGCTTGCACCGATCCGGCACTTGACCGAGTAACCGGGGTTACGCCCTTCGATCTTGGCCAGGATGGTCACGCCGCGCGGGGCGATACGGTTGATCTGCACCAGCGGTGTATTGCCGATGGAATGGGCGTTGTCAGCGTAGATACGGCTCATGGCTGGGTCCTTATACAGCGTTAAATAAGCTCTCAAAGGTATGCCTGTTGCCCTTGATCGTCCAGTCAGTCGAACGTCCCGTAACCACAGCAGTCAATGACTTTACAACGCCAGAGATTTGCCATCATGAAACGCCGATACAGTTGGCCCCTATGGATCCTCGCCGGCCTCGTTGTGTTGCTGGTTGCCCTGCACATCGCCCTGCCCTATATGGTGCGCGACTACCTGAATGACAAGCTGGCAGACATGGGTGACTACCGTGGCCAGATCACTGATGTGGACCTGGCCCTGTGGCGCGGCGCCTACAAAATCAATGGACTGAAAATCGTCAAGGTCAATGGCAAGGTCCCGGTGCCTTTCGTCAACGCGCCATTGATTGACCTCTCCGTCAGCTGGCACTCGCTCTGGCATGACCACGCAGTGGTGGCCGAGGCGCAGTTCGACAAACCCGAGGTGAACTTCGTCGACGGCGGTGCCAACAAGAAAAACTCCCAGACCGGTGAGGGCACCGACTGGCGAGCACAATTGGAAAAGTTGTTGCCGATAACCCTTAACGAAGTGCGGATCAACGACGGGCGGATCACCTTTCGAAACTTCAATTCAAAACCGCCCGTGAACATGAATGCCACCCAGGTTAATGCCAGCATTTACAACCTGACCAACGTGGTCGACACCAAAGGCAAACGCGACGCTCGCTTCGAGGGCAAGGCGCTGTTACTCGGGCACGCGCCACTGGAAACTACCGCAACCTTCGACCCTTTAAGCAACTTTGAAGATTTCGAGTTCCGCCTGCGGGTCAAGGACATCGAACTCAAACGCATGAACGACTTCGCCTCGGCCTATGGCAAGTTCGACTTCAATGCCGGTCACGGTGATGTGGTCATTGAAGCCGAGGCTAAAAAAGCTCAATTGACGGGTTACATCAAACCGCTGCTGAAGGACGTCGACGTGTTCAATTGGCAGCAGGACGTCGAGAACAAGAACAAAGGGATTTTCCGTTCCATTTGGGAGGCCATCGTCGGGGGCACCGAGAATGTGCTGAAGAACCAGCCGAAAAACCAGTTTGCCACTCGCGTCCAACTCAGGGGCAGTGTGCATCAGCGAGATATCAGCGCATTCGAGGCTTTTTTGCAGATTTTACGCAACGGCTTCATCCAGGCCTTCAATGCCCAATACGAACGGCCCAAGCCGGACGCCGGTTAAGACTTACGCATGACGGTGTAACGACCGGTTTCTTCCGCCGCCCGCGCCGGGTTCGATTGCTGCTGCAAGAAGTCCCAGCCCAGGCAGGCTAGTGCCAGTGATCGCGGAACGGCTTCACGACCACTGCTGTAGCGCGTGATGCTGCGGGCACTGACCCCCAACGCTTCGGCCGCCTGATTGAGCGGCAACCCTGTGCGAGCGCGCCAGTCGATGAAGATCCGGGTATTTTCGTCCGATGCGTTTTGTGCGAGTGCATCCAGATAAAGGGTGTCAGCGCCGATCTGGATGTCCAGTTCGGGCCACTCAACGCTCCAGCCTTCATCACCCAAGGTTGCCCCTTCGAAAGCGCCAACCTCCAGCAATGGCTGCAACCCAGGGTAGGCGCGCAGGTCCCGACTCAAATCGAGGTTCAGTTGCTGACCGTCGATAAAGGTCAGCATAAGGCGGTGATCCGGCAGCGCCTGCACGGACGACAGCCGTGGTCGTTTCATGGGTAACATCGTTTCCAATCCTCCAGCAATTGCACCTGATGGGCCCTGACCCACTCCAGCGCTTCCTTGATAATCAGCGGCGGCAGCCTTGCCCACCATCACTTCAACGGTTTCCAGGCTGAGCATGACGTCCAGCCCACCACCGGTCAGGTGGACATGGGGCGGCGGATGATCCTTCTCGCGCAACTGAATGCGGTACGTATCGCGAAATCGGTATTTAGTAGACATGCCCAGCAAGCTATCGCCAAAATGGCGATATCTCAATACTGGCTAGCGGCCGAGACTGAGTCAAGATGTGACGCCCCATTCAGAGACTGAATAAGCCGTCTGCGTTCACAGTCGACCGGGCACCGCGTTATAGTCGGGTACTACAATTATTGCACCCCGCCCTGCTTCGTTCAGGTCGGCGTTACCGTTCGAGGATTAGCAGATGAAGTTCGAAGGCACCCAGGCTTACGTCGCCACCGATGACCTGAAGCTGGCGGTCAACGCCGCCATCACCCTGGAGCGTCCGCTGCTGGTCAAGGGCGAACCGGGCACCGGCAAGACCATGCTCGCCGAGCAACTGGCCGAGTCCTTCGGCGCCAAATTGATCACCTGGCACATCAAGTCCACCACCAAGGCGCATCAAGGCCTGTACGAGTACGACGCGGTCAGCCGTCTGCGCGACTCGCAGCTGGGCACGGAAAAAGTCCACGACGTACGCAACTACCTGAAAAAGGGCAAGCTCTGGGAAGCCTTCGAGTCCGAAGAGCGGGTGATCCTGCTGATCGACGAAATCGACAAGGCTGACATCGAGTTCCCGAACGACTTGCTGCAAGAACTCGACAAGATGGAGTTCTACGTTTACGAGATCGACGAGACTATCAAAGCCAAGAAACGCCCGATCATCATCATTACTTCCAACAACGAGAAAGAACTGCCTGACGCCTTCCTGCGCCGCTGCTTCTTCCACTACATCGCGTTCCCGGATCGCATCACGATGCAGAGAATCGTCGACGTGCACTACCCGAACATCAAGACGGACCTGGTCAGCGAAGCGCTGGACGTGTTCTTCGACGTGCGCAAGGTGCCGGGCCTGAAGAAGAAGCCATCGACCTCCGAACTGGTGGACTGGCTGAAGCTGCTGATGGCCGACAACATCGGCGAAGCGGTGCTGCGCGAGCGCGATCCGACCAAGGCCATTCCGCCGCTGGCAGGCGCTTTGGTGAAGAACGAACAGGACGTGCAGTTGCTTGAACGTCTGGCGTTCATGAGCCGTCGCGGCACTCGCTGATCCCTCTGTTTAACAAGATAGAGGGCGATAGCCATGCTGCTTAACCTGTTCAATGAAATGCGCGCAGCCAAAGTACCGGTCTCGGTACGGGAGCTGCTGGACCTGATCAACGCGCTGAAGCAACGCGTGACCTTCGCCGACATGGACGAGTTTTATTACCTGTCCCGGGCGATTCTGGTAAAGGACGAAAAGCATTTCGACAAGTTCGACCGGGCGTTTGGTGCCTATTTCAATGGCCTGGAAAAACTCGACGATCACCTTCAGGCATTGATCCCGGAAGACTGGTTGCGCAAGGAATTCGAGCGTTCGCTGACCGACGAAGAGCGGGCGGCGATCCAGTCCCTCGGCGGCCTGGACAAGTTGATCGAAGAGTTCAAGAAACGCCTCGAAGAACAGAAAGAACGTCATGCCGGCGGTAACAAGTGGATCGGCACGGGCGGTACCAGTCCGTTTGGCTCCGGCGGCTTCAACCCGGAAGGCATTCGCGTCGGCGATGCCGGCAAGCGCCAGGGCAAAGCGGTCAAGGTCTGGGATCAGCGCGAGTACAAGAACCTCGACGATTCGGTGGAGCTGGGCACGCGCAACATCAAGGTCGCCCTACGACGGTTGCGCAAATTCGCGCGCCAGGGTGCGGCGGAAGAGCTGGACATCGATGGCACCATCGACCACACCGCACGCGATGCCGGGCTACTGAACATCCAGATGCGTCCGGAGCGGCGCAACACCGTCAAGTTGTTGCTGCTGTTCGACATCGGCGGCTCGATGGACGCCCACGTGAAGATCTGCGAAGAGCTGTTTTCGGCCTGCAAGACCGAGTTCAAACACTTGGAGTATTTCTACTTCCACAACTTCATTTATGAATCGGTGTGGAAGAACAACATGCGCCGCACGTCCGAGCGCACGTCGACCCAGGATCTGCTGCACAAATACGGCGCCGACTACAAAGTGATCTTCATCGGTGACGCCGCCATGGCGCCGTACGAAATCACCCAGGCCGGCGGCAGCGTCGAGCACTGGAACGAAGAAGCGGGTTATGTGTGGATGCAGCGGTTCATGGAGAAGTACAAAAAGGTCATCTGGATCAACCCGTATCCGAAAGATACCTGGGGCTATACGTCTTCGACCAACATCGTGCGGGACTTGATCAACGACCAGATGTACCCGCTGACGTTGCGGGGTTTGGAAGAAGGGATGCGGTTTCTTTCCAAGTAATCTTCGTCGTCTGTTCGACCGCTATCGCGAGCAGGCTCGCTCCCACAGTTGATATCCAGCGAACACATTATTTGTGTACGACCAAAATCCAATGTGGGAGCGAGCCTGCTCGGGATGCTTTTAGCAGTTAAAAAAACGGCGTAAATACTCGACCTGCTCCCGATGCGCGACTTCCTGCACCACCGGCCGCAACCGCACCTGCGCCCCCGGCAAACACTGCGCCAGTCGCGCCAGCGCCAACGGCGTCAACGCCCCCAATCGCGGATAACCCCCAATGGTCTGCCGATCATTGAGCAACACAATCGGCTGCCCGTCCGGCGGCACCTGAACCGCACCCAGCGGGATGCCTTCGGAAATCATCGGTTTACCCTGATACTGCAACGCCGTTCCCAGCAAGCGTATGCCCATCCGGTCGGCACGGCTGTCGAGGGTCCAGATGCTGTTGAACGCGTCAAACGAACTCTGCCCACTGAACTCGCCGATCTGGGCACCGAGCACCAGGTCTAGCGGCGCGTTGAGTTTGAAATCCGGTACCTGTTCGCGCGCCAATTCCCGCAACAGTAGCAGTGAGCTCCCCGAGTAGCTCAACTGCGCATCTTTGGTCAACGCCCGGCCCATGCCATCCAGCCCGCCGAGTTCCTCACGGACAACCGTTGCGCTGCTGCCCAACACCTTTGGCGCATCAAATCCGCCCGGGGCTGCCAAATATGCCCGAGCGCCAAGCAGCGGCTGAGTGAATTGCAATTGCTGACCTTTGTTCAGCCTGAAACTGCGCCACGGCGCCAACGCCTCGCCATCCACCTGCGCCCCCAGATCCGCCCCGGCCAACGCCAGCACGCAATCCTCTTCGGCAACGACGGTGAACCCGCCGAGGGTGATTTCAATCACCGGTGCATCCAGGCCGTTGCCCAGCAACCAATTAGCCCACGACATCGATCGCCAATCCGCCGCCCCGCCCTGGGTCACGCCCAGATGCCGCACGCCGAAACGGCCAGCATCCTGCAACAAACACAGCGGTGTACTCGCTTCTATTGATAGACGACTCATGCCTGCGCCTCCAACGGCGTGTCATCACCGCCCAAATTGATGAATTCGGCATGACTGACGGCTTCGAAGCGCACTGTATCGCCCGGTTGCATCAGGCTGTAGCCGTCGCGTTCGCGGTCGAACAATTTGGCCGGGGTGCGGCCGATCAGATTCCAGCCACCGGGGGACACCACCGGGTAAGCGGCCGTTTGCCGTTCGGCGATGCCGACACTGCCGGCGGCCACCTTTTTACGCGGAGTGTTCAGACGCGGCGCGGCCAGCGCTTCTTCCACCAACCCCATGAAGGCGAAACCCGGCGCGAAACCCAAGGCGAACACCTGATATTCGCGCTCGCTGTGGCGGCGGATCACTTCATCCACGGCCAATCCGCTGCGCTGGGACAACAGGCTCAACTCCGGGCCAACGCTCAAGTCATACCAGACCGGCAACACATGACATTTGCCGCGGGGGCCGGTGTTGGGCGACAGATCGATCAGGGCCTCAGCGATCAGTTCCCGAGCCTGAGCCGGACTCAACGCGGTCAGATCGTAATGCACCATCAACGTCGTATAGGACGGCACCAGATCGATCAGATGCCCGGCGAACGCAGCACGCAGACTTTCACTGGCGGCGAGCATCCACGGCATGTTCGCTTCGGCTATCTCATCGAACAGGCGCACCATCAGGCAATCCAGCGCCACCACTTCGACCCGGATTTTCATGGCGCACTCTGCTGATCAAGTGCTTCGCGAATACGCCGCACGGCGGCTACCGAACTGGCATTGTCGCCGTGTACGCAGAGGGTATTGGCCTGCAAATGCAAGGCACTGCCATCGCTGGCCGTAAGGTTGCCCCCGCGGGCAATGGTCAGCGCCTGCTCAATAATTGTTTCGGGATCGTGATGCACTGCGCCTGGCAGTTGCCGCGAGACCAGCATTCCCGCGCTGTCGTAAGCGCGATCGGCGAAGGCTTCGAACCACAGGGTCACGCCGTATTCATCGCCCAACTGCTGGGCTGCGCTGTTGTCGCGAGTGGCCATCAACATCAGCGGTAACTCACGATCATAGGACGCCACAGCCTGAAGCACCGCGCGCAATTGCGCCGGGTTGGCCATCATGTCGTTGTACATCGCGCCGTGCGGCTTGACGTAACTCACCCGCCCGCCCTGAGCCCGGCAAATGCCGTCGAGGGCGCCGATCTGGTAATGCACAATGTCCTGAAGTTCCTGGGCGGTGTAGGCCATGGAACGGCGGCCGAAACCGACCAGATCCTGATACGCCGGATGGGCGCCGATCTGCACGCCGTTGCTCAAGGCCAGGCTGACGGTCTTGCGCATGATGCTCGGGTCGCCGGCGTGGAAGCCGCAGGCGATGTTGGCGCAATCGATGAAGGGCATGACCTCGGCGTCCAGACCCATGGTCCAGTTGCCGAAACTCTCGCCGATGTCGCAGTTCAATAGCAGGCGGTTCACGGTGAACACTCCTGTAGGTTTGATTCTTTTAGCTGTAGGCATTTGCCCGCAGATTATCAGCTACTCGGCTTCAAGTTGCTTGCCACGGGTTTCCGGCAGGCTCAGGGCCGCAAGGATCACCACCCCGTAGGACACCGCCGCAAAAGCACCGATGCCCACGCTCAATGGCACCTTCTGGCTCATCAAGCCGATCAACAGGGGGAACAACGCCGCCAACGCCCGGCCAATGTTGTAGCAAAAGCCCTGGCCCGAACCGCGAATCCGCGTTGGAAACAGCTCGGTCAAAAACGCGCCCATGCCGCTGAATATCCCCGAGGCGAAGAAGCCCAACGGGAAGCCCAGCCAGAGCATCACGCCATTGCTGACCGGCAATTGGGTGTAGAGCAGAACAATGGTGAACGAGCCGACCGCGAACAGAATGAAGTTCTTTTTACGCCCGAGGATGTCAGTCAAATACGCGCTGATGACATAGCCGACGTAGGAACCGACGATCACCATCGCCAGATAACCGCCCGTACCGAGTACGCTCAAACCGCGTTCGTTCTTCAGAAAGGTCGGCAACCAGGAGGTGATCGCGTAGTAACCGCCCAGGGCACCTGTGGTCAGCACCGACGCGCGAATCGTGGTGGAAAGGATGCCGGGAGCGAATATCTCGTAAAACTTTGCCGGATTACTGGGCTCTTGCTTAGCCTTGGCTTCGCGATAGATTTCCGGGTCCTTGACCAGTCGACGGACGAAGATCACAAAGATCGCCGGCACGATGCCAAGGATGAACAGTGCGCGCCAGGCGTCTTCCGGTGGCAGCACCGAAAACAGCAGCGCGTACAAGATCGCCGTCAGTCCCCAACCCAATGCCCAGCCGGATTGCACCATGCCAACAGCCTTGCCGCGGTCCTTGGCGCGAATCACTTCACCCATCAACACCGCGCCGGCGGTCCATTCGCCGCCGAAACCGAAGCCCATCAGCGTGCGGCTGATCAGCAGTTGTTCGTAGTTTTGGGCGAAACCGCAGAGGAAGGTGAAGAAGGCGAACCACAACACCGTCAGTTGCAAGGTGCGTACGCGACCGATGCGGTCGGACAGAATCCCCGCCACCCAACCGCCGATGGCCGAGGCGATCAGGGTGCTGGTGTGAATCAGCCCGGCCTCGCCGGTGGTGATGCCCCACATCGCAATCAGGGTTGGCACCACGAAGCTGAGCATCTGGGTGTCCATACCGTCCAGGCCATAGCCGATCTTGCAGCTCCAGAAGGTGCGGCGTTCCTGTTGATTGATGTTGCGGTACCAGTCGAAAGGTCCCGGGCGAACCGTGGCTTTTGGGATGTCGAGCGTGTCGGGCGCACTCATGGCAAATCTCCGCGCTAATTTTTATTGGTATTGTTCTGAGCCCCGACGACGCCTATCGTGGGAACCGGATGGCCTGATTTTTGGGCTGCCGGCCCTGCTGCGTCCAACTAATAAAACCCCGCTCTAGACATAAGAAAAACTTGTCCCTATGAACCTGAAGTTTCTCGAGACCTTTGTCTGGGTCGCCCGACTCAAGAGTTTTCGCCTGACGGCAGACAAGCTCTTCACCACCCAGGCGTCGATTTCCAGCCGCATTGCCGTGCTCGAAGGCGAGCTCGGGGTGAAGCTGTTCCTGCGCGATTCACGTGGCGTGAGTCTGACGCCCGAGGGCTTGAAAGTGCTCGAGTACGCCGAGCAAATGATGGACACCATGCAAGCCCTCAAACAGTCGATCGAAACCCGCTCGAGCAAGGTCGGACGGGTTCGTATCGGCGTGATGGACACGGTCATCCATACCTGGCTGAGCCCGTTGGTGGCGCAAATGATGGATCACTATCCGCTGGTGGAAATCGAGTTGGTAGCCGATACCGCACTCAACCTCTGCGATCAGCTGCAAAAAGGCTTTCTCGATCTGATCCTGCAAACTGACCTGTTGCGTCAGGAAAGCGTGCGCAGCCTTGAGCTGGCCAGTCATCCGATGGGCTGGATTGTGGCGACTAACTCGATCTACAACCGCGAGTATTCAGGCATTGCCGACCTGGCGCGGGAACGGATCATTACCTATTCGAAAAACTCCCATCCGCATCAGGAGATTCTCGCCCTGATGCAGGCGAACGGCATCATGACGCCACGCCTGAACTGCGTGAACTCGGTATCGGCGATCACCCGGTTGCTGCGGGACGGTTTCGGTATTGGCGCGCTGCCGCCGGTACTGGTAGCCGAGGAACTGGTGCGGGGGGAATTGACCTTGCTGGCCATCGATCAACGGCCACCGAATTTGCAGGTGGTGGTGTCGTGGCGGGTTGGCGTGGAGTGGGTCGAGGAGATTGTTCAGTTGTGTCAGCAGGTGCTGGATGGGTATGCGAAGAAGGTGGGTGAGAACTACATCGTCCTCGCGCGCTAACCTTGTAGCAGCTGGCGAAGCCTGCTGCTACAGGTCGGTGGCGCTCATTACAGCCCGCGCACATCCCGATCTTCGATCGGCCGGCTCTGGCGCAGGCGTTTGCCACCCAGCACCACCCAGTCGATCAGACGGAACAGGCATTCAATGCCGAACGACAACAGCAACGCCCCGCTCATGCCCCAGATCATCGCTTCCGGCGTCAGCAGGATCTGGTAGCTGTAGCCATTCCAGGTTTCCTTGCGAATATCCGGATCAGCCGCCAGTGCAACCTGCAGGAAGCGGATGTACCACGGGCCTTGCATGGCCTGGAACTGTTTATCGAGGGCCAGTTGACGGGTCAGCAAGGTGCTCAGGCTGTCGGCATCGCTGCGAAAAATCGGGTCTTCGCTGGCGCGGTAATGGGCCACCAGCGCCTGCATGTCACCCTTGAAGAACTGATTGGCAGTGCCCTGAAAACCGCTCAAACCGGTCTGTGCCTCAATCAGATGCGCTTCGACCCGCTTGGCATAATCGCTGATGAACCCCGGCACCTGGACACCGATCAACAGGCCCGCCGCGAACAACACCAGCCGTAGATAACTGAGCAACATGAGGGCAATCCTTATTCGGTCTTGCCTTGGCTGACGCATTCGCCGCGTCGCCAGAGGCTCCATTGGCCCGGTTCGTAGCGGGTCCAGGTTTCGTTTTCGGTCAAGGGTTCGGTGGCGATCACCGTGACCACGTCGTTAGGCGTAGTTTCGGCCTGGAAATCGACGATCACATCGACGTCCTTCAAGCGCGCCGGGCCAAATGGTGCACGACGAGTGATTTGCGCCAGTTTGGTCGAGCAATAGCAGAACAACCAATCGCCATCGCTGAGCAGGCAGTTGAATACGCCTTTGCTGCGGTATTCGGCGCAAGCGGCCACCAGGTCTGGCAGCAGCTCTTCGACCTCTACCGGTTCCGGGAACGCTGCGCGCACGCGGTTGAGCAAATCGCAGAACGCCGCTTCGCTGTCGGTATCGCCGACGGGGCGGTAAAAACTCTTGATCGGTTGAAACTCCGCGAGCTGGCCGTTGTGGGCGAAACACCAGTTGCGCCCCCACAGCTCACGCACAAACGGATGGGTATTGGACAGGCAGACCTTGCCGACATTGGCCTGGCGGATGTGCCCGATCACCACTTCGCTCTTGATCGGATAGCGCTGCACCAGGTTCGCGACTTCGGACTCACAGCTCGCCGCCGGGTCCTGAAACAGGCGCAGGCCACGGCCCTCGTAAAAGGCGATGCCCCAGCCGTCACGGTGCGGACCGGTGCGGCCGCCGCGCTGCATCAGCCCGGTGAAGCTGAACACGATATCGGTCGGCACATTGGCGCTCATGCCCAATAACTCACACATGCTCGGATTCTCGATGAAAGGCAGGGGCAAGGTTACAGACGCGGTTCGACCCGCAATCGCTGAGGGTTGCTCGGCACCGGTGGACGACCGTAACGATCATCGCCCGCCCCGCCGAATGGTTGATCTTCTTCTGCTTCATCGGCCCGGGCCGCAGCCTTGGCAGCGGCAGCCTGTTCCTTGCGAGCGTTGGACGCCCGTTCAATAGGGAACCGGATCGCCACGAACACCAGGTAAATGCCGAAGGCGATCATGCCGTACATGAACAGGTCGGACACCGCGCGCCAGGCGTTGTTGCCGACCTTGAACAATAGATCCAGGGCAGTAATGGCGATGGCCGGAGCGACCTTTTCCTTCACCGGATCAATGATGGTCGGGCTGAACAGCAACACGGCAACCAATAGCCGTAACGGCTCACGCAGCCAGCGCCACATCCAGCGGGTGATACGCATCCACACCAACAGGCAGCCCAAAGCGGCAAAGGCGTAGAGGCCCCAAGCGATCAGATAGTCGTTCTCGGTCATGGTGTCCATGGCAAGGCAGGCAAAGAGGCGCTTATAGTAACGACTTTTCGCACGTCAGGCTTGCCCGCCGTCTGCGAACCCTATTTCGTAAACGCTCGAGAGTCCTTCATGCCCCTATCCGTCAACGTTTCCGACGCTCCCATTGCCCGCAAGGCCGAAGGCGACGACCCGTATGCCTGGCTGCAGGAGCGCGACACCGACGCGGTGCTCGACTACCTGAAAGCGGAAAACCGCTACCAAGAGGCGCAAACCGCCGATCAGGCCGGGTTGCGTGAAACCCTGTTCGAAGAGATCAAGGCCCGGATTCTCGAAACCGACCTGTCCTTGCCCTCCCCTTGGGGTCCGTACCTGTATTACACCCGCACCACGGCCGGTGATGAATATGCCCGTCACTACCGCTGCCCGCGCCCTGCCGATGACAGCCTGCAGCTTGACGAAAGCCAGGAACAGCTGCTGCTGGACCCGAATGCACTGGCCAAAGGCGGCTTCTTTTCCCTGGGCGCGTTCAGTATCAGCCCGGACCACCAGCGTCTGGCTTATAGCATCGACGCCACGGGCGATGAGATTTTCACGCTGTTCGTGAAGGAATTATCCAACAGCCGTGTCAGCGAACTGGAATTCCAGGATTGCGACGGCAGCATGACCTGGGCCAATGACAGCCTGACGCTGTTCTTCGGCGAGCTCGACGACACCCATCGCCCGCACAAACTGTTCCGCTATCGGCTGGACGGTACGGCGGCCGAAGAAGTGTTCCATGAGCCGGACGGTCGATTCTTCATGCATTGCTACCGCTCCAGTTCCGAGCAGCAATTGCTGCTGTCCCTCGGCAGCAAGACCACCAGCGAAGTCTGGGTGCTCGACGCGTTCCAGCCGCAGCAGGCTTTTACCTGCATCGCACCGAGGGTTGAAGACCATGAGTACGACGTCGACCACGGCGCGCTCGACGGTCAATGGACCTGGTTCATTCGCACCAACCGCGACGGCATCAACTTTGCTCTTTACCACGCCGTAGACACCGGCATGGCACCGACCGAGGCCGACTGGCAGAACCTGATCCCCCACAGCGACACGGTGATGATCGAAGGCATGAGCCTGAATACCGGGGCCATGACCCTGAGCCTGCGTGAAGGTGGCTTGCCGATCATCGAAGTTCATCCGCAAGACCTGCCGAGCTACCGCGTGCAATTACCGGATGCGGCCTACAGCCTGCACGTGCAGAACAGTCTGGAGTTCGTCAGCGACAAGATCCGTCTGCGCTACGAAGCGCTGAACCGTCCGGCGCAAATCCGCCAACTGGTATTGGGCAGCGGCGAGCAGAAAGTCCTCAAGGAAACCCCGGTGCTCGGTCCGTTCGACGCCGATGCCTATGTCAGTCAGCGCCTGTGGGCGACCGCACCGGACGGTACGAAAGTGCCGATCAGCCTCGTCGTCAAACGCGAAGCACTCGGCAAGCCGACGCCGCTTTATCTGTATGGCTATGGCGCCTACGGTGAAAGCCTCGACCCGTGGTTCTCCCACGCTCGTTTGAGTCTGCTGGATCGTGGCGTGGCGTTCGCCATCGCTCACGTGCGTGGCGGCGGTGAACTGGGCGAAGCCTGGTATCGCGCTGGCAAGCAGGAACACAAACACAACACCTTCAGCGACTTCATCGCCTGCGCCGAACACCTGATCGCCAATGGTTTCACTGCTTCACAGCAACTGGCGATCAGCGGTGGCAGCGCCGGTGGTCTGCTGATCGGCGCGGTGCTCAATCAGCGGCCGGAGTTGTTTGCTGCTGCGATTGCCGAAGTGCCGTTCGTCGACGTGCTGAACACCATGCTCGACCCGGATCTGCCCTTGACCGTCACCGAGTACGACGAGTGGGGCAACCCTGAAGAACCGGACGTCTATGAGCGGATCAAGGCCTACGCCCCGTACGAAAACGTCACCGCACAAGCTTATCCGGCGACCCTGGTGATTGCCGGCTACAACGACAGCCGCGTGCAGTACTGGGAAGCGGCCAAGTGGGTGGCGAAATTACGCGCGACCAAAACCGACACCAATCCTCTGTTACTCAAGACCGAATTGGGTGCCGGGCACGGCGGGATGAGCGGTCGTTATCAGGGATTACGTGACGTAGCACTCGAATACGCATTTGTTTTCAAGGTTTTGGGCATCGCATGAGGAACTTGGCCCGGCGTGTCGGTCTTAAGACCAGACACCGGGCCCGAGACGACACAACTCCACTGTGGGAGCGAGCCTGCTCGCGAAAGCGGTCGATCAGTCGACATTGATGTTGAATGTGCTGGCCTCTTCGTCGGAACGCCGCCCGGAGCAGGCTCGCTCCCACAGGGGATTGGGGACGTCCAGAAAACCGGAACCAGACACAAGAAAAAGACCGTGACGACATGTCAGAACCGACCTTACTCAACAACGAAATTCGCGACTGGCTGATGGACTGTGGCCTGTTCGATCAACTGCTGCCGGCGGACTTCGCCACGGCCTCGGGCTACTTCAGCATCAGCACCATTGCTCAGGGCGAAGAGATTTTCCATGAGGGTGATGTCGGCAGCTTCATGTGCATCATCCACACCGGCCAGGTGGCGGTGCAGAAAACCAACAGCGACGGGCACCTGGTGACCATGGCAACATTACGCAGCGGTCGGGCGTTCGGTGAAATGGCCGTACTCGACGGCGAACGCCGCTCGGCCAGTTGCGTGGCCGCGAGCAATTGTCAGTTGCTCAATCTGGGCAAGGACTCGTTGGAAAAGATGCTCAACGATGCGCCGAAAATCGCCGCCAAAATCATCCGCGCCCTCGCCGTCTCCCTCTCCAAACGCTTGCGCATGGCCGATGGGCAACTGCTCTCGCAGCAGGTTTAACCGCCGGGTGATTTGGCTTTCGACGGGTTTTGCTCCAGCCCCGGCAGTGGCTGGTCCTTGGTGGGCGGGCTAGGCATTTCAATAGGCACCAACGGCGGACCGCCACTGCCGGGGCCAACCTTGGGTGCGCTGGTCGGGGTGATTTGCGGGTACGGTGTCGGTGTCGCGGTGCCGGGCGAGCCGGGCAGCGGCGCAGGGCTGGTCGGAATGGTTTGCAACTGCTGGGCCTGCACTGCAGTTATCGAGAGCGCGGCCAAGGTAATGACCGTTAGAATGGTGCGCTTCATCAATGGCTCCGTTGGCCTTGTTGTCTTTTTGCAGGCTACTCCCAACTGCGCGTGTTTGCCTTCCCCCTCTTATGCCAATTTCTCTTCAAGTGAGTCCCATGAAACGTTTCGTTCTGCTCGACACCACTCCAATTCCTGAAAATGGCGGTGCCTTGTGCCTGTTCGAATACGGCGAGGATTTCGTCATCAAGATCCAGGGCGGCGACGGCGGGCAACTGATGAACACCCGCATGCACGGCTCGGAAGACGCTCTGGCGGAGATCCCGTGCCGTAAAGTGGCTGGCCGGCCGAATTCGCGCGTGCTGATCGGCGGCCTGGGCATGGGCTTCACCCTCGCCTCGGCCCTCAAGCATCTGGGCAAGACCGCTGAAGTGGTGGTCGCCGAACTGGTGCCGGGCGTGGTGGAGTGGAACCGTGGACCGCTCGGCGAGAAAGCCGGGAACCCGCTGCTTGACCCGCGCACCGTCATTCGCATGGAAGACGTGGCCAAAGTCCTGCAGGCCGAGCCGCAAGGTTTTGACGCGATCATGCTCGACGTCGACAACGGCCCCGAAGGCCTGACCCAGAAGGCCAACAGCTGGCTCTACTCCGCTGGTGGCCTGAGTGCCTGCGCCAAGGCCCTGCGGCCTAAAGGCGTGCTGGCCGTCTGGTCCGCGAGCGCTGACCGACAGTTTTCCGACAAACTGAAGAAGGCCGGCTTCAAGGCCGAGGAAGTCCAGGTCTTCGCCCACGGCAACAAAGGCACCCGCCACACCATCTGGATTGCCGAGAAGCTCAAGGGCTGAGCTAAACTGCGTTTGTTACCGTCATTAGTCTTTTTACAAAGGTGAACCCATGAGTTCGTCAACACCTGCGACCAACACGTCGAAACTGGACCGCATCCTCGCTGACAACCAGCGCGACAAGGAAATGGGTTACCGCGACAAGGCCCTGAAAATGTACCCGCACGTGTGTGGCCGCTGCGCCCGTGAGTTTTCCGGCAAGCGCCTGAGCGAACTGACCGTGCACCACCGCGACCACAACCACGACAACAACCCTCAGGACGGCTCGAACTGGGAATTGTTGTGCCTGTATTGCCACGACAATGAACACTCGCGGTACACCGACCAGCAGTATTTTGGTGAAGGCTCGCTGAGCTCGCCGAAAATCGCCAAGGCGACGCATAACCCGTTTGCGGCGTTGGCGGGTTTGATGAAGAAAGACGAATAATATCTGCAGCGCCTCGACCGGCCCCTTCGCGAGCAGGCTCGCTCCCACAGGGGATTTTCTGTGAACACAACATTTGTGAACACTCAGGATCCACTGTGGGAGCGAGCCGGCTCCGGGCGGCGTTCCGACGAAGGCGGCCGACCAGACACCACCAATCTCAAACCGAACACCCCTCCCCCAATCCCCGTATAATCTCCGTTTTTTCCCCGAAGGCACCCGCTCGTGGCAGACAAACGGTACAGCTGCATTGGTTTGTATAACCCCAAATCACCGGAGAACGTCGGTTCGGTGATGCGCGCCGCTGGCTGTTATGGCGTGGCGTCCGTGTTCTACACCGGCAAACGTTATGAACGCGCCGCCGACTTCGTCACCGACACCAAGCGCGTCCACTACGACATTCCGCTGATCGGCATCGACGACCTGAAAAAAATCCTGCCGCTGGGCTGCGTTCCGGTCGCTGTGGAACTGGTGGTCGGCGCCCGTTCGCTGCCGGAATACACGCACCCGGACCGCGCGCTGTACATCTTCGGCCCGGAAGACGGCTCGCTGGATAAAGAGATTCGTGACTGGTGCGAAGACGTGGTCTACATCCCGACCACCGGTTGCATGAACCTGGCAGCCACCGTCAACGTCGTGCTCTATGACCGCATGTCCAAGGGGCTCAACACCCGCTCCGGGGCGAAATTTCGCTGATTCAGCGTACATTCGATGGAACAAGCCGCCCGCCTCGGCAGTCAGCTTAAGTATCTATTCCTGAAGCAGCTATTCCCGACTGGAGACAGATCATGAGCGAACTCAAACGCGTAGAACGCATCGAATCCACCCCGTTCCAGACTCACACTGAGCAGAACGTGCAGGGTTGGGAACGTATCGGTTCCCTGGCCGGCGGCGTGGTGATGGTCGGCAAGGGCCTGCGTCGCGGTGGTGTGTTCGGGTTGATTCAAGTGGCGATCGGCGGTGTGGCCCTGGCGCGTGGTATTACCGGGCACAGTTCGGCGAAAAGCCTGCTGGAGAAAAGCCGTCAGGACATGAACAACGTAAGGGCGAAGATTCAGCGGGCGGGTGAAGAGTTGAACCGGTTGAAGGCGAATGCCGAAGCGGCGACCAATACCGCTACCGTGACCGGTAATGATTCGTTGCAGTCGCCTAAAACCGGGGTTTGATCCGGGATTTTCATTGAGGCTTAGGGCCCCTTCGCGAGCAGGCTCGCTCCCACATTGGAATGCGGTCACCTGTGGGAGCGAGCCTGCTCGCGAAGGCGGTGCTACTGCAGTAATTCGGTATCGAGGACTTGGGAAGATTCACCAATGATGCTTTCCGCAAGTTGAACAAATTCCTTGGTATCCACGCTCTCCAGATGCATCGCCCCGCGCAACACATCATCCAGCGAACGCTTGTTGCGAGTCTTCAGGCGAATCTCGCGATCCAGTTCCTGCAACAACACGACCGCTTTCGACACCTGCGCCGGGCTGACCTGCTCAGCGCGCAAGGTCGTGACGTTCTGGCTGTCCTTGGCCAACTTCTTCTGCAAACTCTCATACCGCTCATCACTCATGCCGCCGGCGCGGCGCACCAGTTCGATGGCGTAATACTCGGCAAATCCTTCACTGATCCAGTCACTGCGCTGCTGGTCGTTGATCCGTCCAAACACCTGCGCCAACTCCCGCATCAGCGCACTGGTACCGCTTTCGCTGACCAGCGGTAAACGCGTGTTCAGATAGATCGATTCGCGCGCGCCGAGACTGCCACGCCACATCGGGTCGTTGGCGCCGACAATCAGCAGTTTGACGGGATGACGGGGATACACCGCCTGCACTTGCGGCCAGACAAAAGTCAGCAGCGTCAGCACATCCATGCGGCGCATGCCCTGGCCCTGAGGTGAGGCGACGGTGACCTCGGTTTCCCCAAGCCGCGTGCGACGGCTGCCGAGGTGGCCGGCGAGCATCCAGCCGGTGGGCCGGTCGAACAAGCGAGAAACGTTATCGACCCGGAATTTGTTCTTGCCGATTCGCGGCCAGGCTGTTTCAACGCTTTTCCAGCCGATGGGCAATTCGAATTCAAGGCGTGAAACCAACTCAATGCCGTCCTGCTGATCGAGTTTGGCCGCCGGTACCAGATCGTCGCCGCGCATCAGCGCCCAAGTTGGCGTCATGCGTGTATCGAAGCTGCCGCTCTTGCGGCCGTGGCTGATGCGTACGCGGTAAGTCAGGCTGGCCTTGTCGGCGGCCGGACGCCACACACCACGGGCCTGCTTGCCCGGCGTGAGCTGCCATTGGCCGTCGGCTTTGAAATCGCTGTAGTGGCTGCCATCGCCCAGGTCGAAATCCAGACTGCGTACCGCCGAACCCTGAGCCAGGGTCAGCCGCACTTCGGCTTGATCGCTTTGCGGCAACAGGCGCACGTGGTAATCCAGATCAACCTTCTTCGCCGCCCACGCGGGCGAACCCAGGACTAATAGTCCAAGGGTCAACGCCAGCCGCAATCCCACAGCCATACACACTCCTTCGTGAAACGTTAATACGCTTGGCGTTTAACCCGCCCGGAAAATCAGATGGTCTTCCCAATCGTCTTCGGCCACGCTGCCTTCGGCGAGCATGCGCCCTGACTGGGAAATTCGCTCGTGGTGCACCGCATCGCGATCACCGCACACCAGATGGTGCCAGAGCGGCAGGTCCTTGCCTTCGCTGACCAGTCGATAGCCGCAGGTCGGTGGCAACCATTTGAATTCGTCAGCCTTGCCCGGTGTGAGCTGGATGCAGTCGGGGACGAAATCGCGGCGGTTCGGGTAATCGGTGCACTGACAGGTTTTCAGGTCCAGCAGTTTGCAGGCGATACGCGTGTAATAGACGCTGTTGTCGTCTTCATCTTCGAGCTTTTGCAGGCAGCACAGGCCACAGCCGTCGCACAGCGATTCCCATTCCTCTTGATCGAGTTGATCGAGGGTTTTGCGTATCCAGAACGGTTCGACTTTGGCGGCCATGGCTCAAGCATCAACATCAGGTGGTGAAAAGGCCGCCAGTTTAGTGCCAAGGCCCTTGTGGGCCAAGCGTTGGCGACTGCCGGTAGAACGAGCTTGTCAGTTATTGCGCCGCCCAGTAGGGTTTTGCGTCGCCCCTCACCTTCAAACGTAGCAAGGAATCTCCTGATGAGTGCTAATCCACGCGTTGCCGACTATGCCATCCACCCTCAGTTCACCGACCGCTGGTCGCCCCGCGCCTTCACCGGCGAAGCGATCTCCGAAGAAACCCTGCTGAGCTTCTTCGAAGCTGCACGTTGGGCGCCATCGGCCTACAACTCGCAACCTTGGCGGTTTCTGTATGCGCGTCGCGACACGCCGAACTGGGAGCGCTATCTGGGGCTGTTGAACGAATTCAACCGCAGCTGGGCGCAACACGCCTCGGCATTGGTGATCGTGATCTCGAAAACTACCTTCGCGGTGCCTGGCGCCACTGAAGAAACCCCGGCCTTGTGGCACACCTTCGACACCGGTTCCGCTTGGGGCCATCTGGCGTTGCAAGCGAGCATCAGCGGCTGGCACACCCACGGCATGGCCGGTTTCGACCAGGACCTGACCCGCAAGGAGCTGAACATTCCTGAGGGTTATGTGCTGCACGCGGCGGTAGCGGTGGGCAAACTGGGCGACAAGGCGACGCTGGCGGACTACCTGCAAGCGCGTGAAGAGCCAAGCCCGCGTCGTCCGCTGAGCGAGTTGGCGGCTGAAGGCGACTTCACTCTCTAAGCCACACTGCAAAAAATGTGGGAGCGAGCCTGCTCGCGAAGGGGCCGTCACATTCAACGCCAATGTTGAGTGTGAGACCGCTTTCGCGAGCAGGCTCGCTCCCACAATTTGATCGGGGGTGGATTCAATACCCGCGATTGAAATCCACTTCCCCGCGCAACGCCTCACCTGCCTGATACGCCCGCAGGTTCTCGACGAACAGATTCACCATCATCGGTGGCGAGGTCGGTGCCGAGCTGTGGCCAGTCAGCAGCAAGCCCCAAGCGGTCCAGAACGGATGACGTTGCGGCAGCGGCTCCTGACGGCAGACGTCGATCACCGCACCGGCCAGATGCCCCTCTTTCAAAGCTTCCACCAAGTCCGCATCAACCACTGCCACGCCGCGCCCGACGTTGATGAACAACCCGGTCGGCTTGAACTGCTTGAACAGCGCCGCGTCGTACAGGTCGTGGGTGTTCGGCGTATTGGGCAGCAGATTGATCACGTAATCCACTTCACCCACCAGACGCGGCAAATCAGCCAGCGCCCCGACTTCGACAAACGGCGCCTGCTCGCGGGCTTCGCTGGCGATGCCGTACAACTTGACGCCAAACGGCACGAGGAACTGCGCCACGGTCTGCCCGATGTCACCGGTGCCAACGATCAACACTTTGCGGCCGGCCAGGCTTTGGCCCTGGCGACTGTCCCACTTGCGCTCGACCTGGCTGACCAGCCGCGGCAGCACTTCGCGCTCGTGGCCGAGCATGTAGGTCAGCACGTATTCGGCCATGACCTGACCGAAAATGCCCACCGCCCGAGTCAGGCGATAGTGCCGAGGCAAGCCGTCGGCCAGCAGCGGCGTAATGCCCGCCCAGGTCGATTGCAGCCATTGTGGCTCGTGGCCCTGACGCAGCAAGGTCGCCAGCAGGTCCGGCTGACCGAGCCAGATCGGACAATCAGCGGCCTGGCTGGCCAGTTCGGCGGAGTCGCCGCTGGTCAGCACTTCCAGGTCGGGCGCTGCTTGACGCAACAGCTGGGCGTACACCGGGTGGTCGTGTTCAGCAATCAGAACGCGCATGGTTCAAACCTTTCAAAAACAGAGCAGACGGCCGCCGACGGAGTATCGCTCCATCGCCCTGGCCATCGCCAAAATCATTCCAGTGTTTCATACAGGCTCTGAACAGAGCCTGTCTGCCGGTCACATCGGGTCGTTGCGGCGCAGCAATTCCTCCGGCAAGTGTTCGATGTATTCGTCTTCGGCCGGCGGCATTTGCAAGTGGTAACCCTGCTTCTCAAGGTTTTCCAGCACCACGGTGATGTCCTCGCGCGACAGTTTGCGCTCGGGGGTCAGCACCAGGTCGAAGGCGTGATGCGGTTTGCCGAAGGCGGCCATCAGACTTTCCGGGACGCGCTCCAGTGCATCGCTTTTGAGCACATAGAGGTACATCTCGTTTTTTTTCAGGCTTCGATAAATGGAGCAAATACGTTTCAAGGCTGTTCTCCGGCGGTGGCCAGGCTGTCGAGCAGCGCCTGGCCCATCAATTCGCGGCGCCAGCCACGCAGCGAATCAGGCAATTGGTAAGGACCGTTGGGATAGCCGCTCTTGAGCAGCGATTCCAGGGTTTTCTTGCGCAGCATCAGCTCCGGCGCAATGTTCAGGCGCTCGGCTTCGACCTGGCCGATCGCACGCAGCTGTTTGACCAGGGCGGCGGCGTCCACCGGCAAAGGCTCCGGCACCGCAGGCGGCCATTGATCAGGCGACACACTGCCAGAGCGCTTGATCAGATCAAGCAGAAATTCGCCGTCCTGACGCACGGTACGCGGGTGCATGTCTTCGATTTTCGCCAACGCGCCGAGGTTGTCCGGCTGAGTCCGCGCCAGCGGCCACAGGGAATGCTCACGCACGATGCGGTTGCGCGGCAGATCACGGGCACGGGCTTCGCGCTCGCGCCAGGCGCACAGTTCACGCAACACGGCGAGTTGGGCGCGGGAGAGCTTCCAGGCCAGCTTGGCTTCGCGATAGACCTCATACGGATCAACTTCGCGACGCAGGTTGGCCACCAGCTCGGCGCCGTCTTCCAGGACCCAGGCGTACTTGTCGTCAGACAGTTTCGGACGAAGCTGTACGAAAACTTCCGCCAGGTGCAAGGCATCTTCGGCGGCGTAGCTGATTTGGGTGTCGGAAAGCGGACGTTGCAGCCAGTCGGAACGGGTCTCGCCCTTGGGCAGGTCGATGCCGAGCACTTCCTGCACCAGCCGCGAATAGCCCATGGAAAAACCGAGGTTCAGGTAAGCGGCGGCCAACTGAGTATCGAACAACGGCGCCGGCAGGCTGCCGGTCAGGCGCAGCAGGACTTCGAGGTCTTCGCTGCACGCATGGACGACTTTGACCACCGCCGGATTTTCCAGCAACGCGGCCAGCGGCTGCCAGTTATCGATGCTCAGTGGATCAATCAGGTAAGCGCGTACGCCATCGCCGATCTGCAGCAGGCCTGCAATCGGATAAAAGGTGTCGACCCGCATGAATTCGGTGTCGAGGGCAACGAATGGCAGCTGCTGCCACTCGGCGCAAAACTGACCGAGGCTATCGTTGTCGCGAATCCAGTGAATATCGATGGCCACACGGCTCTCCCTTGAAGAATGGCGCGCAGTATATATCGCCCCCGGCGATTTCCGCGCATCCACTGAACAAGAGCTTTAGCGAAAATGCCTGCCAAACAGCAAGAAATGTCTGACAAGCGGAGACTAGCCGGCCTTACGCAGTACGTAGACGCGCATCCGCGCACAGCCGGGCAGGAAGTCCTGATGACTGAGCAAGCGCAAACCTGCGCGCTGGAACTCGGCTTCCACGTCGGCCTTGCTGGCCAACGGTCGGGCCGGAACGCCCTGTGCATCCGTGCGCCGGCCTTTGAAATGAGCATCGACCCGTACCGCCACAATCACCGTATCGCGACTGACCCGATGGAACTCCTTAAGCATGGCCAGGCGATGGTCGGGGCTGGTGAGGTGTTGAAACAGCTGCATGCAAAAAATGCAGTCAACCGCATTCGCCGACAAGCCGATGGTGAACGCTGAACTCTGAAAGGTCTTGACCCGTTTCAGCAGGTTCTGCGGATGATGGGTGCGGGCATGATCGAGTATGTCCTGCGACGGGTCGGCCGCGAGGATCACCCGGTTGGCATGCTCGGCCAGTACCGGCCAGAAGCGCCCGACACCACAAGCCAAATCGAGAACCAGGCCCGGCTCGCCGGCAACCTTGAGCGCGTTGCGCACCAGTTGCTCGTCACGCCAGAACGTCAACCGCCCGGCCAGGCCACGCGGTCGCGGCTGAAGACAGACGCGGGCGTGCTCCTGATCGTAGCGCCGGGCGATCTCAAGCTCGATGGCGGATGGGGGCTGAGCGGACATGTGCAATGGTTCTCGGGGGGAAACTCTAACCGGCCGCAGGTTAGCGGCCGGTGCGTGAAAAAAAGGTTGAAGCACTCACTCTTTGGCCAACACACCGTCGATCACCGCACCGCGACATCCGGCGAACATATCCAGGTCCTGGTTGTAGACCTTGCTCTTGACCTCCAGCAAACCGAGCATCGAATGGAACAGGTTGTCCTGGCTCAAGGGTTTTTCGCGACTCAGTTGCAGGCAATGGGTGTCCACCGAGAACGACTTTTGATAGCTGTCGGAAAACCAGGCCAGCATCGCGACATGCTTTTGTTGTTCCGGCGCCAACATGTAAGGCGTGCCATGGAGGAACAAGTTGTACTCGCCCAGGGATTCGCCGTGGTCCGACAGATAGAGCATCGCGGTGTCGACTTTGTCCTGATTGTTACGCAACAAATCGATCAGGGTGGACAGCACGTGATCGGTATACACCAGGGTGTTGTCGTAGCCATTGACGATACTTTCGCGACTGCAATTGTTCAGCGCGTTACTTTCACAAACCGGGGTGAAGCGCTCGTATTCTTTCGGGTAGCGCTTGAAGTATTCCGGACCGTGACTGCCCATCTGGTGCAACACCAGTACCGTGTCTTTATCCAGGGTATCGATGAAGTGCTGCAAACCCTGCAGCAGGATTTCATCGCGGCATTCGCTATTGGCGCACAGCACCGGGTCTTTCAGGTTACTGACGTCGTCGAGGGTGACCCGATCGCAAGTGCCTTTGCAACCCGATTGGTTATCGCGCCAGATCACCTCGAGACCCGCGCGTTTGAGTACGTCCAGCAGGCCTTCCTGGTTCTTTGCCTTGCTGGCGTTGTAATCCTTACGGCCCATGTCGGAGAACATGCACGGCACCGACACCGCTGTTTCCGTCCCGCAGGAATGCACGTCGGTGAACGCGATCAGGCCAGCCTCTTTATCCAGTTTGGGTGTGGTGTCACGGTCATACCCCAGGATGCCGAAGTTCTCGGCCCGGGCACTTTCGCCCACCACCAGCACGGTCAGGGATTTGCGGCCATGGGTTTGCCAGGCGGGATTTCGCTGGGCATCTTCACCCAGCGTGACAAAGGGTTGCCGCGCAGACGCGACCTGCTCACGCAGATAGCCGGCCGAGGCGCCAATGTAGTTGCTCGGCACCACCATCAGGCGCAACTCATGGTGATTTCGAAACAATGAAGACAAGCCTTGATAGTTAACCAGTGCGACACCACCGATCACAGCAACTGATGCGACACACACGAGAACTTTACTGAATAGTTCACGGTGCCAGCGACGGTAACTAACCGGCGTCCTCCACAACAAACAGGACGGCAAAATACCGAGCAAAACAATATAAACAAGCAACTTAATCGAGAGTAAGTCACGCACTTCCGTCGCATTGGTTTGCGCAAAATTACGCAACATCCCGGTGTCAATCAAAACACCATATTGGCTCATGAAATACGCCACCCCGGCGCTGATCATAAAGATCAGGGTCAAGACCGGTTTGAGTACAGGCCGGAACGCCAGCAGGGTCAGCACGATGTTGAAGGCAGCCAGAATCATCAAGCCGAAAGCCACGCGCATGACGATGCCCTGACCGTCAGATGCCGTGATTTCAAACAGGTGTTGCCAGAGAACGAGATTGAAGCCCGTTAATAGAAAGGTGCTGGCAATCAGTGTCACCCACTCGGGGCCCACGGCTTTAATCTTCAACATGATGATCGGCTGTTCCTGAAAAGAAGTGCCTTCGGCAAATGTGAAAATTTCATTTACCGAGACAGCACTAACTTTAGGCAGCCAACCATCAATTTTTTGTGAAAAAGAAGCCAACGATTAGTTGGCTCGTGGCACTAGGCCAAAACTTTTAACTTATTTGAGAATGGTTCAGGCTCTGTTCAGGCTTGATTCAAATACCAACGCCAGTCCTGTTCGCCGACCTCGCCCATGAACTGTCGATATTCGGCACGTTTTACCGCCAGGTACACGCCGAGGAACTCACCGCCGAACGCCTCCCGAGCCCAGCTTGAACCTTCCAGCGCCCGCAACGTGGTCAGCCAGTCAGTCGGCAACAGCTCCGTGGCCTGAGCATAGCCATTGCCCTCCACCGGCGCGCCAGGATCGAGTTGTTCACGAATTCCGCGATGGATCCCGGCCAGAATCGCCGCAGCCGCCAGATACGGGTTGGCGTCGGCGCCACAGATGCGGTGTTCGATATGCCGGGAAAACGCCGGCCCGCCGGGTACGCGCAAGCTCACGGTGCGGTTGTCCACCCCCCAGGTGGGTGCCAGCGGCGCATAGCTGTTGGTCTGGAAGCGACGGTAAGAGTTGGCGTTCGGACAAAACAGCAGCAATGAATCGAGCAACGTACTGAGCATCCCGCCGACGGCCTGTTTGAGCAACGGCGTACCTTCCGGGGCTTCGCTGGCGAACAGGTTGTTGCCCTCCTTGTCCGCCAGGCTGACGTGCATGTGCATGCCAGTGCCCGCCAGGTCATCGAACGGTTTGGCCATGAAGCACGCCGTCATCCCGTGCTTGTGCGCCACGCCCTTGACCAGTCGTTTGTAGCGCACCGCTTCGTCCATCGCCTGCAAGGCGTCGGTGCGGTGTTCGAGGGTAATTTCCACTTGCCCCGGCGCGTATTCGGAGATCGCCGTGCGCGCCGGAATGCCCTGGAGTTTGCAGGCGCTATAAAGATCGGCCAGAAACGGCTCGATCTGTTCCAGTTCACGCAATCCGTAGACCTGAGTCCCTCGCGGCCGCCCGCCATCGACATCCCGCGCCGGTTGCGGCCGACCGTTGCTGTCGCGCTGCTGATCCAGCAGGTAGAACTCCAGCTCCGCCGCCATCACCGGGTAATAACCGTCGGCCTGCAAGCCCTCGATGACTTTCGCCAGCAGATGCCGTGGATCGGCAATCGTCGCGGGCATGCCCTCCTTCGGGTGCATGCTGACCTGCACCGCCGCCGTAGGAATCAGCCGCCACGGCATGCGCGTCAAACTGCCGCTGATCGGGTACGCCCGGCAGTCGATATCGCCAACGTCCCAGACCAGGCCGGAGTTTTCGACGTCATCGCCGTTGATGGTCAGGCCAAGAATGGTGCTCGGCAATGGCCGCCCGCTTTCGTACACCGCCAGCAGTTCATCGCGGTGCAGCAACTTGCCCCGCGGTACGCCGTTGTTATCGAGGATGAACAACTCGAACATCTCGATATCCGGGTTCTGTTCCAGAAAAGTCAGGGCTTCTTGCTTGGAGGCGAAAGATGTCGTGGCAACACTCATGGGAATTCTCTTATTTCCGCGTCAGGCAAACGCACAGGCGTCGCCGCTTTGATCCCGGCGCATAGCGCGGGACCTGTAAGAACAATCAACGGGAAATGCTGGAATCCGGTGGGCGCGCGTGACGGCAGTGCCACAGCGCCCAAAAGGCTAATTCGGAGGGAAGTGCGACGGGACAACCGTCCATAGAAAAAACCACAGAGAACAGATGACCAGCAGCGTCACACGGGAGGTTAAGTCGTTAAATCGGGATTTGAAGAACTTTGGTTGCGGACTCGCTAAACATTGTTCGCGCCTTTCAGCTTCACACCGCTGTATTTAATTTCTAAATACTGCTCCGGACTTTCTGATTTGCGGCCTGCAGACCTCGCGCGCCTAATCGGCTCCTTGTCATTCAAGGTCCGATAGATGGAAAACGTTCGCGCAACCTCTCGCCCCGCCCTTTGGCTAATGTTCAGCATCATTCTTGTTGCCCTGAACCTGCGGCCTTCCATGGCCGCCGTCGGTCCTTTGCTGTCGGCGATTCGCGGCGACATTGCACTGAGTTTCAGCCTAGCCTCGCTGTTGACCATGCTGCCAGTAATGGCAATGGGGCTGGCGATGTTCTTTGGTCTGGGCGTCAGCCAACGAATCGGCGAACAACGCACCGTGGTGCTCTCGCTGCTGATCATCGGCGTGGCCACGGTGTCGCGGTTATTCCTCGAATCGGCGGCCGAACTGATCCTCAGCGCCGTGCTGGCGGGTATCGGTATCGCGCTGATCCAGGCGTTGATGCCAGCGCTGATCAAATCCCGCTTCAGCGACAACGTTTCCGTGTGCATGGGGCTCTACGTCACGTCGATCATGGGCGGAGCAGCAATTGCAGCGTCGTTTGCGCCGCTGGTGATGATCCGCACCGGCAGCTGGCGCGTGGGCCTGGCGATCTGGGCGGCACTGGCGCTGGTAGCGCTGCTGGTTTGGTGCATGCAACGTGAACGGATGCCGGCGCAGCCTGCTCAAGCGCAACGCAATGGGTCCTTCTTCGGCAATTCCCGCGCCTGGCTGCTCGCCATTTTCTTCGGCCTGGGCACGGCGTCCTACACCTGTGTGCTGGCCTGGCTGGCGCCGTACTACGTGGAAAAGGGTTGGAGCGAACAAAACGCCGGGTTGCTGCTGGGTTTCTTGACCGCCATGGAAGTGTTGTCCGGCCTGCTGACACCCGCCATCGCCAACCGCAGCCGTGACCGGCGCGTGGTGCTGGTGGTGTTGCTGGCGCTGATCATGGCCGGTTTCTGCGGGCTTATTCTCAGCCCGCAATACCTGAGTCTGTTGTGGCCCTGCCTGTTGGGGCTCGGCATCGGCGGACTGTTCCCGATGAGCCTGATCGTGTCCCTGGATCATCTGGACAATCCCCAGCGTGCCGGCGGCCTGACCGCGTTCGTGCAAGGCATCGGCTACCTGATCGCCGGTCTCTCGCCGCTGATTGCCGGGTTGATCCGCGACCAACTCGGCAGCTTCGAATGGGCCTGGTGGTCACTGACCGGCGTTATGGCATTGATGATCCTGATGGTCTTGCGCTTCGATCCGCGGCATTACGCCCAACACATTCGCTGACCCAGGAACCCACATCATGAAACACACCGGTTTCGCCACCGCTCACGTCGGCATGCTGCTCTGGGCACTGTTGATCGCTGCATCGTTTTCTGCGGCAGCACAGGTCAGCCAGGCCATCGACCCGATCCTGCTGACCGGTTTACGCCTGCTGTTCTGCGCCCTGGTGTTTTTGCCGCTGTTGCTGTTCAAGGGCGATACCGCCATGACCGCCTGCGGACTGTTCGGCCATGCCGCGCTCGGCTTGCTGCTGGCGGTGTATTTCGGCTCGCTGTTCGAGGCACTGCGCTACACCTCGGCCATCAATACCGGAACGATGTTCACCTTGGTGCCACTACTGACATTGCTGTTCGAAGCCGTATTGATGCCTGACAGCAACCTGAAACAGCGGGTGCTGCCGATGCTGATTGCCGCTGCCGGGGCCGTGTTGCTGGTTTTGAAAGGCGCAGGCCCTGATGAGCTGCCTTCGCTATATGCAGTGTCGGTGTATGGCGTCGGTTGCCTGGCGATGGCGCTCTACTCGCCCCTGAGTCAACGGCTCAAGGCCAGCAGCCTCAAGGGGCGCGACCCGGTGGGGATGACTTTCTGGAACATGCTGTTCGGCGCACTGTTTCTGCTGGCATTCTGTGGGTTCAGCGGCGGCTGGCGATCGGCGTCATTGCTGACCGTGAGCGATTTCTGGTGGCTGATTTACCTGGCGGTGTTCGCCACGCTGGCGACCTTCTGGCTGCTGCATCGGGCCATCGGCCTCATCGCCCCTTCCTCGGTCATTTCCTACATTTACCTGAGCACGCTGTTTCTCACATTGTTTCACTGGTTCTGGTTACGTCAGTCACCACTGCCGCTGGAAATCATCGGCGCGCTGCTGGTGGGAGTCGGTATGTGGGCACTGCTGATGTCCAGTCGCCGCGCGGTGCCTGCAGCCATTCAGGGCTGAAGGCCTCTGGAACTGCCCCACAACTTTCCATGAAAACTCCTACAGGGCATTCTCCTGGCACCATCGTTCCGTTAGGATCACTCGTACAAGTTTGCGCACAGTCAGCGCAAGGAGCACAGCGAGACGAAACGGATGTTGAACAGTAACTTGCTTAGAAAGCTCGATATGCAGGACCTCATGGTATTTATCGCCGTGTATGAGCAAAGCAGCGTCAGCGGTGTATCCGAGGCGCTCTGCGTCAGCCAGTCCACCGTGAGTTACTGCCTGAAAAAGCTGCGCACCAGTTTCGAAGACGAACTGTTCATCAATACCCGCGCCGGTATGCGCCCCACCTACAAAGCCAGCACCATGTACGCCCACGTGCTGAAGATCCTCGAAAGCATCAACCTGTGTCACGCCGGTGCGCCCGCATTCGACCCCACCCTGCAACCAGTCACCTTCAATATCTGTGCACCGGAATACTTCGAGCAGTTGATCCTGCCACGTCTATTGAAAAGCTTCGATTTCGCTGACCTGCCGGTGATGGTCAACATGCACAAGTTTGAAACCGACATCCCGGCCGAAGAACTGCGCGACGGCAGCCTCGACCTGGTAATTTGCTTCAGCCCGAACTTTCATCGCATTCACGGCGATTTCAAATCCCGGATGTTGCTGGAGGACGACCTGGTCTGTGTCTTCGATAAACGTGCCACACCACCGGAGCCGCGTTTAAGCCTGCAAGCCTTCGTCGAACGCCGGCACGTGTTCCCGACACCCTGGACGTCCACCACCAACATGGTCGACGGCTGGCTGGCGCAGCAGGCGCAAAAACGGCAGATCGTCGCGCGTTCCAACAGCTACAGCGCGGCACTGAAGATGATCACCGGCACCGACTTCATCCTGACTCTGCCTCGGCGTATCCAGCAATTGCTGGCCAACGAGGCGATCTTCAATCATTGCGAAGCGCCCAACGGCTTGCCGGGTTTCAGCCTCGACATGCAGTGGAGCCAGAATGTCGATCAGGACAGCGCCAACACCTGGCTGCGCGAGCAAGTGGTCAAGGCCTGCACCGAGCAGGAAATGGCCTGAAACTCAGTGGCTGATGGCGATCTTGGTGTAGGACTCTCGATCGATGTCGAGGATTTCCACGGCCAGTTGGACTTCAATGTCCGTCGGCCATTCATACAGCTCCTGCACCACAGCCAGCAAACTTTCGGACAACTGCTTCTTGATCTGCGGTGAGCGACCGCTCAACAGTGCCAGTTTCACATGCACAAAGGCTCGCTCAGCTAACACCGTGCCGACCTTGAACGTCTCAACCTTCACCGCTCGGCTCTTGATGTCGTATTCAGCAGCAAACTGACCGGAAGCCACCAACGCATTGTTGAGCCGGATCAACGCCACGTCGGCGTTGAGCTCGGGCAGGTTGGCGGTGTATTCCATGTGCAGGTGAGGCATGACAGAGCTCCTGAATGTGGGCAGAAAGGTCGTACATATAACACAGCACTGCCCTCACTCGGGCAGTGCTAACACCGCGCGTTCACTCATGAACGCCTCCAGCCTCGACCTCAACCAGCGCTCGGCAGGGTCGGTATCGACATGACTGAGCCAGACCATGGACAGATCCAGGGTCGGCGTCTTGAACGGGAATGGTTCCTTGAACAACTGGCCGGACGCGGCCATCGCTTCGGCGGCGTAGTCCGGCAGACTGGCGATCAGATCGGTCCCGGCTAGCAAGGCCGGTAGCGAGCTGTATTGCGGCACGGAAAGGACGACTTGGCGCGTACGACCAATCTCCGCCAGCCACTCATCGGCGTAACCACTGACATTGGCGGTGTGGGAAACCAGCACGTGCGGTCGCGCGCAATACTCATCGAGCGTCAGCATTGTGTCCGATGCGTCCGCGCGCAAAATGCAGGGCAGGATGTGCCGCAACAACTTGCGCTTGGCGTTGGCCGGCAGCCCGCGAGTCTGGCTGATACCAACGGTGATATCGCCGGACGCCAGCAAATCCGGGATCCGCCAGTAATCGACATGCTGCACCACGAACACCACCTTCGGTGCTTCATGGCGCAAGGCTCGCAGCAACGGCGGCAGCAGGCCAAACTCGACATCGTCCGACAGCCCGATACGAAAGGTCATGGTGCTGCTGGCGGGGTCGAAATCATGGGTCAGGCTCAACGCCACCGACAACGAATCCAGCGCCGGAGACAGGTGCAGAATAATCTCCTCGGCCCGCGCCGTTGGCTCCATACGATGCCCGACACGTATGAACAGCGGGTCATTGAACATCGTGCGCAAGCGATTGAGCGCCGAACTGATGGTCGGCTGGCCGAGAAACAATTTCTCCGCCACCCGGGTTACGTTGCGTTCGAGCATCAGCGTTTCAAACACCACCATTAGGTTGATGTCGGCCTTGCGTAGTTCGTTACGATTCATCCACTGACCCCGCTCCCAAATCTGCTGACCGTTTAGGCAGGTGTCGCAATCGGCGTCTATGCGACTCAAGCACATTACGTTTAACGCAAATGCAGACACCTGACCAATCCTACATCCCGTTCCTGATTTCGTTGCTCGTATGGCGGGACTCGCTAGCGCCTCTAAGCTCAGCAACGTTTGGGGCAAAACGGCCCTGGCCATCGAAAACCATTTGAACTCAAGGGAGCCTACCAATGGCTAGAGATAAAGCGAAAGACGACAAACACTTCAACTGCACCCAGGACCATGAAGCCGACTACGTCGCCGGACTTTACCCTCACGCAAAGGAAGAGGTTAAAACGTTCCTGGCATCGGCCTGCAAGGATAAATCCCTGCACAACTCCACCCACAAGGATGTCTACGACCTGATCAAACGAAAACTGGGCCACTCACAACCGTAAGACCGCCCGTTGAAACGAAGCTGCTCTGACCGAGCAGCTTCACCGCCTGAAGCCTAGATTTCCTTGACCGGCGTCTGATCGTGGGTCCCTTTGATCAAGCTGATGGCATGCACACAATCAGCCTTGTTGACGTAAGCCTCCCCGCTGGCAATCGTTTCATGGTTTCCCGCCCTCAAACGCCACCGCCATTGACCTTTGCCAGTCTGTGCGATGCCACGGGTTTGCCTGTAAATCTCAAAATACATTGCTCGCTCCTTGCGATTGCTGATGACGGCAGATCAGTGACCTGCGAAACCAGAGTAGATGAGGATTTTTTGAGGCAACGGGTTTCAATGTCAGGGGATATTTCGGAGAAATACCCTTGATTCGCGGGGCGGCCAATGGATACGGGGGGTGGTAAATAGAGTGACTTGGTTGAGTAGGTTTTCCTAGAAACTGGCTTAATTTTCTTACGCTGTAGCGTTACCTGTTCCGACGTCAGCTGACTAACTTTTCTGCTGAGTTGAATCGTCAGCTGACAAGGCCAGAGGCTGTTCCGGCATTAGCGCTGGATCTTCCTCAAGTGGTGCTGCCGTGGTGGCGACTGGGTCAGGACGGGGTAAAACCCCCCGTACAACCCTATCAATCAGTGAAAGGATTCCATAGGTGATGAAGCCGAAGATAAGCCCGACAACCACAATGCTCAAAGGATGTAGCTGCGCTGCGTCGGGGCTTTCCAACATGTAGCGAAAAGCCTCAACAGCAACGGTCAGGCAGGCCGCAAATGCTGCCACCAGCTTCACAAACACCCAAAGCCGTCGCCACCTGTTCATGCACTCCTCCGTCATCCGGTGATTTGCTCTGTTCTCATGATAGCTAATGACCTGGATGCATCTTACTTTCTGAATCAGTCTGCGCTGCGCTGACAGCTTATCAAGATGAAAAACTAAAACCCCAGAAACGAAAAAGCCCCGTAACTTTTCAGCTACTGGGCTTTTTCTAGGTAATTGTCTCGTCCCGAATAAGGTTTACACCTTCTGACTTCTTATCAGGAAGGTGCAATGGATACGGGCGAAAAACGCAGTCAGCGGGATTACACGCTGACTTTTAAATTGTCGGTCGTCGATCAGGTCGAAAAAGGCGAGTTGAGTTATAAAGAGGCTCAACGGCGTTATGGAATTCAGGCCCGCGTCGTCGGCTCCATGCGGCGGCCGACCCGGATAAACAGCGGATCCTCGAACATCGCACGCAAACGGTTGAGTGCCGAGCTGATGGTCGGTTGCCCGAGAAACAGCTTCTCCGCCACTCGCGTCACGTTGCGTTCGAGCATCAACGTCTCGAACACCACCATCAGATTGATGTCGGCCTTACGCAGCTCATTGCGATTCATCAGCGGCTCCCGGTCCCCAAGACTGACGACAGTTTATGAAGCTGTGGGGAACGCCGCCCTTAAACGCCAGCGCCATTGGCCCTTCCCGGTAAGCGGAGTGCCTCGCGACTGCCTGTCTACTACGACAGCTATCCGCCCGATGATGAACACCATGGGTGGATATACCTCAAAAAAGTCGCTTTTTTGTTCATCACCCGCCAAGGGATAGTCCTGCCATCTCATTGATTTCAGGAAATCCCCCATGTCGCCTCTAAAAGTTGAATATTTTCATGATGTTGTGTGTGGCTGGTGCTTTGTACTGGGCCCTCGTTTGAAAGCGTTGAGCGAAGAGTTCGATCTGGATATCCAGCATCGCAGTTTCGTCCTGCAATCGAACAACGCGCAGATGATCCAGCGTTTCGGTTCGATGCCCAAGGCCAAGGAAGTGATCCTCCAGCACTGGGAACAGTGCGCAAAAGCCGAAGAGGTCAAGCGCATCAATATCGAAGGCATGCGCCAACAGGATTTTGAATACCCCTCGGGCCTGCTGGCCGCCAAAGCCTGTCAGACCGCCCAGTCCCTGGCCGGGCCCAAGGCCCACGAACTGATGTTTGACCGCCTGCAGCACGCCCATCTGGTGGAGAGCCGCAACATCGGCAGCCTGCAGACCATCCTCGAAGTGGCCGAGGAGCAAGGCTTCACCGCGGAACACTTCGCCCAGTACCTGGAACAGCACGCGCTGAGTGACCTGGAAAACGACCTCGCCCGAGGCCAGGCCCTGAACATCAGCTCGGTGCCGAGCCTCGTGGTCGAAGGACTGTGGGTGATACCGGGGGCTCTGTCGCTGGACATGCTGCGCGGCAACTTCACACAAATCCAGCAAGCCACTGCCGATAACCTACCGATTGTCGAGGACAACTGAGATGAAAATGACTTATTGGCTCAGCGGCGGCACTGCGCTGGCAGTGGCTATCGGGATTGCCGCCTTCACCCCGCTGTTGGCCAGCGGCAAAGCCGACAAGCCTGCCGCATCAGTGGCCGCGCTGACTCCGGTGGCCGTGGCCAGCGTGATCTCCGGCCCTATCCCGGTGGAGCTTTCCGGCGTCGGCACCCTCGAAGCGGTGAATCAAGTCCAGGTCTCGCCGGAAGTCGGCGGGCGGATCGTGCAACTGAACTTCACCTCCGGCAAAAGCGTCAGCGCCGGCCAGGTGCTGATCAAGCTCAATGATGAACCCGAGCAGGGTGACATGAGCAAGCTACAGGCCCAGGCCAAGAACGCCCGGCTGGCCCTGGAGCGCACCCGCAAAGTCTTGCTGCTGGCCTCCACGCAATCGCAACTGGATCAGGCTCAGGCCAATTATGACCAGGTGCGCGGGGATATCGCCGGCGTCCAGGCAGTGATCAACCAGAAGACCATCCGCGCACCGTTCGCCGGGGTCCTGGGTATTCGCCGGGCCAACCTGGGCCAGTACCTCAACCCCGGTGATCCGGTAGTGACCCTGACCGACCTCTCGCGCCTGTTCGTCAACTTCCCGATGCCGGAACAGACCGCGGCCCAGTTGCAGCCTGGCCAAGAGGTCCATTTGCGCGTCGACGCCTACCCGGACCGGTTGTTCAAGGCCACCGTCAGCACCCTCGAACAGCAGATCGATCCAGGCGCCCGCTCCATGCAGGTCCAGGCCACGCTGGACAATCCTGACCTATTGCTCAAACCGGGGATGTTCGCCGACGTCACGATTTCACTGCCCAACCCGACCACCGCCCTGACCGTGCCGGAAACCGCGATCAACTACACCGCCTACGGCAACTCGGTGTTTGTGGTGCGCGACAATGGCGGCCAACTGAAGGTCGAGCAGGTGTTCGTCAAGGTCGGCCCCCGTCATCGCGATCGCATCGTCGTACTTGATGCGATCAAACCCGGTGAGCGCGTGGTGATTTCCGGCCAGATCAAGCTGAGCAATGGCATGCCGGTGCGCATCACCGAGGATGCCATGGCCCAGAACAATGGCCCGCTCCTGGATATGGCGCAAAAGCAATGAAGCGTTCCCTTCGCCAACGAGCAACAGAAGAAGGCTCTGTTCCGGTATGAAATTCACCGACCTGTTTATTCGTCGCCCCGTGCTGACGCTGGTGGTCAGCGCGCTGATCGTGATGCTCGGCGTTCTGGCGCTGCTCAATCTGCCGATACGCCAGTATCCGGCACTGGAAAGCGCAACCATCACCGTCACCACCAACTATCCCGGCGCCCGCTCCTCGCTGATGCAGGGGTTCGTCACCCAACCGATTTCCCAGGCGGTGGCCTCGGTCGACGGGGTCGATTACCTGACGTCCAGTTCGACTCAGGGCAAGAGCCTGATCAGCATCCGCCTGAAACTCAACGCCGACTCCAACAAGGCGCTGACGGAAATCATGGCGGCGGTCAATCAGGTGAAGTACCGCCTGCCCGAAGGCGCCTATGACTCGGTGATCGCCAAATCCTCCGGCGAAGGCACAGCGGTGATCTACATCGGTTTCTCCAGCAAGGATATCGGCCTGCCGGCCATTACCGATTACCTGTCGCGGGTGATCCAGCCGTTGTATTCCTCCATCGACGGAGTCGCCAATGCCGAAGTGCTTGGCGGTCAAACCCTGGCGATGCGCCTGTGGCTGGACCCGGTGCGCATGGCGGCGCGTAATATTTCCGCCAGCGACGTGGCCGAGGCGATCCGCAAGAACAACTTCCAGGCAGCCCCCGGCCAGACCAAGGGCGCATACGTTTCGGCCAACATCAACATCAACACCGATCTGACCAGCGTCGAGCAGTTTCGACAGCTGGTGATCAAGAGCAAGGGCGACACGCTGATCCGTCTGAGTGACATCGGCACTGCCGAGCTGGGCGCCACCGCCTATGAAACCAGCGGCATCATGGACGGTGAGAAAAGCGTCTTCATCGGCCTGCACCCGACGCCGAGCGGCAACCCGCTGACCATAGTCAAAGGGGTCGAGGACATGATGCCTCAAGTGCAGAAAACTCTGCCGCCGGGCATGACCATGAACATCGTTTTCGAGGTCGCGCGCTTTATCAAGGCGTCCATCGACGAAGTGATGCGCACCTTGCTGGAAGCAGTGGTCATCGTTGCCGTGGTGATTTTCCTGTTCCTCGGTTCGATGCGCACGGTACTGATTCCACTGGTGACGATTCCGCTGTCGCTGGTCGGCGCCGCGGCGATGATGAGCCTGTTCGGCTTCAGCATTAACCTGCTGACCCTGTTGTCGATGGTGCTGGCGATCGGGCTGGTGGTGGACGACGCCATTGTGGTGGTGGAGAACGTCCACCGACATATCGAGTCAGGCAAGTCACCGCTGCATGCGGCGATGGTGGGAGCACGGGAAATCAGTGGTCCGGTGATCGCCATGACCATCACCCTCGCGGCGGTTTACGCACCCATCGGCCTGATGGGCGGCCTCACGGGCGCACTGTTCAAAGAGTTCGCCTTTACCCTCGCGGGGGCGGTGATCGTCTCCGGGATCGTTGCCTTGACACTGTCGCCGCTGATGAGCTCGTTGCTGCTCACCAGCAAGTCCAACGAAGGCGTGATGGCCCGTGGCGCGGAACGGTTCTTCCACTGGCTGGGCGACAAGTACGGCCGGGTGCTGGACTTCTCGTTGCACCATTCGTGGATCACCGCTGTGATTGCCGTGCTGGTGTTCGCCAGCCTGCCATTTCTCTACCTCAACGCCCAGCGTGAACTCGCCCCCGGCGAAGACCAGGCACAAGTGCTGGCGGTGGCCAAGGCCCCGCAGTACGCCAACATCGACTACACCGAAACCTACTCGCGCAAACTCGACACCTTGCTGGGCACCTACCCGGAAACCGACATGACCTGGGTCGTGGTCGGCAACGACGGACCACGTAGCGCATTCGGCGGCGCCAACCTCAGCGAATGGGACAAACGCACCCGCAGCGCCGACACCATTCAGGCCCAGGTGCAGCAGGAAGCGAACGAGATCGAAGGCATGAGCATCTTTGCCTTCCAACTGCCCTCATTACCGGGTTCCACCGGTGGCCTGCCGGTGCAGATGGTGATTCAGAGCTCCCAGGATCACCGCGTGGTGTTCGAAGAACTGGAACGCATCAAGCAAGCGGCGCGCGCTAGCGGACTGTTCGCTGTGGTCGACAGCGATCTGGACTTCAACAGCCCGCTGGTCAACATCAAGATCGACCGCACCAAGGCCAACGATCTGGGCATCAGCATGCAGGCGATCGGTGATTCACTGGCGGTGCTGGTGGGCGAAAACTACATCAACCGCTTCGCCCTCAATGGTCGGGCCTACGATGTGATCCCGCAGGTGCCGCGCAACCAGCGCATGTCCGGCGAACTGCTGGTGGGCCAATACGTCGAGGCGGCCAACGGCGCGCACATTCCACTGTCGACACTGGTCAGTTTCGAGATGGCGGTGGAAGCGAACAAGCTGACCCAGTTCAACCAGCTGAACTCGGCCACCCTGCAAGCCGTTCCGGCGCCCGGTGTCAGCATCGGCGATGCGGTGAAATTCCTGACCGCGCAAGCCCAGACATTGCCTGCCGGCTTTACCCATGACTGGCTGTCAGATGCCCGCCAGTTCGTTCAGGAAGGCAGTGCGTTGATGATCACCTTCGCCTTCGCGATTCTGGTGATCTACCTGGTACTGGCAGCGCAATTCGAGAGCCTGCGCGACCCGTTGGTGATTCTGATCAGTGTGCCGTTGTCGATCTGCGGCGCGTTGATTCCGCTGTACCTGGGCTACGCCACCGTCAATATCTATACCCAGATCGGGTTGGTGACGCTAATCGGTCTGATCAGCAAGCACGGGATCCTGATGGTCGAGTTCGCCAACGAACTGCAACAGAGCCAGCAACTCGACCGGCGCACAGCCATCGAGCAGGCGGCGCTTATCCGTTTGCGGCCGATTCTGATGACCACCGCCGCCATGGTGGTGGGGCTGATCCCACTGCTGCTGGCCAGCGGTGCGGGTGCCCACAGCCGATTCAGCCTGGGTCTGGTGATTGTGGTCGGGATGCTGGTGGGCACGCTGTTCACGCTGTTCATCCTGCCCACCGTTTATACCTACCTGGCCAAGGATCACCGAGCCGCTCAGCACTCGGCCCGCAATCAAGAACTCAGCCAGGTCAGTAACGCCCTGACGAACTGATTCCGCCCCCAACTGTTTTCATCTCGCCACCTGCCGCAGAACCCGTACCGGGTTCTGCGGGACAGGCTGGCCGAAAAAGAGTACCTGTCATGTTCAGATTGTCTTTGATAACCCTGCTGATCTTCGCCACCCAGGCCAACGCCGTTGAAACGTCCCCACGCAGCACACTGATGTCGGTGTACAGCCAGGTCGTGGAACACAACAGCGAAATAGCCGCCGCTCAGGAAGACTACTTCGCCCGCCGCGAAGCTGTGCCCCAGGCACGGGCCGACCTGTTGCCACAGATAGACCTGCAAGCCCTGAACGGCAGCACCCGGACCAACCTGCATGATGTCGACACACGCAACGGCAGCCTGTACCGCGTGACCTTGAACCAGCCGCTGTTCGATGCCGCACACTGGTTCAACCTCAAGTCTGCCCACGCCCTGAGCGAACAGGCTCAACTGGACTTCTCCACTGTCCAGCAAGAGCTGGTACTCAAGACCGCCCAGAGCTATTTCGACACGCTGCTGGCCGAAGACACCCTGGCCGCCACCAAAGCCGAACTGCGCGCTTTCGAGCGTCAGTTGAACCAGACCCGGCAACGCTACGACGCCGGCCTCTCGGACCAGAATGATGTGCTTTCGGCGCAGGCCAGCTACGACCGCTCCCATGCCAGCGTGATCAATGCCCAGCGCCTGACCGACGATGCTTACCAGGCGCTGAATCGCCTGACCGGCCAGCCTCAGGCACCCTTGATCGGCATCCGCCATACCCTCCCTGTCGAGCCACCGGTGCCTAACGAAGCCCAGTCCTGGGTTGACCAGGCGCTGACGCAAAACCTGCGCCTGCGTGCCAGTCAGGTGAGAACCCAGGCGGCACAGGAAAACCTGCGCAGCAAAAAGGCCGAACACTTACCTACCTTGGGATTGCAATTGGGGTATGCCGAGGGTGACGCCGATGTGATGGACAACCCACCTGCCTTCGGCCAGCGCGGCGGTAATGAGAAACAGAGCTCAGTGCTGCTGAACTTCAAGCTGCCGCTGTACAGCGGTGGACGCACCAGCTCTCGGGTTCGCGAGGCTTATCACCGTTTCGACGAAAGCGAATACGACCAGACCAGCCTGCAACGGGAGGTGGTCGAGGCCTCACGCAATGCCTTTCGTTCGGTCAACAGCGAGCGCGAACAGGTGCGCGCCTTGCGCCAGACCATCATCTCCAGCCAAGGCGCGTTACACGCGACGGAAGTCGGCTATGAAGTGGGTAACCGCAACATCGTCGACATCCTGTCCGCCCAGCGTGATCTGTACAACGCGGTACGCGAATACAACCTGGCTCGCTACAGCTACATCCTCAGCGGCCTGCGCCTGAAGCTTGCAGCCGGAACCTTGAGCCCCGCTGACCTGCAAAGTCTGGCGCAGTACCTGAAACCCGATTACGACCCCGACAAGGACTTCCTGCCGGCAGACCTGGCGCAACAAGACGCCAAGACACTCTGAGGAAAGCTCGATCGCCACAGGTGGGTCACGGTTTCAGAGTGCCAGGGCCAGGGCCTCGGATTTGTCACTCTTGATTCCTTGGCACAGCTCACGAATGATGTCGGTCATCAGCCGGACTTCCGGGTTGAGCTTGTACTCTTCCGGGAAGCCCATATACATCGGCACTTCGCGTTCACGCTGATGACACAAAGGCACCGTGCGCAACTGACCACTCGCCAGCTTCTCGCTGACCATGTGCTCCGGCAGCCAGGCAAAGCCCAGGCCTCGTTCGACAAAGGTCAGCGCGGTGCTCAGGTTGCTCACGGTCCAGCGCTGCGACGTGCCGAGCCAACCGCTGTTCTGCGAGATGCGCATGCCCGAATCGCGAATCACGATTTGCCGGTAGTCTTTCATGTCGGTAAGGCTCAGCTCGCCGTTGAAATGGGCCAGTGCGTGATCGGACGCCACGACGCACAGCAGCGAGACGTTGAGCAAGAATTCCTGCATATAGCCCGCCGGCAGACTGCTGGCGATGCCTAGCTCGACCTTGCCGTCTTCCAGCAGTTCGCGTGCGCCGGACAACGCCGTTTCGTACAACCGGATACGGTGCCCTTGCAAAACGGAGGAAAACCGGAACAGCGCCTGCTCCAGCAAATCGGCGGGAAACAGCATGTCGACCGCCAGCGCGTGTTCGGTAAACAGCCCCGGCTGGTACTGATTGGCCAGTCGCTCAAGTTTTTGCGCCGAGCCCAGCAAGTGCTTGGCCTGAGGCAGCAGGGCTTGGCCCAGAGGCGTCAATACCGCCTTGCGTCCCTCGATCAGAAACAGTTCCTGACCCAGCAGGGCTTCCATGCGATTGACCGAATGGCTGATGGCCGACTGCGACTTGAACATGTGCTCGCCAGCCTGCTGGAAACCGCCACACTCAACCGTAGAAACAAAAGCCTGCCACTGGTCGAGACTGATCTTGGAAAACATTCGAACCTCCTTGTCCGTATCAGGTAAAAATCAAAGCTACTGCGACGTGGCGTTTTACCACAAAAAAACCTCTCACCCTACTCAATCGACGCGCTCGACTCGTGCGTGCTCACTGTCGATCCGTGTCATTTTAGAACACATGAAAACAATGATTGGTTTGACTCAACTTAATTCACTTTTCCAGACCCGCTCTTTACCTTTATCAATGTTACCCAGCGCGAACAATAGTACTCGCGTTCCAAATACCGCTATCGCGCGACACGCCAGGAGTCTATTTTAGAAAAACAAACAAGCGCCACAGGCTAATTAAAAAAGCACAGCCCCTCTCAACTTCCCTGCCACTGACTGGTCATTCCAGTGGGTGCGTAGTCTATTGCCTTGTTATTTAAGATTCTCCAACTCTTGATTGACTCCCTTCTTTAGCGTCCTCCTCCACAAGGCCATTGTCAGAGCCAAAAACCTTGTTTTTCCGAAGGATAAATCGACAAATACCTTAAGCATAACCCTTGTAACTTTTCTGTCACATCCAGCCTCTGCCGTTGTTCATAAAACAGCCACATCGCCGTGTGCAGCAGAATCACCGATTTTTTTAATGAATAATGCCTGCGCCGACACTGCGCATGATGACTGAGGGCTGCCTAAAAAACATTCACATGCATAGGCGTAATGAAAAACATGAAGGGAGGTACTGGATCCAATCTGAATATTTCACTTTTCCAACTTGAGAGGGTTACGGCAATAATTGGTCGTCATTTGATTGCTTACTAAAGCGACGCCGCATTGCAGAACACCAACACCTCACCTATGGAATAAAAGATCATGGAATTAAACATGAAGATCGGCATCGATGACATTGGGTTGTATGTACCGGAGCACTTCTTCCCGCTCCACGAACTTGCCGTGCGGCATAACATTGATCCCAACAAATACCTGGTGGGTATTGGTCAGGAATTCATGGCGGTTCCAGCGCCTGACGAAGACATCGTCAGCATGGCCGCAAACGCCACCCAACCGCTGTTGACCGACGATCTGAGAGCGTCCATTTCGACCGTCATCCTCGCAACCGAGAGTGGTATCGACCAGTCCAAGTCCGCCGGGCTTTTCGTGCACCGGATGCTGGGGCTCAAAGCCGATTGCCGAGTCATCGAGTTCAAACAGGCATGCTACGGCGCGACCGCCGGCCTGCAGATGGCCTGTGCACTGGTGCGCCAGCGTCCAAACGAAAAAATCCTGCTGATTGCCTCGGACATCGCCCGCTACAAACAGGACTCGGAAGGCGAATGCACCCAAGGTGCCGGGGCTATCGCAATGATCATCGCCAAAGACCCACGCATTCTGGAAATTCACCCGCATGAGGGTAAATACAGCCTGGACGTCATGGATTTCTGGCGTCCGAACTTCGCCTCCACCGCGTTTGTCGACGGCAAGCTGTCGATCGATATTTACATGGAATCGCTCAAGCATTCCTGGCAGAACTACCGCAACGACGGTGGCCTGGCGCTCACCGATTTGAGTTACCTGTGCTTCCATCAACCGTTCACCAAAATGGCCAAGAAAGCCTTTTCGGTGTTCGAAACCCTGGAGCCAGCCGCAGCCGCCGCGCTCGGCGAAAGCAGCTACGCTGACAGCCAGATCTACGGTAAAGCCATCGGCAACTGCTACACCGCCTCGCTCTACATCGCACTGTTGTCACTGCTGGAAAACAACGCGCAAGACCTCTCTGGCAAAAACATCGGCCTGTTCAGCTATGGCTCCGGCAGCGTCGGCGAGTTCTTCTCCGGCACGGTGGTCAAGGGCTACGCAAACCATTCGCGCAAGCACTTCCACGCCAACATGCTCAAGCGCCGCACACAGCTGAAACACGCGCAGTACACCGACTGGTTCTATGGCGACAAACAAAGCGATGCCGAAACCTATCAAACGCCACGCATCAGCAGCGCCAGCTATCGCTT